>NZ_CP183886.1:0-729166 GCF_048572955.1 Pristimantibacillus sp. PTI5
GCCGCAAGGGACGGTATTTGTCCAAAGCGGCGGATGCCTTTATCCGTACGCTGAATAAAACAATTAGCAGCTACCGGTAATTAAGCTTCATATATAGTGGGCCTGCGATCTTCAAAAACCGGGATCTTGGCGCGGACCGAATCGACGAGCGACAAATCGATATCGGCATACAGGATCGTTTCTTCTTCGCCGGCTTCCGCAATCGTTTCTCCCCACGGATCCAGCACCAAGGAGTGGCCGAAAAATTGCGTATCTCCGCTCGTGCCCATGCGATTGCAGGCAATAACGAACATTTGATTCTCAATTGCGCGCGCCGTCAGCAGCGTTTTCCAATGGTGCAGGCGCGGATTCGGCCATTCGGCTGGTACAAACAGAAGCTTGGCACCCTCCAGCGCCAGCTTTCTGGCCAGCTCCGGAAAACGGATATCATAACAAATCATCATCCCCGCTTCCGCGCCTTCGAGCGTAAGCTTACCCGGCTTATCTCCTGCAGCTAAATATTTTTCCTCATCCATCAGACGGAACAAATGAATTTTTGAATAGTCAGCAATCACTTGTCCGGAACGATCAAAGGCATAGATGGTATTTAATACCTGATCGCCTTTCGTCTCGGCAATGGATCCTCCAATGATATTTACCTGATGCTTTCTGCTGAATTCGGACAAGTACGCCCGGGTGCGGGCTCCATCCTGGTCTGCTAACGTTTTGATTTCCGTCAGCGCATAACCCGTATTCCACATTTCAGGAAACATAATGACATCCGGCTTATTTGCCTGGCTGACTGCTTCTTCAAGCAGGCTTGCGAGCTTCGCGAAATTGGCTTCCGGACTTCCCGCTTCTATGTTCATTTGCAGCAGCGCAAGCCGCAATTGTTGGCCCATCTTACGATTCCTCCCGATATTGCTTTTTTTCCCTAATGATACCCTGTCATGGATCTGTGTCAAGATGGGAACCGTAACAACGAGGAAATTACTACTTTTCTATAAAAAAGGAGAATGTCTGTTATGCTTTCAAAACGAATAGCCGCAATGCTCCTGGCTTGCTGCTCGCTTTTCCTATTTGTTCAAATTGCTGCTGCCCACCCTGCCCACAGCGCGCCAAGCTCCGAAACCGGATTAAAGCCGGTGCAGGTATTTGACGTGGCCGCAGGCAAAGTCATTAAAACGATTCCTAACGACGCACAATTTCAAACATTTGCTTCTTCATGGGTCAACTCCATAACCGGGCTTGCTCCCCAAGTGACGACTGACGAGAGCTGCAGCTATGTATACAGGGTGCCGCTTGAAAAAGCAGTGACCATTAAACAAAATGATGTATCGGTCACATCGGATGATCTTTTCCTTTTTTACTGCAAGGATAAGCCGCCGATCCTGCTCGTATTCGACGAGAAACGCAGACCCTATTTGTTCCTTTTCAAAGCCGATATCAAGCCGTTCATTCAAAAAGTAGGCGTTCCAGCCCTATAGGCTCCGCTTCTCTTCTCCCGGCATTCATGCTACATTTAAGCTATTGCCTAAATAGATAGCGATTTTGCCATGTGGAGTGTGAGGGAATGGAAACACAAATCGGTAAACATCTTATTCAACCTGCAGATCGGATGAATGGTCTTCCGACGCAATTTTTTGCCAAACTGGTCGCAAAAGCGAATGCCCAAACGGCCAAAGGACGCGATGTCATCAATTTGGGACAAGGCAATCCGGATCAGCCGACTCCTCCCCATATTGTTGCGAAGCTTCAGGAAGCTGCGGCTAATCCGTTATACCATAAGTATCCTCCGTTTAGCGGTTATCCTTTTCTAAAGGAAGCCGTCGCTAAGCGGTACAAAGAAGATTACGACGTAGACGTAGATCCGACAACCGAGGTTGCGATCCTCTTCGGCGGAAAAACCGGACTCGTTGAAATCAGTCAATGCCTGCTTAATCCGGGCGATGTCTGCCTTGTCCCTGATCCCGGTTATCCTGACTATTGGTCGGGTGTAGCGCTGGCCGGCGCCGAAATGGTATTCATGCCTTTGACGGAGCAAAATGATTATTTGCCTGATTACGCAGCGATTAGCCCTGAACAAGCGGAACGTGCCAAGCTGATGTTCATGAATTATCCGAACAATCCGACGGGCGCGGTTGCGAATGCCGAATTTTATGCTCAAACGGTCAAATATGCAGAGGAGCATGGCATTGTTGTTGCAAGTGATTTCGCATACGGCGCCATCGGCTTCGACGGCAAGAAACCGATCAGCTTCCTTCAAACGCCGGGCGCGAAGGAAGTGGGCGTCGAATTTTATACGCTGTCCAAAACGTACAATATGGCCGGTTGGCGCGTAGGTTTTGCCATCGGGAATGCCCAGATCGTGAAGCTGATCAATATGATTCAGGATCATTACTATTGCAGCCTTTTCGGCGGCATTCAAGAAGCAGCCGCCCTCGCATTGACTGGCCCGCAGGATTGCGTTGCTGAATTAAGATCGATGTATGAGAGCCGCCGCGAGGCACTGTTCGGCGCTCTCGATCGTATTGGCTGGAAAGCCGCGCGCCCCGGCGGTTCCTTTTTCTGCTGGCTGCCGGTTGCCGAAGGCTATACCTCCGAATCCTTTGCCGATCTTCTTTTGCAGGAAGCGGATGTCGTTGTCGCTCCCGGCGTAGGATTCGGCACGCATGGCGAAGGCTTTGTCCGGCTCGGTTTGCTTACTGGCGAAGCAAGGCTGCAGGAAGCGGTGGAACGGATCGGAAAGCTGAATTTATTTTAAGGATGATCCGCTGTTTGCCTTGCTTTACAGCGGCTTTGGATCGTGTTATGCTTGTAGGAATTGAACATGAAACGTGATGACGGGACTAGTAAGCAAGATGGGTCGCGATCAGAGAGTAAATTCCATGGGCTGCGAGAATTTACCGAAGGCCGCTTGCTGAACCTACCTCCGAGCGGCCGGCTATGAACCGGACAGCGCCTTCTGTTATAGGCTTAAGCTGGATGATCCATTTTATTGGGGTCATCAACAAAGGTGGTACCGCGGAAGCTAAGACTTTCGTCCTTTATGGACGAAAGTCTTTTTTGTTGTCACGAAACAAGCATAGGATGGGATTAATGATGACGGAACGCATAGTCGTAAAAATTGGCAGCAGCTCGCTGACCTCCGAAGAAGGCGGCCTGAACCGCGAACGCATTAAGTACTTCACATCGGAGCTGGCCTCCTTGCACAAGGAAGGAAACAGCGTCATGTTGGTAACCTCCGGCGCGGTTGCTGCCGGATTTCGCCAAATCGGTTACGCTGCCAAGCCAAAAATCGTACATGAAAAACAAGCAGCCGCAGCGGTAGGTCAAGCGCTGCTCATGCAGGCGTATCAGGAAGCTTTCAATGGCTATGGCATTGTCGCCGCGCAAATACTTCTGACCCGCGCGGACTTCTCCAACCGGCGCCGGATTCAAAATGCGTTGATGACGATTGAAGAGCTTCTGCGGCTCGGGATCATCCCGATTATTAATGAGAACGATACGGTAGCCACCGATGAGCTCGTCCCCAAATTCGGAGACAATGACAGCTTATCCGCGCTGGTAGCGGCGATGACGAAAGCATCCAAGCTCGTAATCATTACCGACATGGACGGTTTGTATACGGAGGATCCGCGTAAAAATCCGCAAGCGGTCAAAATCGAACGCGTCGATCAAATTTCCGAGGATATCATGAAGGTAGCCGGCGGTGCAGGCTCCTCTGTCGGCACTGGGGGCATGCGCTCCAAAATCGAAGCAGCCCGCATCGCGATGCGCGGCGGCGTCCATGCATTTATCGGCAAGGTGCAGCTAGAAGGAGATTTGACGCTTGCCGTTCAAGGCCGCGGCCGCGGTACATACTTCGATACGAAGCTGAACAGCCTGCCCATGAAGAAGCAGTGGCTGGGCTTCCACTCGATTCCTCTCGGTCGCGTTGTCGTCGATGACGGGGCTGCCCATGCCTTGCTGGAAGGCGGAAAAAGCCTTCTTCCTGCCGGCGTCGCAGAGGTCCATGGAGAATTTTTGCCGGGCGATATTATTGAGGTCGCGAATCAACAAGGCGAAACCATCGGCCGAGGCGTCGTCAACTACGCAGCTTGGCAAATCCAAGCGGTGGCCGGTCTTAGCACGGAAGAAGTTAAACGAAGAGTCGACGTAGCCCGCATCGAGTTTATTCATCGCGATGAATGGATTACATTAAAATAATAAGGAGGCTATCTTCTATGGCCAGCGAAGTTAGAACGAAAGCATCATTGGCTCAGGATGCTTCAGCCATCATGAACCGATTGACAACCGAACAAAAAAACACGGCACTCCTGCGCATGGCGGATGCCCTGCTAACGGAACAAGCGAACATTATCGCCGCAAACGAGCTTGATTTGCAGCGTGGACGCGAGCAAGGCACGAGCCCTTCCCTGCTCGACCGCTTGGCGCTGAATGGTGATCGAGTGGCCGCCATTGCCGAAGGACTTCGGCAAATCGTCGAGCTCCCGGATCCGGTTGGCGAGCTGCTTGAGCATTTTGACCGTCCAAACGGTTTAAAGGTCAATAAAATCAGAGTGCCGATCGGCGTTATTGGCATGATCTATGAAGCGAGACCAAACGTGACGGTGGATGCCGCAGGCTTATGTTTGAAAACAGGCAATTGCGTCGTGCTTCGCGGCGGCTCGGCGGCGCTTGAGTCGAATCGCAAAATCGTTGAAATCTTAAAAAATGCGCTTCATGCTACCGATATGCCAGCAGATGCCATTCAGCTTATCGAGGATTCAGACCGCGCTTCCGTAAATGAAATGCTAAAACTGAACGGCCTGCTCGATGTCGTCATTCCGCGCGGAGGCGCGTCGCTTATCCGAAACGTCATCGAGAACGCAACCGTTCCTGTCATTGAAACCGGAGCAGGCATATGCCATACCTTCGTCGATGAAAGTGCAGACTACACGATGGCCGTTGAAATTGCTTTTAACGCTAAGGTCCAGCGTCCTTCGGTTTGCAACTCGATGGAAACCCTGCTTGTCCATGAAACCTTTGCCGAAAAGCATCTTATTCCGCTTGCGGAACGTTTCCTCCAAGCCGGCGTCGAGCTTCGCGGCTGCGAGAGAACCGTCGCCCTGATTCCAGGCACAAAATTGGCTTCGGATGAGGATTTTGGCACAGAATATAATGACTATATCATGAATATCCGCATCGTTTCTGATCTGGATGGCGCACTGTCGCATATTCGCCGCTTCAGCACGAAGCATTCGGAATGTATCGTTACGGAAAACAAAGACAACGCAGTGCGATTTATTCAAGATGTGGACGCGGCAGCGGTGTATCACAATGCTTCCACCCGCTTTACCGACGGCTTCGAATTCGGATTCGGCGCGGAAATCGGTATCAGCACGCAGAAGCTGCATGCCCGCGGGCCAATGGGACTGCCTGCTTTGACCTCCACCAAATATCAGATTTTTGGAAACGGCCAAATCAGAGGTTAATGCAATCCAGCTATCATTATTTCTAACATACGATTTAACGGAGGAATGCCACGATGTCGCAATTAACGCAAACCAACATTTCCACCCTTAAGCTTTGCTTCTACGGCGCAGGATCCATGGCTGAGGCAATCGCGAGAGGTTTGATCAATAAAGAGCTTATCCAAGCCAAACAGATCTCTATGCTTAACCGCCAAAATGCGGAACGGCTTGCTGAGCTGCACGGGCAATACGGCGTTCAAACCATATTGCAAGGCGGAGCAAACGAATCTTATATGCGGAACGCGGATATTATTTTTCTCGTGATGAAACCAAAGGATGCTGCCGAAGCCATCGCTTCGATCAAATCCTTTGTTTCTCCGAACCAACTGATCATTTCGGTTATTGCCGGCTTATCGATCCGCGCAATCGAGCAGCTTCTAGGCGGCCAAACAGCCGTCGTTCGCGTGATGCCTAACACTTCCAGCACGATCGGGCTTGGCGCTTCCGGCATAAGTTTTTCGGATAAAGTTACGCCGCAGCAGCGGTTGCTTACGGAAACAATTTTCAGCTCGGTGGGCATTAATGCCGTCGTCGACGAATCGCTCCAGCAAGCAGTGACCGGCGTGTCGGGCAGCGGTCCTGCTTACGTTTACTATTTCATGGAATCCATGATCGAAGCGGCTGTTCAGTTAGGCCTAACAGAATCTGCCGCTAAGGATTTGGTCGTTCAAACCGTTCTGGGCGCAGCGGAAATGGTTCGCCATACCGGTGAAGAGCCGGCGGAGCTTCGCCGCAAAGTAACCTCCCCTAACGGAACGACCCAAGCCGCTCTTGAGCTAATGGCCGAAAACCGCTTTGCCGAAACCATCCATAAAGCGGTTCATCGTTCTGCTGAACGCGCAGGTGAACTAGGCGAAGCCATTGAGAGGAGCATTAACGAATGAACGGAGTATGCGTAGCCACTTACCGCTCTTATGACGATAAAGCGGATTTTAATAAGAAGGCGCTCTCGATTGCTGTCGGCCTGACTGTCGGGAGCTGGACCGAGCTGCCAGAAGCACAGAAAGCAGAAATGGAGAAGCATCTAGGCAAAGTATTGTCCGTGAGCGTTCATGAACCAGCCAATGACGCGCCTGGAGAACGTTATGCCGATATCGCTATTGCCTATCCCGATATCAATTTCAGCCGTGACCTCCCTGCCCTGCTCGTTACCGTATTCGGCAAGCTTTCGATGGACGGCAAAATCAAGCTGATGGATCTGGACGTATCCGAGGATTTTGCATCTGCTTTTCCTGGGCCGAAATTCGGGCTGAACGGCGTCCGCGACCTGCTAGGCGTCCACGACCGTCCGCTGCTTATGAGCATTTTCAAATCCGTCGTGGGCTATGATTTGGCTAATCTGCAGGATCAATTTTATAAACAAGCGCTCGGCGGCGTGGATTTAATTAAGGACGATGAAATTTTATTCGAAAATCCGCTTACACCGCTTGAAAAGCGTGTCGAAGCCTGTATGGACGCTGCTCGCCGCGCAGAAGCTGAGACGGGTCAAAAGCTTCTGTACGCTGTAAATTTGACTGGACCTACGTCCCAGCTTGCTGCCAATGCCCGTAAAGCAATCGATGCGGGTGCCAATGCGCTTCTTTTCAATGTGCTTGCCTACGGCTTTGACGTATTGCATGAGCTGAGCAGCGATAAATCAATTCACGTTCCCATAGCTGCGCATCCCGCAATGGCGGGCGCGATGTACCCTTCCCCCCATTACGGCATCAGCGCATCCTTGCTGCTCGGCAAGCTGATGCGGCTCGCTGGGGCAGATCTTGTGCTATTTCCTTCACCATATGGTTCGGTCGTGATGCCGAAGGAAGAAAACTTAGCGGTTAAGGATGCATTGCTTGCGCCCCTGCATGGTCTTCGGACAAGCTTCCCTGTTCCATCCGCGGGCATTCACCCTGGTCTAGTGCCGCTCATACTGAAGGATTTCGGCACGGATGTTGTCGTAAATGCCGGCGGCGGCATACATGGGCATTCCATGGGCACCGCAGCGGGCGGGCAAGCATTCCGCCAAGCGATCGCTGCCACGTTAAATGGCGTTCCGCTCCGCGATGCGGCTGAACAAGCCGGCAATGAGCCGCTGCAAGCAGCAATTCAAGCCTGGGGGATCAAAGAATAATGACAGACAACAAAACAGCCAAGAAACGCATCGTGTTCTGTGATTTCGATGGGACAATTACGGTAAATGACAACATCATTGCGATTATTAAGCATTTTAACCCGGAGGGCTGGGAGAAAATTGCGGAGCAGACGATTGCGCAGGAGATTACCATCAAGGACGGCGTAGGGCAGCTGTTTCGTCTCCTTCCTTCTTCCATGCAGAAGGAAGTCATTGCGTTCAGTATCGCAAATGCCCGTATTCGTGAAGGATTCGCTGACTTCCTCGACTTTTGCAAGGAACAGCAAATCGAATTTTACGTAACGAGCGGCGGAATTGACTTTTTCGTGTATCCCATACTCGAGGCGTTTAATATTCCAAGGGATCATATTTATTGCAACAGCAGCGACTTTAACGGGGACCGCATTGAAATATTATGGCCGAATCCATGCGATGAGCACTGCACCAATGATTGCGGCATGTGCAAAACGACGATTATGCGCCGTTTTCCGTCCGGGGAGTACGAACGTATTATTATCGGCGACAGCGTTACCGATTTCGAAGGCGCCAAGCTTGCCGACGTTGTTTATTCCCGCTCGCATTTAACGGTAAAATGCAAAGAGCTTGGACTCTCTCATCATGAGTATGAAACGTTCCATGACATTATCCAAAGTATGAATACCGAAAGGAAGATCGTGAAATGAGCTTTCAACAAATCGCTTTAGAAGATAAACAGCGGGCGCTTTCCGAGCTTCGCGAAGTAAAAGAACTCTTCGCTTCACGCGGATGGTTTCCCGGCACAAGCGGCAATCTATCCATTCGTGTCGGAGATTTTAATGCTGATGATTTTCAGTTTGCGGTGACGGCCAGCGGCAAAGATAAAACCGTACATACGCCGGAGGATTATCTTTTCGTTGACCAAGACGGCAAGCCATGCGAAGCCACGCGGTTAAAGCCGTCCGCGGAAACCTTGATTCACTGCGAAATCTATAAGCTGACAGGCGCAGGAGCTATTTTTCACATTCATTCCGTCTTCAACAGCGTCATTTCCGAATACTTCTGGGATCGCAAGTCTGTTCCGGTTGACGGCGTTGAGCTGATTAAAGGATTTAATATTTGGGATGAGGAAGCCCATATCGATATTCCTATCGTTTCGAATTTTGCCCATATCCCTTCGATCGTGCCTGAGATTACGGAACGGATCGCCAAAAACATTCCGGGCATATTGCTGAGAAAGCACGGTATATATGCTTGGGGCGCCAACGCTTTTGAAGCAAAACGCCATCTGGAAGCTTTCGAATTTATTTTCGAGTATGTTTACCGCATGGAGCTGCTTATGCGCGGCAGCCGATAATCGCTCTTGAATAGATGCCTCTTAAGCAATTTCGCTGCGGAGGCATCTATTTTTATATTCGATGGCTGTTTTGCCGCATCACTCAGCTAAATCCAGTTTGCTGCATATGAACGCTTGACTTTGACGTTACGGAAACGTTCATAATGGCATTAGAGGTGATGATTTTGAAGGTGCATGAGGCAGCTCGGCTGCTCGGCGTTACTCCACGCACGCTGCGCTTTTATGAAGAAAAAGGACTAATACATCCCGGCAAGCTGTTGGAAAACAACTATCGATCCTACTCCGAGCATGATCTTACCCGGCTGCGCTGGATTATATCGCTGAGAGAGCTGGGGATCTCCTTGTCTTCTATCCATGAGGCGCTTACTTCCATTAATGAGCCTGAAGCTTTTATTCGCACGGTTGAGAGTGCACGCGCTCATTTATACGAACAATGGATTACGGCTTCGAAAGCGCTGCAGTCTCTTGATGGTACGATATCCGAATGGCGGCGCAGCCGATTTCCCGAGCTGGATCAAATCGAGCATGCTGCCGAAGAAATGAAGCGCAACCGGCTGGTCCGCGCTTCATGGAGCGATCAATGGAATTATGATGGTTTAGCTCTGCAGCACGGGTTTGATACGCCTCTCGTATCGCTTGGCGGACTGCTGTCTGAGGAGCAATATAACGATGCCTTAATTAATACGGTAGAATGGCTAGATCCGGGCATGGGCGAGCTTGGTTTAGAGCTGGCGCCCGGCAGCGGCAATTTATCCGTTTTGCTCGTAAAAGCAGGAGCAAAGCTCACCGCAGTCGAGCAATCCGCCGAGATGCTTGCAATCCTTCGGGGAAGGCTGCCTGCCGTAGAGGCCAAGCTGGGGAATATGTTAGCCTTGCCGCTGGCCGCGCAAAGCTATTCCTTCATCGCATGTACCTTTGCCATGCATCATCTTAACCCTGACCAGCAGCTTATGGCGCTTGAAGAAATGGATCGTGTGCTCCTTCCTGGCGGCCGCCTCGCTGTTACCGGTATCATGAAACTGCATGATGAAGATGTTGATGTTTTAAAATCAGCTTTTTTCAAAGACAAGATTTCACCGACCACCTGGCATCCCTCCCTGGCTTCCAGCCTGATAAACTGGCTTGAAGGCAAAGGGTACTCAACCATGCTGGCCAGTCTAACACCCGTAACGGCGCTTCTTTATGCAAGTAAACCGTAGACTGCATTCTAGACTATCCTATGCCTGGAATATGCGTACAAGGAAAAAGCCAAGTCATTTTGACGAATGATCGTCCGCAACTTGGCTTCTTCCTATGCAAACTTAATAACTCGGAATAGCTGGCACCTTCATTGCATTACATTGCCTTATTGAAAAATTGCTCTCGCAATAACCGCTAGATCAGCAACATCAATGACGCCGTCAAGGTTGGAATCCGCTTTTTTGATCCTATTCCAATCCGGGCTGGTCGAATTTTCCCCATAGCTGGCAGCAACGATGGCGAGATCGCCAATGGTCACTAATCCGTCTGCGTTCATATCGCCCGACTTTGAAGCATGGACTGCATTCTCAAATGCGTGCAAAGCCAGGTTTAAAATGCTTACGGCGTGATCGATGTCTGCTTGGCTTTCAGCGCTCTCGGATGCTGCTTTGGCTGCTGTAATCGCACTTTGCAATACAGCTTTGGAGCCAACCGGGTATTGTCCAGGAGCATTGCCTTCCACCGCTGCATTTACCGCGGCCTGGGACTCAGCAATTAACGCATGTAATGCTTCTTTGTTCAGATCATTAATGCCAATGACCTCCAGGCTATGCGTGACTGGGGCAAGCGTTGTCTCTGCACCCGTTCCGTTCGCAAGCTGTGCCCGGGATAAGGTAATGCTTGTAGTAGCCGTCTCTTTGATCGCTTTCCAGGTTAATTTAAGCAAATCACCATCGGTCGTGACAGGATGATCAGCCCCTTGGCTTGCAAGCAGAATCCGGACCTGGCCAAGGACTTCCGTTTGAGAATCAATGACCAGCAGGCCATCTTTTAGGGATACTGCCGAAACAAAATCAAGTTTATCGGGATCATAGTTGAAGATTAGATCCTGAGCATAAATAGCATCTTCCATGCTTGTCGATACATGGGCTAAACCATAGTTCACCTCGAAGTCATTTCCTAACGAAACTTGGGGCATTCCGGCAAGTGTGCCCGTTACATCCGATGAAAAATCCGGATTTGGAACATCTGCCTTATACATCGTTATAAAGTCCACATTCACATTACCTATACTCCCGTTATCAATACGATAACTGATTACATTTTTCCCTGCTTGCAGGTTTAAACGTTCAGAAGCCGTAAACCATTCATCCCAGCTGATTGCCGTTTTGTCTGGCGCAACGGTCTTTACGAGTACACCATTTACATATACATTGATTTTTGCTCTTGCAGGCAATTGCGTCGTAGGATGATTAGTTGATTCCCCATTCACTTGTACGCCGTATGCATATCTTACGCCTACGATATAATCGCCTTCTTCTGCCGCATTTACGACAAAGCTTGCTTCAGCACCCGAAGTTTCCGGCAGGTTAATATAACCTGTCCCTTGATAATTGGCATGGGTGTTGTCTTTTGTAATGCTGCCATAGTGAATGGCATCCTCTGCTTGATACATTTCGCCTAATCCTAAATCTCCAGAAGGCAGCTCTTGCCATTCATCGGGGGAGACCGGCTCACCGAAATTAGGCGTACCATCTTCATTCCAACCGAATTTCTTTATATTTACTTCACGCCACCAGTTACGTTCCGTATCTTGGTAAACGCGT
Source organism: Pristimantibacillus sp. PTI5 (assembly GCF_048572955.1). GTDB lineage: Bacteria > Bacillota > Bacilli > Paenibacillales > Paenibacillaceae > Pristimantibacillus. Next base: position 11,725 of record NZ_CP183886.1, read on the forward strand.
GAATGGTAAATCATCCAATCTTCCGTGCCATCTGCAGATTTCACAAAACCCGCTCTGGCAGGACCAGATACATCGCCGGTAGAAACGAAAACATCATTCGTACGGGTCCAAGAAGCCGGGTTTAAAAAGTCCCCGTCTGTATTCGTAAAATAAGATAAACGGTAATCATTCGATGCATAATCACCTTCCGACATGGTGATAAATACTTTTCCATCTTTTTGTAAAACACGGGGTCCTTCCCCGCCGCCGCCTGGCAAGAATGACCGATCAGCCGTTATGGTGTAAGGGTTATCCATCGGAGCAATCGCCGGACCGATTGGCTCTCCGGGACCTAAGGTTCCCCAAACCGCATAAAGCTGGCCATAGTAGTCAAATACCGTAAAGTCGTTTGCTTGTTTATACTCGCCATTTTCACCAGCATATAACGCGCCTTTATCCACATATTCCCCTTGCGGATCATCGGTAACGGATTCTAAAACCGTTGCCATATGTTTGTAGCCATATTCTTTTAAGTCGGCACAATAGTAGATATACCATTTCCCGTCAAAGAAGAAGATTTCCGGAGCGAAAATCCGAGTCTGTGTTCCTTTGGAATCAAATACCATTACCTTTTCGCCTTGGTCAATCAGGGTACGGGATTTGGATACATAAACTTTATTGTTAGAGTCTAAGTTACTGGATGATACGAAGTAATAAAATCCATCCTTATAAGTGACAAAGGGGTCCTGACCTTGATAAAGCGGGTTGTTAAACTTGTCAGAAACCGAAGAACTCGTGACTCCCATTTCTTTCATAAAATCGGAGCGTACAATGGAGACGTCCGCAATCGCCGCTATTAATCGTTCTGCTTTCTCTCTGTCACCCATCTCTTCGTCATCAATCGTGTGAAGCAAGGCATCCGCAGTTATTTGTTCGGCACTTAACTTATTAAATACGCTTTCGTTTACGTTTTCAGCAAAGTTTTCTATTAAATAATCGACCTTTTGAATTTCTGCTGCCAAATCAGCTTTTTTGGTTGCGATTATACGATCAGACGGCAAATAAAGTGCTGATTCAGGAACGACCTCTCTATTTTGGCTTGCGCTTTCCCATTCCATACGAAGCCAAGTACCTCCCCAGCCTTGCAGATATTCAACTTTGATATCATAATGTTTTCCTGCTTCCAAAGATACCGGAGCACTTACCTGAGGGACTTCCCAAGTTTGCTTCCAAAAGTCTATAATCATCTCCCCGTTAATCCATAGTCTGAACCCGTCATCACCTACCATATGGAAGGTATAATCTTCTGTATATTCCGGTACGATGGTACCTGTAAAAATTGCGGTATTATAATCGGGTGTTCCTGAAAATTGATTGAAAATGCTTGAAAAAGAATCACCATTTAAATTGGCAACAACTCTTTCTCCTCGCAGATCATCGAAATTAAATACACTAATATCTTCCCGATTATTGGGGTTTTGGACGCATTTATAAAATTCACCCAATAATCCGTGACCATCCATCGTTGAATCCGCAGCCTGAACATTCATAGGTAAGTTAATCATGCCTGCAAAAAGGATCATTGCCAAAAGTAATCCGATTGCTTTTTTCAACCTTGTTCCTCCTTTTCTCCTATTCGTTTCTACACTCAATTAATAATCAATATTTTCTGCAGGTTTCCTCCTTTTCCCAATCTTATCGCGTGCTACAAACGTAACACATTTTAAACATTATATATTTCTAATATCCCGATCTTTTTTAAGATTTTCTATCCTTTTTTAGCTGCCGCTCGTTTTGTCACCCGCATAAAAAAAAGAGGCTAAGCCTATGGCTTAGCCTCTTCCTCCGCGAAACTTCTGCGCATGCGCGCGTGCCTCGTCTGCATTTGTTACCCTGTTGCGGCTCCATTCAATCAATATCCGGTCAATGTACCGCAAGCTCAACTTGCCTGCAAAGACGGCTTCCTTCAGCGCAAAACGAATGATTTCATCCGTATAGCGATCATGGTCAAGCCAGCCGGAAATCGTCTCGCATTCGATGGGCGATAGCAATCTTCCGAACTCCTGCTCGAATACGCTGAACAAATCCGAAGCTGGAGCCTGCTGCTGCCGAACGGGCTGCCGCTCCGCTTTTTTTGTTTCCCGTTTTAGCTCAGAAGTAAGTGAAGTTGCTTTAAGCAGCCATCCCGTCCAATTGTAGCGCTCGGACTGCCTGCCTGTTGAGCTGTCCATATACTCGTCAATGGTTAAAAAATCTTCCTTCATCAAGCGCCCGAGCAGCTGGCCAACCTCTTTTACGGTCAGCCCCATTCGCTCAGCCAGCTCCTCAGGTGTGGGAAAATCATTCCGGTCGGCATCCATGTAAACCATGATCTGCAGCAACAGCATCGCTTCCGTATCAGACAATCCAAGCTGGCTGTATGTTCGCAGCAGCATTGCGGATACATATACGCCGCCCTCCTGCAATGCTGAGGCCATACCATGCGAGTAAGCCTTCCATATCTCGTTGTTCACTGCCAGCTGCCTCCTATATTAACCTTAACGACGTTTAGGCTTGTTTCACCAAGTTATAAGTATCTCTTGCGATCAGCAGCTCTTCATTCGTTGGAACGACGAGTACTTTAATTCGCGAACCGTCCGTCGTAATTTCACGCGTATCCTTGCGTCGCTCCGCGTTGCGCTCTTCATCGAGCTCTATGCCAAGAAACGAAATGCCCTCACAAATCGCTTTACGCAGCGCGACTGAATTTTCGCCGACCCCAGCCGTGAACACGATCGTATCTACCCCGTTCATGGCAGCCGCGTATGCGCCTATATATTTTTTGACCCGGTAAGCATACATGTCAAAAGCAAGCTTGGCATTCTTGTCGCCATCGACCATCGCCTCGGTAACCTCGCGCATATCGCTGCTTATTCCCGAAATCGCCAGCATTCCGCTATGTTTGTTAAGCATAGAATTTACTTCATTTAAAGTCAATTCCTCTTTGTTCATGACAAACGGCACGATAGCTGGGTCAATATCGCCGCTTCTCGTCCCCATCATAAGACCCTCGAGCGGGGTCATGCCCATGCTCGTATCAAAAGATTTTCCGTTTAAAATCGCTGCACAGCTCGCGCCGTTACCGATATGGCAGGTAATCATTTTTAGCGATTCCAACGGTTGATTCAAATGCTGCGCTGCTTGCGCGCTTACATAGGAGTGCGATGTTCCGTGAAATCCGTATCTGCGTATTTTATGGCGGCGGTACAGCACGGTGGGAATCGGATATAAATACGATGTGTTCGGCATGGATTGGTGGAATGCCGTATCGAAAACGACCGCTTGCGGAACATCCGGCAAGTTCGTTTCTACGGCTGTAATCCCCATCATATGAGCCGGGTTATGCAGCGGAGCCAAGTCAAACAACCTGCGTATCTCCAGCTTAACCTCCTGCGTAACAAGGACGGAGCTGCTAAACACCTCGCCTCCATGAACGACGCGATGGCCGACAGCTTCGATTTCATTCAAATGGCTGATCGCCCCGAATTCCGGATGCGTCAGCATATCGATGACCCGTTTAACAGCGGTAACATGATCGAGTATTTCACTTACGTTACGAATCTCTGGCTTATCGACTGGCTCATGCGTGACAATGGAAGAATCCATTCCGATACGTTCTACGCGGCCGCTCGCCAGCACGGATTCATTCCTCATATCATAAAGCTGATATTTTAACGAGGAGCTTCCTGCATTGATGACAAGTACTTTCATTAGATCCGGTCCCCATCCTTATCATATTTAAAGAAGCCGACGCCTGATTTGACGCCTAAATGCCCGGCACGCACCATTTTTTTCAATACGATGGACGGACGGTATTTGAGCTCGCCGTATTCACGGAACATTCGGTCAAGTGCCGCAAGCACAGAATCAAGCCCGAAACGGTCGCACATCTCAAATGGGCCATGCTGGAACGAATATCCGATACGCATTGCGCTGTCGATATCCTCCGCAGATGCCACGCCTTCCTCCAGCACATGGAGGGCTTCATTGATGAACAAACAGATAAGACGGGATGTCACGAAGCCGGGAGATTCAAATACCATGACTCCTTTTTTGTGAATGACATCTTCCACGAAATGTTTCGTCCGCACGAATGTTTCCTCCGAAGTTTTCAAACCGCGGACGATTTCAACCAAATCAATCTTGAACACGGGATAGATAAAATGCATGCCGATCACGCGATCAGGCTTACTCGTTACGCTGGCAAGCTCCGTTAAACTAAGCGTCGACGTATTGCTCGCAAGGATGACATTCGGTCCGCAAATCCGGTCAATCGCTTCGAAGACCGCTTTTTTCTGATCCAAGTCTTCCGTAATCGTTTCAATGACCAATTCGCAAGCCGCCAGCTTCTCATAGCTGGTTGTTGCCTCTATTCTATTCATAATGAGCTTCTTCTCCGTATTCGTGAGCGCCCATTTTTCTATTTGCTTGTCAAGGCTTACCTCGATCATTTGTTTCCCGTATTCAAGACGCTCGTCCGAATGCTCAATAATGATGACATCCAAACCTTTTGAGGCAAGCATTTCTGCGATTCCCTGCCCCATGGTCCCTACGCCTACCACGCCTACTGTTTTTATATGCAATGTATTAGCTCCTTTAGTATGGCAAGTCTGCTTCTTATAACGATATGAAAAGATTCTATGCCATTATAATTCAATCTTATTATAACGGTTTTCATCAAAAATAGAAGGCGGATAGACACTCCGCCTTCAAATTGTAATATTGTAAACGTTTTATGCCGCCGTACTTGTCTTAAACAGCGTTCTAAACTCTTCGCCGCTAAGTGTTTCCTCACGCAGCAGCGTTTCCAGCGATTGCGTAAACACATCTCTTTTGGATTCTAACATTGTTTTGGTTTGCAGCATAAGCTCATCTAATATCGTGCGATTCGTAGCCGCCCATACATCTTTGGTCATCATGGACGCATCGATGATGCCTAAATCCGTCAAACCGGATTCTACCAGCGTTTTGACAACGTTCATCGCTTGCTCGAAATCGCCCCTCGAACCGGTGCTTCGGTCGCCGTAGAACATTTCCTCTGCTGCGGCTCCCCCAAGCGCAATCATGATCTGTCCGTTTAAAAACGTTTTGGTATACAAATATTGGTCCTGTTGAGGATTATGACGCACATAGCCCAGCGCCTGTCCTCGCGGAGACAAAGCTACCTGAGAAACACTGCCTGGACGAACAAGCTCCGCCATTATCGCGTGTCCAAGCTCATGAAGCGCAATGCGCTCGCGCTCTTCCTTCGATGCTTCCCGATCCGTTTTCTCGCCCATCATCACTTTATCAATCGCCATGGAAAGATGCTTTTCCGCGATTTGTTCCTTGCTTTCCCGCATCGCATAGATCGCCGCTTCATTCATGACGCTTTCAAGCTGGGCGCCCGAGAACCCAAAGGATTCTCTTGCGATGCGATCCAAGTCAACCCCATTTTCAATTGGCTTATTGTTCGCGTGAATGTTTAAAATATGCAGCCTGCCCTTTTTATCCGGAAGATCGACGCCAATATGGCGGTCGAAGCGTCCTGGCCGCAAGAGAGCTCCGTCGAGCATTTCTTTGCGGTTGGTAGCCGCTATCAGCAATATGCGCGGGGATTCATTGGCATAAATGCCGTCCATCTCCGTCAATAGCTGGTTCAAGGTTTGATCGTATTCCCGCTGCTGTCCGCCGTCACGTTTTCCCCCGATGACTTCAATCTCATCGATGAAAATGACCGCGCTGCTTTTTTTCGCTTTGTTTGCTTTGGTACGCGCTTCTTTGAATAAGTCCCTCACGCGTCCCGCGCCGACGCCGACATACATCTCAACGAATTCACTGCCTGAAGCGGCCAAGTATATGGAATCTGTATATTGAGCGGCAGCTTTGGCCAGCAAAGTTTTACCGGTTCCCGGAGGTCCCGCCAACAAAATGCCTTTTAGCGGCCGAATACCCAGCTTCTTTATTTTGTCTTGGTGAACAAGGAAATCAAGCGCTTCGATAAGCTCCTGCTTCGGCCGCTCCTGCCCTCCGATTTGATCAAAGGTAAATGGCGCGGATTTCTCCCCCGAACGCTGCTTCTGACTTGTCATGGCCGTAAGCTTGCCTCTGCCGCGCGCAGTATAAACGAGTGCAAAGCCAATAGCCGCGAGCATTAGCATAGGGACGACATTTTGTCCGATAAAGATCAAAAACGCAATCACGACCGGTACGAGACCTATCGCGATTTCTGTTCCGTATTTTCTCATATTACCATGCCTCCAATTGGGCTGAGATACGTGGCAGTACGACGTATTTCACCGCTTCTGGATTTTTTAATGTAATATATACGTTTTTTTCATCCATTTCCGTTGTTACCGTTACATCTTTGTACGCTTTAGCCGTTTTGTTCATCGCTTCCGGAATGCTTGAATAGGTTTTGGTCTCCATGGCTTCCGCAATATCAAACATAGACGCATACCATAAATCTTCAAGCTGCTTATTCGATTTCCCTTTAAACTTCAACGTAAGCATACGATTATCGAATATATCCTTGCCGTTTGCCTCTATTCTCTCATATACATCGCGAAGATTCGCATCCTCGTTCAATTCTATTGTGATGGTTACCTGCTCGTTATTTAATACCGGCTTATCTGAAGACACAACGCCGGCTACATCTTTCGCTACCTGTTCTAACGGTGCTGCAACAGCCACTTGGTTGTAAATGGCCCAGCCACCGAATAAAACGGAAGCCGAAATGGCAGCTGTAATTACTATAGGTATCACTCGCGGTCTCAACATTTGCAAAATCCCTCCCGCAGCATTTTATATGATCTTTCCGTATATCAATTCCTCTATACGAGAGTATATCATACTTTGGGGCAAAATGCGTACTGCAAAAATAGGAAAGGAGCCTCACGGCTCCGTCCTCGATGGCAGCTTATAGGAATCAATGAAGGCTCCATTATCAAATCGATAGAAATCATAATGATAAAGAGCCGGATTTTCTCCGTCGCTGTAATATATTTCCCATACCCGCTGATCATCAAGCAGGCCGGGTTGAATCCTTTTCACAACTGCATTCGGCTGTTTGCCTTTAAACGTATTTTTAAGGTTTTGCTCGGAAATTCCCTCTGATGCTTTGATTACCTCGGGCTGCTTCTCCTCCGTTAACCATACAAATACGTTTTCATTCTCTTTATTGATGCCTTCGATAATCCAGGTTTCTTTATTCCATGTATGATGATAGACCTTGTCGACCTCAGTAAGCCCGGCAGCATCTATGGCTTGCTTCTTGGCTGCTTTAATCGCCGCCCATTGCGAATCTTGTATATCACGGAAATAAATAAACCCGACTGTTAAAAGCAGCAAGAGACAGGCGACGATAATGAATAACCATCGCTGCAGCGTCATGAACGGCGGACGTTTCCTTGCTGTAGCGCGCATTAGGCGTTAAGCAAGCGATCGAAGCTCGCCTGCGCCTCGTAGCGAATTTTCTCCTCGTCGAGCAAGGTGCATTCGCCGTTTTTCAAAACCTGGCGCCCGTCGATCCATACATGACGAACATCCCGGCCGGAACCGGAATAAACCAAATGCGACATAATATCCGTCTTTGGATAGAAATGAGGCTGCTCGATATCGATCGCAATGAAATCCGCTTTCTTGCCCACCTCAAGGCTGCCAAGCTGATCCTCCTGCCAGATCGATTTTGCTCCGTAAACCGTGCCGAGCTTTAATGCTTCCGAAGCCGGTATAGCCGTTGGATCACCCGATACGCCTTTATGCAGCAATGCCGCGAAACGGATTTCCTCGAATAGGTCGAGGTTATTATTGCTTGCTACGCTGTCTGTACCCAGCGATACCGTTACGCCTGCCCGCAGCAGTTCCGGCACGCGGGCGATTCCGCTTGCCAGCTTCAGATTGCTAACGGGATTATGTGATACGGCTACCCCTTTGGCAGCAAGCAATTCAATCTCGGCGTCATTCAAATGAACCGCATGCGCAACGAGTGCCGGACGCGAGAAAAATCCTAGGCGATCCAAATGCTCGACGGGGCGAAGACCGTAGTCTCTGACATTTTGCTCAACCTCGGCGAGGGTCTCTGACATATGGGTGTGCAGAGGCAAATTGTAATCATGAGCGGCCTGCACGAAACGTTCAATATATTCAGGAGGACAAGTGTATGGCGCATGCGGCGAGATCATCGTCGTAATTCTTCCGTCTGCTTTACCGTTCCAATCGCGCGCAAAAGCAATCGCTTCCGTGAGCTTGGCTTCTTGCACATCACGCGGACAAAGACCGATAACGCCCCTCGTCAAAACGCCTCGGATACCGCTTTGTTCAACCATTTGCGCAACCTGGTCCATGCGGTCATACATATCAACGAATGCCGTTGTTCCCGAACGCAGCATTTCCACGATGGCAAGTGCACTGCCGGCGCGCGTATCTTGGTCCACGTATTTGCCTTCCATCGGCCACATCTTCTGTTCCAGCCAAACCTGCAAATTTTGGTCATCCGAATAGCCGCGAAGCAAGCTCATGGCGGCATGGCCATGCGTATTAATAAGACCCGGCATGAACGCGAGCTTGCTGCCGTCTATCTTTTGAACCGCTTCAGAAAGCTGCTCTGGTGCCGCCGTGCCTATGTACGTAATCCGGTCGCCGGTAACGACCATATGTCCCTTGAATGACGGGTTTTCATCATCCATAGTAATAAACAAACCATTTTCAATCCAAATCTGACTCATTCTGCGTTTCTCCTTCTCTAACTAAATAATAGGCAATGCTTAGCAATTCCCTCGTAAAATCCGCATTTTGAATGCGCACCTCATCAGGCACCCGCAAAATAGCCGGCGCGAAGTTTAGAATGCCCTCCACGCCAGCCTCCACGAATTGATTAGCGACGTTTTGCGCCTCAAAGGCAGGAACCGTGATGATCCCGATCCGTATTTTTTGTTCCGCAACCGTAGCGTTAAGCTCGCTCATTGGCAGTACGGTCAAATTATTGATACTCGTACCGATCTTGCTGGGATGCACATCGAAAACCGCAGTGATTTGCATATTATCCTTGGAGTATTTGTTGTAATTGCACAAAGCATGCCCCAAATTCCCCGCGCCGACAAGCGCGACTTTAATCGTCTGGTCAACCTTTAGAATCTGGCGGATTTTTTCTATCAAATATACAACGTCGTATCCGACGCCTTTGCGGCCAAATTCACCGAAGTATGCAAGATCCTTGCGGATTTGTGCCGGATTCAAATCAAGCTTTGTGCCTAAGTCTTGGGAAGAAACGGTTTGAATTTCTCGATTCACCATTTCATTCAATACTTGGAGATAAACAGGAAGCCTTCTGACGACAGCCTCCGATATTTTCGTTTGCTTCATCGCTTCTCCTCCTCCGTGCTTGTCTCGTTATGGTGAACCAATGTTTCGGTTGCCTTCCCATCGCTTAACCACTCCCGCATCCGCAGGATCATTTGGTCCGTATGCATCGTTTCGATCTTGGGCCCAGGCAAGGAGTACAAGAAATGCTTGCCGTAATAGGTGTCGATCACCCTCGTATCGTAAATGATCACGATACCTTTATCCTGCGACGTTCTTACCAAACGGCCGAACCCCTGCTTAAAGCGAATGACGGCTTGCGGAATAGACAGCTTCATGAACGGATTTTGCTTTTGACGCTGCAGCATTTCCGCTTTTGCTTCCGCCAGCGGATGGCTGGGCGGCTGGAATGGCAGACGCACGATCGCAAGGCAGATCAGCGCTTCGCCCGGTATATCTACGCCCTCCCAGAAGCTGCTTGTGCCGAGCAATACCGATTCAGGCGTTTGCCGAAAGCGCCTAGTAAGCTTTGTTCGGTTCCCGCTGTCGATGCCTTGCCCCAACACTTGGATGCCTGAGACGGATAGCTTTTCTTTTAACGGCTCGTATACTTGCTTTAGCATCCGGTACGAAGTAAACAATACAAGCATTCGGCCCTTCGTTTCCTTGGCTGCATCCGCAAGCGACGCGACCAGCATTTCCAAGTACGTGTCATCGACGGATACTCCCTTCAAAACAGGGAAGTTCCTCGGGATTACCACCAGAGCTTGTTCCCTATAATTAAACGGAGAGGGAAGCTGCACGGTTTTTAACCTGCCTTGTTCCTCATACCCCGTCAAGCCTAATTGCTCTTCGGCATATTGAAATGATTTCTGGACGGATAATGTTGCGGACGTCAGCACGATGCTTTCTTTTACATCGAAAAAGTACTTTTGCAGCTGAGCGCTCACATCGACGGGAACGCCGTAAAGCTGGACGGAGCGATAACGGTAAACGCTGCTCGCTTCGATCCAAAACACGGAATCCGTCAGCTCCAATTTGATAAAGGTCCGGAGTTCATCCTTCAGCCGGGTTAAATCGCGGACAGCTCCGTTTAAATCCGTTATTAGTGCCTGCACGGCTGAATCGTCAACGCGGTCTTTAATATCTGTCACCATCTTGTCTACGGTACGAACCACGCGGTTAAGCTCGGTATGCAGATTTCCCTCTACCGTAACCCCGTCCTCCCAGCCTGCGGGAAGCTCGTTTTTTTTCAGTCTGCAAACCGATTGTCCGTTTTCGGTCGGGCCATCCGATGACGTAGACGTGAAGCTGTAGAACATTTCAAACAGCTTATCCCAATGCTCTTTTATTTCTTGAAAAATGGGAATAACCGTATCGATTGTCTCTAACCAGGAAGCCTGATGGGCGTCATCCTCATACAGAAGCTTTTGACGAAGTCCCGGCAACAGCCCTGAACGCGCATCTTTATAAAGACGGAGCACGGCCTGCGTTAAGGAAAAATAATTGATCTGCATGCCAAGATGCTTACCGGCCACCTCTTCCACATGATGCGCTTCATCAATAATAAGATGTGTGTACGTAGGCAGTAAGCGATGATCCGCTTGGACATCGGTAAACAGCATGGAATGATTCGTTATGGTAACATCGGCTATGTTTGATTCATGCTTTGCCCGGTGGTAAAAACATCGCTTAAACCATGGACAGGCACGATTCAAGCATGAATCCGTATCGCTCGCCACGGTCGACCAGAAATCGGAGCCTTTGTTGCCGAAATTAAGTTCTTCTTGATCGCCGGTCTCCGTCTCACCCAGCCAAACGACCATTTGCGCTGCCGTAACCGTATCTTCAATCGGAGAAACCAAGTCCTTTGTGTTTACTTTTCCTTCAAATTTTCGCAGGCATAAATAGTTGCCTCTGCCTTTGAAAATAGAAGCTTTGAATTCAAAAGGTAAAATTTCATCCAAAAGAGGCAAGTCACGTTGTCTCAGCTGTTCCTGCAAATTAATCGTATGCGTGCTTACAACGACTTTTTTACCGTTTTGAATGCCATAATAAAGCGCGGGAATTAAATAGCCCAGCGACTTGCCCGTGCCCGTGCCCGCCTCAATCAGCAAATGCTGGTTTTGGTTAAGAGCACTGTACACCTCTTGAAACATTGCGACCTGCGCTTCCCGCTCTTCATAATTTTCGAACTTTTGTTCAAAACGGTGCCTAACATCGGCTAAGTAGTTATCGAATGAGACATCCGTTAACGGCATCGAATTAACGCTGCCTGCGCGCGGCGGCTGTTCGTCGCTCCATTCCCGCACTTTTAAAGCGAACTGATTGAAGTAATCATATTCATTGGATTCGAATACGGTCCGATACTCCATTTCCTGCTGGGTATGCTTAATAAACCAGCTTAAATCGCTTCCGTCATCAACAAGCGCGGAAAGCCGCTGCAAAGTGAGCAGCGGCAGTTTGCGAAGCTTTTTAACCGTCTCGATTAGCAATAACGCGGTTGCTTTAGCGTCGCTATCTGCACGGTGATGCTGATCATGCGGGATACCGAAAAGCTCTGTGACAGCTCCAAGCTGATACGTATTTATTGTAGGGTATAATATTCGTAATAGTTCAATGGTATCCAGCCTGCGACCCGCAAAAGGACGTAAGCCGCAGCGCCCCAGCGCTTGGTTGAGAAATCCGGCATCAAAGCCGACATTATGAGCAACAAGCACTGCATCGTCCAAAAATGGGACAAGGCTGTCGATAACCTCTTTGAGCCTTGGGGCATCCGCAACAACCGATTCGTCTATGCCTGTCAGTTGTGTAATGAAGGCCGGTATTGGGATGTTAGGCCGAACAAAGGAGCTATACGATTCGATGATTTCAAGCTCATCAGAAACGATGACCAGCCCAACCTGCAAAATGTCATCCTCCGAGCTATGTCCCGTCGTTTCTAAGTCCAATACTGCAAATTTCATTCATTCCCCGATCCTCTCACAAACAGCACAGCTCCGTGCTTCCGAAATATAACGATAATTGCTTGGGCGTTTCTTGGCATGACTTCAGGTTGTTTAATGGATCCTTGAAGCTTGGGCATACATCATAAGCCTTGATAAATAATTGTTCTGCTTGCGCCAAGTTCATATGCACCGCCTGAATGCACCCTAGCGCATTATAGCCCATTGCCAGCCATTTGGGGAAGTCCGTTAATACAATTAACAATTGAAAATGCCGCTGCGCCTCGCTCCAATTTTGGAGATGCATGTGGGTCATGCCTAAAAACAGTCTTGCCAAATTGCATTCAGGCGATTGAATAATGACGGATTGAAACTGTACTGCCGCTTGCGAAAACATAAATAACTTATAATAGCCTTGGCCTTTGGATATGACGGATGCAAGCTCATCTGGAATTTCTAAATCCGCTGTGTTGCATGGCGCAGTTTCGCTGACTGGAGTATGAATTTGCTGAGCCGCTCCTGTGGAGGCATGCGCCTGCGGTAGCGCCGACGCCGTTGGCATTGACCCTCCCGACAACTCGCAATGCTGCTCCTTAAACTCGGCAAACTTTTCCTCAAAATCGAGCCACTGCTCAATAAACGTATCGCTGACCTTTTTAAGCTCATTCATTTGCTCGTCGTAATGCTTTTTTTCCTGGACATCCGCATTTTCATACTGCTCAATGATTTGATCAAGCATGTCGTTCATGGATGAAAACATATGCTGGAACATACCGCATCCCGCCTTCGCCAAAGAATTAAGGAGTGTTATGTTCATTTTTTGTTTTAACGCGGTTTTTCATACAACAACCCATTCGTTACATAATGCAGGGATTGTCGTACCGGTCATGCGGTTACAGGATGGTCGCGTGAATCTCCTCATTCAAGATCCGAAGCGGACGATTATCGGCATCCAAAATAGTGACGACCGGTTTATGCTCCTTTGCTTCGGCATCCGTCATCATCGCATACGAAATAATAATGACTTGATCGCCTGGTTGAACCTGCCTTGCTGCAGCGCCATTTAAGCAAATGACACCCGAGCCTCGCTCGCCTGTAATCACATAAGTCTCGAAGCGCGCTCCGTTGTTATTGTTTACGATCTGCACCTTTTCATTTTCCCATAGGTTGGCAGCATCCATCAAATCCTCGTCAATGGTAATGCTACCTACATAATTCAAGTTCGCTTCCGTTACGGTTGCCCGGTGCAGCTTGGATTTCATCATCGTTCTGAACATGCGCATTTGCCTCCTTTGCTTCTAAAATACGGTTGTCGATCAGCCTGGTTGTTCCAAATTTCACGGCTAATGCCAATATTAACGGTTGATTTAATGTTGTTAGTGATACATTTGCTTCCGGTAATTGAAGCGACGGAAATTGCAGCAGCTCGACATAGTCGATGACCGCTTCACTCGCTTTGGCAATCTCTTCCTTAACCCTAGCGACAAGCTTCTCCGCCGTCATGTCCTGCTCATTCATCCAAACCGATGCCTGCTGCAAACTTTGTGACAGAATAACCGCCTGCTCGCGCTGCTCCGCATTTAAATAAACGTTTCTGGAGCTAAGCGCAAGGCCGTCCGGTTCCCGAACGATCGGGCACGGAACGATTTGAACGGAAAAATTAAGATCATTGACCATCTGTTGAATAACGGCAACCTGCTGCGCATCCTTCATGCCAAAATAAGCTCGATCCGGCGCGACCAAATGAAACAGCTTGCTGACGACCGTCCCTACTCCGTCAAAATGGCCCGGACGCGATGCGCCGCATAACCGGTCCGTCACTTGATTGACGATGACGCTCGTGAGCGGTTTGCCCGGATACATTTCATGCACGGAAGGAATAAATACGATTCCCGTACCATTTTCTTCGGCAAGCGCTGTATCTCTCTCTTCGTCTCTCGGATATCGGTCCAGATCCTCATTCGGTCCGAATTGAAGCGGATTTACGAAAATGCTAAGCACGACAGCATCATTCTCTGATGCTGCTTGGCGAAGCAAGGAGGCATGCCCTTCATGCAGAAAGCCCATTGTCGGCACAAACCCGATCGATTTGTTTTGTTCGCGCAAAGCGGATATTTGATTTATAAGTTCAGCCTTCGTACGGACGATGATCATGTCAGACGGACTCCTTTCTTCGGCAAGTCGTTCTTTCCGTCGTTCACACTGTTTTTCTCGCCATCATTCACGCCGCCGTATAATGACGGAATGGCTGCGGGCTGTGCGGAGAACACATGTGCTTCGTCCGGAAATTGGCCTGATTTCACTTCTTCCACATAGGATTGGATCGCGTTCCTAATCGTCGTGCCGATATCGGCATAGGTTTTCACGAATTTCTTCTCAAAATAAGGCGAAGAATATTGCAAAATATCATGATATACCAGCACTTGGCCGTCACAGCCTCTTCCCGCGCCAATGCCGATTACCGGTATCGTGAGCATTTCGCTGATCATCTTGGCGAGCGGTTCTGTCACAAGCTCCAATACGATGCCGAACGCCCCGGCTTCCTCGATTGCCTTCGCATCGTTCATTAAACGCTCAGCATCCGCATCAAGCTTGCCTTGAACCTTGTAGCCGCCAAGCTGATGGACGGATTGCGGCGTTAACCCGATATGGCCCATTACCGGTATGCCGGCTTTGACAAGCGCCGAGACATCCGATGCGATATCGGTACCGCCTTCGAGCTTCACGGCTTGGGCTCCGCCTTCTTGCATGATTTTTGCCGCATTGCGCAGCGTGGACTCTCGTCCGATTCCATAGGTCATAAAAGGCATATCGGCAACGATAAACGTTTGCTGAGCGCCTCTGGCAACCGCTCTTGTATGATAAACGATATCGTCAATCGTTACGGGTATGGTCGTATCATAGCCAAGCACGACATTCCCGAGCGAATCTCCGACAAGAATGACATCTATTCCAGCTTCTTCAGCAAGCTTGGCTGAAGGATAATCGTAAGCTGTCAAAACGGAAATCGCATTGCGGTCCTGCTTCATTTTCTTTAAATTAGTAATCGTCAGTCGTTTCCTCATCAGCTTCATCCCCCGTTCAATGATAGGATAAACACAAAAAAACCTTTTAGCCGCTGCTAAAAAGGTCCCCAAACTGAAAAGGAAACGTTTGCTTGTTGTGCTTCCTTCTGTCTCGGTCCCTACGGCTCAGAGCAGAGTGTGCATTCCCAACCATTTACATTTTTTTGAATCATCATCACCAGTGCAGCTTCCTTCGAATACCGCCTGATAGATCTAGTTTACCAAACTTTCCGCATTCCGTAAACGATCCGGAAAACACTATAGCGGTTCGCCCATTTCTGCGGAAAAAACAGGCTTTACCGTGCCGTCCGGGAGTTCGATTTTTATTGCCCCGCTTTCATCAAGCCCAATCGGAACGCCGATTATATCGCCTTGCGGCGTAATTAACCTTGCAGGTTTGCCTAACGAAACGGATAATGCCTCCCATAGGGTCACGATCGGACTGAAGCCTTGTTCATGATATAGAAAATAAAGCTGCTCCCATTCTTTCAAGAAATCTGCAATAATGGCTTCCCTGGTCCATTTCTTGCCACTGCTGATGCGGAGCGAAGTCGCTTTCTCCAATAAATCGACCGGGTAATCCGTTTCCTCTAAATTCACGCTGATGCCGATTCCGGCAATAACATAGCGGAGCCTTTCATCTTCGGCGGCAGATTCAAGCAAGATACCGCTAATTTTTTTACCATCAATAAGTAAGTCATTTGGCCATTTGATGCCGATTGGTAGGGATGTAACGCGCTTTAAGCTTCTGCATAAAGCAACCGCCGTAAGAAGCGTAAGCTGCGGGGCAAAATGGATCGGTACGGACGGGCGAAGCACCATGCTCATCCAAATGCCCTTGCCTCGCGGCGATACCCATCCGCGTCCCATTCGCCCGCGTCCGTTCACCTGCTGCTCGGCAATAAACAATGTGCCTTCATCGGCGCCTTTTTCCGCAGCCGCGCGTGCCAAGTTTTGCGTTGATTCTACTGATTCGAACAAATGGACGGTTTGGCCAAACACCTTTGCTTCCAGCCGATTAGCCAATTCGTCGGATGACAGGTGGTCTGGAACACTGACTAACCGATATCCAAGCCGTCTCGAAGCTTCAAAATGATACCCCGCGCTCTCCAGCTTGCGAATTTGCTTCCAGACCGCGGTTCTGCTGACACCGAGCTCTTGGCTTATGCTCTCTCCCGATACATACTCTCCGGGCTTATCCATAAACAATTGAAGCAAGGGCTCATGATTCATGAAAGGTAACCTCCTAAAGTTTTGCGAAGCAAAACTGACTTCGTAAGCGTATGCTTTGTTTTGCGAAGCAAAACTGACTTCGTAAGCGTATGCTTTGTTTTGCGAAGCAAAACTGACTTCGTAAGCGTATGCTTTGTTTTGCGAAGCAAAACTGACTTCGTAAGCGTATGCTTTGTTTTGCGAAGCAAAACTGACTTCGTAGCTCCCGCTAATTCCAAAGCGATGCTTGGCCGAGCAGCGCGCTTTTTTCATTTTCAAGCTCGCCGGCAGCTACCAGCAGCAGCAATTGATTTAAATACTCGCTTACCCAGGGGCCTGCTTGTTTTTCCATATGGCTCGTTAACTCCTTACCGTTCACGCTAAGCTGCTTCAGTTTTGAGATAACCATTTGTTCCAGCCATTCATTTAATTGCGTTAGAAGGGAATCTGAGAAGCTTAGCTTCGCTTCTGGAAGCACTCGCAGGACATCAAGCCATTCCATCAGTGCTTGTTTCCCGTAACGGATAGCCAGACTTAGCCATTTGAGGCGCAGCTCACGACCGCTTGCCTCAGTTACTCCCTTAAGCATATCTCGATGAATTTCAACCATCGACAAAATCAATTTGCTTCGAGAGTTCGAGAAGCGAAGCACCTTCGTTACCTGCTGCGCAGCATCGACCGATAGATCCAAACCAATGGCCAAAGCAGCCCAGCGCAAATCCACCGCCGCCAACTCATGGAGCCTTGCGAAACGTTCGGCAGCGCCGTCTGACTTCTCTGCTTGTCGAATGGCCCGTTCAGCTTCATCGCAGAAAGGTTCTTTTAAATGTAACAACAGGCCGCTCGCCACGGCAAAATGGAGGGCTCTCTGAGGAGAGCCTCCTGATAGCATCTTATCAAGCTCAGCCTGTACGCGCTCCATCGCAATAAAGGCAAGCAGTGCTCGGTGCTTCCTGAGCGCTCGCCACGTCCGGTAGGTTGGGATTAGCCGGTATACGCCGATAAACCGAACAGCCCGCAGCATGCGGAGCGCGTCTTCCTGAAAACGCGCATTCGGATCTCCAACGGAGCGCAGACTATTGCTCCGCAAATCCGCCATCCCGCCATAGGGATCATGCAGTACTCCGTCCGCGGCAAGCGCCATTGCATTCATCGTAAAATCCCGGCGCAGCAGGTCGCCTTCAAGCTCGGTTATGTAAAGCACGCTTTCCGGCTTGCGATGGTCTTCATAGGCGGATTCAAGCCTGAATGTAGTCACTTCATAGCCAGTATCATTATTAATTACGGTAATTGTCCCATGCTGCAAGCCCGTCGGAATGCAATGCTCAAAAAGCTCGAGCACCTGCTCCGGACGGGCTGAGGTTGCGATATCGACATCCTTTATCGGTAATCCGAGAACGGTATCCCGTACGGCGCCGCCAACGAAGAAGGCTTCGAAATGATGCTCTCGAAGCCGGTTAACGATGGGTAGCGCGGATAATATCAGGTCCGAAAATGCAAGCCGCATTTCAACCACCATCCTTGGCTGCATTCATATGCTGCTAATCGCTGCACACGGCTATGGGCAAATCTGCCTCAATGCCAAGTACCCGATAATAGATTTGCTCATATTCTGTCGTGATGACATCATTACAAAATTCATTGCGCGCTCTAAAAATACAGGCTTGCTTAAAGCGTTCATGCATCTTCTCATCCATCAGAAGCATCTCTGCGTTTTTCGCCATGTCCTCAACGTCGCCGATTGCTGACAGAAAACCAGTCTCACCGTGGGTAACGAGCTCAGGGATGCCCCCTGCGTTGGAACCGATTGTCGGAACGCCGCAGGCCATGGCCTCCAAGGCTACTAGCCCAAAGCTCTCTTTCTCAGAAGGGAGCAAGAGCACATCCGCCATGGATATTACCTGTGCTACATCATCCTGCTTACCTAAGAAATGAACACGATCTTCAAGACCTAATTGACGAATTCGGCACTGGATTTTTGATAGCTCCGGTCCTTCTCCGACCAAAAGCAGCTTGGATGGCACCTTTTCTGATACGCGTGCAAATATATCGACAACGTCGCCAACCCGCTTTACCGGGCGGAAATTCGAGATATGCATCAGTATTTTCTCATTTGAGGCAGCGAAATCCGAACGCAGGGAAACGGCGTCACGCGGGTAATAAACCCGCTTGTCAACAAAATTATAAGTTAAATCAATCGGTGTTGTTATATCCAGCAGCTGCCTTGTTTCATTAATCAAGTCTCTGGACACGGCTGTTACCGCGTCACTTTGATGAATGGCAAGCCTTATTAGATCTTTTAATGATTCATCCTGCGCAAGTACGGTAATATCGGTTCCATGCAGCGTCGTCACCGTTTTGAGACCGTCGCCATTCATCTGCTTGGCTAAATAAGCGCAAACCGCGTGCGGCACCGCATAATGAACATGCAGCAAATCAAGCTGCTGCATTTTCGCTACCTGAGCCATTTTGCTTGCTAAAGCCAAATCGTAGGGCGGATAACGGAACACGTAATAATCGTTAACCTCAACCTCATGGTAAAATATATTTTTATTGAATTGACCTAATCGAAACGGAATACTGTGTGTTATAAAATGAATTTCATGGCCGCGTTCTGCTAGAAGTTTGCCTAGCTCCGTAGCAACGACGCCTGACCCGCCCAAAGTTGGGTAACAGGTTATGCCAATCTTTAATTTTCTCGCCACCGATGTCGCACCTCCTGTGTTCGTCACGTATAACTATTGTATTACACAAGAGCTGTACGATTTGTCAAAAATATTGTACGGCGTGAGGGAGCTTCACAGCAAAGCCCTCTGCATACGCCCAGCCTCTTGCTTGTCCAAGCAGCGAATCACGCGCCTCGACCCGTTCTATGTATCGATTGGTTAACGGAGTTGCCACGCGATCGGAACCCGCTGCAGCCGACTCGAATTGAGAACGATAGGCCAACAGCGCATTTCGTTTCGTTTCATAAAAATCGCTAACATCCACGATCAAAGATTCATTCCCGGAATCATTTATATAATAATAAACAAGCTGAGTTACTTGTACCGGAGGCAGCTCCGGCATATAACGGCGAAGCTTGGCATTGAAAACTGCTTCCTCAATCAAGCGGCTGCAAGCCACATGATCGGGATGACGATCCACCCAATAGGGCGCAAAAACGATCCGCGGCTTGAAATGTCGAATTTCCGCAACGATACGTTCGATTTGTTCCTTCGAAGGCTCTAAGCCCCGATCAGGCAAACCAAGGTTCGTGCGAGCGCTAAGACCAAGCACCTTGGAGGCGTTATCCGCCTCCTGTTTACGAAGCTCTACGGTACCGTTGGAAGACATTTCGGCATACGTCAGATCGCATACGCCAACCTTATGGCCAGCTTGTACATGCTTGGCTATGGTACCGCCCATTCCGATTTCAGCATCGTCCGCATGCGCGCCAAAGATTAAGATATCCAGCTCAGCAATCATTCGGTGATACCCGGCTTATATTTATGAACGAGCTCGCGCCAGGCAAAATCTCCGCGTTCAAGCGCTTTGACAAGCAGCTCGGCCGTCGCAACATTCGTAGCAACGGGAATGCCTTGTACATCGCAAAGCCGAAGCAAAGCGATAATGTCCGGCTCATGCGGCTGCGCCATGAGGGGATCACGGAGAAAGATGATTAGATCCATTTCGTTTTGCGCTACCAAGGCTCCGATTTGTTGATCCCCGCCAAGCGGGCCGGACATAAACCGATGGATAGACAGATCGGTTTGCTCCATGATACGGGTGCCCGTCGTACCGGTCGAATATAATTTATGAGGGACAAATACCTTTTCGTAAGCGATGACAAAATTAACTATTTCCTCTTTTTTTCGATCATGTGCGATAAATGCGATGTTTAACATGTCGTTCCCCTCTCCTGCTGTCGAATCGAGCTATTCCATAATATGTTCAAAGCCGTAAATTAAACCGCTATAGGTCATAACCTTTTTAACTGCCACATTTACGCCGGGCATATACCCTGCACGATCATAGGAATCATGACGAATTTTGAGCGTTTGCCCGTGTCCGCCGAAAACAACCTCCTGCTGGGCAAATACACCCGGCAGTCTCACGCTATGTATGCGAAAACCGTTATAATATCCGCCGCGGGCGCCTTCAATAATCTCTTCCTCCTGCGGGTTGCCTTGTCGCAGCTCTTGGCGAGCCTGTGAAATCAGTTCAGCCGTCTTTATCGAAGTGCCTGAAGGAGCATCAAGCTTCTGATCGCCATGGTATTCAATAATTTCGACATGCGGTAAATATTTAGAGGCTTCGGCCGCGAATTTCATCATCAAAATGGCGCCGATGGAGAAATTCGGTGCGATTAAGCCGCCGATTCCTTTTTCCTGGCAAAGCTCGTCCAGCTCTTCGATTTGCTCAGGCGTAAACCCGGTTGTTCCCATGATGGGACGAACACCGAATGCGATCGCTGTTTTGGTATGGCCGTATGCCATTTGCGGGATGGTGAAATCGACCAGAACATCCGCATTCGAACCGCTAAGCGCCTCTTCAAGCGAAGCACTCGCTATAACTCCCGTGTCCGGTTTGCCGGCAAATACGCCGGCATCGACGGGACCCGCGGAAGGAGCGACGGCCGCCACCAATTGAAGCGACTCGTCCTCCAGCACCATTTTCACAACCTCGCGGCCCATGCGCCCGCTTGCTCCAGCAACTGCCACGCGGATTTTTTGTGTTGACATCGTGATCACCTGTTCCTTTTTCTTTTACTTGCATTTATTCGGATGCGCAGCATGCGTCTCTTGCGGTTTACGTCAGCAAACAGCCTTCTTGCCGCTGAATGGCCTGGATCAAGCCGCATCGCTTCCTTTGCGTTTACAGCCGCTTTTTCATACAGATTTTGAGAGGCATACACGACGCCAAGCGTATAAAACGCGTCAAAGCTTAATGGATCGAGCAACGCAGCCTGCTCAAGCAGCTCCGCCGCTTCTATCAACTTGGGGGGTACCTTCGACAGCAGATAGTCCGCGTCTGAGAGAAGCAGCTTCGCTTCGACTACTTGCAAATGATACTTGTATTCCGCATGCTCCGGTTCAAGTCTCAACGCTGTCTCGGCATGCTGCTTGGCTTTCGCCCATTTGCCGCTTCGGGCGCATGATACGGCACATGTATGGTAATAAAACGAATTGTCCGGTTCTGCCTCGATCGCCTGCTCGAACCAATATATCGCTTGCTCGAAATCGCTATTCAAAATAAATTCGTAACCCTTTTTGATGCAGCTTTCTCCATCCATCTGCCCATCCTCCTTGTACACAGGTTGATGGTACAGCATATGTAGGGAGCTTGTTTACAGTTCGGTTATTTTCTTCGTCCACCTATTCGCATCGCGAGTCGCAAACTTATGCATGACCTTATTATGCGCTTCGGTTAAATCAATATTGAGCGAATTAGCGAAGCAAGAAAGAATAAATAAAATATCGCCTAGCTCCATTTCAACGGTATTTTCCGCTTCATCGGCTTTTTTGGGTTTTTCTCCGTAATAGTGGTTTACTTCACGCGCCAGCTCACCGACCTCCTCTGACATTCTCGCCATCAGAGCAAGGGGACTAAAGTAGCCTTCTTTAAATTGAGAAATGTAATCATCTACTTCGCGTTGAATATCCGACAATGTTTTTTCCGGCATCGATGCATTTCCTTTCTGTCGATAGCTATACTTCCTTATGTTAACGTAAAGCCCTGTTTAAAATCAATGTTTTTCGAATCCTGCATTTTAGCCATACTAAAGCATAAGTGTATCCCCCGTTTTCGAAGGACCGTATCCGGACAATGGACAAGGAGAGTTGAGCAATGACAAGACCCTTACGGCAAATCCGCATCATTATCCCGATCTTGATCGGCACCGCGATCTATGCTTTCGGCCTGCATTACTTTGTAATTCCAAATCAGCTGATGGAGGGCGGCGTGACGGGAATCGCAGTACTCCTTAATTATGCTGCCGGGTTTCCGCTGTCCATCTCAACTTTGGTCTTGAACATCCCTTTGTTTTTTCTGGGCTGGAAGGCGCTTGGCCGTGATCAAATGCTCTATACTCTGGTTGGCATCGTCTCCCTGTCTGGCTTTCTTGCTCTGATGGAGCATTTAATTGAACGCAAATGGCTCATCCCCTTCGGAGGCTCGCAGGATTATATGCTCGTCGCCCTGTATGCAGGCGTATCCTTGGGTACAGGCCTTGGCATCGTTTTCCGGTATGGAGGCACGACAGGCGGTGTCGATATTATCGCAAGAATCGTATCGCGGTCTAAAGGAATAAGCATGGGACAGATCATTTTGTCGCTTGATGCATTGATCATCGGGATCTCCTTGCTTTATATTCCGATTGAGAAGGTCTTATACACCTTGGTTACCGTTTTTATTGCGTCCAAAATTATTGACTTTATACAGGATGGCGCCTATGCGGCAAAAGCTTTCTCCATCATATCCGAGCACGGGGAGGCGATTTCCAAAAAAGTGACGATCGAGCTTGATCGCGGCGTTACCCTTATTCCAGCGAGGGGCGCATTTTCCGGACAGCAAAAAGAGGTCGTCTATTGCGTCGTCCAGCGGCAGGAAATCCGCCGGCTGAAATCGATCATTCGCAATATTGACCCCCGTGCTTTTATCGTAATTAATGAAGTTCATGATGTATTAGGCGAAGGCTTTAAAGAGGAATAACCCCTCAAGGAAGCGGCTTTACGCCAAATGGATTCGTCTTATACTTTCTCCAGCCGCTGAATGTGAGAATGGCTGAAATAAAAGCTCCTAAGAACAGTGTCCAGCTTAATGGATTCTTGAGGGGCACGGCTGCGACAACCGGCACCTCTTCTTTAGAACGGCTCTGATCGAACATACGGATTAACGATTCCTTGGTAGCCTTAAGGGAGCGGTCAATCATAGCTTCGTTCGTCTTATTGACGATACCCGCATCAAGCAGACGGTTCGTATAATTGATTCGTTCTTTCAGCTCGGCCTCCCGCATGCTGCCGAATTGGATGCTCATTGCCGTAGATATACGAGCAGCATGGTTTTCCAGGCTGTCCATGGAAGCCCGAGCTGCGATTGCCCCGTCACCTGTTTGGCGCTTCCAGGCTTTCTCAATCCGAGAGAGGTCATCAAGCATCACGCTCTCGTATTGCAGCCACAAAGCATGATCCGATCTTACAAGCGCATCGGCTGCCAAGCGGATTCGCGATGCCTCCATCAGCCAGTTCGAATCTGATGTTGCCTTCATAAGCTTTTGCTCAATGAGCCCGGTATCCTTTTCTATCGCTAGCCAGCCTTCAATCCTTCCAACGGAATACTTAAGCTCGCCTTCTAGAATCCGCTTTAACCGCTGGATATCTTGAAAGCCCGCCTGCCGGTTGTTTGTATAGGCGGCTTCATATAATGAGCTTACAATATCGTCCAATCGCACAAGCTGCTTATCACGGCTTTGCGACAACAGATCCGAATATGCATTTAATGGTACAGCGCCGCCCCAAACCGAACCCGCGTAGCCAATCGTCATGACGATACATAAGACGAATGGAATGATAAATCGTATCTTCATGGACATCCCCCCATAGATCACTCTATGAGGGAATGCACTGCGTTATACCTTCTTTCTAAAGCGCCAAACGAGCAGCGCCGCAAAAAAGCTGAAGAAGGATAAACCATATGTAAATGCTCGAACTGCAGATAAATCATCATCCAATTCATCTGCAAGGTAAGGAAATACGCCAAACGTATAATCAACCGTATCATTGAGCAGTAGCCAGCCTGTAGCGACGGCCAAAGAGAATACACCAGCCTTCATAAAACGGAAAAATAACAACGCCTCGAACGCCATTCCCAAATGTGATGCAATTAGCATATAGTGCTGCCAACTCAGATCAGCCCCCTGCCAAGCTCCTGCAACAATCATCGAAACGGCCCAAATGCCGTATTTAACGGAGCACACGACAGCTAAAGCCTCTATAATATAACGTCCAATCCTTGCAATTCCATATGAACGCTGCGGCGGAAACAATAAATAGAGGAGAGCGACCGTAAAAAATAAGCTTGCTGTCGGCGAGTCGGGAACAAAAACGATTTGCCAAAGCGGATGATCGTTCAAGGTAGCAGCCAACTGGCCTTCATACCAGATATATCCGTATACGGTTCCGGCAAAGTTAACAAGAAACAGAATCCACAAAAATGATCGGCTAAGCAAAAATTCGCGGCTCCAAAAAAAAGCAAGCATGTTGAACCACTTCTCCTTCAAACTATCATAATGTGCATGTTCGAAGAAAAACCTGACCGTGTAATACGATCAGGTTTTTCCGTTAACGATTTATTCGGTTGCAGCCTTTTGCTTAGAAAGCCAGGTTGTAAGCTGGTCAATCTCTTCAGCGGACAATTGATCTTTGAATGCCGGCATGCCGTTACGACCATTCGTAACGACTTCTACAAGCTGTTCCTTCGTCAATCTGTCGCCAACGCCGACCAAGCTAGGAACAGAGCCTTGACCCTTCAGATCAGCAGCGTGACAGCTGACGCATTGCGCTTGCTTCGCGATATCCATTGCTGGATCATTCGCGTCTACAAGTGCGGCTTCAACTGCAGGCTTCGTGTAATTCGGACGCTCTTGACCTGCTTCCGCAGCTTCGCGCGCCTTTTCTTCCCGTTCGATATGCTCCGGTACTTGACCGTTAATTTCCAATTGGTGCTGGTAGTGGTCCCAAGAAACAACCGTCAAGTAAACGCAAGCAATAAGTGTCAGTCCCATCAATGAAGATGCAATCGGACGACGGTAGAAGCGGCGCTCCTTGCCTGTGTCCAGAAATGGAGCAAGAAGCAAAGCCCCGAACATAACCCCTGGTATGCCAACTGTACCAAGCAAGATATAATCCTGCGATACATATGGGTATTTCAAAAACTGATACAGGAACAAGAAATACCAGTCCGGCATCGGAATGAATGCCGCATTCGTTGGATCTGCCGGATAACCAAGCGGAGCCGGTTCAGCAATAACCCATACTAGAAAACCAACCAACACCACGCAGCCGACCATCCATTCCTTAAGCAGGAAGTTCGGAATAAAGGCTTCCGATTTGCCTGGGAAAGACGTATAGTCCGGCGGAATGCTTGAAATGTTGCTTTTCTTAACACGCGAGTCGCCTACATAGACAACCTTCTCGTTCGAATTATGACCATGCGCCATAAGTATGCCTCCCTTCGCTTAAAGTGGTCCCGAAATACCTTGTTTCCGAATCATGATAAAGTGCGCTGCCAACATGGCAATCAATGCGCCAGGCAAGAAAAATACATGGATCGCAAAGAAACGGGTTAGCGTTTGCGCGCCTACGATATCGCCCCCGTATAGGAAGGAAGCGAGATATGGTCCGATTACCGGTACGGATTCAGCAATTTGGACACCAACTTTTGTTGCGTAGTAAGCTTTGTTATCCCAAGGCAGCAAGTAGCCAGTGAAGCCTAGGCCTAACATGATGAAGAAAATCAGCATTCCGACAACCCAGTTCATTTCGCGCGGTGCCTTGTAAGAACCGGTAAAAAACACTCGAAGGGTATGTAGGAACATCATAACGATAACTAAGCTTGCCCCAAAATGGTGCATGCCTCGAACGATTTGCCCGAAAGCTACCTTATGCTGCAGATAATCAACGCTTGAGTAAGCGTTAATAATATCTGGTACATAATACATCGTCAAAAACATACCGGACAAAATTTGAATGACTGTGATGAAAAACGTCAAACCGCCGAAACAGTAAACGAATGCGGAAAAATGGTGTGCCGGGTTAACGTGCTCAGGCACCTCATGGTCAGCTACATCTCTCCACAGTGGCGTAATGTCAAGACGTTCGTCAATCCAGTTGTATACACTTTTAAACATCTGCAATACGCCCTCCTTAACTCGTTCTTGTATTCGGCATTACCGGACCCAAGTATACGAATCCGTTCTCAATCTTCACTTCGTACTCATCCAATGGATTCGGGGCAACCGATAGGTTTTTCCCGTCTTTGGTATAGCGCGCGTCGTGACAAGGACAATCGTATTCGTTTTGGCCTTTTGTGTTCCATCCGATCGTACAACCTAAATGCTTACATACTGGCGATAGCGCGAAAATTTTGTTATTCGCATCCTTCGAAATCCAAGCCGCAAGCTCAGGGTCACTAACGTACCAACCATCGATCTGATGAATTTTAAATTTAAATTCTTGCGGTTCGTTCGTAATTTTGCTCTCTTCCACAACTTTTACGTAAGTGCCCTCGCCCTTTTTTACCAAGAGCGGGTCCACTGCGAAACGAACCATCGGCAATACCGCGCCGCCCATCATAAATGCTGTCGTGCCGCCGAGCGTATATGACAAAAATTGACGCCGGGACATTTCTTTGCGCTGAACCGGTCGATGCGCGGTCTCGTGTTGTTCATGGTTACTCATCTTCTGTTCTAACCCCCTTTGCCAACCATATCTCGCGTCTTGCCGCAGGGCAAAAACACATGACGAACTAGGACATAACTTATAATAGCCTAGGTGCTTGGGAGCGTCAAGAATATGGCTTCATATTTGCAAGCTTATCAAAATACCGTTCAATAATTTGTTATCATTTTGTCACATTTGACCTTCTCTGGCATTTGTTTTCCCCAAAATTTGATTATATTATACGACAAATTCAAGAAGTTCCTGTCGCTTGTCCGCTCCATAACGCACGAATGGCGCTTGAAACCTCGGCTTGCAGCGGCAGCTCGCCGCCCGGTCCCGGACCAAAAAACAAATCAACGGCGGAGCATTCGAGTGTCAGCTCTTTATTGGCCGTTACAACGATAACATAACGAAAACCGCCGGTTTTCGCCGCTGCGCACCATTCATTCAGCTCCTTCGACAGCTGTTCGCGGCTTGAATGGTAATGCCAAGCAGGATACGTAACCACTCTGCCTTTGAACGGGATTTCAATTAAATCCATGATGTCTCTCAGCTGCTCGAGCCATTCCGTGGCCTCGTATGGCTTAACGGAAGTATCCATTCCCGTTACGGGCAGCAGACAGGTATCTAAATATGGACTTAGCTCCTCCCATTGCTCTTTTGAAATTTCGCTAAACTTCATTGATTCAAGCTCACTCCTTCATATTATTGCCATACTGCTAACATTAATATTTCTATGTTAACTCCATTATCGCCGATTGCCAAATCAAACTTTCAGAAAAAAAAGCCTTCCGGCTCTTTATGCGGAGTTACTAGGTTCGCATAAGTCAGGAAAGCTTCTTGCAGGGTACCGACCTATTTTCCTTCCGGCGGCACTCCCTATTTTTTTAATGCATTTAGCTGTTTTGCGAGACGGTAAAACGTATCCTCGTCGCCTGCGGCCAATGCTTGGTCAATTGCCGTATAAATTTGATTGGTTTGAAATTTCAAAACTGCGTCATCAAGCACGAATTCCGCAGCCAAACCTAGCATCGCTTCATACGTTACTTTCATTTTGTCCATAGGATACACCTCCAAACCGGCGTTAAGAGATCCTATATTCTATTCCCTTTGTCACATAGCTCTCCATCGTCTTTCTCATACGCTGTAGATCGTCATCTGTCAATTCTCTTACGACTTTGGCGGGTGAACCGATAGATAGAGTATAGGATGGTATTTTTTTATTCTCTGTAACAATCGAACCGGCTCCTATTAAAGCATATTCACCAATGTCTGCGCCGTTAAGTACGATTGCCCCCATTCCAATTAATGTGCCTCTGCCTATCTTACAGCCGTGTATGATTGCGGCATGTCCAATAGACACCTCATCTGATAATATCAAAGGCTGGTTCACATTTACGTGACCGACAACCCCGTCTTGAATATTGCAGCTATGCCCGATAATAATCGGTGCTAGATCTCCGCGAAGCACAGAATTAAACCATACCGTGCTTTTTTCCGCGATTGAAACATCGCCAATGAGCTTCGCTCCGTCTGCTATGTATACATCATCATGAATTTTTGGCAGTATCCCTTTATAAGGAATCAACATTTTTCATCTACTCCTCTGAACGATCAAATATAGCAAGCTGATATTATACTGTCCCTCTACTCTAGCTTATATTTGACCCTACACCAAGAGTGAATGAAAACTTAATGCAGCGTGACCGGTTCCAAGTCTTCCAAGCTTAAGCCCGATACGACCGCTCTTCCGGCCTTCGTCATTCTCACGACGGCCCCCTCCTCGGGATGCTCGCCAAGCCGCAGCAGCCCTAAATGAACCATCATCGCCATTACTCGCTGTTCTAGGATCGTGTTTGCATCGTCATAATAATAGGGTTTTATAAACGGCACAAGCACTTGTCTTAATGACTCTACCGTTACCCATTCCGCCGCCAGCGCGTTGATCCAGTGAACGAGCGACAGCAAATGCGTGATGGGCCCCTTATACAGCTTAAGCCAAAAGCGGTAGATTTGCTCCGCTTCGCCCGGGGGCTTGCCGTGCATGCGCTCCTCGCCTAAAGCCGTGACGCTCAGAACCGTCTGATTCTCGGTTATGTATTTTGCGTAATGGCAGTAGTCGTAAATAAACGAGAACCGATTCGGGTATTGATTGAAATGCCTGCCGTATCCAAAGCGCCATGCTCCTTTTGCAGGTAGCTCCTCCGTTACGCCGAATTTGTCAAGCAGCTGCAACGTGAATCGTTTGTACATAGAACCGTCAGCAGTCAATTGCACTTCATTATGGTACAAGTAATGAAGCAAATGCGTGATATCATCGTGGATAAGCATTTGCTCATCCCGATAAACAGGCGGCTCTTCCGTATACCGCAATTCAGCCGCGAACCTTTTGGCAAGCGTATCGCGAAAGCGGGCCTTCAAATCATTCGGCACCTGGAACAAATACCTGCTCGGTCCGCTGAAGCCGTTAAACAGCCAGCCTTGATGCTTGAATTTTGCAATCATCTCTCGCGGACTTAGCGGTTTGATTTCCGCTGCAGTCTTTTTTTTCGTTTTTTTTGTTTTGTTAAGCGATTCTGGTGCTGGTTGGATGGCTTCTTCGCCAAATCTGCTCTGCTGCACGCGGGCAAGCAAATCCTCCAGGCTGAAGGAATTTCGCGCTTCGAACAGCAAAGAGTTCAAGAATCTCAAGTCCTCCAACTTCATGCTGCTTATTTGAGCTTCAAAGACATCATTTCGACTTACGGTAGAGAGAATCGATTGAATCAAATCGTTTTTGGAATGTCCGTTGCACTCACATCTGTAAACGTCAGCAATTCTGCTAAGCTGTTGAATGTCTGCATAACCTAGCATATCCGATAAATTCATAACTCTCTCCTTTCTTCAGGAACCGACTTTTCAAGCTTCGTATTCCGTTTCGTAAGCGTATTATGTAATGGATAAGCTTCAGTTGATATCATTATGGGAAGATAACTATTGTTTTATAACCTAGTTTTCAAGGTTTTGCACAAAAAAAAGAGTCACGCCTTCTTAAAAACAAAGGCAGGACTCTCATTCATTGTTCTATGGTGTTAAGTGAATCGTACAATTATACAGCTGCGGATGCCATCCTTCTTCACGGCGCTCCAAAATCGAATAGGATAAGTTGGATAAATACTGATCTTCCAATCCGGTACAAACCTCTGCTAACAGCTGCGCCAAAAAGCTTCCATGCGAGACGACGAGCAGGTTCCGGTCAGGAAAAGCCTGCTTCCATTCATTAATGGCGCTCAAGCCGCGGGCCCTAACCGCTTCATTCGTTTCCACGCCTTCGGCTACGTTGCGCCAATCCGTTCCCCAGCGTTCATGCCGTTCCTGCTCCTTTGTACCCTCAACCTCTCCAAAGTAGCGTTCTCTCAGCCGTGGATCACTTTCAAGCAGAGGAATATTCAGCTTCTCGGCAATGATTTGCGCCGTGGCATAGGCCCGGTTCAAATCGCTCGATATGACGGCATCCCAAATGCGCTCCTCGCTGCTTAAGCGGTTCCCTAAAGAAATGGCTTGCGCAATGCCCGCCGCATTTAACGGAATATCGGTCTGTCCTTGAATTTTGCCTTCTTCATTCCAATCTGTCTTACCGTGTCGAACTAATCCGATTAACAAGCAGACGTCATCTCCTCTTCCTATAGATATAACAAAAGCTCCCTAAGGAGCTTTGGCTAGTCATATGTCAGTTCCGGGTTCTGGATAGCCAATTCAAAATCAGCAATGTCATGATCATTCCAAGCAAGGATAACGCAACATAATACTGCGGAAAGGCAGGCATGACCTTTAAAACGAATGGATCACTGATACTGGCTACGGGAACCTCCGCATAAAATCCGGTAGTAACAAGCCCGTCCCCGGATGCGTTTGCCGTGTCCATCAATCCGCTGATCTCGGCAATTTCCGCTTGTGACGCACCGCCGTGATGGTCAAAAACAAAAACAAAAAACGCGCTTGCAAACATAGCCATGAAGGCTGCAACGATCAAAGCAATATTGCGGCGGAACGATTTAGAAAATTGATAGCTCTTGTGCGGAACGGGCATTAACCAGGATTCCTCCGCATAAATGCGATCCATGACATTGCGATTTACATGCTCGATCGGTCCAAGGCTTTCCTCTTCATCCGATAGAAAACGAATCATTTCTTCGCTCTCTTCCCACTGCACAAACTGCTCCGCACATGCTTTGCACTCTAGCAAATGAGCGTCAATCGCTATCCGATCTTCATCATGCTCCGATAAATCCCAATATTCGCCGAATTTGTCTTGCGCATCGTTGCAATTCATCTTGTATTCATCCCTTCATATTCTTCCATCAGCGGCGATTGTCCGAAATAAGGCTCCAGCTGCGTTTTGACGCTTGCTCTCGCTCGGAAAAGCAGTGATTTAACGGAACTGACCGTTTGCCCTAAAATATTCGCGATTTCTTGATAGTCAAGCTGGTCATATTCCCGAAGAATAAGAGCAGAGCGCTGTTTCTCCGGCAAATTATTAATCGCCTCGCGTACCATAGCCATGCGTTCATTCCGCAGTACATGCTGCTCAGGCACGGCATCGAGCGCCGCCACAGGCTCGAATCCAGATTCGTCAAGCGACACATGCGCAGACTTTTGCTTGCGCAGCTCGCTTAGCACCGTGTTGCGCGCAATCGTATATAACCATGTCGAAAAAGAAGCATCCAGTTCGCGGAACGAATGAAGGCTGCGGTATGCTTTATAAAATGATTCGGAGCACAAATCCTCAGCCAACAGCTCAAGCTTTGCGCTCTTCAGCATATGATAGATAAAAGCCAAGATTTTTCGTTGATAGCGCCGCATAAGCTCGGAGTACAGCTCGACATTGCCATCCTTTATCTCACGTATTAATTGGGAATCAGTCATGACAGGCGAACCTCCTCCACCTGCGGATTATTCCTGGATCGCCACATAACATTGTACCGGCCCAAGAACGAAAAGTTGCGGTCTTTATCATAAATAATTCAAAAAATACGAGTATACATATTATTCGTGTTTCGCGGGCAAATTCCTGCCTCTTTCGACAAAAGGATAAAATACAATATTTTTACAAGTGAAAATATGAAATCAGAACTGCATACATAAAAAACCAGTCTCAAACGAAAACCTGGTTTCTTCAAGCAGCCCTATGATTCTTAAAAAGTATAATGGTTATCCATCCATTATATGCCTGCAAATATTTCAACCTGCTTCGGTTTGAGTTACCAATTAACGTGAAACCATAAAAAAACGAGTGTTGATGCGACTGCTTCCCGTCCCGGAGAGCAGTACCTTCAACACTCGTTATCCGTTTCAATCTAAAATAGCGCAATAACCGCCGACGGTCAAGAACGGTTTTGGCATTGTTGCATCGTCCATTAGGCATTCGCATATCCAAGCCGAAGGAGCACGATGCCGGCCAAAAGAGCGGCTCCTATAGGCAGGCATTCCTCGTTTAGGAGAAATTGGGGATGATAAAGTCCGTTGGCTTGATCGGCACACATGGCGGGACCGGATCCCAACCAGAAAAAACAACCGGGCACATGCTTCAAATAGTTCGAAAAATCTTCGCCAGCAAGAACCGGAGCCGCTTCGCTTCTATTCTCCGCTCCCTGAATCAAATCAATCGCCTCTTCGACCAGGCGGACTTGTTCATCATGGTTGACTAGCACAGGCACCATCTTCGTATAGCGAAGCTCTGCTTGACAGCGGTGAGCCTCTGCCGTGCGGCTAATCAGTCTTTGCAGCTTTGATGGCATTGCATCCTGAACGCTCCGGGAGAATGTTCGAACCGTTCCCGTCAGCTCCGCCCGCTCGGGTATTACGTTATAGGAAGCGCCGCCATGAAAGGACCCTACCGTAACGACCACGGGCTCAAACGGTGAGATTTCCCGGCTGACCGCTGTTTGAAGCGACAGCATGACGGCCGAAGCCGCAACAATGGGATCCACGCATTGATCAGGAATCGCGCCATGTCCTCCTTTTCCCGTAATGATGATTTCAAACCTGTCGACCGACCCCATAAGAGCACCGTGACGGGTCGCTGCTTTGCCGACCGGAAGCGTAGGAAGATTATGCAGGCCGTAGATTTCGTCAACGCCTACCAGAACCCCTTCTTCGATCATGGCCTGCGCTCCGGCATTGATTTCCTCGGCCGGTTGGAAGATGAATCGAACGCTTCCGGCCAGCATATCCTTTCTCTCCGACAGCAGCTTGGCTGCTCCGTACAATATGGCCGTATGCGCATCATGGCCGCAGGCATGCATTTTGCCGGGAATCGCTGAGGCGAACGGAAGATTGCTTTCCTCTTGGATCGGCAGGGCATCCATATCCGCGCGCAGCGCGATTAAAGGTCCTGGCCTCCCGCCGGCTAGGTCTGCAACGATGCCGTGTCCGCCAATGTTTCTTTTCACTTCGAGCTCAAGCTTAGTCAATAAACGCGCTGCCGAAGCGGACGTTTCCGCCTCCTCTAGGCTGAGCTCCGGATTCTGATGGAGCTGCCTTCTAAGTGCGATCAGTTCCGTCTCAATCGCTTTGGCCGCGGGAAGAAGCAATTGCAGCGACGGCTTAGTCATTATTTTCCTCCTTCGTTCCGGACAGGGACTTCTTTCTGCCTTTGGCCAGCTGCTCTATTATCTGCTTGCCGGTCGGCGTCTGGGCGAGCCCCCCTCTTGCCGTCTCGCGGTGGGCGTCGGGCATCGCGCTTCCCACTTCAAGCATGACCTGAATGACCTCATCCGATGGGATTACGCTTCTCACGCCTGCAAGCGCCATATCGGCTGCCGCCAGCGCATTCACCGCGCCAAAGCCGTTGCGGACAATACAGGGAATTTCCACCAATCCGCCAACCGGGTCGCAGATCAACCCGAGCGTATTCTTTAAGGCCAATCCAACGGCGTGGACCGCTTGGGCAGGCGAGCCGCCCTTCAGCTCGACAAGCGCCCCGGCTGCCATTCCGATTGCAGAGCCGATTTCGGCTTGGCAGCCGCCCTCTGCGCCGGATATAAAAGAATTGTTCGCAATTACATAACCGATTGCACCAGCGCAGAAAAGACCCTTGACCATATGATCGTCATCCCAGCCGAAGCGCTCTTGGCTGCTGGCGAATACGCCGGGTATAACGCCGCAGGACCCGGCGGTCGGCGTCGCTACAATGCGTCCCATGGAAGCATTTACCTCAGAGACAGCCAGCGCATAAGCCATGGCAAGTCCGGTAAACGGCTCGAGTGAAGCTTCCGGCGTACGCGTATATTCATATACGCGTTTGGCGTCGCCGCCG
The DNA here is from genome assembly GCF_048572955.1 of Pristimantibacillus sp. PTI5. GTDB lineage: Bacteria > Bacillota > Bacilli > Paenibacillales > Paenibacillaceae > Pristimantibacillus. The sequence goes on from NZ_CP183886.1 coordinate 45,962, forward strand.
GTAAGCCCGCTTCGGGAGGTTTTCTCCGAAGCAATGCCTTTCGTAACGGCATCTTTCATGATGCCGTAATATTTTTTCATTTTCTCCCATTCCTGGTCGGCCGAGCGCCCGGATTCCTTCGCTTGATCCTCCAGCATTATCCGGTATATCGGCTTGCCTTCATCCGCGCATACCATTGCCAATTCCTTCAAAGTGCTGAATCTCAAAGCGGTTCACCACCATTCCATTCGATATAATCATAGCTTTTTACGTGTGCCAGCTTTTTAATTTCGTTTAAGAGCTTCTCCGGAATCGCGCCATCCGTCTCGATAACGGTTGCCGCCCGCCCAAGCCTGGCTTTGCGGTCAACATCCATGTAACCGATATTGATACCGGCATCGCTTAGAAGCCGCGTAAGGCTTGCCAGCACGCCTGGACGATCGACATGATAGACAATCAGAACCGGGTAATTGGACGTAAACTTAAGATCGAACCCGTTTACCTCGATCACTTCAATATTGCCGCCGCCAATTGAGCAGCCCGTCATCTGGCAGCGCCTGCGGCCCGAGCTTAGCTTAATCGTCAATGTGTTCGGATGAACGGAAGGCAGGCTGCTTGCCTGAAAGCTTATCTCCATTCCCGATTGCTCGGCCAGCTGAAGCGATTCCGGTATTCGTTCGTCATCCGTATCGAACGCGAGCAGCCCGGCTGTCACGGCCAGATCTGTTCCGTGTCCGCTATAGGTGGCGGCAAATGATCCATAGAATACGATCTCCGCGCTTTTGGGCTGTTCCCCGAACAATCCGCGGGCGACTCTTCCAAGCCGAACGGCGCCCGCCGTATGCGAGCTGGAAGGCCCGATCATGCCAGGACCAATAATCGAAAACACGTCTTTAAAGCGCATAGCCCATTCGATACCTCCTAAGTCAGCCAGTCCGCGAGATGCAGCTTAACAAATTCATCATCGTTCAAATGAGGGTAGTCCCGATAAACCCGGTCTATCTCTTCCTTCTGGCCCACAGACAGCTCTTCATGCGGGTTCAAGCACCAGGTTCCTTTCATGAGGCCTTGTCGGCGGAGCACCTCATGAATACCGGGTATGCAGCCGGCAAAGCCGTGTGCCGGATCAAAAAACGCCGCATTCGAGTCCGTTACCTCCACATTGAGAGTCAGCCACTCCGCAGGAATCGTGTCATAAATTCGAGCCCGTTTTATTTCTTCCAGCATTTGCACCGCTTTATGCGTCCATACGGCCCAGTGCCCGAGAAGTCCGCCGACAATTCTTTTCTCAACCATTTTGCCCTCCGCTTGAAACCGGTAAACTGACATTAAATCATTGACAATATTATCGTCATTGCCTGTGTACAGGGCAATTTGCTCTCTGCGCGCGGAGCAGCAAACGGCACGGATGACATCAATCGTATGATAACGGTTAAAAGGAGCCAGCTTGATTGCAATTACGCCGGGAATGTCGGCGAACGCGCGCCAGAAGCCAAAGCTGAACGTTCTCCCTCCTACGGAAGGCTGCAAATAAAAACCGATAACCGGTATAACCTCCGCCACTCTCTCCGTACGGCTTAATAATTCTGCTTCCGACCAGTCCTGCAGCCCTCCCATGCTCAGCAGGCCCGCCTCGTAGCCGAGACCTGCAGCGAGCTCCGCTTCGCCCAGCGCTTGCTCCGTAGGTCCGCAAATGCCGGCTACCCGGATAAATGGACGGCTTAGCTTACCTTTATCAACCTCTTCCGCCGCCAAACGAAGAACTTTCTCGAAAAGTCCGAATTTCGGATCGCGGATCTCAAATTGCGTTGAATGTACGCCTACGGCAACGCCTCCCGCTCCTGAAGCCATGTAATACCGGGTTAACGCACGCTGGGAGATTTCGTCCAAACGGCGATTCTCGTCAAGCGCCAGCGGGTGGGCGGGAATGACGAGACCTTCATGGAGCGCATTTAGCTGCTCGGGTGTCAATGGATTGAAATGGATCATATTCAGAATTTCCCCTTTCTTTCCTGAAAATGCGTAGGTTTATTCAGCGTTGCTCCGCCTGCCTCCACCCATTCCGCAGTCCAATCGATCATCTGCAGAAGCGTAACGCGCGGGTAACCGAAGCGCTGGTGGCATTTTGAAGCATTGTTCAGCAGTGCATTCTCTGCTTCAGCCCCTTCGAACTGCGGCTCTGTACCGAACCTTTTTCCAAATTCCTGGGCAGCCCAGCGTATCGACATCGTCTCCGGCCCGGTGACATTCAGAAAATTGACCGGCGCTTCGCAGGCAAGCAGCGAACGTATCGCAATTTCGTTCGCATCTCCTTGCCAGATCACATTCGCATGCCCCATCGTTAAATCGATCGGTTTACCGCTCTTCACGGCTTTTGCAATTTCAAGCAATACGCCGTACCGCATGTCTATGGCATAGTTGAGCCTATATACGACCATAGGGATTTGATAGGTTTTAGAAAAATGCTCGAAAACCCGTTCCCTGCCCAAGCAGGACTGGCCGTATTCTCCAATCGGAGCCGGCGCCGCCGCTTCGCTTGCCCCGCCGTAACCAACGGGCGTAAAGGGATAAACGTTGCCCGAAGAAAATACGACGATTCGGGAGTTCCGGTATTTCACGGCAACTCTTCCGGGAAGATAAGCATTCATAGCCCACGTAAAGGATTCGTTTCCCGTAGTGCCGAATTTGTTGCCGGCCATATAAATGACATTTTCGGCGTCCGGCAGCGCTTGAAGTTTCTCGTCGTCAAACAAATCGCACGCGATCGTCTCCACGCCTTCCGCCTCCAGCTGTTGTTGCAGGCCCGCCTCCGAAAATCTTGAAACACCGATTACTTTTTTGCTGACGCCCGCTTTCTTGACCGCGTTCATCAGCAGCCTCGCCAAGCTCGGTCCCATCTTCCCGCCAACACCGAGAAGAAGAATATCTCCGTTTACTTTCTTTATATCGTGAATAAGCGCCGCGGACGGTTCGGCCAGCTTGGCCTCGAGTTCTTCAATCGTTCTCATAGGTTCAACAATCTCCCTTCCAGGTTTGAGGCTATCTTCATCATAGAGACTGCCCGCTTAAAAGACAAATCTTTTAATTGTCTATAAATAATTAATAAAAAACCGGATCGCGATTGATCCGGTTTAATTACCGACCTTATCCTCCAGAAAAGCAAGCTTGAAAATTTGTCGCGGCCTGCCCTTCGGAACCTTTTCGACTCCCGCGATCCGAAGCAAGCCCTGATCGATCCACTGCAGGACTAAGCGATGCGTGCTCCGTACCGTGATATCCAAAATGGCAGCCAGCTCGTGCACCATATAATCCACCCGGCCGCTTCTCGCCACGTGTGCCATCAGCCTGCTCAAATAGACCGATGTCATGCCGGCATCCTCCGCTTTCTTAATTAAACCCGCGTCGGTCATCGATAAGGCAATTTCCAGCGGATCCGCCATGGCAAGCGGTCCGATAAAAGTCTTGTCCTCTCTGACGATAAAGCAAGTATCCCCGCCCGCGTCCTTCGATTTCCGAAGAGCGTACCTGGCATGCGTGCCCGCTTCGTTCGCCGACCGTCCAAAGCCGATGCCGATGCTCAGGGACAATCCGAATTTTTGATTTGCGTGCCTGCCTAGCGGAATCGTCTTATACCCGCCCGTCTCTCGTTCAAAAATGCCGCGAGTCGTAAAAAACAAATATTCATCTCCGCCGAGATGCGTCAGATAGCCGTCTAAGGACTCTACATAGTCCAGCAGCATCCGGTGGATTTCCAGCTTAAACTTTTGGACCTCATGCTCCGAGGTATGCGTATGGATCCGCTTCTCGAAATGATCAATATTAAGCAGTCCGACTACGATTTGCGCTTCCTTGCTTTGCCTGGTTTCCGTCGAAAGCAAGGCTCTCTCAAGAGCAACCGTAATGTTCTGGTCTGTCGGAATGATCCACTCATTCGGAATCCCCCGCTTTGTCAGCGCATCGGAAACCGCCCCTTCCGCCGTCAGCGCCGCATCGCATGCGCCGCTCTCATATAGCTGCGCGTGGAAGGCCGTTAGCGCTTCCTGCGTGGGATAAGAAGCACCGTTAAAAATCGTCGTCTGCACACGGGATTCATTAATTTCCTTTAGCGATTTGGCGATCATTGGCCCCCCTAAAGTGTCAATCGATACGCGGAGCTCCTTTTCTGGGCCAAGCGCGTTCTTCAAGCGGGACAATGACCGGTAAAAGCTCGTATCCGTCAACGGCACATGATGAAGCGCGATTTTCAAACTCGTTTCTTCCCGTATTCTATGGTATGGCATAGGTCCGGTTACCAAAATAACCTCCGCTTCGCCCGCGATTTCTTCGGCAAGCGCCGGAGCCTCTTCCTCTTTCCTGTATATCCTTGCCAGCGGGCGGAAGGAAGGAAAAGCATTCAGTACCCTCAGTATCCGCTTGACCAAAATCTCGGGCCCGATTACGCCGATCGCAATGCCTTTCGCGGTGTTGATGTCCGTTTCATTCACCATACAAATCCTCCAATATTTAAAGACATCATCTTTAATGAGTCTATTAAGGAGCATAGCATGAATGTGTCTGGCCAAGCAACGATCGAACCGTAAAACATCATTCCTTACAAAAACACATAGCAAAAATCGGGGATCCCAAACGGGTCCCCGGAATTAATACGCTCCCGTATTTTAAAATTGGAATACCACAACCGGATTTGCCATCGTATTTTGCGTCACTTGTTTATTTGTGCCGCCGTAACGCATGGCAAATGCGTACTCGCCAGGCAAGAGCTGCTTGCTCGCCTCGCCACTGCCGGTCGTACCGAAATTACGCCAGCCTCCGGCGTAATAGCTTGACGTGCCGCCGTCAACGGGATTTCCTTGGCTGTCCTTCAACCGCAGCTCGACCTTGACCGTATTGAACACGACGTTTGGATCCGTTCCTATATGCTGAACCTTCTCCTGGCGCGTACCTTCATAGCTTATGGAAAAGGAATAGCTTTTTGGCGGCAGAGATCTGCTGGCTTTGCCGATCGCATCCGTTACGCCGAAGGTTTTCCAGCCTCCGTCATAGTAGGACACCGTTCCTCCGCTTAACGGATTGCCGCCGCTGTCCTTTCATTCGATTTTCACCGCCGTAGCAGCAAGCGAAAACGATAACGTTTAGGCAGACTCTGCGTTTCCTGCTGCGTCCGAGGATTTAAAGAGCAAAGCGTAATTGCCCTGCATGTCAACCGTCACGTCCGATCGATAGAGCTGCCATGTCGTCCCGTTGTCCAGGCTGTATTCTGTCTTCTGCACGCCTGAACCGGTATCTGCCGCATGCAAGGATAGAATAACCGGCTGCGCCGGGTCCAGGATTGCTGTCGTGACTGGCGGGACCTTATCAATATTCCGGACTTCATAACTCGCAGCAGGCGATAGATTGCCGGCAAAATCCTTCGATCGTGTATACAAAATACCATTTTCCGCAAAAGTGATCGGTTCCGTATAGACCGTCCAATCGCCGCCCTCGCCCTTTTTGTTTTCCTTCACCGCTGCACTTGGCGGGTAAGTGATGGTGACAGCGACATCCGAGTTGGTCGGAGCGCTGATATTTGCATTGAAAGCTGGCGATTCCGGCTGCGCATCTTCACTTGACGTATAGGTCAGCGGAATCCGGTATTGAGCTCCCGCTGCGATGTCGTAATTAAATCCTTGGCTGAAATCATAAGGATCCTTATAAGAACGGACAAGCGAAATGTCCCCGATATCGAGCTTTATCCGATTTCCGTCCAGCGCGGTTACGCCTTTGATGCGGAATGTCCCTTTGCGGACGCCGTCAATTTGAATCATGATGCTTTTACCGACAAGATCAATGATTTCCGCGGGTTGTGTGGCAGCCTCAATAATGATTTCGTTTTGCGCGGCCAATGCTTTCGTAAAGTCAGCAACCGTCCCTGTTACCGCGTCAAGTTTCTCTTCTATGATACCGTCGTCCAAAGCGATGTACGAGCCGTCATGCACATAGGTGTTGGCCGTCCCGTCCACCGCGCGCTAGTTACTCGTTCTTCCATGATCCATCAGCTCGAATTGGCCATTGTTTAAGTTTGCGCTGAGATCGGGCGGAACTTCGCGAAATCCCGCATCGTCAAAATAGGTCGTTCCGACATTAGCCGCGCCTAAGTATAATCTTACCATCGCGTATTTTGCCGTCGGCGGAGCAATCGAGGAAACACGGACCTCATTCCATTCGTTTAACGAGGTAATGCCTGCATTCGCAAGCGTCAGTTCGCCGCCGGCTTCATTTAAAAATTCAATGTAGACGGCCGCTGATCCGCCTTCGATGTAGGCATATGCGTAAGCTTCGTATTTAAAGCCCCGCCGTAACCGGAATCCGCGCGCTGCGCAAGCCTATCCCGCCATTGTTTTTGGAATCCATTATTTTCACGCTGCGTTCGCCTGAACGCTTCCTCTCCGTCGATGTCGAGCTGGTTGCGTCGAATAAGGTGCTCCAATACCTAGGCAGCCCGTCCATAACGGTCTCCATACCGCCGTTTCGGAGCATGACATTCGGGTCTTGCGCGAGGATTTGAATTTCTGCGTCATCGAAATAGGAAGTACCGATATTGCCGAGTCCCGAGTAGACCCTTAAGCTTACGAATTTGGCATCCGGCGGCGCTGCGAGGTTGAGACCGAGCTGCTTCCACTGGTTGGTCGTATTGTTGCTGGCGTTGGAAAACAAAATGAGATTCTGGTTTATGTCCCAGAATTCCAAAAATACGGAGGAGCTTCCTTGGAAGTTGTAAGTAAATGCCGAGGCTTCATATTCTTGTCCGGGCAACTTGCATTTTCTGGCTGCGCAGGCCAACCGGAGCCGCACTGCTGGAGTCGGATAACTCTACGCTGTAATTCCCGCTATGCACCTGATTAGCGGAGGAAGCCGCGGTGCCGCTGATCACCGACCATTGGAGCGGAATTCCGTTTGCAACCTGCTCGAAACCTCCATTAGGCACAAGCGGCACCGAATCAGCCTTTGCCTGACTTGGATAAAAGGTAATTCCCGAGAGAAAAACGGCAAGGCTCAAAACCAAGGATAGAAACGGTAAAGCTTTAACTCTACTCATCAATCAACCATTCCCTTCACGCTAATTTGGGCAAACGGCGACAAGTAAAACGCTTTCATTCCATGTTTCAATTCATTATATTTTTTTGCGTCTGCCCAAGATAGGCGCCTATTTCAACAAATTGTCCATTAAATCAATAATTTCTTCCTAAATGAAAAAAGGTTATCCAGCAAGTCTTCTGCGACCGCTGGATAACCCCGTTATGAATAGCCACATGATGACATAAAAAGATTACCAAATCAGCTGCTGCTCCGTGCCTGTTTCCGCAGCTCGGTAAACCGCTTCGTGTACGGCAATCACGTTACGCGCGTATTCGGGCGTCTAGCTAGGATTCTCACCGTTCAAAATATCCTTCTTCCTCCTTATGCTGATGTCCGGTAATTCTTCTTAATCTATAAATCTACGAACCTGCCAGTTACACGGCTCTCATTGGCTGCTTCCATGAACCGAATAATCTGCAGGGTTTCATCCCCGTCAATATCCGTTACCCCAGTCAGGAACATGCTCATGATTCGTTCCAATAAACTCGCGTAATAGGATTTGGGGTGGCTGTAAACGTCGATATGGGCGGTGCGGTTTTCCCTGTGGAGCAATGCGCCAAATTGATTGTTCCCTTTACGGTTGCCCCGCATGGTCCCAATCGAACCGTTCTCCCAAACCCCGCTAATCAAATCATGATCTTCGTTCGTTACGGCCAGAACCTTCTTGCAGTCTTTGCCCAGCGTTCTAAACAGCATCTCGGCCATATGCACGCCATACCAAAAAAGCCCCGGCTGCGTCGCTTGCAGCGCCATCGGACCGTAACAATCCATGCCGATCACCGGGCCCGCCTTGTTATCCGTTAATGCCTCGGTCAACGCTTCCGCATAACGAAGCGCCGAGCAGCTCATCAGAGGTACGCCATTCAGCTTTGCTAGCTCTGCAATCGCAGCTGCCTCCGCATAAGACACCGCCATCGGTTTGTCAATAAACACGGGCTTTCCGTAAGCAGCAATGCGTTGAAACAACGCCAGATGTGCCCTGCCGTCCACCGCAAGCAAAAGAATGGCATCACAGGCTTCAGCAGCTTCCTCCGGGGAATCGACGATCTTAACGCCAGGTTGCATGCGTAATTGCTCCGTAAAGCCCTCGACGCGCGAGTAGCTCAATTCGAAATCGGCAGAGCCCCCGGGAAATGCGGACGTTACTACGCCGCCTGGCACATGGAATTCATGGGTTGGGTCATTTAGGAGCTGGGTAAATACAGGTGCATGGGAAGTATCGAGGCCGATGATTCCAATTCTTTTGACACTCGCCATAAGCAGTTCATCCTCTCGTCCGCCGATCGCCGGCGTTAATCGTTTCCGTCATATGGACGGCATTACTTTACCGAATACCTTCACGACATAAAAGCCCGGCAGTCCTTTCGATACGTTCTTCACGACAACCCGAACATAACGGATAGCCGATTCGTGAAATTCATCTACGCCTTCGTCTTGTCCGGTTTGCTTTCGGGCTGCGACTGTTTTCCAGAGCACATCATCGGACGACACTTCGACTAGGTAATCGTACAGCGTATTATCGCTTTCCCAATAGATCTTGGTGCCGTCCAGCTCATAATGTCCTTCCAGATCGACCTTCCACCACTGAGGCAGCTCGTTTGTCCCCGCGCACCAACGCTCACTATAACGATCGTCTGCAATGCCGCTTGTCGCATGATTCGCTTCGCAGCCTGGTAAGCTCGAGCTCGCCTGGGCAGGCTTATCGATCGCAATATCATTCCATTTCTCCCAATACCTCGATGACGGCGGCGAGAATAACCTCATCTCGTCCGCCTCATAAACCGCTATGGCTTTAGGCGGAATCTGGCTCACGCCCGGTACTTGCGCCGCCTCAACAGCTTTCGATACGATTTCTACCTCAGCGGATTTCAATCCGTCTGATTCCGCTTGCAATACGATTACGCCGGATACCTTAGCAGACCGTACCAACAAGCGCGCCCGCTTCCGCTTAGGCCTCGTTAGCTCCTACTCTGCTGTCTCCGTCGCCGATAATCTCGCCGGGACCGGATAGGTTGAACTTGATTTGGTGATAAGCATCGGGAACAACCGTTCCTCTCGCGTCTCTCACAAAAACATGGACGATTATGAAATCCGAACCGTCAGCTTGCAGCTCCATACCGCATTCATCCACGGTTAATGTCAAATGGTCGGGCGCCTCCGGCGTCGAAACGGCGTCTTTTGCCGCAACAGCACCTCTCCAAATGCCCTCGGCCGTCAGTGTCCCAGGCTCCCACGACAGCCCTTCAAAACGGAAAGGCGCATGCGGCAAATCCGCATAAGCTAAATCTGGTTCCTTGATTCCGACAAGCCTGCCGTTCAAATAAAGCTTGATTTGCTCGCAATTGCTGTAAACCGTAATATCCGCTGCGGAGGATGGGGTCCACTGCGTCGCGATGAACAAAGTGGGCTCTGCCGGAACACATGACACATGGGCGTAAGGCATGCTTTGGCTCTTGATCAAATAATAGCTGAATTTAGGCAAACGATAAATATCGAATACGCCGCAGACGGCTATATGGTTGAAATCTTCAGCTTGTAAGCATCTCTTCTGTGCATTGCGTCGGATAGGGCATCACCTACATATACGTATTCCTGATGCCGGTTTGCTCCGATGAGCTTCATTGTTTTTCGATACGGAACACGTCTTCGGGCTATCGTATTCATTGATAATATGGGTATTTAAAGCAACCTGAGCCGAAGCCTCGCTTACTGCGGGGAAGGATATAAACAGGCCGCCGCCTGCTTGTTTATTCGCGTAAACCGCGTCGGTGATATGAAGTTTGTCCGCTATATGCAGCCATGCATTTCGATACAGGCCGCCGAAATAACAAAAATCCAATTCGCCCTGGGGCTTGCCTGGAGGAACATCCGGCATATCGGAATTATTTACTTTTACCGCAATGACATGGTCCGTTTCCCCATCCGCTGTCACATCATCCGTGATATCTAATGTAAAAGGCAAATAACCGCCATAATGCGTGATGCGATGCGTCCCGTTGATCCATACCTCCGCGGTATGCTTCGCGCCTTGGAATTCAACGGATATTTTTGGCCGCTGCCGACTTTGTCCACGTAAAAATGTCTTCGGTACCATGCAACGCCTAGGTAGTTAATGCCTCCGCTGCAATCTGCCGGCTCTATTCTTACCGTAAGCGGAAGATGTACAAGCTCCCAAGCCGAATCATCAAAATCGGATGCCTCTGCACCCTGCTGTTCCCCGCGAAAAAATCTCCATTCTTGGTTTAAGCTTAATTTCTCGCGGTGAACAGCCGGAGCCTGCCAGGACATGTTGTCATTGTCTTGAACGAATTCCATCCTATACTCTCCTCGATTTACCCGTCTATTTCCCTTTGCAGGATTGAACTTGAATTCAGTATAATTTCGATGATTCGACAAAACTAGCTGACGATTACAAGAAATAGTGGTCTTAATACAGAAATGCCATGTTAATTTTAAAATAATAAGGTCTCTTCCTAAGTCTGCTTCATGCTTGCTGCGCCTGCAATTGATACTGCAAAAAACCGCATCGCGTGGTTATACCCGCAAGCGGCTCATTCGCGTATCTATATCGATCGAATAAAGCAGATCATTGCTTATAAGCTCCCTAATGCAAAAAAAAACCACCCCGAAGGGTGGTCCGTACTCATGATGAGCACTATAGGATTTGGATAGGAGTGGAGAGAAACCATACTGTACCTTTATTATATGTATACGCTTCCACTTTGTCAATAAGCGCTTTCATTTTTGTTTTAAATATTTGTAAGCGCTTGATTCCGCAAAAAAAAGACGAGCACCTAATTAAAGGTGCACGTCGTATCCATTTGCAGTAAGTAAGATGACAGCCTTATCCAAATACTCCTGGCTCCGGAATGAGAGCCTTAGAACGCCAGGAACGTCCTCCCTGCTCTCTATGATATGGATATTGCTCAAGTTGATTAAGCTATTCCCAAGCTCGCTTGTAATTTTACCGATAATGCCGGGATGATCCGGGATGTCTACGTAACAATCAAAAGCAGAATGGATCATGCCTTTGCGCCGTTCCGGCATTTTGCTGCGGAAATCTCCCGCCGTTTCAAATGCGCCTGCGATAGCATCGCCGTCAGCGCTCTCCAGCATCTGTATAAACTTATCCGTTTCATGGCTCCAATCACGAAGCAATTTAAGCACGACTTGACGATTGTTAATCAAAATATCGCGCCACAAAATCGGATCACCTGATGCTATCCGCGTAATATCACGGAAGCCTCCCGCGGCCAGCGATTCATAAAGGCCGTTATTTTCGTTGTATCCGCGAATTTGATTAACAAGCGAAACCGCAATAATATGCGGCAGATGGCTGATTGCGCCAGCAATCTCATCATGCTCCTTCGCGTCAACTTTTACGATATTCGCTTTCGTATGGCTCAGCAGCTCGACAAGACGCTCCAACGCTTCCTCGGATGTATCCTCGTCGGGAGTCAACACATAATAAGCATTCTCGTATAGATGAGACGATGCTGCTTCTACCCCCGTACGCTCAGATCCCGCCATCGGATGACCGCCGATAAACGAAGCTTGACCGAAATCAAGCGATTTCGCGCATGCCACTACGGAAGCCTTCGTGCTGCCCGCATCGGTTATAATACAGCCCGGCTTTAAACGGAAAGCGCTTAGCTTCTGGATATATTCCTCAATATTACCTACAGGTACGCACACAAAAATAAAATCCGCCTGCTCCGCGGCCTCTTGCATGGATGTCGTCGCATAATCCACAACACCGCGCTGCAAGTATTTATCAACCTGTGAAGGGCGATTTGAATGACCAATTACGGTAATGCCCGGTTTCCCTTTAAAACAAAGGGCAATCGAACCTCCGATTAGCCCCACGCCAAAAATCGCTACAGTTGTCATAACTTTATTCCTGCACCGCCGATTCTTGTAAAACCTGTTCTAACGCCGCTATGAATTTCTCGTTCTGATCACCCGTACCGACGGTAATCCGAATATGGTTCGGGTAAAAAGTCCAACGCGGCCTTGAAATAATTCCGCGGCGCAGCAAGCCGTCGAATACCTCAGGCGACGAGCGTTTCACGTCGACCATCATGAAATTTCCGTGAGCCGGGAAATAGGACAAGCCTAGGCGATCGAATTGCTCGGATAAATAAGAGAGGCCTTGTTTATTTTGCTCGCGGCAATAATCAATAAACTCCTTGTCCGCAAGGGCTGCTTTCGCGGCTGCCTGGGCTGCCCGCGAAGTATTAAAGGGCTCACGCACCTGATTTGCATAACGAATGACGTCCTGGTGCCCGACACCATACCCGATGCGCAAAGCAGCTAGGCCGTAAATCTTCGAGAAGGTGCGCAGCACGATCAAATTGCGGTGTTCGCTCAGAAGCTTTATTCCGTCTGGGAATTCCGGATCGTCAATATATTCACCGTATGCCTCATCAAGAACAACCAGTACGTTTGCCGGGACCTGCTTCAGGAAGGCAGATAATTCAGGCAGCGTAACGATCGTTCCGGTTGGATTGTTCGGATTGCAAATCCAAATGATTTTCGTGCGGTCATTAATTTTAGCCAGCATCGCAGGCAAATCATGTTTGCCTTCATTTAATGGAACCTCTATGATACGGGCATTCTCGATTTCTGCGTTATGCTTGTATTGCGGGAACGTTTCATCTGCCATAATCGTCTCGTCCCCGGGAACGATAAACGCTCTATTAATCATGAGGATAATTTCACTGGATCCGGTTCCAAAAATAATTTGATTGCTCTCTACGCCAAGCTCAGCCGCTAATGCTTCCGTAAGCTCGACGCTTGCGCCGTCGGGATAAATATTGAAATTCCCAAGCTCCTCAATGACAGCGGATTTCGCATGTTCGGAGCAGCCGAACGGATTTTCATTGGATGCCAGTTTTATGACTTCCTTTAAACCAAGCTCCCTCTTAACATCTTCAACCGGCTTACCAGGCTGATAGACGGGAAGGTGGACGATATTACTTTTAGGCTGCATGAGCCGTTCACCTCTTTTATGATTGACTAATCTCTATACTCGACCTTCATTGTCTCATATCTGTATGAGGTTTTAAAGTTTTTTTACATAGCAATAAGCGTTCCTTTGAAAGTTTGAAAAGAATGGGAATTTATAACACAGCAAAAAACTCTCTAGCCGCGAGACTAGAGAGCTTTATCCAAGAAATCATTAACCTTTAAGCTGAGAGACAAAATCACCAATTTGTTTAAGGCCTGCCTCGCGCTGAGCAGGATCCTGCAGCTTAGGAATAGCTTCTTCAATCTGACGCACGATTGCGCTTCCTACGATAACGCCATCGCATTGCTTCTCGAAACGAGCCACCTGCTCACGGCTTGAAATACCAAAGCCAACCGCGATCGGCAAATCAGTCGCTTCCCTAACCATGCCGAGAAACTCGTCGATCCCGGTATGAAAATCGGCTCTTTCGCCGGTAACGCCGAGTGACGAGACACAATATACGAAACCCTTCGCCTTGCTCGATATGCGGGTAACGCGAGCCTTTGAGGTCGGGGCAACCAGCGGAATAAGATGCACGTTAGCCGCTTCAGCCAACTGCCGGACTTCTTCATCCTCTTCGATCGGCAAATCAGGAATGATCAGACCGCTGATGCCTTTGTTTTGTACAAGCTCAAAAAATGCATCTAAACCGAATTGGAATACGGGATTGTAATACGTAAACAAAATAAAAGGTATTTTAACGCCCGCTTCGCGGGCTTGCTCGGCAATCTCGATGCAATCTCTCAACGTGATGCTGTTATGAAGCAATGCCCGTTCGGATGCGCGCTGGATAACAGGACCGTCCGCCAGCGGATCGGAATAAGGAACGCCTAGCTCGATCATATCGGCGCCTGCTTTCTCGAGCGTTTGGATAATGGCAACCGATGTGGCAAGATCCGGGTCACCCATCGTAAGAAATGGAATAAGTGCCGTTTTCCCTTCCGATTTCAGGCGAGCAAATGCCGTATCAATGAGATTCATGTTTTTCTACCCCCAAATAGCCCATAATCGCTTCCACGTCTTTGTCTCCGCGTCCAGACAAGCTGACTACGACCACTTTGTCTTTATCGAGCGTAGGTGCCAGCTTGATCGTCTGTGCGATCGCATGCGCGGATTCGAGTGCCGGGATAATTCCTTCCGTGCGCGAGAGCAGTTGCAGTGCTTCAAGGGCTTCCGCATCCGTTACCGGCACGTAGTCCGCACGTCCGGAATCCTTCAGGTAAGCATGCTCCGGCCCGATTCCCGGGTAATCAAGTCCCGCGGAGATGGAGTGCGCAGGCTGAACCTGTCCATGCTCATCCTGCAGCACATAGCTCATCGAGCCTTGGAATATACCATGACGGCCTTTGGTCATAGTCGCGGCATGCTCAATCGTATCTACGCCGCGGCCAGCCGCTTCAACGCCCAGCAGCTTAACGCTTTCGTCATTGACGAACGGATAGAAGATCCCCATCGCATTGCTGCCTCCGCCTACGGCCGCCACGACGTAATCCGGCAATCTGCCTTCCTCGGTCAAGATTTGCTTGCGCGCCTCATCGCCGATAATGCGCTGGAAATCGCGAACCATCATCGGATAAGGATGAGGGCCGGTAACCGAACCCAATATATAATACGTATCGTCTACATGGCTAACCCAGTAACGAAGCGTTTCGTTGCAGGCATCCTTTAGCGTTCGGGTACCGGACAATACGGGTACAACCTCGGAACCGAGCAGCTGCATACGGAACACGTTTAGCTGCTGGCGCTTCATATCCTCTTCGCCCATGAATACTTTACACTCAAGACCAAGCAAGGCAGCGATCGTTGCAGATGCCACGCCATGCTGTCCGGCACCGGTTTCAGCTATGATCTTTGATTTGCCCATCCGCTTGGCAAGCACGCCTTGGCCGATCGTATTATTGATTTTATGTGCGCCTGTATGATTAAGGTCTTCGCGTTTTAAGTATATTTTTGCTCCGCCGAGATGCTCGGTTAAGCGCTCTGCATAATAGAGCGAAGTCGGACGTCCTGAATATTTATGCAATAAATAGCTAACCTCGTCTTGAAAAGCCTGATCCTTTGAGTAATGAAGGTATGCTTCCTCCAGCTCAAGCAATGCGTTCATTAATGTTTCCGGCACATATCTACCGCCAAATTTCCCAAAGCGGCCATTTACATCTGGTATTTGTGTCATGCTTCCATCACCCTTCTAACAAATAATCGGATTTTTTCGATATCTTTCCGTCCATCCGTCTCGACACCGCTGGATACGTCAATCCCGCCTGGAGAATAAGTCCTCAGCAGCTCCTGTACGTTGCCTTCATGCAAGCCGCCTGCTACGTAAAGCATAATCCCTAATTCTCCGGCAGCTTGGTTATATTCATTTATCGCTTCCCAATTGAAGGTCTGGCCCGTGCCGCCGCCCGGCGCATCGATCAACACGGCATCTACTGCATCTTTATACGGAGATAACCGCTCTTTCGCTGTTTTTGGCTCATGGCCATCAGCTTTCTTCTTCATGGAAAATACTTTCCACACTTGAACATTCAGCTTATCGCGGACTTCCCTGCATAACGCTGCCGTTTCACTGCCATGCAGTTGTACGATATCAAGTGGCGCTTCCGATAAAACAGCCTGCAGGCCCGCAAAGTCCTCATTCACGAATACGCCTGCAGTAAGCGGACGTTTGCCGCCTGCTGCCTTTAGCTCCGAGGCCGCTTTGATGAGCTCTGCCGCAGCCCCACCGCTAATTTGCCGCTTGCTGGGCGCGAACACGAAGCCAATCTCATGAATAGGCAAGCCGTCCATTGCTTGAATCGTCTGTACGTCCATCAGCCCGCATATCTTAATGCGCGGCTGCCGCTTCATCGTACACCAACCGCGCCCATTAAGTCATGAACGGCTTGACCCACATTTTCATGCCGCATAAAATGCTCGCCGATCAGTACGCCGTGCGCGCCAATGGATGACAAATAATCCATATCCGCGTTTCCGGCTATGCCGCTTTCGCTAATCACCGTAACATTTTCAGGCATAAAGCCAATCAGCGCTTCAGTCGTTTTCAAATCCGTTACGAATGATTTCAAATCACGGTTGTTAATGCCGATCAGACTCGCTTTGTCCAGCTCCAGTACGCCTTCGAGCTCTTCTTGGTTATGAACTTCGACAAGCACGTCAAGACCGATGGACTTCGCGAGATCATGAAACTCACCCAGCTGAGACGGTGTCAATATAGCCGCAATCAATAAAATCGCGTCAGCGCCAATCTGCCGTGCTTCATAAATTTGGCGGTAATCCACCGTAAAGTCTTTTCTTAAAAGCGGAACCTTAACCGTTTCTTTGACGGCTTGAAGGAATGCGTTCGAACCTTGGAAATAATCACGGTCCGTCAGAACCGAAATGCAATCCGCCCCCGCCGATTCATAAGCCGCGGCTAATGATGCAGGTTCAAAATCAGCGCGAATCAATCCTTTCGAAGGCGAAGCCTTCTTAACCTCGGCGATAAGCCCCATGCTCCGGTTGCGTTCAGCAGCAGATAGAGCTTTTTCGAAGCCACGGCATTTCTCTAGCGCTGCGATCTGCTTCTCTACCTCGGCAAGGTCGAAGCGGGCAGCTAGTTCTTCAACCTCTGCCCGTTTCGTTGCTACAATTTTATCCAGAAACATGTGCCAACTCTCCTGTCGTTTGAATGAGACTAACGAGCTTTCGCTGCGCATCTCCAGAATCGATAACCTGCGCCGCTTTCGCCACGCCATCGCGGAGTGAATCCGCCAAACCGCCAACATATATGCATGCGCCCGCATTAGCAAGCACGATATCCCGGTAGGCTCCTTGCTGCTCGCCTGCAAAAATCGCGCGGATAAGCGCCGCGTTCACTTCCGGCTCGCCGCCCATGACATCCGCGATCGGCCAGCGAGTTAAGCCCAGCTCCTCCGGCGTAATATCAAAGGTTCTTACTTTGCCGTTCAGCAGCTCCGAAATTTGCGTCGGCGCAGAAATACTGATTTCATCCAGTCCGTCATGACTGCTTACTACGAGCGCCCGTTTCAAGCCAAGTTCGCCCAGCACCTCTGCTACCGTAGCCGTACGCGCCCGGTCATATAAGCCCAGCAGCTGCCGATCCGCTCCTGCGGGATTCGTCAGCGGCCCAAGCATGTTGAAAATGGTCCGGATGCCCAGCTCACGGCGCGGAACGGCCGCATGACGCAGCGATGGATGATAAAGCTGCGCGAACATGAAGCAGATGCCGATATCCTTCAAACATTGTGCCGCCTGCTCCGGCGTAATCGTAATTTGCACGCCAAGCGCTTCCAAAACGTCGGCACTGCCCGTCTTTCCTGACATGGCCCGGTTTCCATGCTTGGCGACCCGAATGCCGGCCGCAGAGGCAATAATTGAAGAGGCCGTGGAAATATTGAATTTATGAATGCCTGAGCCGCCGGTTCCGCAGGTATCGAGCAAGCCTTCCTGTTCGGTATGTAGATGGCTTGAATGCGCGCGCATGGCTTCGGCAAACCCAGTAATCTCATCCTTGGTTTCACCCTTCATCCGCATTGCGGTAATGACGCCCGCGATTTGCACCGCAGTAGCTTCCCCGCTCATGATGATGCTCATGACCGCTTTTGCCTGCTCCCGCGAGAGGCTTGAACCGCCTATCAGTTGATTCAGCGCTTGCTGCATCGATATCGTTTCGGTTCCCAGCATTATTGACCAAGCCCCTCTCCGGCCGTGACATAATAATCCATATTAATGGAGTTGAAGCTTTCTTGCGTATTTTTAGGCTGTGCAAAAATCGCTTCCGCCGCGCGGATAGCTTTCAGCATGCCTTTCGCTTTGTTCACGGTTTCCATATATTCGCTCTCAGGAACGGAATCCCATACAATTCCTGCCCCCGCTTGTACATACGCTTTGCCATGCTTAAAAATAATCGTCCGAATCGTAATACAAGTATCCATCGAACCGCCAAAACCTAAATATCCGATAGCGCCGGCATAAGCGCCGCGCGCTTCATTCTCCAGCTCCGAGATGATCTCCATCGCCCGCAGCTTCGGCGCGCCTGAAACGGTGCCTGCAGGCAAGCAGGAGACGAAAGCATCAAAGAAGTCCTTGTCCTTATGAAGCTTGCCCGAAACGTTGGAGACGATGTGCATGACGTGGGAGTATCTCTCGATCTCCATAAACGAGTCGCATTTCACCGAACCGAATTCCGATACGCGCCCGATATCATTGCGGCCAAGATCAACCAGCATCAAATGCTCTGCCCGTTCTTTCTCGTCTGCGAGCAGCTCTTCCTCAAGCGCTTTATCCTCTTCCGGCGTTTTGCCGCGCGGCCTTGTTCCCGCAATCGGTCTCGTTTCGACCCGGTCGCCGTTTACTTTCACAAGCGCTTCCGGAGACGTGCCGACGATGACTTCCTCGCCCATTTTCAAATAGTACATATAAGGGGATGGGTTCATCGTGCGAAGAACGCGGTACACATGCAGCGGGTCGATATCGGTTTCGATGCTAAAGCGCTGCGACAATACCACTTGAAAAATATCTCCTGCGCGAATATACTGTTTCGCCTGTTCGATGTTGGTTATAAACTGCTCTTTTGTTACATTCGATTGAATGTCGCCCAGCTCATAATCCACCTCGACGGAGCTTCCAGCCGTAACCGGGATGGTCACTGGCTGCTGCAGCCGTTCGATTGTCGCTTCGATCTTGGCGATCGCTGCTTCATGGCTTTTTGCGATTTCGGCATCCGTTGCTCCCTCGGCGATGTGTACGTTGCCGACAATTTGCAGCTGCTGCTTGAAATGGTCAAACACGATAACCTGGTCACAGAACATAAACTGCATATCGTTCATATTCAAATCATCGATTCGGTGAGCAGGCAGCTTTTCGTAATATTGCAGCAGGTCGTATCCGAAAAATCCGATCGCACCCCCAGTAAAAGGAGGAAGCCCCGGAATCGCCGGACTGCGGAAGGAGCGTAACTGGGCTTTCAGAAGCTCGATTGGTTTGTCGCCCAGTTTTTGCTTTTCACCGTTATGCTCCAGCACCATCTCGCCGTTTTTGCCATACAGCATCATGAACGGATCTGTTCCTATGAACGAATAACGCGCCCATTTGGCGCCGCCCTCGACGCTTTCCAGCAGAAAGGCATGATCCTCTTTCGCGAAATGCTGAAACAACCGAATAGGTGTTTCTGTGTCCGCCATCATATAACGAACGACTGGAATTAAATTGTATTGACCGGCAAGACGGATAACATGCTGCAGCTCATTTGACATTCGGAAACATCCTCCCTTTGCAATTCTTTATCTATCAATGTGTACAAAAAAAGCTCCTGCCAGAGCAGGAGCGTTGGTTTAGATGATGACGGAAGTGTGTAAGCGGAAAATACGCATATCTGGATAGGGTGAAACAGCACTTTTACCATCACTGCGCACTTGCACAGTCGATCGTTCAGCTCTTTCGCTAGCTCCCTGTTCATTCCATGCCTATCTCTGCTACTCTCAACTAGTCTCGACTCATCTCAACTCAGCTCATAAAACCACTCTGCTACTCTCACTTACGTAACTAAATATACAACAACGAACAGCTATGCGTCAACAAAGGGATTTCTTTCATTATGAGCTAATAAGTATTATGCCTTAGACAGATCCGGTCGAAGCGCTTGTGCTCCGTTTAAATAAACGTGGCGGATTTCCGCTTGTGTTTTGTCCGTGTTAATCAATACCATCAGCCGGATGCAGCGCTCCAGACTGCCCTTAACAGGAACTTCAAGGGCACACATAAGCGGCACAAGCTCCCAGCCCTTCATTTGGCGAATGGCGCGAGCCGGGAAGGTCTCGTCCAAATCATTCGTAACCGTCACGAATACGCTGCATATATCGTCCGGCACTATCTCATTATCAGCAACGATCCCGTTCAGCATTTCGATCGTTGCCTGCAAAATGGATTGCTCTTCGTTTGCGTCAACGGTAATTGCACCGCGAATTCCTCTGACACTCATTACAGCTGCACCTCCTGCTTTAATTGCACCACGATTTCCCGTACCCATTGCACGGGAACATCCGGTTTGATTTCCACTGTACCGATAGCCGTAGGCACGACGAATACCATCGTCCCCTCGGTAAACTTCTTGTCATGCATCATGGCTTCCATGATTCGATCGACGTCAAAATGCTCGGGGAGCCGAACAGGAAGTCCTGCTTTCGCAAGCACCCGCTTCGTCACGCTGTATACCTCTTCCGGAGCGCCGTAACGGAGTCCCAGCTTCGCCGATCCAATCATGCCAATCGAAATCGCTTCGCCATGGAGCAGCTCACCGTAACCCGCAACGGCTTCCAACGCATGCCCAATCGTATGGCCCAAATTCAATATCGCTCTTAAGTCATTCTCGCGCTCATCCTTCGAGACGACGGCTGCTTTCACGCTGCAGCCCTTATAGAGCGCATAACCAAGCGCTTCCGCATCTAGGGAAAGAAGCTTCTCGGCATTTGCCTCGCACCAATCTACGAATGCTTTATCCCAGATGAGCCCATGCTTGACGACTTCGGACAAACCGGCGCTTACCTCTCTTGGAGGAAGCGTTTGAAGTGTATGCAGGTCATATAAGACGAGTTCAGGCTGGTGGAAAGCTCCGATAATATTTTTGGCCAGCGGATGATTGACGGCTACTTTGCCGCCTACGCTGCTGTCATGCGCCAAAATCGTTGTCGGTACCTGGACGAATTTAATGCCGCGCATGTAGGATGCCGCTACAAATCCGGCAAGATCACCGACCACGCCGCCCCCAAGCGCCACGATCGTTGATTTGCGGTCAAGACCGGCTTCCAAAGCTTTGGTAACGAGCGACTCCAGCATCGAAAGCGACTTCGAGCTTTCACCGGACGGGACGACTATACTTGCTGTCTTGAAGCCTGCGCTTGCGAGTTCCGACTCAAGCGCTTGCAAATGAAAATCGGCAACGCGGCTGTCCGTGATGATGAGCAGCGGCGATTTTTTGCTGATACCGTGTTTCGTAAAATAAGCGGAAGCCTCTTGCAGGAGGCCTTCTCCGATATAGATGGGATAAGAGCGGTCACCTAATTCGACTGTGAGCTCACGCATAATTAGTACCGTCCAAGCTGTTCTTGGTAATTGTTCAGATTAGCGCGGATTTCCTCGATGGAATCGCCTCCGAACTTTTCAAGGAATGCTTTCGCTACTTCCCAAGCGACGACATGCTCCATCACCACGCTTGCCGCAGGCACAGCGCAGCTGTCCGAACGTTCAACTTGGGCCGTAAATGGTTCCTTCGTATCAATGTCTACACTGCGGAGAGGCTTGTAAAGCGTTGGAATAGGTTTCATCACGCCGCGTACGACGATTTGCTCCCCGTTCGTCATGCCGCCTTCAAAACCGCCGAGCCGGTTCGTTGCGCGGTGATAGCCGCGTTCCGCTTCATACATGATCTCGTCGTGAACTTGAGAGCCGCGAAGCTTCGCTGCTTCAAAGCCAATGCCGATTTCACAGCCTTTGAATGCATTAATCGATACAACCGCCTGCGCAATGCGGCCGTCAAGCTTGCGGTCCCACTGGACATGACTGCCGAGTCCGATCGGCACGCCTTCGATAATGCACTCCACAATCCCGCCGATTGAGTCGCCTTCTGCCTTAATTTGATCGATATAATCGGTCATTTTTTGTTCGGTCTCTTTATCGACGACGCGAACCGGGGATTCCTCCGTTAACCGAATCAGCTCATCAACGGGAAGCTGGTTGGCTGGCGCTTCGATTTCGCCTATGCGAATAACTTGTCCTGCTACTTTAATGCCGAATTCAGCAAGAAATTGACGCGCTACCGCTCCTACTGCCACACGGGCTGCAGTTTCGCGCGCGCTGGAGCGCTCCAATACGTTGCGGAGATCCTTTAGATCATATTTCAATCCGCCGTTCAGATCCGCATGGCCCGGACGAGGACGGTGAACTCTGCGTTTTTCTTCGTCGCTGCCTTCGATCGGCTCGATATTCATGACCGAGGTCCAGTGCTTCCAATCATTGTTCGCAACAATAAGCGCTACTGGGGCGCCTGTCGTTCTTCCGTGACGCACGCCGCCCACGATATTAGCCGTATCTTTCTCAATTTGCATCCGGCGCCCACGTCCATGACCCTTCTGGCGACGGTGCAGCTGAAAGTTCAATTCCTCGAAATCAATGGTCAAATTGCTTGGTAATCCTTCAATAATTGCTGTTAATTGGGGACCATGCGTTTCCCCCGCTGTCAAATACCTTAAACTCAACCCAAGCTCCTCCTTCAAAGCAAGCCTCTAAGCGCCTGCTATGCTTTACTGCACTAAACACCTTTGCTCATTATAGTACAGCGATACCGGTTTGACAAGAATTCTAACACCTTGTAAGCTGCTGTCTTTGCACAAAAAGAGGCTGCCAATAATGTCATGCAGATCGACATTTCTGACAGCCACTTTGAAATTCAGCGCATTAGCTATTAACCGATTTTTTCTCAAGCAGCGCCGTTCCATCCTTTGTCAATAGCGGATCATTTACGAGCCTGATCATTTGTCCGCTGTCGACGCCGATAATTTGGGCGCATTCATGAATTGAAATAAAACCGCGCTTGTAGGCGGCAATTACCTTGCGTTTATCCATTAGCTGCTTCATCCTCCAAGTCGTTTACCATATGACTAGTATAGGAGAAGATGGAAAACGGTATACATCGTGGTTACACCTTGCGATAAAAGAAGGTGTCTGCAGTCTCAAAACCGTATTGCGCAGGCGAGAAAATCTGCTCGGTGCTGCCAACGAACAGCAGTCCCCCAGGCTTAAGCGCGTTAGAAAACTTTTGATACAACAGATGTTTAGCTTCTTCCGTAAAATAAATCATGACATTTCGGCAAACAATTAAATCAAACGAGCTGTCAAAAGCGTCATGGAGAAGGTTTTGCTGCTTAAATTGAATAAATTGCTTTAATGAGTCCGAAATTAAAAAAGCGCCTTCCGATTGTTTGAAATATTTCTGCCGGCTGGCCGGTGGAACATCGCGCAATGAACGCTCGAGGTAACTGCCTTCCATTGCCTTTTGCAATACGCCAGAATCCAAATCGGTTGCCAGCAAGGACGAACGCTGCAAGGCGCCAAGCTCGGATAAGATCATCGCAAGCGTGTAGGGCTCCTCCCCCGTTGAGCAAGCAGCGCTCCATACCTTTAAGCGATTATTCTTGCTAAGCATTTCAGGGAAAAAGCGTTTCTCCAAAACATCCCATCTTGATGGGTTTCTCCAGAATTCCGATACGTTTATCGTCATGCGATCCAGAAATTCATTCAGCATGCTCCGGTTTTGTTCAATCGCTTTCCAATATTCCTCGAACGTTTGAAACCCGTGCTTCATTCGTAATGTGGTAAGCCTGCGTTTCATTTGGGCTTCTTTGTATTGCGATAAATCGATGGCTGTCTTCTGTTTTATCCGGATAATAAATTGCGCAAAGTCTTGATCCTGGTGCATTGGTTCCTCCATCGCGATGGGCGGGTTAAATGATTATATCCACCGTTGAATTGAATGCTCATAGTTAACGATTTCGGATTGCGGGAAGAAAATGCCGATTTCTCTTTCCGCATTGGCAGCAGAATCGGAGCCATGAATGAGATTGAAATTCGTATGTACAGCAAAGTCCGAACGAATCGTGCCCGGCAGCGCGTCGATCGCATCCGTTTTGCCAATTAAAGCGCGAGATAGGGCGATGACGTTGTCTCCCTGCCAAACCATCGCAAACACGGGTCCGGATGTAATAAAATCGAGAAGCGGATCATAAAATCCCTTCCCCTTATGTTCTTCATAATGCCGCTCCGCAAGTTCACGGCTAATCACCATGAATTTGGCAGCCGACAGCTGCAGTCCCTTTCTTTCAAATCTCGACACGATTTCGCCGATCAAGCCGCGTTGAACGCCGTCTGGTTTAATCATCAGAAAAGTTCTTTCCATTCGCAACCATTCCTTTCAACTTTGCAGGATTAGTAATTTCGTTTACCGACAAAATGCGCTATATCGATCAAGTTCTTCTTCGCTGTTATATTGGGTAATCCCTCTAATGCTTGCATAGCTTTTTTTATGTAGCGGTTTGCCAACTGATCGGCTAGCTCACCGCCGTCGCTCTTTCGAATCATTTCGATCGCGCGGCTTGTATCCCTTTTGCCTCCGAACTCACGGATGGATGAGATCTCATCCAACAGCGGATCACGGGTTTTCTTATCCTGAAGGGCAAGAAGAACCGGAAGCGTGATGTTGCCTTGGCGCATATCCGAACCGGGAGGCTTCCCGATTTGTTTCTCCGTGCCGTAAAGATCAAGCAAGTCATCCCGTATTTGAAAAGCCATGCCTACATTATAACCATAACGGTACAAGCGATTAGCGGTCTTCCGGTCGGTATTTGCGGCAACGGCACCAAGCTGGCAGCTTATTGCAATCAACAACGCCGTTTTCCTTCTGATGCGCAGCAGATAATTCCGAACGGATTGCTCCGTATTGAAAAAATCGCGAATTTGCTCCATTTCACCCACGCACATCTGTACCAGCGCGTTCGATAAAATTTGATGAATTTGCGGATTAGGCAGCTCAGCGGCAATGGTTAACGCTTTACCGTGAATAAAATCACCCGTGTACATCGCAATCCGGTTATCCCATTTGGACTTCACCGTTAACTGTCCCCGGCGAGTGTCCGCATCATCGATTACATCATCATGAACAAGCGAGGCCATGTGTATTAGTTCTAAAGGAACAGCGACCCTTTTCATCACTTCCAGCCGATAATCGCCAAACTTGCCAGCGAGCAGGACGAATATGGGCCTAATCCGCTTCCCGCCCGCTTTGAGCAGATGCAAAGAAGCCTCGCCGAGCAGCACATGGTCATCCGATACGCTGCGCTCTAGCTCTTGTTCGATCTGATTTAGGTCGCCTTTCATCTTTGCGTACAAATCTAGTAGTTTCATTCTTTCACCTATTGGGCAGATTAGTCTTCAAAAAAAGTAAGCTCCACATCATTCTTTAGCAGGCCGAGCTGCTTCGAATAATCAAAATACAATTTAAGTCCTTCTTGCAGCTTGCTCCCAAAATCATATTGAAGCGAATGAAAGTACATCTCCCAGTAAGTCGATTCTCCTCCAAGCTGCTTGCAGGCTTGTTCAATTAGCGGACGGAGATGAGTCTTATTATACTGTTTGCTCGCATTTAAAGCCTTATACACCGCTTGCACAGCTTCTGGCGAAGCGAGCGCAGCTTCTTTGCGCGCCGCGACAACAGCATACGTCATCCCGAGCCCCGTCCATTCATTCCATAACTGTCCTAAGTCGATGACGTGCAGCCCATGATCCAGCCAAGAAGCTTGAATGGCAGTATCGCCAATAATCAGAGCCGCATCGGAGGTTTCCAGCATTTTCCCGAGATCAGGTTCCGCCGTAACATATTCGGGTTCGCAATCGAAATGCATAGCCATTAAAATTTTCAATAAATTAACGGAGGTTGCCGATGTCGTCGTCACCGAAATGCGTTCCGGCCGTCTTCTTGCCATCGGCTCCTTCATGAACAATAGGATGGAATTCACATGTCCGACGGAACCGACGGACAACTCGGGAAGCAGGACGTAATCATTGGCATTCTGACCATAGGAAAATGATGAGATTGCCGATACGTCTAAGTCGCCTGCTTGCAGCAACCGGTTTAATTCAGAAGGTACGCGTTTAATGACCTCGAAGCTTTTCCAATCCGATCGTTCCTCGAACTGGTGAAATAGCGGCCATGCATTCGCGTAATCAATTCTACCGATGGTGATCGGGCGATTCATGCCCATTCTGTTCATCTCCCCATCTTCTGTACAAATCATGATCGATTGTCATATTATCTAGTACTTTACCGACTAAAAAGTCAATCATTTCTTCCATGCTTTGCGGCTTGAAATAAAAAGCCGGCATAGCCGGAATTATTCTTACGCCTTGCCGGGCAAGCGTCAGCATATTTTCCAAATGGATCGCATGAAGCGGCGTTTCCCTTGGTATAATAAGCAGCTTCCGATTCTCCTTCAGCATGACGTCAGCCGCTCTAGTCATCAAATCATCGGAAATGCCGTGCGAGATCGACGCAAGCGTCCCCATCGAGCACGGCATGATAACCATTCCTTGAACGCGGTAGGAGCCGCTTGCGATGCTTGCGCCGATATCCGCATTCGGATGGTACACAAGCCTCTGATCAGCAACAGCGCCGCCAAAGCGCTGCTCTAGCGCATCCATGCGGCGCGCGGTTTCCCAGCCCAGCTCCTCCTTGATAACTCTCCAGCCTGCTTCCGTTACGACGAGATGAACCTCATAGCCCATGCTGAGAAGTACTTCAATAAGCCGAATGCCATAAATAGAACCGCTGGCTCCGGTAATTCCAACTACCCATCGTTTCGTCCAGTCCGACTTGGCAGCCGTTTTGTTTCCTTCTACCATTGGTGGATAACCAATAGATCAATAATAACAAATAGGAAAAGCACGACGCTAAGCGTTCCGTTCATACCGAAAAATGCCGTTTGGACGCGCGACAAATCATTTGGACGCACCAGCCAGTGCTGATAAAACAATAAGCTGATCGAAATCAGCGTGCCTAGCAAATACATCCAGCTTAGATCAGTCAGCCAGAACAAAGTTACAAAGCCGATTGCCGTAACGACGTGCAGGCAACGGGCTATCCAAAGGGCACCTGCAATCCCGAAGCGCGCAGGGATGGAATATAAACCAGCGCCTCGGTCATACTCAAAGTCTTGCGTGGCATAAATAATATCAAAGCCGGCAATCCACAGGGCCACAGTTATATAAAGAATCCAGGCTGCAAGATCAAACTGTCCGGTAATGGCTACCCATCCGCCCAGAGGCGAGAGACCGATCGTAAAGCCAAGTACCAGATGACAAAGCCAAGTGAACCGTTTTGTGTAAGAATAAAGCACGAGTAGCGCAACTGCGATCGGCATCAATTTCAGCGCAATCGGCGCCAGGTTGGCACTAGCGACAAACAATAAAACGAACGAAACGATAATAAACAGCAAAACCTCCGCCGACTTTAGCAAACCGGCAGGAAGCGCTCTTTTCTCCGTCCGCGGATTCCGTAAATCAATTGCTTTGTCAATCAGCCGGTTCAAGCTCATAGCTGCGCTGCGCGCTCCAAACATCGCCAGCGTAATCCAGCCTATCTCTGCCCAAGAAGGCAGCCGCTGTTCCATCATAACCGCACCCAAAATCGCGCCCATAAAAGCGAAAGGAAGAGCGAAAACCGTGTGTTCAAACTTAATCATTTCTAGAATAATGCGTAATTTGCGAATCATTGCTATTTCTTCTCCTTTGTCCCCATATGCAGCGCAGCTACTCCGCCGGTCAGAGGATATGCCTTTACCTGTTCAAGACCCGCTTCTTCAAACAACTCTGCAAGCTGCTGACGACCGGGGAACATTTTAAGAGATTCTGGGAGCCATTTGTATTCTTGAAAACTTTTGGCTACAACTTTGCCCATTACGGGCAATATACGTTCGAAATATAAGTTATACATCGCTTTGAAGGGCTGCCAGGTTGGTTTCGAAACCTCCAAGCATACCACTTGCCCCCCCGGTTTGACGACGCGGCGCATTTCCCTAAGCACCTGCAAATAATCAGGCACGTTGCGAAGGCCAAAGCCGATGGTTACAAAGTCGAAGGTATGATCCTCGAAGGGCAGGTTCATCGCATTCCCTTGTATTAAGGTAATCTGTTTGTCCAAACCAAGCTTGTTTATTTTTATGGCGCCAACATCCAGCATGTTTTGGCTAAAATCAAGACCTACTATCTTCCCGTTCTTGCTTGCGTCGGCAAGCGCAATCGTCCAGTCACAGGTTCCGCAGCAAAGGTCGAGTGCCGTTTGGCCTTCCTGGACGTTCATTTTCTTCATCGTCACCTTCCGCCATGCTTTATGCCTGCGAAAGCTGATCAGGTCATTCATTAAATCATATTTGGGTGCAATCCGTTCAAATACGCCATGCACATGGCTCTTGGAATTTGTATCCATCCTAGCAGGTCACCTCGTCTCGTTGAGTGCGGGCGTGTAACCGGTTTGTTCGTACAACAGAGTATCGACAATCGAAGTCAATTCACCGAGCAGCTTGACCGATTCCAGCTTTCCAGCCGAAGCTTTCACTGAATCTGCTGTGAGCTTCAGCTTCTCCCTAAGCTGGGTTCGCACATTATATTTTTCCGCCAAACCTTGAATAAATGCACGCTCATAGGTGTGCATCGTTAATTGCTGACATTCTTCATCCGAAGCGACTTGCATGAGATGCCAGTAAGCCCAGCCCTGATCGAACCGGTCGGAGCTTTCACTTCTTGCGATTTCATCCACCAATATCTCGCAGCGGCTGATTCCGTTAAGTACCTCTGGCCAAATGCGGGAAAGCGTCCCTTCCAGCCGGTCAGAGAAGATATGAAACAAGGCGCTTTTAATTTGCACGGAATAGCCTAAATATTCTTCCGCAGACAGCTTATGCTGTCTCATCCGAACGTAAAGGTTAACCTTCAGCCGGTTAACTTCGCTAACCGCGCCGCTGATTTTGGCAATCATCTCAATTTGGCCTGCTTGCGCAAGCAATTGATAAAATGTTGCGCTAAAGTAATCCCCGGCGAGCACCTTAAGCTGCCTCGACCGCATCTCCGGCTCAGAGCGCTGCTCTTGCTGCGTATCGATTAAATCATGCGTATCCATTCCTAGCTGAACGAGAGATACGACGAGCGTAAAAAGCTCACTGTGGGTCTGCAGAGTATGCTGCTGGCTCAGGAAGGCATGCAGCAGGCGCAGCCGCGCGTTCGCTAAGTCAGGAAGAGCAGTATGCTCTTGGATCATGTCATACTCCACATACTTTTGAGCTATTTCAGGTACACGGTATGTTTTCATTGGGGAAGCCTCCGAACAGAGAAGCGCAAATCGCCGCTCAATAATCTAAACTATTATAGCACAACTTATTCTAAAGAGCATACGATTCCGCGTGCTTGTTCAACAAATTGCAACATACCATGTTATTCCTCCTGCGAAATGAAGGAAGGCTTTACAGTAAATCCTGCTATAGGCCCGAACCGTTCCTCCCATGCGGACGTGAAGCTTACTCTCAGCCTTTTGCGCCACATCTCGTCATGCACTGGATCCGCTTGCGAGAGAAATTGCATTTCGTTGATCAGCCATTCATCCGTCTTTCTGACATCGACAGCAGCCAGCAGGACAGGACCATTGCCGCGCTCTTCTACCATTCGGATAAGGATCCGCTTCACGTTCTCCAATTGCAGGAAGGACACGCGCACCAGCTTCTCTACGTCGGCAAACCATAAACCCGGCCTTCCCCCGCTTGAACTGACCCGCATATCCACGGACAGAACCCCGTTGCTCCAATCCGCCTTTTTTATTCGTTCATTCAGCTGTACGGCGACGAGTACGTCAACCAAATTGTTATTCGTTAAACGAACGGCCGGCGTTGAGCGGAAAACGGCGACATCGCCGCGGTTTACCGTATTCTTCCATGCCGCATGAGGAAGCCATGTAAATAATAAAGTCACGGCCAGCGCCGTGGCGCATGCCGCGAGCAGCGGTTTTCCGATATTCATTCTGCACCTCCAAATTACGGCTCAAGGATCAAAGCCAGCTAAACAAACTGCTTCGAGCGACAAGCCTCTTATCCCATTGTACGAGCGGTGCAGAGTGAATATTCGAAACGTTGGCGGGCAAAAAAAAAGCAGGCATCGCCTGCTTGCCCGCTCGTTATTACTGGTCGGTTTCCATGGTGCCGTATTTCGTCATGACGACTGCTTTGCCTCGAATTTTTATTGCCGAAGTATGATCGGTAAACTGGCAAATTAAAATTTCGTTTTTGTCCAGTTTCTCCGTATGATGAAATTTCGTGTCCAATCCGCGTGTTAAACCGATGACTTGCACGCCTTGATCCTTTGCTTTTACGATAATATACTCGCCGTGTGTAGGCTCCATCGTTATCCCTCCGCATCCGTATTTCCAAGCTATCCATGTGAATTATAGTTTAAGTATGGCGTTTGTGCAATCCATAACCGGTAGGCCGCAGACAAAAAAACGCCCGGGCGGTTTCCCGTCCGGGCGTTTTCGATTATTAAATATAAGCGTTACTAAGTTTGATCCTTATGTAATTGCTTATATTCCGGCGCATTACCGCAATGCTCTCTTCCTTGCGGATAGGGTCATAGCGTTTATGCTTTTAATATGCTTAATTGGATACGAGGTCCTTAAGTGATTTTCCCGGTTTAAAAGCAGGCGTTTTGCTTGCTGCGATCTCGATTGGGTCTCCGGTTTGCGGGTTGCGGCCTTTACGGGCTTGGCGCTCGCGAACTTCGAAGTTTCCAAATCCAACCAATTGCACTTTATCTCCGCTTTGCAGCGCATCGGAAATGGCATCAAAAACAGCATCAACTGCTTTTGTTGCATCTTTCTTCGAAAGATCCGTCAATTCGGCTACTTTAGTAATCAAATCTGTTTTGTTCATTGTTTCACCTCCTCCAAAGTGCTTTTTTGAATCCATTTCAAAGCTAGCATATAAATGCTCATCTTATCCCTCTTATTAACGGAAAACTTCAAAAATATACCTTTAGACCGAACAAACCTATAGTAATACAGCCGTTTGCCAATTTCAAGTGCTAAGCATCAAATCCTCTTAAACAAATAAAGCCGCTCCCTTTTTTGGCAGCGGCTTATCCGTATACTAAAATGTTTTACTTACAAGATGATTGCAATCAAACCGCCAGAGCCCTCGTTTATGATTCTTCCAAGCGTTTCTTGCAGCTTGTAGCGTGCATTATCCGGCATCATAGCGATTTTCCCTTGAATGCCTTCGCGTACAATGGAATGCAGGGAGCGGCCGAATATATCAGACTCCCAAATTTTGATCGGATCATTCTCAAAGTCTTGCATTAAGTATCTGACCAGCTCTTCGCTTTGCTTCTCCGTGCCGATAATCGGAGCGAATTCCGATTCTACATCGACGCGGATCATATGGATTGACGGTGCTGTGGCCTTCAGTCTAACCCCAAAGCGCGAGCCTTGGCGGATTAGTTCCGGCTCATCGAGTGCCATTTCCGCAAGTGTCGGCGCCGCAATGCCGTAACCCGTTGTTTTGACCATCTCGAGCGCTTCCGCGAATCGGTCATACTCCCTTTTGGCATGAGAGAATTCCTGCATCAGCTGCAGCAAGTGGTCTTTACCCCGAATCTCAACACCGACAACCTCCATGAGGATGCGGTCGTACAGCTCATCAGGCGCATACAAGTCAATTTCCGCGACGCCCTGCCCCATGTTCATGCCGCTAAGTCCGGCCCTCGCAATGAAATCATATTCCATGAACTGAGTCACTACTCGATCGACGTCGCGCAATCTGCGGATATCCTTGACGGTATCGCGAACAGAGCTCTCATAGTTGCTGCGGAGCCAGTGGTTGTCGTTCAGCACCATGACCCAGCTCGGCAGATTTACATTCACCTCATGAACAGGGAATTCGTAGAGCACTTCCCGCAGAACGGAGATGACCTCTTCCTCGCCCATGGTCGCCACGCTTAGCGTCATAACCGGGATATCGTATTTCGCCTGAAGCTCATTGCGCAGCTGCAGAGCTTCGTCGCTCTTCGGACGAGTGGAGTTAATGACAAGCACAAACGGCTTGCCGACTTCCTTCAGCTCGTTGATAACGCGCTCTTCTGCTACAACATAGGAGCTGCGCGGAATTTCTGCGATAGAGCCGTCCGTCGTGACAACAACACCGAGTGTCGAATGCTCTTGGATTACTTTACGCGTTCCAATCTCAGCTGCTTCCTGGAATGGGATCGGCTCGTCAAACCAAGGAGTCGTGATCATACGTGGACCATTTTCATCCTCATAGCCCTTCGCGCCTTCAACCGCATATCCAACACAATCGACCAGCCTCACGTTTACCTCAAGTCCATCGGTAACCCTGAGCTGAACCGCTTGATTCGGAACAAATTTAGGCTCTGTTGTCATAATCGTCTTACCTGCGGCGCTTTGAGGAAGTTCGTCCACGGCTCTCACACGGTCTGATTCATTCGCGATGTTCGGAAGTACGACCGTCTCCATAAACCGTTTAATAAACGTTGATTTGCCCGTCCGGACCGCCCCTACAACCCCGAGGTAAATATCCCCGCCGGTTCTTTCGGCTATGTCCTTGAAAATGTCCACTTTCTCCACTGAATATCCCCTCCCAATTGATTTTTCCGGTTCGCCGCCATCCACCGGTCAATAGGGCAGGCCAGCGACGCAACTCGTACATGCTTTTGGACTAGTATCATCATATGTGCAGGCTTTCCGATTATGACGATTCCTTCTGCGAAACTTTTTTTTCTTACGCTGCAGGCTTTCCTTCCAAGACTGAGTTATATGAGAAAAATGGCAAATCTATGACCCCTAAAGGCAAAAAAATCCTCTCCCAGACATTGATCTAGGAAAGGATTGCAGGTGCTAATGTTGTAAAAACGGCATGCCTTATGGCTTTACGGCCTGCGGCTCTTGATTTACCAAGTGATAGACAGGAGCCTTAACGGGTACAAAATCAGACCCGTCCACAAGCAGCGCGCGCAAATCAAAATCCGCGGCATAATCTGTTTTACCGCTTTTTTGAATAAATTGCATGATATCGATACCATAATCGGAGTACACGACACCATTCTCATCTACGAGCGCTTGAAGGGTTTGTCCCGTAAACACGCTTCGTATCGTCGGAGCCGTTTTATTCATTTCTTTGTAGTCGATTTGATAAAAACCGGGATACGTTTGCTCCCCCTTCGGAAGCACGCCGTTTGTCTGGATATACGAGGTAACCCAGTTCTGGATATCGTTAATCTTCTGAAAAGCAAGAATATCCAGCAGCTTAACTCTCGGCGCAGTTTCCTCGTCGATGACTAAGAAACTGTAGCTGCCCCCTTTTTCAAAAGCGGATGCCGGAATATCGCTTAAATAGCCTGTCCGCCCAAGCTTTGCAAAATCCACGTAAAACTTTTCATACTTCGGCGTTTCCGCGGTGCTGTTTTTAATCGGCAGCATGCCGGTTTCCGTTTTGTACTGGTCAATCGCTGCTTGCACATTGCGTACCGCTTCTTTAGGAGCGACCTGGTTTTGTTTGAGCCGGTCCTCGGGATACAAGCAGCCCGTCAAAGAAATTAATATCAAGCCTAACGCGGAAAGCAGCGCCAAAAAACGCATGCCCCGCCGCGCGCCGCTCATAGGAATACCATTCAATTGAATAACCTCCTTAAAGGTTTGTGTAACAAACCTGCATCGTAAGCATTAGCTTAGGTTTGTATAGCAAACCTACTTCGTAAGCATTAGCTTAGGTTTGTGTAGCAAACCTGCATCGTAAGCATTACCTTAGGTTTGTATAGCAAACCTGCTTCGTAAGCATTAGTTAGGTTTGTGTAACAAACTTGCTTTCTACCACAAATCATCGGATTCCTCCGCTTGACGGGCAAGCTGGCGCGCCACAGCTGCACGCAGCGGGTCCAACGGAATTTCCACGTCCACCTTACCCGCTACCCTAGCCTGGCAGGAAAGTCTAATATGATCGCCCTCTAAGCCGGAAAGCTTACGGCGCTCATTATCCGCAATCGGCGCAAGCTCGCTCCCTGGCCGCACGGTGACCTTGCACATGAAGCATGCGGCTTTGCCTCCGCAGCGTGTGCGGATCGGTATATTCGCGCGTCTGGCGGCGTCTAGCAGCGTTGTGCCGCGCTTAACCTTTACTGTTTTGCCGGAAGGCCAAAAGGTTACCTCTCCATCCATCACAAACCACCGGCCTCTCGAGTAGAGATGATTAAATGGAGGCTGCGCGTTGCCTCCGCTGTAAACGCATTGCATTCTTCAATGGCTAGCAGGGCACGCTCATGCAAAGCAGGTGCCTTTGCATAGGCTTGAGCTACGAGATCAACCCGGTCCATACGGTCCCGCAAAAAGTTAAACCACAGCTCATGCGCCAACGGTACGACTGGCACGGCCATAGCCGTTTCGTTTAATTCGATACGCTCAGAGTACGCGAACAGCACATTCCGTACCATGGTCACGTAGAGGCTGCCGCTTGCCTTCACATGGAAACCTCCGACCAGTTCCACTTGTATACCTTGGATAAGATAATGACTCAGAATCGAGCGGTACATGCCAGTTTCGCTTAAAGCCGGCTGATCAAGCGCATAAGGCTCCAGCGCTTTATGAATAGCAGCTATGTCCTCTTCATCGCAATAGATGTCCAAGTCGCGCGGCAAAGCGGTTAAGGGAAGGCCACGAAGCATAAGGCTGGTGCTTCCGCCAATCACCCATTTCGCAGAACTCGCTTCCGTAGCTTTTTTCACGACAGCCAGCGCATTATGAATGCGTTCCTTTTCAGTCATCGCCGGCACTTCCTTCCACTGCATTAACATTAGAAATAGGGTTTGTTTGCAGCTGAAATTTTTGCATCCGCGGATTTGATAATTGCCTGGCAGCCTAAGCGATAGCCTTGTTCAAACTCCTCAGGCTCAAGGCGGTCCCACTCTTCATCCGTGATTCCCTCAAGCTGGTCCGCGCCTTCCGTTACCAAGCACCGGCAGCGGGCACAGGTTCCTCGTGCGCATGAAAAGCTCCAATCGATATTATGTTTCATGGCAAGATCAAGCAGCGACAAGCCTGCTTCCGCTTCAACGACAGCCGTTTTGGTTCTACCCTTTAATTCAATCATAGTATGTCTAAATCCTCATTTCCGTTAGTAATCTTTCGTCCCCTATGTAGGCCCAGTTAAATAATGGAAAGTAGTCCGCAAACGAATCCGATTAGTAAAATAATAAAAGCAATGAGAGACAGCACGAATTTCAATGCGCCTTTCGTTTTCATACGCGCAAACGTAATTAATAGGGCCGCAATCGCCATCATCCCAATGCCGAAAAGCGAAACCCACATTTTTGTCATCGCATCCATAGTAATTCCATTCTCCTAATCTGTATCATAATGAATTCTCACCCATTATAACATCGCATAAAAAAAAGGACAAAAGCTGACAGGTCGCTGCACCGAATGCTAAAATTCGGAACGCCTATCGCTTTTGCCGAAGCTGATCATTATTTTTTTATCATAAATTTCATCAGCGTTTCCATATTGCTCACGTTCATCCCGCTAGCTTTGACAGCTTTCACGATTTCATTAACGGTCGAATCGGCAACCTTAACCTTTGCCATTTCCGACACCTGTTTGATCAGCTTGCGAAGCTCGGCTTCGTCTTGCATCGTTTCTGCCGTAACGCTGCTAGCCAGCTTTTTGACGGAGTTTTCGGAAATAGTCTTGCCGGTCTTTTTGTTGATCGAGTTGAGAATATCTTTGGAAAAATCCTTCGCCATATCCTACACCTCCAGGATGCGCATGTGTCTTGCTCCATGCATCATATGAGGAGGGCGGATGTTTGGTGTAGGCGCTGGTCCTTAGCCCAGTTCCTCGATTTCATGCGTCTTAAGTCTGCCCATTAAGTGCTCAACCGCAGTCCGCGGTGCTTTATTTGCAAATAAAACCTCGTACAGCTGAAACGTAATCGGCATTTCAACCTCGTATTGCTTCGCCAGTTCGTAAGCAGCGCGCGTGGTTCTCACGCCCTCCACAACCATTCCCATGCGGCTCAGCACCTCTTCAAGCGGCGTACCGTCGGCAAGCATGTAGCCTGCGCGCCAGTTGCGGCTGTGCTTGCTCGTGCAAGTAACAACAAGATCGCCAACGCCTGCAAGACCGGCAAAAGTGAGAGGATTCGCCCCCATTGCCGTACCTAACCTGCCGATTTCGGCCAAACCGCGCGTAAGCAAAGCCGCCTTCGCATTATCGCCGAATTGAAGGCCGTCGGTCAATCCGGCCCCTAAAGCAATGATATTCTTAATTGCTCCGGCAACCTCCACCCCTACGACATCGGGATTCGTGTAAACACGGAAATCAGTATTCATTAAGGCATCCTGTGCTTGCTCAGCCGCTTCAATGTTAACCGACGCGACAACAACCGTCGTAGGCTGCTTTAAAATCACTTCTTCCGCGTGGCTCGGTCCTGAAAGAACGACTAATTGATCTTCCGGGCGGCCTAGCTCCTCCGAGAGAACATTTGTCATCCTCTTCAGCGTATCCGTCTCAAAACCTTTCGTAGCATGCACGACAAGCGTTTCGTCGGATAAATAAGGTGCTGCTTGCTTTGCTACCTCGCGCATCGCGCCGGAAGGAGCTACGAATAAGGCCAACTCCGCATCCTGAAGCGCAAGCTTCATATCCGTTGTTGCCTGAATGAGCTCCGGCAGCTGAACATCCGGCAAAAACTTGCTGTTCACATGGTTGCGGTTTATATCCTCCGCCTGTACCGTGCTTCGCGTCCACAGCCTTACCTGATAGCCGTTATTCGCGAGCACAGACGCAAGCGCAGTGCCCCAGCTCCCGGCGACAAGCACAGCTGCAAATTTCGGTTTTTCCCCGTTCTGGATTGTCATGAGTCGCTCACTATCCTTTCTTAGCACCCAGTTTGTTTTCCGTTCCTTGAAGCAGCTTTACGATATTCGTCCGATGGCGTACGAAAGCAAATATACAGATCAGAAGACTTGCACAAAGTAAAGGTACGGAAAAATAAAAGATGGAAATGAATAATGGCGTTAAAGCGGCAAACAATAACGAACCCAAAGATACGTAACGTGTTAAAGCAATCGTGGCGATCGCAACGACACCCGCGCATAGCGCGGGGATGAACGCAAGCGTCGCAATAACACCGACAGTCGTAGCGATCCCCTTGCCTCCCTTGAAGCGGAACCAAATCGGCCAATTATGACCGACGATGGCAGCTAATCCGCACAAAACCGGGATCCAATCATTTTCGCCTAGGGCATGTCCGATCCAAACCGCTGCAACGCCTTTGGCAATATCAAGCACAAATACGAGTAAGCCCGGCCCTTTGCCGAGCACCCGCAATGTATTCGTTGCCCCTGCATTTCCGCTGCCATGCTGACGGATATCGATGCCTTTGACCCATTTTGCAATTACGATACTGAATGAAACTGAACCTAACAAATAGCTTAAAGCAACCGCAATTACTCCATATAACAAGCTACTCTCCCCTAATCTTCCTCGGACTTACGACGTGAGAATATTCGTATTGGCGTCCCTTCAAAATTAAATGCTGCACGAATTTTATTTTCCAAATAACGCTCATACGAGAAATGCATGATTTCCGGATCATTTACGAAAACAACGATCGTTGGCGGTTTGGTTGCTACTTGGGTTACGTAATTAATGCGCAAACGCTTGCCTTTGTCAGACGGCGGCGGATTGATCGCCACAGCATCCGACACGACATCGTTAAGCAGATGCGTCTGAATGCGCATTGCATGCTGTTCCGATACATGCTTAACGACGGGAAGCAGCTTTTGTAAGCGCTGTTTCGTCAAGGCGGATAGATAAACAATCGGAGCATACGACATGAACAAGAAATGATCGCGGATATTTTGGGAGAAAACTTGCATCGTCTTCTCATCCTTCTCGACGACATCCCACTTGTTCACTACAAATATCGAGGCTTTTCCCGCTTCATGGGCATAACCTGCGATATGCTTGTCCTGCTCGATAATGCCTTCTTCTCCGTTGATCAAGACAAGAACGACATCCGCGCGCTCGATCGCTTTCATCGCACGCATCACACTGTATTTCTCCGTAGATTCATAAACCTTGCCTCGTTTACGCATACCGGCCGTATCAATTAGAACATACCGCTGGCCGTCGCGTTCAAACGGCGTATCAATCGCATCGCGAGTCGTGCCTGCAACATTAGATACAATAACGCGATCTTCACCGAGAAGCGCATTAACAAGCGATGATTTGCCAACGTTTGGCCGTCCTATTAACGCTACGCGAATTACATCTTCATCATAGCCGTCATCCGTTTGATCGGGAAGCAGCTCAACTGCCGCATCAAGCAGATCCCCGATGCCCAAACCGTGCGATCCGGAAATCGCAATAGGTTGTCCAAAGCCTAGTCCATAAAACTCATATACCTCGTCCATACGGCCAGGATTATCAACTTTATTAACTGCGAGCACAACAGGCTTCCCTGAGCGGAAAAGCATTTGAGCTACTTCATCGTCCGCGTGCGTCAAGCCAGACTTCGCATCAGCCATAAAGATAATCACATCAGCCTCTTCAATTGCGAGTTCAGCCTGCATACGGACCGATTTCATGATTTCATCTTCGCCATCAATTTCAATACCGCCAGTATCAATAATGCTGAACGGTTTTCCATTCCACTCTCCGGTGCCGTAAAGTCTGTCACGCGTGACACCCGGTTTATCCTCAACAATTGCTAGACGGTCGCCGATGACCCTATTGAAAATCGTGGATTTACCCACATTCGGACGACCGACGATAGCGATAACGGGTCTTGCCATAGTTTGTTTTCCACTCCTTCAAAAATACTCACGTTATCCATCATAGCAAAAAAGTGCGTTCTTGGCTAACTTTTCATATTAGCGGTGATTCACTAAGATAATTGTTCCATTCTTTAAATCATGCGCGCTGGCATCCAATATCTTCTCCAAGAGAAACGCGGTTTCCTCCAGCTTGTCCGCATTTTCAGCCAAGAAAATAGGAGCTCCTCCCCCTACTGCATCCGGCTTCATCGATACAACGGCGACAATTTTAGCCATTATCGCTTGCCCCTTTCTTGTTGACAGACGCTTCCGTTGGCATGCGAACAGCCGACTCCAATATCGGGACTCGCAGGATGACTTGCTTTCCTTTATCCGCGTCCATTTCCTGAGGCAATATAAATACAGCCAAGCGTCCATCCTTCATATCCAGCTTGGCCATCGGTATTAATGCAGGTTCTCCATCATCCCGGTACACGCCTAAAATCGTAGCCATATCATATAAAATGGCTTGACGCTGGCCTAAATTGCTCATAGTCACTTTTCCGTTTGAATTATAGGGCGTTAAGATAAAACCCATTCCCCGTTTTGCGATAATGTCCTGGTTGGCTTTTAGCCCCACGTTCATAATATAAATATCTCCCACGAACAAATCCGGTCCATCCACTTTAACTTCTGCTTCCTGTACCGCGGCGATATGGGAAATCGCTTTTCCCGACTTTAGCTTTTCTACAAGCAGCAGGGATACGGCGCCTGCAAGAATGCCGATCCAAATATTTGCCATGATGCTAAATAGGCTGGTGAGCAGCGCAGTCATAATTACTAAATAATTCCGACCTTCGAATACCATCGCGATTCCTTCAATATAGGTCGATCCCCGTCCAACCAATTCCATGCTGTCTATCTTGGTCAATGTTTCGCGTTCCATCTTCCGGACATCTCTAAACTGCTGCGCAGCAAGCGTAAGAAAGGTTATTGCCGTATAATCCTTATTGAACAGTGCGGGGACGGCAACCGCTCCTAACGCAGCTGCGATTACACCAAGTGAAATATGGATGATACGTCCATGCGGGTATGTCGGATACTGTCGATAATCAGTTCTAAGCATCAGCAAGCGTGAAATAATTCCGAAGGCGATGCCCATCAGAACGCCCACCAAAAACTTATTTTGGACGAGATAATGTTGAATTATGAAGAACGCCCTCCCTTAATATGCCAAAGCTTTATGCTTAGCTTCGAAATGCCCAAACGTATCGCTTTAAGCAGCAGGCTAA
This sequence comes from Pristimantibacillus sp. PTI5, assembly GCF_048572955.1. Taxonomy (GTDB): domain Bacteria; phylum Bacillota; class Bacilli; order Paenibacillales; family Paenibacillaceae; genus Pristimantibacillus. Next base: position 85,766 of record NZ_CP183886.1, read on the forward strand.
ACAATCTAGCTGCCGCGATTGCGATCCAAAAGCTGTCCCACCAACTTGAATGACCGATTTGAGCCGTATACAAGCCGGATTGGAGCACTGTATTTACGGTTTCACCGAGTACCGCTCCCCACACCATCATCCCAAATTGATGTTTTACCTGCGAGGTGAATGCCCCGCAAAAAATTCCGGCTAACAATGGCGCATCCCAACTTGGACCTAACCAATAGAAGACAGGATCATAACTGTACATCTTGCGAATAAATCCCCATATGATTGAAATCATTAGCGTGCACAAAATTAAATAACCTAAGTAGCTGGCTTGCTCAGAACTTTTGTAGGACAACATACTTCCGATAACAAGCAGCAAACAAACGCTTACTTGGATCTCGAGATGCATATGCTCGGGAAATGGAGACCACCAAAGCGGCATTCCAAGCAGCATAACCATTACGATAACAAGTACCGCCATCCGGCGGGCACTGATCTCTGGAGCCAAATACGATTTCCAACCTGTCGCGATCAGGACGAAGGTAATACTCATAATCCAAATCGACATAAAACCGGGATTCACCTGATATCACCTCTTGTACCCCCTATTATGCACCAAAAAAAAAAGAGCTATCCCTGCGATAAATCGCAGGAATAGCTCTTTCATATAAAAAGATTATTTAAGATTTTTTAGTTTGTCGCCAAAACGCTCAGCAAGTGAATAGCTCATGCTTTCGTTGCTTAGGCTAACATTCGGATTATCGATTTTCTCGATTTTTGGCGAGCGTGGCGCTCTATCCGGTCTAGCGCTTGGAGCAGCTTGTTCAGGAGCTTCTTCTGTTTCTTTAATGCTTAGGCTAACGCGTTTTTCAGAAGGATTGAAGTCAAGTACTTTCGCTTGCACTTCTTGGCCTTCTTGAAGAACCTCGTTTGGCGTAGCAATGTGACGGTGAGCGATTTGGGAAATGTGAACAAGTCCTTCAACGCCAGGAGCAATTTCAACGAAAGCGCCAAAAGGCACGATACGGCGAACTGTACCTGTTACGATATCGCCGATAGCGAATTGACCGCCTGCAGAATCCCAAGGACCTGGTTGCGCTGCTTTAAGGCTAAGGCTGATTTTGCCAGCTGCCGGATCAACTTTAAGTACTTTAACACGTACCGCTTGACCTTCGGAAACAACATCCTTCGGATGCGCTACATGCTGCCATGAAAGCTCGGAAACGTGAACAAGACCGTCAATACCGCCGATATCGACGAACGCGCCGAATGGTGTAAGGCGTTGAACCGTACCTTCAAGCTCTTGGCCAACCTCAAGCGATGCAATGACTTGCTTCTTGCTTTGTTCGAACTCGCTGTCAAGCACTTCTTTTTGGGAAAGAATTACTTTGTTGTTTTCGCGGTCGATTTCTTTAACCTTCACGCGAAGCGTGCGGCCTTTGTAATCGGAGAAATCTTCAACAAAGTGACGCTCAACCATAGAAGCCGGAATAAAACCGCGAACGCCGACATCGGCAACGAGACCGCCTTTAACAACATCAGCAACAGCAACTTCAAATACTTCGCCGTTGTCAAAGCGTTCTTGAAGAAGATCCCATGCTTTCTCGCCGTCAACTTGACGCTTCGAAAGAACAAGCTTCTCTTTCTCGTCATCGATGCTAACCACTTTAAGCTCAACCTCTTGACCGATTTGAACAGCATCCGTCGCGTTTTCAATCTGCACGGCAGAAAGCTCGCGAATCGGAATAACACCGTCATATTTATATCCAAGGCTTACATAAGCTTGGTTATCTTCGATTTTGACGATCGTACCTTTAACGGAATCGCCTTTTTTCAAAGACACGAAATTATCCAAAGCGTCTTGGCTTACTTCTTCCGCCTGGGATTCTTGCAAATTAGTTTCTTCTGACATTGAAATAACCTCCTCAGTTCATACCCCAACTTTATTTAAATCCGCAAGCGCCTAGAGCGAGAGCAGCATTTAAAACATAAATTAACGATTGTTTGAAGCTAACTCGCGAATGCGAGCCATAATGGCATCTGTTACTTGTTCAAGCATGTCTGGAGATGATTCCTCAATAATTGCGGTAAGATCGACAGGCTTGCCGTAACATACGACGATTTTGCTAAATGGTCTATACTTGCCGACAATGGCTACAGGAACAACGGCAGCGCCGCTTCTTACGGCAATCATGGCTGCGCCCTTCTTGGCCGCGCCAGATTGATTGTTGCGCGAGCCCTCCGGAAAAATACCTAGTACATTGCCTTCCTTTAGCAATGTGATCGCAGACTTAATGGCATCCTTGCTTACACCGCCGCGTTTTACCGGAAAAGCGCCAAACGCGCGAATGAGCGGACCAAAAACCGGAACCTTGAACAATTCTTCTTTCGCCATAAAATACACCTTGCGTTTCACCTTGACTCCTACCGTAGGCGGGTCAAAATTGCTTAGGTGATTCGAAGCGAGCACGACTGGGCCGTTGGCAGGAATATTTTCCGTACCCCTAGCTTCCAATCGGAAAAGCAGCGTATACATCACGCGAAGCAGAAAACGGAAAATATAATATAACATAGTTTACTTCGCCTCCGCCAATTTGGTTCGGCTTAATTTCACAATTGTCTGAATGACTTCATCAATTGTCATGGCGGTGCTATCGAGCACAACAGCGTCTGCAGCGCATATAAGCGGTGAAATGTCGCGTTGCTCGTCCAAACGGTCGCGTTCGGCAATCTCGGATTCCAATTGCTCGAGCGTTATGCTTTGGCTGTCCACTATTTCACGGTAACGGCGAAGTGCCCGTTCCTTAACGGATGCGGTTAGAAAAATTTTCAACTCCGCTTGAGGCAGTACATGCGAACCGATATCCCGGCCGTCCATTACGACGCCTTTGCGTTCTGCCAGCTTACGCTGCAAAATTCCGAGAACCTCACGTACGGTCTCGTTCGCTGCAATGTGTGACACCTGAAGCGTCACTTCGCGCGAGCGAATCAATGCGGTTACATCTTCTCCGTTCACAAAGACGGACTGGCCATGCTCGCCAGGCTCAAGTTCAATCTCTAAAGATCTTACGAGTTCAGCAAGTTTGGCAGTCTGAGACACCTCAATTTCCGCTCGCTGGGCGCTGAGCGTTACAGCGCGATACATAGAGCCGGTATCGATGTACACATATCCAAGCTGCTCGGCGACTTTTCTTGCAACCGTGCTCTTGCCCGCGCCTGCCGGCCCGTCAATCGCAATGTTCATACGGTCGCTGTCACCTTCGTGATGCACCACTTAAGGTCAACCCCCTTTTAGTAGAGACGGCTGGCCGAATGCAAGTAAGAATGCGACGCAAACCTCTCAAGAAAAAAGCAGGCTTTGCCTGCGAACGTGAAAATTATACCACACTATAAACGCAGATGCAAAAGCCGGACGTCAATTCAAGCGGGTTCCTTCCCACTGATCGACGCCCGTCAGCCAATGCCGAACCGCATTGTTTTGCAAAGCTGCTTGCGAAAAAACCAATAAAATAACAAGCGTTATTATGATTTTCCGCAATACCGAGCTAACGTCATCGGTCAGCTTTAAGATCTGATTGCGGCTTCTTTTTTTGTTAAGCAGCTTTTTTATCACTTGGAATTACCCCTTTCTCTTTCCGGGTAGTTTTCCAATTATCGCAAATGTTATTCAACGGTTACGATATTCAAGCTGCTTCTCAAAGCAATAACGGATAACCTTTTGTCTCTCGGAATCGTTGATACTGACATATTTGATCATCGCCTGCTTCCTGCCGGAGTCAAGCTCCACGACCCTTACGATTTCCCCTTTGAAAAAAGCATGCTCGATGCTGCCGTTTTTAAAAGGCACAAGCAGCCAGCATTCCAGCTGCTGCTCGGACGAAAGCGGCCATTTCCCGTCGCAAATAAACGAGATTCCGCCGCCGCCCACATCATCTGTCTCGCAAACGAATCTTAAATTTCCGGCTGTCTTTACCGCGATTTCCAGTTCTGCCGGCACTCTAAGAAAGCTGCGACGCTGAACCTTTGTAATACGCTCAGGCTCAGGCTTTCGGATTTTGATTAGCTTTACGCCGTCTTCTTTAAATCCGAGCACGTGAGAATCAAAATAACTTTTGATACCGTCCTCGGAAACAAAATAAACAGAAAGCTCATCGCCTAGAAAAAGTCGCTTGTACCGTCCTGTTTTTTCGCTGATTGGAACTTCAATAAGAAATCCGTCCTCATGCGCATCAGCAATTCGGGATTTGTATTCGATCAATGCTTCCTCTTCATCCGAAGAAGCGATCTGAAAGTGCAGCATTTGGTTCAATTTAGGCAACAAATTGGCTCCCCCCCATTTACATGCCATTATAGCACGTCGATTTAGAGGGAGCCATATCGTTATTTGTCAGATGCTGCCTTGGAATCGTAGGGAGACATTTCCTCAATCGATTCCTCTAAGCCGGTTTCTGAATTTATATAGATGCGATAGAGGGAGCCATTGATTTCACCTGTATATTCGTAACATAAAACTTCTTCGCCCAGGTCATTGTCGATTAACGCCAATTGCTCCGTATGAACTTTCATTTCGGGATTTAGCGCCTTCTTGGCTTCAGCTTTCGTTATGATTGGACTAGGAAGCTTCCGCTTGCGATGCTCGTATACATAGTCATTTGCCTGCAAGCCGACGGTTTGACCGTTGTCCAGCGCCACTTTAACCGTAAGCTTATCCGGGTAGATCAGCACGCCGCTTTGGACACTGACATAGGTGAAGGCTCCCATATTGTTATGCAAATCGTAGCTTACGGCCTTCATACCCGAGAAACCATGCTCATCCAGGAAAGCATCAGCCGATGCTCTCGCTTTCTCCAGATCAACCTTTTTCTCGCCAATGTCGCGCGAATTCATGAACCAAATGAGCTGTCCGCCCTTTTGCGTAAAATCCATTTGAAGCTTATTGTTCTTGCCATCGTTCACCGTCGCTGAATAGGAGGCATATTCCGTCCCCTTTGCATTTTCAACAACGCGGATTTCGGCATTCGGTGCTTTGGTGAATTTAGCGGCAACCTTCTTGATATCCTCGGCTGTAACCATTTTTCCGCCCAACATTTTAATGGTCCGCTTTTGATACATGCTGCTGACCGAAGGTCCCCAGTTGATTTCCGGATATTCGCTTACCTTTTTGTCAACCGTTTTGAAACCGTCAATAATCGTATTGTCATTGTTCGATTTCTCAGAGGCCAAGGCAATTTCGACGTCCATCCATCGCAAATTGTTTGCAAGCACCTCTTTTTGCATGCCGATTAATTCCTTTGAAATTTGCTCGGAATTCGCATACAGCGTCTTCATCGTTTTAAACTCGTCCGGCGTAAGCGGCTGCTTGCTCAAATCACGGACTGCCGTTTTGTACGCAAAATTGGCGATACGCGATAAAAAATCTTCCGCTTCATTGAATGGGAGCAGCGTCAACGGAAGCTGGTTGATCTCATTTTGGGCTTGGCTCGTTAATCGCCATACGTTTACAAGCCCTTTCCGATGGTAACTTTGCGAGGTCGAGTTAACCGCTAGGGTAGTGCCAAGCTGCTGATGCAGCTGCTCGACGTGAAAGGTTAAGTCGTGAAATGCCCTTTGATACTGGTTTTCGGCTTTTATCAGGATCGAGTTTTTCTCCTGATGCTCTTGATAGCCCCAGTAAATTGCCCCTATGAAAAGCAAGGACATAATCGGAAATAGGATCGAGCTGAGTCGATGGTACATAATACAAAAGCTCCTTTCTTGTGCAAAACCTGGTTTTAGTTTGGTTTGCCCAAGGGAGCTTTATGCATCCGTCTATTTAATTGTAACATCTTCTTTTATTTCCGTTAGAATATGCTGTGCTCCTCAATATCCAGGTCATTGGCATTATTGCAAATACATTGCTTAAAGCCGGTATCGATCGAGCCCTTTTCTCTTCGTCCGCGCAGCACGAATTTCTCTCCGCACACGTTGCACCGGATGGTTACCTTGATTCTTGCAGCCTCCATATGCCCCTCCTCATCCATTATTCGAATGCCGTCATTTCAGGCATTTCTATATAATGTAAGTATGGACGGATCAACTACAGTTTAATCTCATCCTCTCTGACCAAAAACCGAAAGGGAGAACGTGAATTAGCGTGGTTCATCTTACGCAGTCCCCATATCCATAGAGCGATCATAAAAGGAACGATAAACCACATCCAGTTCGTCTTGACGGTTATCATGATCCAATCATAGGTACCGTGCAAAAGGATCGGCAGGAGCAAGGAAATGCCCAAGAAATAAACGCTTTTGTTCTTGGGAGCAAACTTAGCCTTGCCTAGGTAATACCCCATCATAATGCCAAACAAAGCATGGCCGGATACCGGGAGCAATGCCCGGACCAGCAGCGTGCCAAAGGTTGCCGGCGAGTATATGGCATACAGCACATTCTCCAGCGTGGCAAAGCCAAGCGAAATGGAAGCTGCGTATACGATGCCGTCATAAGGCTCGTCAAATTCGGTATGGCTGTATATTACGTGGTAAAGCACGAACCACTTGACAAATTCCTCAACGCCGGCGGATTCGCCAAAAGCAAATATAATCGAATGGTCACCCAGCCAAAGTTGCAGACCGCGCTGTATAACCATAATCGGAACGACAACGAGAATGCCAAGTACAAACATTCTGGCAACCATGTGAATCGGCTCTGCCTCGTAGCGGTCCCTCAAATATAAATAAGTAAGCAGTGCTACGCCAGGCGCAACAGCTGCGGTTAATACGGAGAACAACAGCATTTAGTCCCTACTTTCTTACACCCAGCCGCGATAGCGGACAGCCTCGGCTAATTTGCGCACGCCGGCCATATATGCAGCCAGCCGCATGTCGACCTTGCGGGTGCGGTGTATTTCGTACACTTGATTGAACCCTCGGATCATCATAAGCTTCAGCTTATCGTCTACCTCCTGCTCATCCCAATAGTACCCTTGATTATTTTGCACCCATTCAAAGTAGGATACAATAACGCCGCCGCTGCTCGCAAGCACATCGGGAATGAGCAGCACGCCTCGATCGGACAAAATTTTTGTAGCCTCAAGCGTCGTTGGGCCGTTTGCGGCTTCAACAATAATCGATGCCCGGATACGCGGAGCATTCTGATCCGTAATCTGATTCTCGATTGCGGCCGGTACCAGCACATCGCAATCAAGCTCGAGCAGCTCTGCGTTTGTAATCGTTTGTGTAAAAAGATTCGTCACGTTGCCAAAAGAATCCCGACGGTCGAGCAGATATTCGATATCGAGTCCTTCTTCATTATACAACGCTCCGTTCACATCGGAAATACCTATAACGCGCGCACCGGCCTCATGCATGAATTTGGCAAGATAACTTCCCGCATTTCCGAAGCCTTGAATGACGATACGCGCATTTTTCATTTCTATCTGCTTAATGTTGAGCGCTTCTTGAATCATGATCACTACCCCGCGCGCAGTAGCTGTCTCTCTTCCTTTGGATCCGCCGAGCACTATGGGCTTACCAGTAATGAAACCAGGAGAATCAAATTCGCGAATCCGGCTGTACTCATCCATCATCCAAGCCATAATCTGTGAATTCGTCATGACATCCGGAGCCGGAATATCCTTGCTCGGTCCTACGATCTGGCTTACCGCCCGCACGTAGCCCCGGCTGAGCCGTTCTATTTCCCTAAAGGACATCGTGCGGGGATCGCATATGACTCCACCCTTACCGCCGCCATAGGGTAAATCCGCAATCCCGCATTTTAAGCTCATCCATATCGATAATGCCTTAACTTCATTTTCGGAAACGGCCGGATGGAACCGCACGCCGCCTTTGGTTGGTCCAACTGCATCATTATGCTGGGAGCGGTAGCCCGTAAAAACTTTCGTTGATCCATCATCCATTCTAACCGGTATCCGTACGGTAAGCAGCCTCATCGGCTCCTTTAAGAGGTCAATCATATCCTGATCATAGCCAAGTCTGCGCAGCGCTTGTTCAATTACAATTTGAGTAGAATGCAAAACATCGTTTGCTTCTTTGTTACTCATTCCATTCACCGCCTTTGTCTACTTCTAATATGAACGCCTTTCCCCTACTGTATTCCATTAAAATGGCTGTTAACATACAAGAAGAGCACCGTGCAGCCAAGAATCAGCCTGCAGATGCTCTCTCCGTGTACATTTTGTTAAAATTTAAAATGATTACAAATTTCCCGAACCGCTTTCTCGGGCATAATCACTTTCCCGTATTCTTCCAACATGGCATAAGTAACCGAAGTCGCTTCTCCATATTCCGCAAGCAAAGCAATGACGGCATTATGTCTTGAGGCTTCAATCAAAGCCGGCTCCAACGCTAAAATGTACTTGCCGTTATAAGAATATAACCGTCCATCCTCGGTTAGGGTGGAGCTTTGCAATTGCTTGCAAACCGATATGACATCCTCAAATTCGCGGAAGGAATACATTACAATATCGCTTTGCTCAAGCGTTACTTCCATTTCGTATATTTCGTCTTCCGTGTCGTCATCTTCGGTTGCCCGATCGCCTGCATGACTGTTCATTTTGCCACGGGTGACAATCACTACCATACCTTGCGCGGGGAGGGCAAACACTTCGACCGCTAATGGGCCGCTGGCATCGAATCCAAGTTCACTATATGCTTGATCCATCATTTCACTGAATAGTTCGTGTACTTTGGGAATTTCGCGCCACATGTCGTCCTTCTGGATCCCCCGTTCCAGCAGGTCGTCGAACGTCAGGAAAATCCGTATCTTGTCCTGGCTCAGTCGTTCGATTTTCATGACAGGATCCTCCTCTGCAGCATCTGTTGTAACAGCGTATGATTTTTTTAGTAAGATGTGATCGATTTGACCAAATCGTGCTATGTAACTACTTTATCATTTCTTTTCGACGATTGCACTAATATTGAATGAAAAAAGAATCGTTTGAGCGCATCGCATTTCTGCTTTGCGTTCCCACGATTCCGCGTTCTGACTGATGAATTAATGGTGAACCGAAGACGATTCCGCCTTGATCTTGTTCGCTTCCTTCTTTAATTGGGGATCACTGTTTACGATAGCCTCAATCTGTTCCCAAGCGGCTTCGGATTTTGCGGCGGTATCGCCTAAATGCTTTGGGGAAAGAGCAGCCGCCTGATCCTTTACCGAGTTGCCCATCATTTTTGAGACGGATTTGCGAGTTGCCGTGGAAAACACATCAGACATCGCAGTAGCTGCCCAAGAAACTGCACCCGGCTGCTTGCGGGAGACATAAACGGTAGCTGCCGCACCAAGTAAACCTCCGACTAAAAATCCACTCCATTTCATAATCGCATACACCTCTTCCTTGTTCAGCTTTCGTCTTCATCAAATAGTTTGACCCCTTGTCAGAGTGCTCATTCTTAATAAAATAAGGAAATCATTCTAGTCCGGAAAAAGGGCAAATATGATACAATGGGGTCGATTCAGCATGAAAAACAACTTAGCGATGGAGGTTTTGAGAAAAATGAAGAACAGCCGTTTAATCATAACCAGCCTGCTATTCGGCTCGCTTCTGACGGCCTGCAGCTCGCAGCAGCATAACGGGAGCATTTCAGAAGCCACCAATGCTTCAACCCCAGTCAGCCAAGAGACAGCTGTCAGCACGCAATCCATAACGGATGAGGCGGTTCCAAACGTAACCGCAGAACCATCGCCATCTCCATCTCTTCAGCCCTCGACCGTCGGAGAAGGCAATAGCACGGAACCCCTTTATTCGATGAGTGAGGCGTACCGTTTCGTTCCCCTAGATCAAAATACGACGGACAAAGCGGTCTTATTGACCTTCGATGACGGACCTAAGGATCAACAAGTATTGACCAGCCTGCTCGATACCCTTGACAAGCATAAAGCTAAAGCAATCTTTTTCGTGAACGGCTACCGGGTGAAACAAAATCCGGATTTATTGAAGCTCATCAATGAACGCGGCCAAACGGTGGGCAATCATTCTTGGGACCATATTAATCTAAAAGACGAGGCGGAGACGGTCGTTGAAAAGCAAATTGGCGATGTTCAAGCTGCCGTCGAAGCATTGATCGGCAAAAAGCCCGTATTTTTCCGGCCTCCCTACGGCTCTGGAGGAGATACGGTCAAAGAAATTGCAAAAAACCACGGCATGCTCTACATGACGTGGTCAAATGGTTCGCTCGATTGGGATCAGTCAGCTAAGGATAAACCTGAAGTCGTTATAAAAAATGTGCTGGAGCAGCTTCATCCGGGCGCTAATATTCTCATGCACGAGCTGAAATGGACGGCCGACGCGCTTGATGAATTGCTTACTTCGCTTGAGAATAAAGGCTACGGCTTCATTGATCCTGCCAGAATCAAGATTAATCCGTGAATTTCAAACCATACCAGAATAAACCTCCGACCAAACTTACAAACAAGACGAATAACAGATTATAATACCATTTCGTGACTTTATAATTGCTCGAAGGATGTTTTTTCCGTCTAGGCGGCAGAGCTTCTCCTTCATTGGAATTCGTTCCGATGTTGGACGGCGCGGCCGTCTCATCTTGCTGCCTTGCTGCCCTCGAATTTCCAAACCTTTCTTTCCTGCTCATGACTCCCTCCTGAATCGTATAATCAAACCCATAATTAAATCAATTAGAAAATGGGCAATAATCGGCGCCAAAATCGAACCGGATTGCATATAAATCCATCCAAGACCATAACTTATCGAGAAAACAAGCCCAGTCGGAATCCAATGCTTTAAGTACCTTACATGAATAGTAGCAAAAATAATGCTTGTCCAATAGGGACCAATGGCATGTTGTATGGCTCCGCGAAATAGAAGCTCCTCGCATATTGCGACTACTAAAGAAAGAACCGCAATGTGCCAAACCGGCCGCGTACGGAAAATACGTTCATTTACCCCTCCGTCATCGCTTGCTTCCTCAGGCACGAACCGGGAAATAAGCAAATCAACGACGATCACCGCTGCCGCGAGTCCGGCTCCCCAATATACAAACGAAAGCTCCTTCGGAGGTGTAAACATAGAAAACAAATTTTGGTGCTGAAATAAAATCCATATTAAACCGATAATAAAAGTAAACCCTTGCGTAGCGTATAAATTGATGAGCAGCATACGGTCATCCAGATCGTCAACGGACACCTTCCGGATACGAATATTTCGAATATCAAATTTCTTCATAGCTTCCCGCCTGTCTGGAACGTTCGTATTTTCTTTTTCGACCATTTCACCTATACTGATAGGACAAATCGACAGCATAATTTTTTTACATAGAAGGAGATAGAGATAGAGATGGAAAAACGATTAACGACGACTGCAATGTTATTCAGTGTTGGATTTGTGTTCATGCTCGTTTGCTCCGTTGGCGCTTTTTTCTATGGCATCCAAATCGGTACTGAAAAGACTGAAGCCAAATATGAAAAAGAAGATGTAGGCTCAAAACAAGCCTCCGCTTCTGTAAGCCCATACCAGCAGCAAGATTTAGTATCTTTCTATCATACTGTATTTTTGTCTTACCGTGAATTTCAAAACGAATGGTTCTCCGCAATGAACAAATTATCGCAAGGAAAGACAAATGAAGCAACTTCCATGTTTAAGGATCTGGCAAGTTTGGCAGGTGACAAAGCCCATGAAGCAAGCTCTGTCAATATGCAGAGTTCACCATTGCTAGGAGAAGCCCAAGTCAGCTACATCCGCAGTCTCAACCTTTTTGAAGAGGCATCCAATAAAGCAGCGACTCAGGCCAAGACTCTCAGCTTCAACGAGCTGAAGAAAAAAATCGACCAAGAAAAAAACTATTTGTCTGCTTCACAATTTGCACTGAGCGCACAGCAAGCCTATTATGCCGCCATGCTGAAATGGGCAGCTACGGTTGATCTTGATATCCCCTCCGACTATAAATCGCCGGCTCTGTTAGAACTTACGCAGTGGAAGAAGCTTACGATTACGATTAAAAACAAAATAATGGCCGATCAGCTCTTGACCCGCAAAAAGCTTACTCATTATTACCCGCAGGACTTAACGAGCCGGGTAGACGAGTTTGTCGAATCGGGGCAAGCTGCCAAAATGAAGGTGCACACCGTTACAGCCGTCGTCGATCTCCTCATCAATACGGAAGCAGTCCGTTCAGGGGATTTTATTGAAAGCAAGTCACGCCTTTACGAGAATACCCTTCTTCCTCAACTGCCGTTCTTTACATCGGAAACGAATTTATAAAATGGCAGTTTCTTGATTAGTCATATTGAAATCCTTTTAACGAGGCTATAGCTGCCATTCCGCCGGTAACATTGTGGAGGCCGCTGTAGCCTTGTTCTTCTAAGTAGCTGCAAACCGCAGCGCTGCGGACCCCATGCGCGCAAATGATGTAGATCGGCTTGGATTCGTTCAGTTCATGCAACCGCGCAGGAATCGTATTCATAGGAATTAAGACCGAGGTATCCAAATGGTAATAATCCCACTCAAAAACTTCTCTCACATCTATAATCTGGCTTGCTTCAACTTGTCGATTGTCAAGCAGATCAAGCATAAATTGAGGAGTCACATCTTGCCAATTATTCACGTAAAAAGACCTCCCATGCCGCATTTTGTATGTAATGATGCTAGAATCATAACGAAATTTTCACATTTCAGCAAGTTTGAGGATTGCTTTTGCACACCCCATTGCATTAAAATAGAAAAGTCTGAGATCGATGATCAAACTCTCGTCCCGCTGCTGCACATCGGTGCCGGGTAGAGGGTTTTTCTGTTCATATTAAGCGGAGCCTTCCGGCTTCGCCCCAATTTAGGAGGCATACTTCACATGTTTAAAGTGTTAGTTTCCGATCCAATTAGCGATTTGGGCATTCAGCAGCTTGTTGATGCGTCAGATGTCGCAGTCGACAAAAAACCTGGATTAAGCGAAGACGAATTAGTAGCCATTATCGGCGAATACGATGCGTTGCTCGTTCGCAGCCAAACGCGTGTAACCCCAAAGATTATGGAAGCTGGAAAACAACTGAAAGTCGTTGGGCGCGCAGGCGTAGGCGTCGATAATATCGACCTTGACGCAGCAACGCAACGCGGAATTATCGTAATCAATGCGCCAGACGGCAATACGATCACAACTTGCGAGCATACGTTTGCAATGATGATGGCCGTTGCCCGTCACATCCCGCAAGCTTACATGAAAACCGTTAACGGTACTTGGGACCGTAAATCTTTCCTTGGCGTAGAGCTTCGCGGCAAAACGCTGGGCGTGCTCGGCATGGGCCGTATCGGAAGCGAAGTTGCCAAACGCGCTAAAGCTTTCGGCATGGATATTATGGGCTATGATCCGTTTATGACGGAAGAAAGAGCTGAAAAAATCGGCGTTAAGCTGGCTAGTGTCGATGAAATTGTACGCAATGCTGATTTCATGACCGTACATACGCCGCTTACTCCGGAAACCCGTCATATGATTGGCAAAGCACAATTTGAAGTAATGAAACCGGGCATGCGCATCGTAAACTGCGCACGCGGCGGTATTATCGATGAAATAGCGTTGGTTGACGCAGTAGACGCAGGCATAGTTGCCGGCGCAGCATTCGACGTATTTGAAGTTGAACCGCCTGCTGAAGACCATCCTTTCTTGAAGCATCCAAAAATTATTGTAACGCCTCATCTTGGCGCTTCGACGGTTGAAGCACAAGAAAATGTTGCCATCGACGTGTCGGAGCAAGTCCTACACATCCTGCGCAGCGAGCCGTTCATCAATGCAGTAAACATGCCTCCTATTCCGGCAAATCTGCAAAGCATTCTTCAACCATACTTCACGCTTGGTGAGAAACTTGGTAACTTTATCGCGCAAGCGACGGAAGGTGCAGTCATCGAGATCGTTGTCGGTTACGCAGGCGAGCTTGCAGAGGTAGATACTCAGCCGCTTACTAGACATATCGTTCGCGGCGTTCTAGCCCATCATTTGGGGTCTGAACAAGTTAACGTCGTTAACTCCTTGCATCTTGCTAAGGTTCGCGACGTAAATATCGTTATTCAAACATCCCATGCTTCGAAGGATTTCACGAACCTTGTAACGGTAGCGCTTCGTACCAAGAAGGAAGAGCGTGTCGTATCCGGTACTTTGCTGACAGGTTACGGTCCTCGTATCGTACACATCGATAAGTTTCCTGTCGACGTTACGCCGGAAGGCAACCTGATTCTGATCTCGCACAACGATAAACCTGGTATCATCGGCCGCGTGGGTACGCTTCTCGGCAATAATGATGTCAACATCGCTACGATGCAAGTAGGACGTCAGCTTGTTGGCGGTTCTGCGATCATGGTGCTTAGAGTCGATAAGGCTACACCAAAAGAAGTACTCGAGCAGCTGACAAGCATGCCAGAGCTTAATACCGCAAAAGAAATCACCCTTTTTTAAATCATAAGCAATAAAATGACAAGAAAAGAGCCAATCGAATCCTTCGATTGGCTCTTTTTTGTTTCACGAGCAACAAGAATTATCTGCTGTATTCTACAAAAAAAACGCCCCCTAAGGAGCGCTGTGACAACTACTGATGAGCTTCGACAGGAATGAGTATCGTAAACAAAGTACCCGTTCCTGCGCTGCTTTCTACCACGATTCGGCCATGATGCAGATCAATAAGATTTTTTACGATGGCAAGCCCTAAACCGGTCCCGCTGGATGAGCCGCGTTTACGCGCTTTATCTGCCTTATAGAAGCGTTCAAAGATATAAGGCACATCCTCGGAAGGTATCCCCTGCCCTTCGTCTCTTACGCTGAGCTGAACATACTCACTGCCATTCACATTCTCGTGCTGGCCTGCGATGGTAATGGATTTACCGGATGGTGTATGCCGCAGCGCATTATCCAGCAGGTTAGTTAATACTTGCTCTAACCTATCCTCGTCTGCTTCCTTAACCATAAGCGGCTCCTCCGGCAATTTTGCCAGTAGCTTTACCTCGCGTTCCTTCGCATAAACCTGGAATTTCCGATGCACTCGCTTCAGCACATGGCTGAGATCAACCTTTTGAAAGTTCATATCCACATGCCCTGCTTCCATGCGGGCAATATCTAGAAAATCATTCACAAGTCTACCCATACGCAGCGATTCGTCGTAAATAACCTGCACGAGTTCCTTACGGTCTTCTTCGGAAACCACGATGTCATCCAGAAGCGCTTCGCTATAGCCCTGCAGCATCGAGAGCGGCGTTCTGATCTCGTGGGAGATGTTCGCCACAAAATCCCTTCTCAGCTTCTCGAGCTTATGCTCCTCCGTTACATTCCGAATGACCGCAACAGCTCCCCGTGTAACGCCTTTAGATTGAAGCGGCGCCATAACGGCCGACCATACGCTGCTTAATACATGCACCTTGTCGGTCGCATCCCGCCCTTCTACCATAACGGTCTGGAACAGCTCCCGCAGCGGCATTGGAACCGCTGAGTAGGAAGATGAACTTTCGAACATATCCTCCTGCCACGCTTTTTCAACGCCGGACCACTGATTAATTAGCAAGTGGCCGCTCGGATTGGTGAGAATCACCTTTCCGTCCGCATCAAATGTAATAACCGAATCGCCCATGCTTCGCAAAATGCTCGCAAGATGGTTTTTCTCATGATTCAAATCATGAATAAGTTTATCGAGCTGTTCCGTCATGTGATTAAAGGTTTGCGCAAGCTCGCCAATCTCATCGCTCGAGCGGATATCCACTCTCGTCGAATAATTCCCTTGCGAGATCGAAACCGCAGCATCTTTTAACTGCAATAAGGGCTGCTGTATCTTTTTGGAAAGGAAAAAAGCGAAAAACGTTGATAATAAAAAGCCGATAATCGCAGTTAAGACGAACAGTACTTTTACTTGATGCTGAGTTTTGCCTTCAACCCAAATGTCAACGTATTGCAGCAAGAACACGCCAACAATTAACAATACAACCGCTACAAGCAGCATAATGGTTGCCCAAAGCTTGCCAACTACGCTGCGCCAGAGCTTGCCTGCCAAACGCCGCCACAAACCCATTTACTTAGGCACCTCAAGCTTATATCCAACGCCCCATACGGTCGTTATCATCGATGCTGCGTCGGGAGACACCTTATTCAGCTTCTCCCTTAAGCGCTTCACATGGGTATCTACCGTCCGTAAATCGCCAAAAAACTCGTAATTCCAAACATCCTTGAGCAGCTCTTCGCGAGAAAACACTTTATCGGGCGACACTGCCAAATAATGCAGCAGCTCATATTCTTTTGGCGTTAAGCTTACTTCATGCCCCCCGGCAGTGACGCGGTGCGCATCATGCTCAATAATAAGATGAGGGAATACGATGTTATTGCTTGAATTAATTTCTTTAGTCAAAAACGCGGTTGCGGATGAACGTCTCAATATCGCTTTTACGCGGTATATTACTTCGCGCGGGCTAAACGGTTTTACGACATAATCGTCTGCTCCAACTTCAAAGCCTTGTACACGGTTCATCTCCTCGCCTTTTGCGGTAAGCATGATGACAGGAGTAGCTTTCACTTGGCGCAAACGGGAGCATACCTCTACGCCGTCAATTCCCGGTAGCATCACATCAAGCAAGATGAGCGCATAATCGGTATTCGAAGCTAATCTCAAAGCGGTTTCACCGTCTTCCGCTTCGTCGATGGTATAGCCTTCCTTCTCTAAATACATCTTAAGCAGACGACGAATGCGTTCTTCGTCATCTACGACCAATATACGGCTTGAATAATCGGACATAGGGCAATACTCCTCTCAAACTAAATACTAAACACCAGAATAGGAATGTAAACCAGCAATGACTAGGTTAACGCCCACCAGCGTAAACAATACGACGACGAAGCCGATGACGGCCAGCCATGCGGAACGCTTGCCTTGCCAGCCGCGTGATAAACGGAAGTGCAAATAAGCACTATAATACAACCATGTGATAAGAGCCCAAACTTCCTTCGGATCCCAGCCCCAGAAACGGCCCCAGGCGATATTGGCCCAAATCATTGCAAATATTAAGGCACCGAGCGTGAAAATCGGAAACCCGATCGCTATCGATCTATAGCTGATTTCATCTAAATCCTCGGGATCAACGCCATCCATGACCGGATGTATCACAGCGCCAAGCGGCTTACGGAATACGAGACGCAGCAACCCGTATAGTAATGATCCAGCGATGATGGACCATACAACGGTATTTAGTTTTCGTCCCGAATTCGCGCCGTTCATCCAATAAGGAGCTTCAAAAAGGGGCTGCTTCATTCCCAAGAAGGATTCGAACTTCACAATGTCGCTGTTAAACGGCTTAACGATAGGAGGCAGAGAGTAATCGACGGTTTCCGTCGTCGTCGTCTCAGTCCCTTTGCTGTCGATGGTCGACTTTTCTTGAATGAATTGCGCTTCATAGCCAGCTCCGCGGAAAGCAAAGACAGCTATGATAAAGCCCACGATGAGAATAATCGAATATAACGAAAATTCTACCCAGAACTGCGCTTTTTTTGCTTCTTTCGTTTTGCCTTTAAAATCGACTACGCGTAGCAGGTACATAAGGCCTGCGGCAAAACCAACCGCAAAAAAGGCTTCGCCTAGCGCTGCAGTCGTTACGTGAACTTTAAGCCAATAGTTATTGAGAGCCGGAATTAACGGCTGTACTTCCTGCGGAAACACAGATGCGTAAGCAACGATGATAACCGTCAGCGGCAAGGAAAACATACCGAGCAAAGGTTTTCTATAAATCGCAAATACGATTGTGAAAGCAATCATAATTGCCATCCCGAGGAAGGTCATGAATTCATACATATTGCTCGTTGGAATTTGTCCGCTTCCAGCCCATCGTGTAAAGAAGAAGGTCAGATGCGAGGCTAATCCAAGACTCGACGTAATAAATGCGATCCGTCCCCAACGTTTCTCGTGCTGCAAGGGGTCGCGATTGCTCCACTTCTTCCCCGCAATCGCGATGACATAAAACATAAAAGCAAAACAATAAAGAAAAAATGCGACTATAAATGCGTCGCTGCTAAATTCAACTAAATTCACGCGTTGTTCCCTCCGTTATCAAGCGACTTCGGATCTACGGTTATCCCAATTTTTTGAAGAGCTCCCGCGACATCTGAGCGCATACCGTACCAGTTTTTGTTTGTATGAGCGCCTAATGAAAGCTCGCCTTCATCGATGCGCAGCCATATCCGGCGATGCTGCCAGTAAGATCCCATCAACAGACCGATCATTGAGAAGGCCGCTCCGATCCAGACATATGGCAGTGCCCTATCCATCCGCACGTTTAAGTAAGTTGACGCTTCGGAAAAATCCACATTTTCCATCCCGTCGACACGAATTTCGATTTTGTCCGCTATTGCATGATTGATGGCGTCCTGCGAAAATTTCACCTTATCCTTCTGCATCGGAAAATACATATACGGCTCGCCTGCCGGAGCAAGCCCTGGCCCTTTTACCGTAAAGACGAACGCCGGAGCGATCGGATCACGGGACAAGGTCGTCGGCTCGCCATTGTCGCCAATCGCGAATTCCATGTAATTGGCATACAAGTCAAGCGTGTATGGTCCAAGCTTATGCTGCAAAGCCGAATCCTTCATTGGAAGATCAAACGGCCCGTACTTTTCACCCGTCTCTTTATTTACGAGAACAGGATGGACGGCATTTAGACGAGGCGTCGTATCAAAGTCGAATTGATAGAGCTTTAACCCTTTATATTTCAAAGGCTCGTTCACGATGATATTATGTCTCTTTACTTCTTTGAGCTCCGGTTTTTGCGATTGATCCGAACAGTTGCTCAAGCACTCATAAAGCACTGCTTTGGTTTCAAAAAGCTTTGCGCGTGCAGTGCCTTTAAGCTTGTCAGGCAACTCCTCGTCCTTGTAATACTCAACGGTAAACTTTTCGTTTTTCACAAAATAATTCGTATCCGCGATTTGCACGGTATCGCCGTCGGGAATCGTTATGTAGCTATCCATTTGCCAGCTTGGAATGCTCCTCGCCAGAATAGCCAATAGAAACAGGATTAACCCGATGTGGTTAATATAGGGGCCCCAGCGGCTAAACCGGTTTTTCTCCGCAAGCAGAGCCGAACCGTCGCGATGGATGCGGTAGCCCTTCCGTTTGAGCTGCGCTCCGAATTTCTCCACCCATTGCTCTTCATCGCCTTCAATCTTTTGCTTATACACCGTCTTTTGCCGATGTATAAACTGTAAATGCTTGCGAATCTGCTGTTTGCTCAGCGCGCGGTAAAGCGGCAGCACCCTGTCCAAACTACAGATGACGAGCGAAGTACCAATCATGACCAGCAGTCCAATGAACCACCAAGTTTCGTACGTATGCGACAAACCGAACAAATAATACAGCTTGCCTGGCAGTCCATACGTCTCTTCATAATAAACCGAAGGGTCAAAATTATTTACGAATGTGTTTTCCTGCGGATAAATCGTGCCTAACATCGCCGTCAAAAAAGTAATGACGATTAAATAAATCGCTATTTTGACAGAGGAGAAAAAATTCCATATTTTATCGATGTAATTCGGATTGCTCTTCTGCGAACGGCGGGCAACGCCGTCATATCTCATTTCAAGAGGCAAGTCAGAAACATCATTGTTCTCGAGCGGCTTTCCGCAGCTCTCGCAAAGCACGGTGCCGACCGAATTCTGATGCCCGCACTCGCATTTTGTGTTCTCAACCACTAACACAATAAAACCTCCTACAGCTTAAGCAGCCTTTCAATCCGTTCGTCAATCTCTACTTCAGTCATTCCGCCTACTTTGATTTCCATTAATGTACCGTCCGGTTTAATGAAAAAAGTTGTCGGATAAGACTTTAATCCATAGCTGCGTTCCGTTTTCCGATTGACGTCACGCAAGATCGGATAATTCAAATCAAAGCGGCGAACGAAGTTGTTCACGGTTAACGTATCTTCGCTTAAATTAATAGCTAAGATCACGAGCCCTTGATCCTTCCACTTGGCATACTGTCTCTCGAACTCCGGCATTTCCTTCACGCAGGGCGGACAGAATGTGCCCCAGAAATTAACGACGACGGCTTTGCCTTCATAATCCGACAATTGCCGCGATTCTCCACCCAGATCAACAAGGTTAAAAGCAGGCGGCTTGTCGCCTTCTTTCAGAGGTCCTTTGTCATCCGCGGCAAATAGGGTAGATCCTATTGCATACCCACCAATGATCAAGACGGCAATAAGTATGACAATTTGAACCGTCTTGCGCGATTTTCCCATAATTGAATTCACCACCAGCTTCTCTCTATGCAGTCACGAATATTACCATTATAACGAAAAGTCGACGGCAATTACTGCCGCCGTCGATTACTTTTTATGAACTTTATGTGTCTTGCTGTGCGCAATGTCAAGCAATTCTTTGATTTCCTGCGGCGTTAAATGACGATACTTTCCACGGCCAAGATTTTCAAGTCCAAGCTCGCCAAAACGAATCCGTTTCAATCTCGTTACCTTGTGCCCAATCGCTTCGAACATCCGGCGAACCTGACGGTTGCGGCCTTCAAAAATAGTAATCGTAATCGTTGCTTCATTTCCGTCCGTGTCAACATCATGGTATTCCACCTCAGCAGGAGCGGTCATGCCGTCTTCCAGCTTGATGCCTTTTTGCAGCTGCTCAAGAGCCGTTCCATGCGGAATGCCTTTTACCGTTGCACGATAGGTTTTCGGAACATGATGACTCGGATGCGTTAACAAATTGGCGAATTCGCCATCGTTTGTCAGGAGAAGAAGTCCTTCCGTATCATAATCCAATCGCCCGACCGGATATACTCTCTCTTTGATTCCTGGCAAAAAGTCCGAAACCACTTTGCGGCCTTGGGGATCCTTGGCGCTTGTGATAACCCCTTTGGATTTGTTGAGCATGAGATACAGCTTCTTCTCGCTCCGAATCGGCTTGCCATTTACCGTAATGGCATCGACGGAAGGATCGGCTTTTACGCCAAGCGTCGTAATCTTCTCACCGTTAACCTCAACCATTCCTGCCAAAATCATTTCTTCACACTTGCGACGGGATGCGATTCCCGCTGCGGCTAATATTTTCTGTAAACGTTCCAATGCTTTCACCTCAATCTCCATCATAACGATATGAAGAAGAAAGTACAAGCTTCACTACCCGAATATGTATAAGCAAATGATAATAGCGGCAAAAAAACCGACTAAATCTGAAAATAATCCAACTTTTAACGCATAACGTGATTTTCGGATACCGACAGCTCCAAAATAAACCGTAAGGACATACAAGGTCGTATCCGTGCTTCCTTGGATGGTTGAAGCAATTCTTCCGATCATAGAGTCGGGTCCGAAGGTTTGAATAAGATCGGTCGTAAAGGCTAATGAGCCAGCGCCGGTCAAGGGGCGCAGAATGCCTAAAGGCAACACCTCGCTTGGAATGCCGACCCAATCGAAGACAGGCCTGACCGCCGACAGCATCAATTCCAGTGCTCCGGATGACCGGAACATACTGATGGCGACCATCATGCCGACTAAATGGGGAATAATATTAATCGCTGTGCCAAAGCCGTCCTTCGCCCCTTCGACAAACGTCTCATACACGGGCACCTTACGTCTAAGCGCTGCATAAAGCGGTATAAATACAATAATAGCGGGAATCATCCAAGCCGATAGACTGGAAAAAAGGTTATACAACAGGCTCACCTCCCACAGCAGGCGATCCTGCCTTCATACTGCCGGGTTTAGGAGGCGGAGTGATTGGCGGCGGCGGTGACTTTCTCCTGTACCAGCGGTCGGCAAGAATAGCTGCAGAGGTTGCGACAAAGGTTGCGGCCAGCGTCGTTCCAATAATTTCTGCTGGATTAGCGGAGCCGTAATTCATCCGAATCGCGATCAAGGTGGTAGGAATAATCGTAATGCTGGAGGTATTAAGCGCTAGAAGCGTACACATGGCAGGTGTAGCCGTGGCAGGATCAGGATTAAGCTTTTGAAGCTCCTGCATCGCCTTGATCCCCATCGGAGTCGCGGCGTTCCCGAGTCCAAACAGATTAGCGCTTAAATTACTCATGATGTAACCGATTGCCGGATGATTGGGAGGAACATCAGGGAACAGCTTCCTCACGATGGGTCCGAGCATCCGGGCCAACGTTTGAAGCAGACCTGCGTCCTCCGCAATTCGCATCATGCCGAGCCAAAACACCATGATGCTTATTAAACCAAAGCTTACGGTGACGCCTGATTTTGCCCCTTCGAAAGCAGCTTGCGTCACCGCGTCCATCTTGCCTGTAATCGCAGCAACGACAACGCTTGCCACGATGAAAAACAACCATATCCAGTTTACCATTAAGGTCGCCTCCCCCAACTGTGCACCTAACGTATTCCGTCCCATCAGCGTCTCCCGCGCCGATAGGAATTAATGCTCGAATAATGCATCCAAAACTTTGATAACCGAACCAAAAAGCGGCTCATGTTTGTCTTGGTTAACAGCCTTACGGAAATCGGCTAGCGATTGTAATGCTTTTGGCGATTTCACCGATTGCTCAAGCTTCGGGCTTGCAGCATCGTAAACAGGAACAGCGCCGATTTTGATGTTATTCATATGCCATTCCAATATTCCGCGTTCACCGAATGTGTAACGTATGGAATCCATATTGTGCAGCACCAGTCGGGATTGAATATCGTTTGATTCTTCCTCCGCGAGCGGGTATTTGAAGGATTGTCCAACCGTGTAGGGATATCCTGAAATTTGCTGTCCCTTGGCAGCAATCTCCTTTAGGGGATAATTGCCAAAGCCCCAATCGAGCATTTTACGATGATCTGCCCAATCGTCGCCGTCATTAATCGTAACAGCCGCCAGCTGCTGCCCTTCTCTTGTTGCCGAGCTGACTAGGCAGCGGAGCGATTTTTTCGTATATCCGGTTTTTACTCCGTCTGCGCCTTCATACATGGACAGCATTTTATTTTTGTTCGTATAGCTGTATTCCCATTTTTCATGCGGATTTGGCACTTTTTTAACGCGCGTGCTTACGATTTCGGCAAATACCTCGTTTTTCAGAGCATAGGCAGTCAGCTTTGCCAAATCGTTAGCGGAGGAATAGTGCCCCTCCTCATCCAGGCCATGCGGGTTTTTAAATTGGGTATGTGTAAGCCCTAAAAAAGCCGCTTTCTCGTTCATGAGATGAACAAACCCTTCCTCCGATCCGCCTACATGCTCCGCGATAGCCGTTGCAGCATCGTTTCCGGATCTGAGCATAAGCCCGTAAAGCATATTAAGCAGGCTCATTTTTTCGCCCAGTTGAAGATAAATCGAGGATCCTTCTTTGCCGACGGCGCGTTTGCTTGTCTTCACCATATCAGTCAGCTTGCCGTTATCGATGGCTACGATCGCTGTCATGATTTTCGTTAAGCTCGCTATTCGCATCGATGTATCGCCGTTGCTGCTGAACAGCAGCCTGCCGGATTCTACATCAATCAGAGCCGATGCTCTTGCATTCGTATGGAGTGGTCCTGGTTTTGCCAAGGCTGTCGCCGGAAGGCTGCTTGTCCCAACCAGCATAGCTGCCATTAAACCCAAGGCAGCACTCCTTCGCAGTTTCATGAAATACATATCCAATGTTGCTCCTCTCGCTGCGTTTGTAGATAAAGCTTGCGTGTAATTTAGTATATGCCTGTACACCTGGCTCTAGACGAAAAGCCCAAGAAAAATGAAAAACTGCCCTCTCGGGCAGTTATGTCATAAGAGGTGATCGTTTACTTCGACATGTCCGCTTATTACGGTAGGGGACGGATCGACGTAAGCGGATGTGCTAGACGGCTGTTTCATCATCGTTTGCAGTTTCTCGAACACTTGAGGCGCTGAATCGATTACCCGCTCAAGCAAATGCGTTTGACTATCGAGAGGGACGATTTTTACGCCATGCGTACCTACGACCAAGAAAGCGATAGGCGTAATGGATACGCCGCCGCCGCTACCGCCGCCGAAAGGCATGGATACCGAGGCATTGTGGGCATCGGACTGTGCACCGTTTTTATGATCGGCATCATCTAATCGAATATCGCTGCCTCCTGCTACAAAACCAAACCCCACCTTCGAAATCGGCATAATAATGCTGCCGTCAGGCGTTTGTACAGGGTCACCGACGATCGTATTGACGTCAACCATCTCTTTAATATTTTCCATTGCGGTTTGCATTAAGCCTTGAATAGGATGTTCTGCCATGCTTTGACGCCTCCTTTCATTTTCCTCATCCGAACTAAAAGTTGCAGTCCGGCAAGGATAGCATAACCGAAGCGTATTTGGGCTATGCATGACCATTCGGTCGTAAATGCGGATCTTTGATAATTAGGTTGAACATTCATTTGAGGCTCCGCTTGCAGCTTAACCATTTGGGATAAAACACCGATAATTGATGTTTTCACGGACCAGACAAGTCCGGTTGACATTGCTGTCCACATCGCGTCCCCGGTCCCCACTGACGTAGACCAATTCCATTCCAGCAGACGTACCTTCGTCAAGGTTTTTCTCACCCAGCCCGTCAGATTATGTGTAATTTCCAGCAGATACTTTAACTTATCGATGGCACTCGCGACCTTATCGGCATCAATATCCTCATTAAACTGCTTCCAAGTGTTTATTCCCGCGCTCATTTTCGAGACTTCTTCCTTCAGTTGGACGGATCTACCGGTAAATTGAACCACCGGCACTTTCATGGTGTAACGGATTATGCCAAATAGTGCTTTTATGTTCACTTCTGCATCATCATTGTTACCAATACGCCGCATATGTCCTTTAATGACAACCTGCGAGCTTAAGACAACAACTAAAATGAGCAAAAAAAAGAGACTGGCCGCCGTTATCCAACCGTAAGGGTAACCGAGCATCATGATGCTTCCTCCGTTTCCCTAATATGGGTTGAATATAGTATGACCCGGCGGCCAAATCTCATTCTTTTATTTCATCAATTGTCATCTGCTGGCTATCTAAGCGATCGAAAAGCAGCTGAGTTTGCTCCTCAAGCGCATCATCGATATCCACATTGCCTGGCTCAGGCAGCTCTTTGATCGAAGGTAGTCCAAAGTAATCTAAAAATGATTTCGTCGTACCATATAAAATCGGGCGGCCAATCTGCTCGGCACGGCCAACCTCTTCGATTAAGTCCTTGGAGACAAGCGATTGAATCGCCCTGTCACTCTTAACCCCGCGAATTTCTTCGATCGAAATCCTTGTGATGGGTTGGCGGTAAGCCACGATGGACAGCGTCTCCAATGCAGCCTGCGAAAGCTGTGACCGAGTCGGCGTATAGGCCATCCGCTCAAAATAAGGAGCGTGCTCCAAATGAGTCGTTAACCGATAGGAGGCGGCAACCTCGGCAATTTGAATGCCGCGCGCCTCGCGTTCAAGGTCCCGCTGCAAATCATAAACCAAATCGGAGGCAAGCTCAGCGTCCAGCTCCAAAATATCCGCAAGCTGCCGCTTCGTAAGTCCCTCATCGCCTGCCATGAACAGCAAGCCCTCAATAATTGTCTTCAACTTCTGATAATCCAATTTGAGACGACTCTCCTCTCCAATGAATAACGATGTCGTCAAAGAGCTGATGCTGGAAGCAGGTAATATGCTTCATTTTCATTAGCTCCAGAATCGCTAGAAAAGTAACCACGATTTCGTGCCTGTCCATATTTTCACGGATGAGACGCGAAAAACGAACCGTTTCAAATTGCTTCAGCACATCCACGATATCCCGAATGCGATCCTTGACCGAAATCTCGTCACGCTGCACCGTTGCAACGACATTGCGTCTTGCGGCCCGGCGCAGTGCCTTCTGGAAGGCCAATATTAAATCAGAGAGATGGACGCCTTCAACGGGATTCACCTTTTCTTCCTTCATGAAAGGCGTCATATCCTCCGGCTCGCGAGAATAAACCAGGCTGCGCTCGACTTCCTTCTCGCGCAGCTGCTCGGCAATTTGCTTAAACTTTCGGTATTCTACGAGCTTCTGAATGAGCTCGTCTCGCGGATCCAGCCCATCATCGGGCCAATCCTCGTAATCATCCTCAAATACGGGAGGCTTAGGAAGAAGCTGCTTGCTCTTTATCGCCAAGAGGGTCGCCGCCATCACTAGAAACTCGCTCGTAACCTCAAGCTCCAGCTCCTTCATCGCATGCAAGTAATCCATATATTGAATCGTAATCTCGCTGATAGACACTTCATGGATATCGATCTCGGCTTTGTCGATCAAGTGAAGCAATAGATCAAGCGGCCCCTCAAAAGAATCCAGCTTATAAAGCACCGACACTTACATTTCCTCCCGCCTAGCCTTAACTTCGAAGCTTACCCTTGCAATTGCTTAGTCAAATTCGCCATTTCTATCGCGCTCGCAGCGGCCTCGTAACCCTTGTTGCCTGCTTTTGTACCCGCGCGTTCGATTGCTTGCTCAATCGAATCGACCGTTAGCACGCCAAAAATCGTAGGAATGCCTGTTTTCAACGCGATTGCGGCAACGCCCTTAGCCGCTTCATTGCAAACAAAATCAAAATGAGGCGTTGATCCGCGAATAACCGCTCCAAGGGTGATAACAGCGTCGTATTTTCCGCTCTCCGCCATTTTTTGCGCAATTAACGGAATTTCGAATGCGCCCGGTACCCAAGCCACCTCTACATCGGAATCCTGCGCGCCATGGCGTTTAAAAGCATCCAATGCTCCTCCAAGAAGCTTGCTTGAAATAAACTCGTTAAAACGTCCTACTACTACCCCGTATTTTAAACCTTCCGATACTAAATGCCCTTCGTAAATGCGTGTCATTTTGTCATCATCCTCTCGTTATTTTAAATGATATAGTCAATATCTTCAAAGCTAAGTAAATGTCCCAGCTTAGATTTTTTTGTACGCAGATAGCTTTTGTTATCTTCCTTGGTTTCCATTTGAATCGGAACGCGTTCCACAACCTCTAAGCCATAACCCTCGAGACCTTTAATTTTGCGGGGATTATTCGTGAGCAAACGCATTTGGCGTACGCCAAGATCCTTCAAAATTTGCGCGCCTATACCATAATCGCGCAAATCTGCCGGAAAGCCAAGCTTTAAATTTGCATCAACCGTATCCAACCCCTGTTCTTGCAGCTCATAGGCCTTTAATTTGTTGATGAGTCCTATGCCTCTTCCTTCTTGACGCATATAGAGCAAAACCCCGCTCCCTGCTTCTTCAATTTGTTTGAGGGCCGCTTCGAGCTGAGGACCGCAGTCACAGCGATGGGAATGAAATACATCGCCCGTCAAGCATTCGGAATGGACGCGCACAAGCAGCGGACGTTCAGGGTCAATGTCGCCTTTGACAAGCGCAATATGCTCCTTGTTATCAACAAAGTTCGTATACGCTATCGCGCGGAATGTCCCAAAATCCGTCGGCAGCTTCACATCAACCGCACGCTCCACGAGTTTTTCTTTGGCATTCCGGTATTGGATGAGCTCTTGTATCGTAATAAGCTTTAGGTCATGCTTTTCCTTAAAGACGATCAGGTCGGGCAACCGGGCCATCGTTCCGTCTTCATTAATGATTTCGCAAATTGCCCCAGCCGGCTCGGAGCCGCACATAACTGCCAAATCGATCGCCGCTTCCGTGTGGCCCGCTCTTCGAAGCACTCCGCCGGATCTTGCGATGAGCGGAAAAATATGCCCGGGTCTGCGGAAATCGGATGCTTTAGTTGACGGATCGATAAGCGCCTTGACTGTCTCCGAGCGCTCGAACGCTGAAATACCGGTCGTAGTCCCCGCGTAATCAACAGACACGGTGAATGCTGTGCCATGGTAATCCGTATTGTGGGTTACCATTGGCGGCAAGTCAAGCTGTTCCGCGCGTTCCTGGGTAATAGGCACACACACAAGGCCCCGGGCTTCGGTGATCATAAAATTAATGACCTCCGGCGTCGTTCTATCCGCCAGCGCAATAAGGTCGCCCTCGTTTTCCCGGTCTTCGTCATCCACAACGATTATCGGCTTGCCGAGCTTTAAATCCTCTAACGCGTCTTCGATTCTATCAAATGGACTTCTTTCTGTATGTTCCATATGGGATTCCCTCCTTTTTGACAAACATCCTTATAAAGCTTCAACCGATCCTGCAAAGGATTCAACAGCTGTCCTATAATGGAAAGGCGAATGAATGATATTGATTTTCCATAAAAAACAAATATTTGATTCCCGCATAAATCTTATTATAAAAACCCATTTTCCATCAGGAATGCCGTGCTGAGCTTAGATTGTAGCTTGGCAGCTTCCGGCTTCTTGAAATGAAGCAGATGGTCGACATATTTGCCGATTACATCGCATTCAATGTTGACGGTGTCGCCCGCATGCTTATGCTGTAGGGCGGTCTCGCCAAGCGTATGCGGAATGACCGACACAGACAAGGAATGTCCGGAAGTATCCACAACCGTTAAACTTATCCCGTCGATTGTAATGGAACCCTTCGGAATGACATAACGCAGCATATCAGAATCCTCTAAATGAATCTTAAATACCACGGCGTTTGCATCCGAATCCCGATTGACGATTTTGCCGGTGCCGTCTACATGGCCTTGAACAATATGACCGCCGAACCTTCCGCCTGCTTGCATGGCGCGTTCCAAATTCACTCGTTCACCCGCACGAAGCTGGTGAAGATTGGATTTACGGTACGTCTCGGGCATGATGTCAGCCGAGAAGGACGAAGCGTCAAACGACGTAACGGTTAGACAAACGCCATTAACCGATATGCTGTCTCCGATCATGACACCATCCGTCACGCGAGCTGCTCCGATGACCAGACGCATCGCTTCGCCCTGCTTCGTAATTCCTTTCATTTTCCCCACTTCTTCTACTAATCCGGTAAACATGAGCGTCCTCCCCAACGATCCTTATATAAACTCGCCCGCCCCAAGTTTAGTAAACGGGGTAGCCTGTAACGCAAATATCTTCGCCTGCCATTTCTACGCTCACACGTTCTAATTGAACGGCATCTGCCATTTTCTCGAAACCGGTAAAGGTGAAAACCCCGGGAGCGCCGACTCCGCCAATAATCTTTGCGGCATAATAAAGCACGATTTTATCGATAAGACCCGCCTCCAGCATCGCGCCATTCAGCTGTCCGCCGCCCTCAAGCAAGATCGAACCGATCTCAAGCTCACCGAGCTTTTTCATGGCGGCAACAAGATCAACCTTCTCATCAGAACCGCAGGTTACAACTTCGATCCCCGCTGCTTCCAAAGCTTGACGGCGTTCCTCGCTTGCTTGACCGGACGTTAATACGATGGTTCGGACTGTGCGGTCAACGACAACCCGGGCATCCAAGGGCAGACGCAGCGCAGAGTCTACAATAATGCGTACGGGATCAATGGCCGGGACTGCCGCTCTCGTATTCAAGAGAGGATCATCTGCCAAAACCGTACCAATGCCGACCATTATAGCTTCATGCTGGTGACGCAGCGTATGAACCTGCTCGCGTGCGGCCGGCCCTGTCACCCAGCGGCTGTCCCCGGTCCGAGATGCAATTTTTCCATCGAGCGTACTAGCTGACTTAAGGGTTACATAAGGAAGACGGGTCGTAATGTACTTATTGAATTTTTCGTTAAGCTGCTGGGACCGCTGCTCAAGCACGCCAACGGTTACCTCGATGCCTTCTTCACGAAGCCTTGCTATCCCTCTCCCCGATACCTCCGGGTTCGGATCGCCGCTTGCGACGACAACCCTCGCTGCTTTTGCATCAATAATGCGCTCGCAGCATGGCGGCGTTTTACCGAAATGGCTGCAGGGCTCGAGCGTCACATAAACGGTTGCTCCTTCCGCTTCGGCACCCGCCATTTGGAGAGCGTGCACCTCCGCATGGCCAGTCCCCCGTTTAAGATGCGTTCCGATTCCGATGATTCGTCCATCCTTCACCACAACGCAGCCGACTACTGGGTTAATCCCGGTTTGACCGGAAGCTTTTGAAGCCATCTCCAGCGCTAATCCCATATAATACTCGTCATTTAATACGTCCATCAACAAAAAACACCCCTATCGGCTAACGATCCGACAGGGGTGATGAAAGACAAACCGAGAACTACGACAAAACCGATCGACGTTGTCGGCTTTAGAAGCCGACAAATCTTAAACCGCAAAAAACTGCGATAACGGTTCGTAAAATACGCTAAAAAAACAAACCGGCTTCACATGTGAAATAAAACACACACGCAAATAAGCGGAATGTTATAGCTGTCGAAGCATCCCCTTCTCCCATCCAGACTATACTGTCGGTCCCGGATTTTCACCAGGTCCACCGTTCTAATTAGCTTTTATCGAAAAATATTCGAACAAAAAGCTGCTCAGACCGGGTCACGGACTGACGAGCAGCACAGGAGTTCGGTTATCCGATGCTCCTGTGTTTACTCGATCACCGCCGGTTAGGAATTTCACCTGACCCCGAAGGAAAGCTGCACTTACATAATTATAGTTAGTATATTAACACTAAATCGTTTCAACTTCAACCTTTTCCATTTTGTCTCCGCCTTTGAAAGCATCAACAAATTCCATACCCTTTGTAACCTTGCCGAAAACGGTGTGGCCGCCGTCCAAATGCGGTTGCGGAGCGTAACCGATATAGAACTGGCTTCCGCCTGTGTTACGGCCGGCATGGGCCATAGCAAGCGAACCGCGCTCATGCTTGTTCGGGTTGATTTCACAATTGATTGTGTAACCAGGACCGCCTGTACCATTTCCTTTTGGGCAGCCGCCTTGCGCGACGAAGCCTGGGATAACGCGGTGGAAAGTAAGTCCGTTGTAGAAACCTTCGCTAGCAAGCTTCTCAAAGTTTGCTACTGTGTTCGGCGCGTCTTGATCGAATAGATCGATTAGAACCTCTCCGCCGTTTGCTAGTGTAATTTTTGCTTGTTTTGCCATTGCTGCATCTACCTTTCTTTTATCCGAATAAGACTACGTTACCAATTTCGCCCTTATTTCGCAAGCGGTGATTTTTGAAGTCTAGCCGGAATGACGTCATTGCATACGATATTTTCAAGCGATTCACGTTTAACAGCAAGGTCTGCCTGACCGTCTTTAACGAAAACGACAGCCGGACGACGAATGCGGTTATAGTTACTCGCCATTGCATAATTATAAGCACCTGTACAGAAAACAGCAAGCAGGTCGCCATTTTCAGCTTTAGGCAATTCCAAGTCCCAAATCAGCATATCGCCGCTCTCGCAGCATTTGCCGGCAATCGATACCGTTTCTTCAGCAGCATCATTTGCACGATTGGCAAGCACTGCTTCATATTTGGATTGGTAAAGAGCTGGGCGAGGGTTGTCCGTCATGCCGCCGTCAACCGCAATGTATTTACGAACGCCTGGGATATGTTTGCTTGTGCCTACCGTATAAAGGGTTGTTCCTGCATCGCCAACCATGCTGCGGCCTGGCTCAACCCAAATCTCAGGCAGCGGGAATTCCGCTTTTGTGAAATTCGATTTGATCGCGCCTGTAATAGCCGCTACATATTCGCTTATTGGAAGCGGAGTATCGCCTTCCACATAACGAATGCCGAAGCCTCCGCCAAGATTGATTACTTTAAATGTAAGGTCAAGCTCGTCTCGGATCGCAACCGCAAAATCAGCAACCTTGTCCACGGCCATACGGAAGCCTTCCACCTCGAAAATTTGCGAGCCGATATGGGAATGAACACCCAAAATAACAAGGTTCGGCAGTGCAAGAGCTTCTTGGATTGCTTGTTTCGCTGCACCGTTGCCAAGATCAAAGCCAAACTTCGAATCCTGTTGGCCCGTTGAAATGTAATCATGGGTATGTGCTTCCACGCCTGGAGTGATTCGCAGCAAGATGTTTACTTTCTTGCCTTTATCGCCAGCAAGTGCATTCAAAAGCTGAAGCTCCATAAAGTTATCGACTACGAAGCAGCCGATGCCGGCGTCAAGCGCCATATTGATTTCCTCTGGCGTTTTGTTGTTTCCGTGGAAATGGATACGTTCAGCCGGGAAGCCGGCTTGCATTGCCGTATAAAGCTCGCCGTCAGATACGACATCTAGCGATAAACCTTCTTGCTCGGCAATGGCACACATAGCCATTACGCTGAATGCTTTGCTGGCATAAGCGACTTGAAATCTTAAACCCGATGCTTTGAAAGCCTCGACGTATTCGCTTGCGCGTTGACGAACAAGAGCTTCATCCACAATATATAGTGGCGTGCCAAACTCCGCAGCTAAATCAGCTACATCGCAGCCGCCAATTTCCAAATGACCTTTTTCGTTGATTTTACTAGTTCCATGCAGGTACATAGTTTCCCCTCAGCTTTCTTCTATCTGCATGCAGATAGAATGGATAGAATTTGCCTCAATAGGACCAGTATAACGCAATTTCCCTGCACTGCGAAATGGATAAATCAACATTTCATTTGCATTTTATGAATTCACTCCGTTTTTGGCAGCTTGTCGCGCTGCTGCGGCCTCAAGTTATTCGGTCGCGTCCGGTTGTATAAGACGGGCTGGCGGATCAAAATACTCAATACCGCTCTCATGTCGAATGGTATTATTGGCCACATGTAGGGGCGATTAAAGGAGCGCTCCATGGTAAGCATCAGCATAATGGCTGTCGTCGCGATGACAAAGCCCGGCACGCTGAAGGCGGCCACCGAAACAATGAGCACCAGCCGGACAATCCGGTTTGCGAGTCCAAGCTCATAGCTGGGCGTTGCAAACATGCCTATCGCGGCAACTGCCATATATAAGATAACCTCATTCACGAAGATACCGGTCTGAACCGCGATATCGCCGATCAGAATCGCGGCAACGAGTGACATTGCCGTTGCAAGCGAGGTGGGGGTGTGAACGGATGCCATTCTCAGCAAGTCCACACCGATCTCGGCAAGCAGAAACTGTACGACTAACGGCAGCTTTGCCATTTTATTCGGTCCCAAAAATTCTAAAGCCGGAGGCTTTAATTCCGGATGCATGACGAACAGCAGCCATAATGGCAGCATAAACAAGGATGCAAAAATCCCAATAAACCGCACCCAGCGCAAATAGGTTCCGATGAATGGCGTTTGCCGGTTCTCTTCCGCATGCTGCATAAGGTCCGAATAGGTCGTCGGGAGAGTCATGACGCTGGGAGAAGTATCGACGAACACTGCGACGTAACCCTCCAGCAAATGCGCGGCGACCGTGTCAGGACGCTCTGAATAACGAACCAACGGAAAAGGGCTCCAACCCCGTTTGACCGTTGACTCCTCCAGCTGCTTGTCAGCGAGCGGCAAGCCATCGATCTTCACCATCGAAATTTTATCCTTGATCGATTTGAGCAGCTCTTTATCTACGATATCATCGATATACGCAACACAAATATCCGTTTGCGTTCTCTCGCCCACGCGCATGATTTCATAACGGAGCTGGGGATCGCGGAGCCTCCTCCGAACGAGAGAAACGTTTACCATCAGTGTTTCCACGAAGCCGTCTCTGCTGCCGCGCACGACCTTCTCGAGTGACGGCTCCTCGGGACCGCGCGCCGGAAAGGCCTTGGCATCGATCATAACGACGCTGGACTCGCCGTCGATGAACAATGCGGTTCCGCCGGATAACACGCCCGTGAGCATGTTATTCCAATCCTCTTCTTTTGTTACCTGCGCGGCCGGAACATACAGGTCTAAAAATGAATGGAACGCATGGGTCGAAAGATCCTCCGGCTGCAAAAAGGTCAACCGTTTGAGCACCTCGGTCAGCAGCGTATCCTTTACCAATCCGTTCATGCACAGCATCGCCGTGCGCCGCTCGCCGAAGGTCATTTCCCTCACGACAACATCGAAGCTTGTTTTATAGCCGATTTCTTTTTCCAACCGCAACAAGACATCATCTAGATCGGAGGGAATGGGTTCTTTCTCCTGTATTTCATTCTTCCTGTCCGGGGAATCGGAAATTCCGCTTCCAATCCTATTTCGTTTGCTTGGCCGGACAGATGATGCCTCATTTTTTATGCCGCCCTCTTCCTCTATCTGCTGCTCCGGAATCGTGATCATGGGAGGCGCTCCGTGCCGATCCTTATGATTTTCTTCCGAATTCTGGTTGTCCTTCATTCGCCTTCACCTCGTCCTTTATGAATCACCATTGAAATACCAGCCAATCGAATAACGAGCCTAATGTCTTGCCAAGCACCATAGCCATTACGAGCGCGACCATGTAATTAGATAAATTCATTCTTTTTGCCAAAATGGGCAATACGTTCATAACCTCTGTCAATGCTGCGGCCAGCATCCCGACAAACATTCCGTCGATAAGTCCTGCCGTGCTTAAAAATACGTTGGAAGGCAATGACAGCTTCCAGTCCATGAAATCGGCAAATGTCCAATACAACGAACCGCAAACGACCGCCGTCTCAAACCACACGGACATGCGGTATGCATTCGCAACCTGGGCGAGCCGGGGAATAAGATCAAGCACAATCAGCAAAGCCACCAAACCGCTTCCAACCGCAAGCCCGCCCGCTAACCCAAGGAGTGCTACAAAAATATTGGCAACGGCGCTAATCATCCTCTTTTTCCTTAGTCTGGTCGTAATCCGCCTTTTTGCGCATTTCATCAGCGATGACATAGGCATTGACATTCTCTTGGTACATATAAAGCTCCACCTCAAGCGGATTCGGTTCCTCGTTGAATCTTTTGCGGAAGATGTGGTTAAAAAACAACACCATTCCAAGCCCTATTCCGAGTGAATAAGGAATTTGAAACCAAAGCGGATGGTCTGTTCGTTTCCCGGTGATCAGCTCGACGATTCGGATATGAACCTCCTTCATGCTGACATCTGTATGAAAGTTCATGATCGCTAGTCCCGCGCCGAAAAAAAGCAGCAGCCACGCTAAAATAAGCACGGGGATACGCGGCTTGACCGGTTTTTCCGCAACCATGACGAGCACCTGTGGATCTCCGTAGGCTTCAACCGTTAAGCCCGGCTCGGTTTCGCGGATCGTTTTGACGATTTGCAGCAAATCAATCACGACACGGTTGCCGTCCGCTTTCTTGTGCTCGTAAAGCACAATCGATTTTAATTTTTTTTCAAGCTCATCGTCCTTAGCCAGAAGCCTGGCCGCTTGGCCTAAAGTGACCTTCTGATTCGGTTTCGCGTAGATTCTTTTTTTTAGGCGCAGATAAAGGACCGAAGGGTTGGTTATTGCCATCTGCCAGCTTCCCTTCTGCATATACTTTGGTGTATGTTTCCCTTTTAGTATGAGAAAAGGACGATTCGGATACTCATGCAAAATGAGGTAATAAATAGAAAAAACCAAACCGCCTTAAAGGGCGATTTGGTCTTTTATGGACTGTAATATTTTCTTTTCGAGCCGCGATACCTGTACCTGTGATATTCCCAGCCTGCTTGCTACCTCGGATTGCGTTTTATCGCGGTAATAACGTAAGTATACGATTAATCGCTCGCGTTCGCTCAGACCTTCTATGGCTTCTACAAGCGCCAGCTTGTCAAACCATCGGTCCTGGGATTCATCGGCAATTTGGTCCATCAAAGTGATGGGATCTCCGTCATTTTCAAACACCGTTTCGTGTATGGAAGTCGGCGGTTTGTTTGCTTCTTGAGCAAAAACGACATCCTCGGCCGTAATGCCCAGCCGTTCCGCAACCTCGCTGATGGTGGGCAAGCGACCTAACGTTTTGGATAGCTCATCCTTCATTTTACGCACCTTATTGGCCGTTTCTTTGAGGGACCTGCTTACCTTTAACGTACCGTCATCGCGCAAAAACCGTTGGATTTCCCCAATAATCATAGGCACCGCATAGGTAGAAAACTTCACGTCATAGGACAAGTCGAATTTGTCTACTGACTTCAGCAATCCGATGCAGCCGATTTGGAACAAATCCTCGGGCTCATAACCGCGATTGATGAACCGCTGCACGACTGACCAGACTAGCCGAATATTGCACTGTACGAGTGTATCCCTAGCAAGCGTATCACCGGATTGACTTAACGCAATAAGCCGTTTTACTTCCGCGTCATCCAAGTATGGCTGGGCCGTCTGCTTTAGATTGACATCCATGAGGTTCAACCCCTATACGCTAATTGTAGAGCGCTTTTTTCGATTCGATTCGTTTCTGCATGGCAACGCGCGTCCCGCCGTCTATCTGGCTTGTAACCTCAAAACGGTCCATAAAGTTTTCCATGATCGTAAAGCCCATTCCTGAACGCTCAAGTTCAGGCTTCGATGTGAAAAGCGGCTGACGGGCAAGTTCTAAATCTTCGATGCCGCGGCCATTATCCGATACGGTAATCGACACGGAATCGCCTTCGATTCTGGCTTCGATTTTAACTTCGCAGGAGGGATCATTCTCGTAGCCGTGAATAATCGCATTCGTTACGGCTTCGGAAATCGCTGTTTTTAAATCATTCAGCTCCTCGAGCGTCGGATCAAGCTGCGACACAAATGCAGCGACTGCAATTCGTGCGAAGGCTTCATTTTCCGATCGGGCGCTGAAGGAAAGCGTCATCTCATTGGATCCGTTCATGACACCACCTCCAAACTGGAAATTGCGTTTCGCTCATTATCATGTATCGTCAGGATCTTGAACAAGCCCGACATCTCGAATAAACGGTGAACATTTGGATTCACGTCACAGACGACCATTTTGCCACCCTTGCTCTTCACCTGCTTGTACCGGCCCAGAATGACGCCCAGACCCGAGCTGTCCATAAATTGCAGCTCCTTCAAGCTAAGAATGACATGCTCGCTGCTTCCGCGGAGAATCGCTTCTTCCATCTTATAACGCACGACATCGGCTGTATGGTGATCCAACTCGCCCCGAAGCCTTACGATCAGCACATTACGGTATTGCTCCAATTCAGCTTGCAGACTCATTATGCTGTCATCTCCTCTAGGTTTTTTCAAACATAAGAAAGAATAGGCTTATCTTGTATGCCTTCCTTACATTTCACCGTGCAACGCGGGCAGATCTGCGGTGAGTCAGATCCAGACGGTTACACTTGCCGAGATAGAACTAGCAATTCTCCAAGTTGGCGAGCTTTTCCTGCATGCCGACAAAACTAGAAGCATACCGCTAACAGCTGACAAAATACGAGTCGTTTCCGATTTACGAGAATAAACCGGAGAAGGAACGTTTAAGCAATTTCCACCAGCCCGCACGTTCAACCGATAACGGCGCATCCACGTCAAACTCCTTAAGCACTTGATTGCCTTGGTAGACAACCAGCTTGCCGATCGGCTGACCAAGCTGAACTGGCGCTTTAAGCGGTCCGTCGATTTTCAGCTCGTAACGGATATCCTTGGTTTGGCTTCCTTTTTTCAGAAGCACGCTGTACGAATGTTTGGCAACAAGCGGAAGCTCTGGCGCCACGCCCTTCTCGATTTTCAGCGTTCCCATGGATTCGCCTTCTTTAATAATGGAGTGATTCATATATTGCGCGAAGGTATAATCGAACATTTGCGATACTTCCGCATTGCGGGTTTTCGTGTCTGGCTCACCCATTACAACCGCAATAACACGCATGTCATCGCGCTTGGCGGTAGCAGATAGGCAATACTTCGCTTCGCTCGTAAAGCCCGTTTTCAAGCCATCCGCTCCGCTGTAGAACCGCACCAGTTTATTCGTATTTACAAGCCAGAAAGGCTTCTCGGAAGTCTTGCGCAGGTAATCCTGGTAGAGACCTGTATACTTGGTTACTTCCGAATGCTTCAGCAGCTCCCTAGACATCACCGCGATATCATGGGCTGACGAGTAATGATTCGCTACGGGCAATCCGTTCGGGTTAGCAAACTGCGTATCCTTCATGCCAAGCTGCTGTGCCCGCTCATTCATCATGGCGACGAACTGCTGCTCCGTACCGGCCAGTTTCTCCGCCATGGCGACGGAAGCATCGTTTCCTGAAGCCAAGGCGATCCCTTTGATCATATCGTCAACAGTCATTTCTTCTCCCGGCTCAAGGAAAATTTGCGAGCCGCCCATAGACGCTGCGTATTCACTTGTCTGAACCATGTCAGAAAGCTTGATTTTGCCGTCATCCAGCGCTTCCATGATCAAAAGCATCGTCATGACTTTTGTAATGCTAGCCGGCGGCAGTTTATCATGACTATTTTTTTCATAAATGACCGTGCCGCTGTCGGCATCCATTAGAATAGCAGATCGCGCTGACGGCGCCAGGTTTGCGTTAGGCGCTTGATTGGACGGCGCCGGTCCCGGTGCAGGCGTCGGCTCTACCGCAGCAAAGGCAGCGCCCGGCAGCATGAGCGTAAATGCGAGAAAAAATATACATAGCTTGATAGAACGATTTTTCAACTAGATCTCCTCCTGAAAAGTTTTGTGAAGCAAACAAAGATTGCGACACAATTCGCTTATATTTCTTCTTTTCAGTGTTGACTCTTAAGCTGGAAATTATTCCAAAAAGCTAGAATGAATTGCGCAACAAAAAAATCCGCCCCGGTAATAGGGGCGGACAGTTGTCATATTTCCATTATTTAGTAGCGTCGTGCACCTTCTGCCGTGATTACCGAAAGCAGCAAAGCCCGCGGCTCCGGTTTCGCGTCTGAAAGGCTATAGGCCTGCCTTACTTTTGCAGCTACGTCCTTTGCGGTCTCGTCAGCGTCTCGGACATGAAGCAGCGCAAGCGTATCGCCCTCATTCACCGGATCGCCAACCTTTTTCCGCAGGGTAACGCCGACCGCATAATCGATTACCGCATCTTTTGTCGCTCTTCCCGCGCCCAAAAGCATGGCGGCGAGCCCTAACTGCTCCGCTTCAATGGCATTGACAAAGCCTGCCCCCTCCGCTGTCACCTCGATAATAATTGGTGCTTGAGGCAGCTTAGCCGGATCATCGGCAATCGATGCATCTCCGCCTTGAGCGGCTATGAAATCTTTGAATTTCTGCAAAGCGGCCCCGTTCATAATCTGGTCGCGCAGCAATTCCTTCGCCGACTCTACCGAATCCGACTTCCCGCCTAATACGACCATGTGCGCGCCTAATGTTAAACAAAGCTCCGTGAGATCCTCCGGACCGTTGCCTTTGAGCGTTTCAATGGATTCCTGCACTTCTAAGGCGTTGCCGATCGCGAAGCCCAGCGGTTGATCCATATCGCTGATTACGGCAGCCGTATTTCGGCCCACTTCGGTTCCGATATCCACCATCGCTTTCGCCAATTGCTCGGAGTCCTCCAGCGTCTTCATAAAAGCTCCGCTGCCTGTCTTCACATCAAGCACAATGGCATCCGCGCCAGCCGCAATCTTCTTGCTCATGACTGAGCTTGCGATTAGCGGAATCGACTCTACCGTAGCGGTAACGTCCCGAAGCGCATAAAGCTTCTTGTCTGCCGGCGCGAGATTGCCGCTTTGTCCAATGACGGATAATCCGATATCATTGACCTGCGTCATGAACTTCTCTCGAGACAGCTCTGTGCGAAAGCCTTCAAT
Organism: Pristimantibacillus sp. PTI5; assembly: GCF_048572955.1. Taxonomy (GTDB): domain Bacteria; phylum Bacillota; class Bacilli; order Paenibacillales; family Paenibacillaceae; genus Pristimantibacillus. The sequence continues at coordinate 125,094 of NZ_CP183886.1, forward strand.
GGATTCAAGCTTATCTATGGTTCCTCCGGTATGGCCCAAGCCGCGACCGGACATTTTTGCAACAGGAACGCCTACTGATGCAACTAATGGGGCTAGAATGAGTGTCGTCTTGTCTCCAACCCCGCCCGTACTGTGTTTATCCACTTTAATTCCGCTAATGGGACCGAGATCCACCTGATCGCCCGAATTAGCCATTGCAAGCGTGAGCGAAGCCGTTTCCTTTGCGGTCATTCCTTGGAAATAGACCGCCATCGCCCATGCCGACAGCTGATAATCGGGAATATCTCCGCGAGAATATCCGTCAATCAAAAAAGTTAACTCAGAAGCGGTCAGCTCGCCACCGTCTCTTTTCTTCTGTATTATGTCTACCGACCGCATATTTCCCTCTCCATTCGCCAATCCGTTATATCTGCTATAGAGCACTTCGTTCCCTCTGCACCTGGACGATGATCTCATCAAGAGATTGGCTTAGCCGAATCACGTCCAAATGCTGAAGGCTTTGGTTCAATAGAGCCGCTTCTATCATCTTTTTACGCAACTGCTCCATCTGTGTGAGTAATTGCTTGTCCATATTCTTTGTCCACTCCATCTTCCTGTAATCAGGGACATTATACGACGAAACGCAAAAAAAACACTGTCATATTGAGTCGACGGAATTGTTACATTTTTGTTACAAAAAACATTACATTGCAGCGATTAGCGCGTTAACAAGTCCCAAAAATTGGGACTTGACTCGTTCTGTCGTTTCCATTACTTCCGCATGCGACAAGGGCTGATCCAAAATACCCGCGGCCATATTGCTTATACAGGAAATTCCGACGACCTCGATTCCCGAATGGCGCGCGGCAATAACTTCCGCAACAGTCGACATTCCGACAGCATCGGCGCCAAGCACTCTCAGCATTCGAATTTCTGCCGGCGTTTCGTAGGTCGGACCAAGCAGTCCGGCATAGACCCCTTCACGCAGCGTGAAACCTTGATCTGAAGCAATCTCCCGCGTAATTGCTCTTAAACGCTTGCTGTATGCTTCGGACATATCAGGGAAACGAACGCCCAGCTCATTGTCATTCGGGCCGATTAGCGGATTTTTACCGGTTAAATTAATATGGTCGGATATCAGCATTAGATTGCCTGCTTCATAGTCGGTATTCACGCCGCCGGCAGCATTGGTAACAAGCAATGTTTTTACGCCTAATGCCTTCATGACGCGAACGGGAAACGCAGTTAGCTCCGGGCCATAACCTTCGTACATGTGAAAGCGCCCGCGCATAAGCAGCACCGTTCTACCCGAAAGGGTACCGATTAACAGCTCGCCTGCATGGCCTTCAACCGTCGAAATCGGGAAATGCGGAATGTCATGATACTGGATCGTAACGGCATTTTCCAAATGATCGCCTAAAACGCCCAGCCCCGAACCCATAATTAAACCGATCTCGGGCCGCTGCTCGGTTTTCGCCTGTATAAAGGCAGCCGCTTCTTTAATGTGCGCCGCCGTTAATCCTGCTGCTGTGATTGTAGTCATTATTATTCCTCCTAAAATAAAATCGCTAACTCTTTAATACCCTATTTCGATCATTCTTAAGCTTGCTTCCCTACGATAAGCTCCGAGAGGAAGCTTGCACCGTTAGGCGGCGCCTGAACGCCGAAATTATCGGCTATCGTTGCGCCGAGGTCCGAGAATGTCGACCGTACCGGCAGCGGGCCCGGCGCGTCAAACGAGGGACTGAATAAAAGAATCGGCACATATTCTCGGGTATGGTCTGTACCTGGATGCACCGGGTCGTTTCCGTGGTCGGCTGTCACGATTAGCAGATCCCTCTCGCCAAGCAGCTGCTCCAAGGCTGGTACGGCCTGATCAAACTCCTCTAATGCCGCAGCATAGCCCTTGGGATCGCGGCGATGGCCGTAAAGGGAATCAAAGTCTACAAGATTCGTGAACAAAAGACCTTTAAACGGTTTCTTAAGCTGCTCAATCGTTTTTTCAATGCCGTCGGCATTGCTTTTCGTTGGCGTTGCGGCGGTTATGCCTTCGCCATCGAAGATATCGTTGATTTTGCCAATCGCGATGGAATCAAAGCCCGCTTCCTTCAAAGCATTTAATACGGTAGGCTGCGGCGGCTTAACCGCGTAATCATGACGGTTCGGCGTGCGCTTGAAAGCACCTGGCTTGCCCGTATACGGCCTTGCAATGACTCGGCCAACCGTAAAGCGGTCATCCATCGTTAGTTCTCTGGCAATTTCGCAAGCACGGTAAAGCTCTTCGAGCGGAATTACTTCCTCATGAGCCGCGATTTGAAAAACGCTGTCTGCCGATGTATATACAATCCAAGCGCCTGTTTCCATTTGCTCGGGCCCAAGCTCGTCCAAAATCTCGGTTCCGCTTGCCGGTTTATTGCCGATGACCTTCCGTCCTGTCCGTTCCTCGAAAGGAAGCAACAGCTCCGGAGGGAAGCCTTCCGGAAAGGTTTGGAACGGGACCGTCATCTCAAGGCCCATAAGCTCCCAATGACCGGTCATCGTATCTTTGCCTACCGATACCTCGGCCATTTTGCCGTAATAGGCGGTTGACGGTTCCTCTGATGGCTTCCAATCATGGATCGAAGCAATACGGTCAAGTCCCCATCTTCTTAGATGAGGAAGCTTCGCGGATGGTACGCTTTCCACGATATGCCCAAGCGTATGGGAACCTAAGTCGCCAAATACTTCCGCGTCAGGAAGCTCGCCTATCCCCACGCTATCCAATACAATTACCGTGATGCGGTCAAATTTCATATGTATGATATCCTCCTCTGTCTTTAACCATCGATGCCAGCCTGTTTAAGCGCGCGGATGGGCACGGTTATAGGTATCCTTAATCCGTGATTTGGATACCTGAGTATACTTGAGCGTCGTCGAAATGTCGGCATGTCCGAGCAGCTCCTGGACCGCACGGATATCCGCTCCGTTATCCAGTAAGTGGGCCGCTACGGAATGCCTGAGGGTATAAGGGGTAATCTCCTCATGGATACCCGCTTCCTTCGCATGCTTCTTAATCGTCTTCCAAAACCCTTGCCTTGTCAAACGTGTACCTAAATGATTCAAAAATAAAGCTGATTCCGATTCCCTATCCGTCACTAGACCGGATCTCCCTGAATCGAGATAATCAGTTAAAGCCTCTGCCGCCAGCCGTCCAAAAGGGACAATTCTTTCCTTCAGGCCCGAGCCGATACATTGGATAAATTCCAGCTGCAGATTGACATGTTCAATATTCAGAGCCACTAACTCGGATACCCGGATTCCCGTTGCGTAAATGAGCTCGAGCATCGCTTTATCTCGTTTACCCGCTGCATTGGCACTGTTCGGCGTCTCAAGCAATGTGCTGGTGACAGCGACACTCAAAATGCTCGGAGGCTTTTTCTCCTGTTTCGGCGCTTCCATATAAATGGAAGGGTTGCTTGCAATAAGGCCCTGCGCGGTCAAGTAGTGAAAAAAAGCTCTCACAGAAACAATGTGTCTAGACAGGGTCGCGGCTTTTCTGCCCTGCTCCTTAAGATGAAGCATATACCTTGAAATGAGATGTCTTTGCACGGCTGAAATGTCATCAACGCCTTGTGCATGCACATATTGAATAAACTGATTCAAATCCCGTTCATAAGAAGTTAGCGTATTTTCGGACAACCTTCGTTCCGTGCGCAAATAGTGGATATAGCGATTTAAATGAGCTTTCATCGGACTTCCTTTCAAATAAGAGGCATAGCGAACCATGCTTTTCTACAAAAACATTCAACATTCGACTCTATTAATCCTGCTTGAATCGATATTCTGTACAACTCGTTACTCGCCATACCAATAAAACCAACGGAGCCGATCAGCAGCATCCTTGCTATCGGGCGAGTCGGGATCCGTAAGAAAGACTTTAATTGCATCCCCTTTCGGCGCGCGATAAGGGTGAACCGGCGATATTGCATCCGCAAGCCAGCGGTAACCGCCCGTGACAACGAAAAGCAATACGGCAAAAACAACGATAAAAACGATCCGGCTCGTCCATCTGCGAATCGAGAAAACCATACAAACCAGCCTCCTTATTATGCCGATACGATTGTTCGTCCGTATCACCATATGAGGAGGCTGCCATGAATATGCCATTAACCCTGCAAACCTTCATAAGGCACACTGTCCATCCATTTTTCGAGCGGTACATAAGGAAGATTGGTTGCTGCGGCGACAGGCTCGTAGGTCACTCTGCCCGCATGCGTGTTCACGCCCTTTTGCAACGGAATGCTTCTTCGAACGGCCTCCATACCTTGGTTTGCCAAATCGAGCGCATAAGGAATCGTTACGTTCGTTAATGCGAAAGTTGAGGTTCGAGGCACCGCTCCAGGAATATTAGCGACCGCGTAATGGACGACCCCATGCTTGATGTAAATCGGGTCCTTGTGCGTTGTCGGCCGGTCGACAGTCGCAATAGAGCCGCCCTGATCGACCGCTACATCCACGATTACCGCACCTTTTTTCATTCCTTGCACCATGGCCTCCGTTACCAGATGAGGCGCCCGCGCTCCGGGGATAAGGACGGCTCCAATAAGCAAATCAGCTTTGGCAACGGCTTCGGCAATATGATAAGGACTAGACATCAGCGTATGGACTCTCCCGCCGAAGATGTCATCCAAATATCTCATCCGATCTGCGCTTCTTTCCAAGATGACCACATTGGCACCCATCCCTAACGCAATTTTCGCCGCATTTGTGCCTACAATACCTCCGCCAATAATGACAACCTCCGCAGGAGGAACACCGGGAACCCCTCCAAGCAGAACGCCTCTTCCTCCATTAAATGCTTCTAGAAACTGCGCTCCGACCTGCACGGACATTCTGCCCGCCACCTCGCTCATAGGCGTTAGCAGGGGCAGGCTGCCGTTAGCCAGCTGAATCGTCTCATAAGCAATTCCCGTAACACCTTTGTCGATGAGCGCCCTTGTTAAATCTGGCGCGGCTGCCAGGTGCAGATAGGTAAACAGCAGCAAGCCCTCGCGGAAATAGGCAAACTCCTCGGCAAGCGGCTCTTTCACCTTCATAATCATTTCGGCACGCGCCCATACCTCCGAAGCAGTCATAATGATTTCGGCACCTTCGCGTAAATAGTCGCTATCCTCAAATCCGCTTCCGCTGCCTGCCCCGGTTTCTACAAGCACTTTGTGACCTGCAGCAAACAGTACAGTCACGCCGGCAGGGGTTAAGGCAACACGATACTCGCTTTGTTTGATTTCCTTCGGGACACCCACAATCATATCTGATTCCTCCTGGGATCTACTTATCAAGCTGCACAAAATATCGCTTACTATGTTGTATGAGAGTTCGAGTCGGAATGATCGTCCTTTTCAAGATGAGTTCCGGCAAAATGTTCGCTCAGCATCTGCATCGTTTCTATACTTTGTTATATTTCAAAAAATATGTGTACTTTGTTAGGGACGCCTTGGCAAATGGATTGTTAATCGCAGAATTATAATGAAAAAACAAATTTTTGAACCTATAAAAATGCCAAAACGGCTTTGCCGTCCAGTTATGCTGGGCAGCCAAGCCGTTTAAGTTTGATTTTCATTAGGGTTTGCGATATCGTTCTTTTCTTTGCATCGACGGCAGATGCCTTGAAAATCAAGTCGATGGTCGATGACAAAAAATCCGTATTCCTGCTCCAGCCGTTCTTCTAATGGCAAAAGCCAATCTTCTTTAATCTCATCCATTGATCCACATTGCACACATATGAGGTGATGGTGATGATGCTTGTTGCTGTCCGTACGCAAATCGTACCGAGCTACCCCATCGCCGAAATTCAATTTTTCGACAACATGCATTTCGCTTAGCAATTCCAATGTCCGATAAACCGTCGCAAGTCCGATTTCCGGGGCTTTATCCTTTACTAGCATAAATACATCTTCAGCGCTTAGGTGGTCGTCTTCGTTCTCTAACAAAACACGCACCGTCGCTTCGCGCTGCGGGGTTAATTTGTAGCCCTGCGACTGCAACTGTTGTTTAATCTTCTCAATCCGGGCTTCCATGATTTCCCCCCTACCACATGTCTGCGCCTATTTCAGGAAACGTTACCTCTCATTATAGGTGCTATCATGCAGTAAAGTCAAACATTTTGGTGTCAGATTGTGGCGCTCGCAGACGAAAGAAGCGGCGTTACCCAGCTGATTAATGAAGGAGAAATATACGCTTCGAATAGTGCCGCGCCAGCAAAAAAGAACAGCATCAGCATGGCCGTAGAAGTGAATGAGCCTAGCTGTGGAGCAAGCTCTCCCTTTTGCATAAGCAGTCTATTTTTGATCACAAACAAAGAGAACGAAATCGCTGCCGCACTCGTGATGACCATTGCCGGAACGGCTATTATGTTCTGCGGTGCAATCGAAACCAATGAAAAAAGTACGCCCTTCCATGCATATTGATTGATGAGTGTCCCTACCGAAAACCCGACCAGCGCTCCTTTTAAAAAGTTGAGAGCAAGCACTCCAGGTATGCCGACAACCGTAATGCCCAAAAGCCATAATAGCAGAAGCCACTTGCCATGGAAGAAAAACCGGTCCCAGAAGGAATAGGCAGCTCCCGAACCGATACCGTCATTCATCAGCTGCACATATTGATCAACATCTTGCGCCAGCTCCTGCTGCTGCTCAAGCGTAAGGGCATTGACCATTAACGCTCCGAAAATTACGCCCACGACAAAAAGAACGGATACGAAAACATACAACGACAATTGGTTTTTTATCATGGTCACCGAACCTTTCACGATGGTGGAACCCAGCCCTTTATTAAGTTTCTCCCTGCCCTCAAGGGTTCAATTTGAAAATAAACATCTTTTTAAAAGCTTTTCGAACCCATCCAAACTCTCCCTTCCAAGGGAGGGCCTCAAGGGTTGCACCCTCTGGACACCCGCAACTGGACTAACGTTGGAGATCATCCGGAATATGTAAGCATTGTTGGCGGTGGAACGCTTTCGTCCCTGCGGGACACGCTTAACGTACACCTTTACTACTTAACTGGATTTACTCTATAAACTACCACGATTAAATTAACGGTACATTTTCCAGTTCATCGCTTTGAACAAAATCTGCTGTGACTCATCATTACCTTTTCCAGCTGACACAAGTGTTAGAAACTATTTTATTTTCATCTATCTCAAATAAAATCCGTTTTCTTCAATGGGTAATGTCGTCGAACAAAACGTAAAGGGGTTGTCTTTTTAATTGTATTGTATGAAGAGTTAATGCGGGGTATGACGGGTATATAGTTAGAAAAGAAGGCCGGCTACAGCCGACCTGTCAGATTATATAATTTCCAGGCGTAGACAGCTAAAATCGTTTTCGCATCGCTGATGCGTCCCTCTTGTATGTAGGCTTCGGCTTGCTCGAGCGTAATCGCTTCAACTTTGAGATCTTCATCGTCGTCCGGGTTTTGCACGCCTTGCTCTACCTTGTCCGTGAAATAGATATAAAGCTTCTCATCGGCAAAGCCTGGTGAGGTATAGAATGCGCTCAATAGCTGCAATTCATTGGAACGGTAACCCGTCTCCTCTTCAAGCTCGCGTGCTGCCGCCGTTAACGGATCTTCTCCGGGATCAAGCTTGCCAGCCGGGATTTCAATTTGGAATTTTTCAAGCGGCTTGCGAAACTGCTCGACCACAAGAAGCTTTCCATCCAATAATGCCATAACCGCAGCAGCTCCGGGATGCTTTACGATTTCTCTTGTCGCTGTTCTGCCATCCGCAAGCGTTACGGTATCCACCTGCAGCGTGATCATTTTACCTTCAAATATAGGCTCTGTACTAATTGTTTCTTCTCGCCATAAAACACTCGGTTGTTGCTCTTCCAATCGTAATCTCTCCCTTAATTGTGGATGTTTACTGCGCATAACTTGTCCTGCCGCTGCATAACTATCATTATATCAAATTGACAGGGGCGATTAATATGAAACAATATGTTGCGTTGAATCATTTGCGTTTAGTGGGCAAGGGTTGGGAAATCAGGCATCAGCTTCGCAAACTTTCTGCTTCATCATTATCCCGGACACCCATGTCCGAATATACAGGCGTCATCAGCGTGCGACGTGTCCCCTTGGAAAAAACAAATTAAAGCGCAGGTTCAACGCATAGACAAAAACCCTCCATCTGCGTTCAGCCTGCGCTGAGCCGCATGATTGAAGGGCTTTCTGTCATGTTCGGCAGCTAAAGCAATCCAACTGCCCTCTGCTTTTCACTATTCAGCTTCTGCAGCCTGCTTAATGATCTCTACGACAAGCTCGGTTGTTTTGACTAGGTCTTCTACCTTGATCTGTTCTTTCGTCGTATGGATATGCTCATAGCCTACCGCCAGGTTGACGGTCGGAATGCCTAATCCGTTAAAAATATTCGCATCGCTGCCTCCGCCAGAGTGGAAAGTGCGCGGCGTGCGGCCGATGGCGATGATCGCTTTTTTGGCCAGCTGCACGACCGGATCCTCATCATCATACTGATAAGCCGGGTAAATCACTTCGCTCTCCAGCTCTCCCCGTGCTCCAAACTCTTCCGCTGCGCTCACTACCGCTTTTCTCATCGCTTCGATCTGATCGTCCAGCTTATGCTGTACAATGCTACGCGCTTCGGCATCCAGCTTTACATAATCGCACACGATATTTGTAGCGCCTCCGCCTTCAAAACGCCCGATATTCGCAGTCGTCTCATTATCGATACGGCCAAGCGGCATTCTTGCAATCGCTTTTGCCGCCACTTGTATTGCGCTTATGCCGTCTTCTGGATTGACGCCGGCATGTGCCGAACGTCCATACATTTTGATCGTTACTTTCGCCTGCGTTGGTGCAGCAACCGCAATATCACCTATTGCACCGTTCGAATCCAAGGCATATCCAAACTTCGCTTCCAGCTTAGAGGCATCCAAAGCGCGTGCGCCCAGCAGTCCTGATTCCTCGCCGACCGTAATGACAAATTGTATGCGGCCGTGGGGCAGCGACTGCTCCTGAACGACGCGTATGGCCTCAAATATAGCAGAAATACCCGCTTTGTCATCCGCGCCTAAAATCGTCGTGCCATCGCTCCGTATGTAGCCGTCCGCATCCAATTGCGGCTTAATGCCGACGCCTGGCGTAACCGTGTCCATGTGGCAGGTGAAAAATATAGTCGGCGCAGCGGCTCCGGCACCTTCCGCTTCCCATATGGCAAACATGTTTCCTGCTCCGTGTCCGGTCTTGGCTGCCGCATCATCCTCGCTAACCTTTAAGCCCAGCGACTCAAACTTTTGCTTAAGCACACGGCTGATTTCTTGTTCATTTTTCGTTTCGCTATCCACCTGTACCAATTCCATAAATTCATGCACTAAACGGTCTTTTGCAATCATTAACGTTTCCTCCGTCCGTTACTTTCGTATACAATAGAGTAATGACAAGCTCATAACAATGGATGATGTTCCAAATCAAGAAAGGGGTTTTCCTAATGCGCAGACAACGTTTGATTCGAATCGTTGCCATTTTAGTCGTAACCGCACTCATTGTAACAACCTTGATGGCCGGTATTGGTTCGTTATTTCTTTATTAAATCCATTTCACATTTAAATTCGCTGACAAAATGAGGGAGCAGCTGCTTCGCCGCTTCCTCTACCGATAGCTCGAGACCTGTTAAATCATTGAACGAGGTTACGCCGAATTGTTGGATTCCGCAAGGAATGATCCCGCTAAAGCCCTCCTCAGCAATCCCTGATTTAATATTTAGCGCAAAGCCGTGGCTCGTAATAAAGCCGCGCCGCTTGCGCGCTTTGTTAAATTTCACGCCTATGGCTGCAATCTTGAGATTGCCTACCCACACTCCTGTATATTCCGGCTTTCTGCCGGCTTCTATACCATACTCGCTGAGCCAATTAATAATGACTTGCTCCAAGCTGCGCAAATAAGCATGCAAATCAAGACCTTCCGCTTCCAAATACAAAAGCGGATAACCCACCAGCTGACCTGGACCATGATAGGTAATGTCTCCGCCGCGATCGATTTGGAACAACGCAATCCCACGTTCTTTTAGCTGCGCCTCATCGAGGAGCAAATGCTCCGGATGTTTGTCCGAGCCCATTGTATACGTAGGCGGATGCTGAAGAAGGAGCAGCGATTGCTCCCGCTCCTCCTGGTCTATTTGCTTCACGTATGCTTTTTGCAGCTCCCACGCCTGCGCGTATTCGAGCATGCCTATATAATGGGCATCCAGCCGTCTCAAGCTTATTGCGTTATCCGCTTCAGCCATGATGGTGTTCCCCTTTTCTAATACAATTTGCTTTCTAAATTAAAGCTCTCCAAATTATCCTTCACACGCTGCAAGAAACGCCCGCAGATAACGCCGTCCAAAATCCGATGATCAAGAGAAAGACATAAATTGGCCATGGAACGAACCGCAATCATATCATTAATGACCACAGGACGCTTCACGATCGATTCAAACGTTAAGATAGCCGCCTGCGGGTAATTGATGATCGGATAGGATAAAATCGAACCGAACGAGCCTGTATTATTAACGGTAAACGTACCGCCTTGCATATCAGACAATGTCAGCTTGCCTTCTCTTGTCTTACGCGCAAGTTCTTCGATTTCTTTGGCCAGGCCCGCGACGTTTTTGTGATCGGCATTTTTGATAACGGGAGTAAGCACGGAATCTTCCGTTCCTACAGCGAGAGCGATATTGATATCGCGCTTAACGATAATCTTGTCTACCGCCCACATCGAATTCATGATCGGCACGTCTTTAATCGCATTTACGACAGCTTTGAGCAAGAAAGCTAAATAAGTTAGATTAATGCCCTCGCGCTTCATAAAGTCGTCTTTCAGTTTGTTACGTAGCAAAACAAGATTGGTGACATCCACTTCAATCATCGTCCAAGCATGCGGAATCTCACTCACGCTTTGTCTCATGTTGCGCGCTATCGTATTTCGAATAGGCGTTACATCGATGAAGTTATCGCCTCGGCCTGCACCTGAAGCGCCCTCTACTTCGATTTTCGGGAATCTTGGCGTTTCCGAAAAATGGAGTCCAGAGGAACGGACCTGTGCGGCTGCATCTACCGTACGAGGCGCCTGCGCGGCGTTGTTTCCGCCTGATGTGTGGGTGCCTTTACCTGCTCCAGCCTCGATATAAGCAAGAACATCCTTCCGGGTAATGCGCCCGCCAAGCCCTGTTCCCGGGACATCCGTCAGGCGGATAGAGTGTTCGGCCGCCAGCTTCTGCACAGCCGGCGAGAATCGATTGCGCATAGGTGCATCTTCCAATTCAGCACCGCCTGCTTGCGGGTTAGCAGCTTGAGCTGATGGAACCGGCTTGCCGTCATCGGCTGCATTTGCAGCGCCACCAACCGAGCCTTCCGTTTCGATAATGCAGATTGCCGAACCTACTGGTACGGTTTCGCCTTTGCCGACCAAAATTTCTACAAGCCTGCCAGCTACGGTAGAAGGTAATTCCGCATTTACTTTGTCGGTAATAATCTCACAGACAGGCTCATAAATATCGACCCAGTCGCCTGGCTGCTTCAGCCATTTATCAATGGTGGCCGATACGAGCGATTCCGCAAGCTGCGGCACGACGATTTCCGTCATTGTTTTCATGTTTCACATCTCCCTACTGGCGCCAGCGTAATCGGCAACCGCCGTCCTCTGGCGGCGCAGCATACGTTTCGCGGTGACATTTATGCTTGGATATATTGGTTCTTATATCCCCTGGTATTCTAATATAGCGCTAGCTGACGCATCGCTTCTTTTACTTTTTCTTTATTGAGCATAAAAAATTTCTCGCCAGGCGGGTTGATCGGCATCGCAGGCACGTCAGGTCCGCAAAGCCTCATAATCGGAGCATCCAGCTCGTACAGCAGCTCTTCCGCTATAATCGCGGATACTTCCGCGCCAACGCCGCCCGTCTTATTATCTTCGTGGATAATAAGCACCTTGCCCGTTTTACGGACCGCTTCGAGTATACCTTCTTTATCAAGAGGCTGAAGCGTACGCAAATCGAGAATATGAGCGCTGATGCCTTCGCCCGCTAGTTCGGCAGCTGCCTGCTCGACAAAATGAAGCGGCAGGCTATAACCGATAACCGTGATGTCATCGCCTTCGCGAAGAACGTTCGCTTTCCCGATCGGGACAATATAATCCTCATCGGGAACTTCTCCGGTGATGAGCTTATAGCATTTTTTATTTTCAAAATATAGCACGGGATCAGGATCGCGTACTGCGGCCTTCAGCAAGCCCTTTGCGTCATACGCGCGGTAAGGCGCAACGATTTTCAAACCCGGTGTGCCGAAAAAGACGGACTCCGGACATTGCGAATGATACAGTCCGCCAAATACTCCTCCGCCAATCGGGGCACGGATAACAAGCGGACATGTCCAATCGTTATTTGAGCGGTAACGGATTTTGGCCGCTTCGCTAATAATTTGATTCGTCGCTGGGAACATGAAATCAGAATACTGCATTTCCGCTATCGGCTTCATTCCATACATTGCCGCACCGATGGCGACGCCTGCGATGGCTGACTCCGCTAACGGCGTATCAAGCGCACGCATCTCGCCGAACTGCTCTTGAAGCCCTTTCGTCGTCGTGAATACGCCCCCTTTAAGACCAACGTCCTCTCCGAGTACGAACACATCCTCGTCGCGCTGCATTTCTTCTTTCATTGCCTGCCGAATAGCGTCAATATATTCGATAACTGCCATTATTCCTTGCCTCCTTGCTCTGCATCATCCGCATAAACATGTAGCAATGTAGATTCCGGCGTCGGAAACGGCGCTTTATCGCCATATTCAGTAGCTTCGTCAAGCAACTTGCGGATTTTGGCCAAAAGCTCCGTCTCAAGCTCCTCATTCCAAATACCGCAATCTATGAGGTATTGCTTATATTTAGGTATGCCGTCTTTCGCCCGATTGAGATCAACCTCTTCCTTCGTGCGGTAAGCAAGGTCATTATCCGATGTTGAATGCGGAGAGATCCGGTACATTAACGCTTCAATAAGGGTCGGACCCTCTCCTGCAATAGCGCGCTCGCGAGCTTCCTTAACGACACGGAAAACTTCCAGCGCATCGTTTCCGTCTACCTGGTAACCAGGGAAGCCATAGCCGATGGCACGGTCAGCAACCGTACCTGCAAGCTGCTTATGTATAGGCACCGATATGGCGTATTGATTATTTTCGCACATGAAAATAACAGGCAGCTTGTGTACGCCTGCAAAGTTGCAGCCCTCGTGGAAATCCCCCTGATTGCTTGAGCCTTCGCCGAAGGTCACGAAGCTGACGAGCGGATTGTTCTTCATTTTTGCCGCAAGAGCAATGCCTACCGCATGAGGAACCTGTGTCGTTACCGGGCTTGACCCCGTTACGATACGCAGCTTCTTGGAGCCGAAGTGGCCCGGCATCTGGCGCCCGCCGCTATTAGGATCTTCGGCTTTCGCAAATACCGACAGCAATAAATCGCGCAGCGTCATTCCGACGGACAGCACAAAGCCATAATCGCGGTAATACGGTAAAAAATAATCATTTTCCCGATCGAGCGCATAAGCTGCTGCTACCTGCGCCACTTCTTGACCAACACCGGAAACGTGGAAATTAATTTTACCCGCGCGCTGCAGGAGCAGCATGCGCTCGTCAAACTTACGTGCTGTCACCATGGTTGCGTACATATCAATTGCTTGCTCATCGCTAAGCCCTAATTCCAAATGACGAACATTTTGCCCAGTGGAAGCAGATTGGGTCATAAGGTGTTCCTCCTTTTTTTAAGCTCTATTGTAACCTGGTACTAAGACTTGATCATATACATTATAACTCCATTTGATTCAAAAAGAAAACAGTCTTCCTTAGAACGAAATTGCGTTGCCGTCAACCGCAAGCATGGCTTCACCAAGCGCCTCTGCAAGCGTCGGATGCGGGTGAATCATTTGGCCGACCTCCCAAGGCGTCGCGTTCAGAACACTCGCCAGCGCCGCCTCAGATATTAAATCCGTCGCATGGGCTCCGATCATATGAACGCCGACGATATCATTCGTCTTCCGATCGGCTATTACTTTGACGAATCCGTCCTTCTCTCCCATAACTAGTGCCTTGCCGATCGCTTGGAACGGTATTTTACCCGTCTTGATATCATGGCCCTTCGCGCGCGCGCCATCCTCTGTTAATCCGTAGGAAGCAATTTCGGGACGTGAGTAAATGCATCTAGGAATAAGATGTGCTTCAACGGCTGCCGGCTTCTCCCCGCTAATGTGCTCAGCCGCGATTAATCCCTCATGTGCTGCGGCATGCGCAAGCTGTACTCCGCCAATGACATCCCCGATGGCATAAATATGCGGCTCGCTCGTTTGGCCGTAAGCATTGACTTCGATCATGCCATTTACTGTGCGGATGTCGGTATTTTCAAGGCCGATGCCTTCAACATTCGCTTGGCGCCCGACAGAAACCAGCAGCTTCTCAGCCGTTAGCATGACATCACCGTCCGTTGTGGCGGCCACGATAGAAACCTCGCCGTTTTCACCTTTATATTGGTCAGTTTGCAGCTGTACGCCTGTTAGTATACGTACTCCGCGCTTGCCAAGCAGCCTGGTCAGCTCTGCCGAAACCTCGGTGTCCTCGCCCGGCAGCAAGCGCGAGCCTGCTTCTACCAACGTCACCTGCACTCCGAAATCCTGAAGCATCGATGCCCACTCCACGCCGATCACGCCTCCGCCGACGATGATGATCGAGCTTGGCAGCTTGTCCATCACCAACGCTTCGTCGCTCGACATGATATATTCGCCATCCGGCGTCAATCCCGGCAAGTTGCGGGGTCTTGATCCTGTGGCGATGATGAGATTGGTTGATACGACCGACTCCATCTCCCCATCTGGCAGTTCGACAGCCAGCGAACCGCTGCGCGGCGAGAAAATGGAAGGGCCGATTACTCTTCCCTTCCCTTGTATGATTTGAATTCCGTTTTTCTTCATCAAGCTTTGAAGACCTCTGAACAACTGCTCCACGGTCTGCAGCTTTCGATCCTGAACCTTATCGAAATCCAATGAAACGGCTCCGTCAGCAACTTGTATGCCGTATGAGCTTGCTTCGAGCAAGGTAGAATACACTTCCGCGCTGCGGAGCAGCGATTTACTTGGAATACATCCTTTATGTAAGCAAGTTCCTCCGAGTTTGTCCATTTCTATAATCGCTACCGATTTGCCTAGTTGTGCTGCGCGAATGGCTGCCGTATATCCTCCTGGTCCGCCACCGAGTACAGCCACGTCTACCTGTATTGCCATAATATCATTCCCTCCGTCATTACCTTCGCTATATGCTGGTATTGCCTATTCTTTTTCGTACCCTAATGTGCCCATTGGCATTGTAACATGACATTCATCCTTATTGTACCTGTTTTTACGGCCAAAGGCATCGTCGTTTTGCGAAATAGACACTCCCTGCGTAAAAAGGTATGATAGAGCTAACTGTATATTTTGACCGATAAGGAGACACTGTATTTATGAAATTAGTAGCTGCCCGTTTTATTGCAATCCTCATGCTCGTTATTCCCGGACTGCTTGCTTGCTTTGGTTTTTTAAAAATGAAAGATTCCATATTCGTTTATTTTTCCGAATTTGGCGACACAACCATTACGCCGGATTTTGAATGGCTGAAATTTTTGCTAGGCTTTATCATGTTTGCTGCAGGCGCAGGCTTTATTGCCGGCTGGACCTTTTTCCGCGACCGCAAACGCAATTATGTCGCTCCCCGCTTCAAGCAGAAGCGTCCTCGTCCGCCGAAGCCGCAAAGCTAGCATCATTAATTAAACCGCCAAGCTTGGATCTGTTATGATCCCTGATTGGCGGTTTTCTTTTGTTTGTATTTTCAATGATGTTTAATCACTGTTAATCCACGTATTCAAGCATCTGCATATAAGCTTTGGGCACCATGTAGGTTGCCGCCAGCTCTGTTTTGTCAGACATTAGAAACATTCTGACTAACGAGCTGCTTGTTTGCATGTAATGCGTATATGGCGACAAATAAATCGTATCGGCCATCGTCGTATTTCGAATATATTGCTCAAGCTGCAGCTCATATTCAAGATCCGTAGCATTTCGGATCCCCCGGATTACAACGTTGATGTCATTCTTATTAATATAATCCGCCACGATTCCCTCATATGGAACAATTTGCAGCTTTTCTTCCTGAGGAATAGACAAAGCTACCAGTTCAGTTCGCTGATCGATCGTAAAATGATGTTTTTTCGAGCGATTGTTAGCAACAATAATATGGACCTCGCTAAACAATTGGAAAGCCCTTTCGATAACAGAAACATGGCCAAGCGTTATGGGATCAAAGCTTCCAGCATATACCGCCTTCATCCTGCCACCTCTATTCGGTTAATTTACATTGCGATGATGCTTTTTAAATAAGATTACATTTGTCAGCATTTCATTTTATGATGTCGAAATAGATCAGGGTTAAGATAAGACTATCATAAAAAGAAGAGGTGCTAAGATGACCATCGTATTCGACGTTACCGTAGACGGGAAAGTAAAAGAAACCATTCAGCCAAAGACACAGCGTTTAAAAGAAATCCATAGCTTTATCAAAGCAGAATCTACGGGTTTAATCAAGAAATATGGGAACAACGTTTATTTAAACCGTAGAGTTGTTTACAACTAAGGCATCCTAAGAGGGCCTTTTTTTTTTGTTCCTCATAAGCTGCAATAAGAAAACCGAGACAATTGTTGTCTCGGCCTCAATCGTTAAAGCTTCAATTGCCATACAGAACTATGTAATGTTATTCGTTATTCGATTATCTTTAAAACCGTTTTCTGTTTTTGATTGTTACTAGTTACAATCCCCGCAGCCACACCAATGTGCCGTTAGCAAACTCTCCAGCATATATTCCAGCGTTATCCGTCGCTTTTTGCACGCCGTCTCCAATCTTCTTCATGAAATTACTTCCGGCAACCTCGCAAACAACCAATGATATCCATAAAAAATACCGCTGCTCCATCGGGTTATCTCAAACCCAATAAAATAGCGGTATTGTTTAAAAGACCACAAAGAAGAAAATAGAGTCGGTATCGTAACGAACTTTAGTATTTACCGCCAAATCCGTTCTGACTGTAAACGCCTTCCAAAAATTCGAAACTCATAACCGTTACCTTAATTCCCCCCCCTCTCAGCTAACTTTATGCTCAATCCGCAGCTTATCAGCCACCATCGCAATGAACTCCGAATTCGTGGGCTTTGATTTGCTGATGTTGATGGTGTAGCCGAACAAGTGAGAGATGCTGTCGATATTGCCGCGCGTCCAAGCGACTTCGATCGCGTGACGGATTGCGCGTTCAACGCGGGATGGCGTTGTTTTGAATTTTTCTGCGATTGCAGGATACAGTGTTTTGGTGATTGCGCCAAGAATTTCAATGTTGTTGTATACCATTGTAATTGCCTCACGCAAATATTGGTAGCCTTTGATATGCGCTGGTACGCCAATTTCATGAATGATGCTTGTTATATTGGCATCTAGGTTTTTTCCTTTTGGAATAGGCACCACATTCGATTTCAACGAGGATGAGCTGGTCGTAAAGCTGCCCGTTGAGGAATACGTTGGATTACCAACTAGTTGGCGAATCCGGTTAGCTAAAATATCCATATCGAATGGTTTCAAAATATAATAAGAGGCACCAAGCTGTACCGCTTTTTGCGTAATATTTTCTTGACCAAAAGCAGTCAGCATAATAATTTTTGGCATGGGGGAAAGGTTCATTTCTTTCAGACGCTCGAGAACACCCAATCCGTCTAAATGAGGCATAATAATATCTAGGATAAGTACATCCGGACAATTTCTCGTTTCCTCCAAATGTCTAAGAACCTCTTCTCCGTTGTACGCGACTCCACTCACACTCATATCACTTTGTTCGGATATGTATTCCGATAACAGGTTAGTAAATTCCCGGTTGTCATCTGCTAATAATACTTCGATCTTATGCAAGTTGTGGTCCTCCTCTTAATGATATTGATGATTACGCTCACTAGTTGTCTGCTTAAAGTTTTCGACATGTAGAGTTGAATTCCTTCTGTCGAAAATTATTTTTCTTTATTTTTTTAAGCCGATTCGATATAATTAAAAATTTATTACATGTACCGATTCCATTCGTTTTGTTTCGACAAATTTCATTGCTCATTTGAATACTCACGCGGTTTTTAATTTAAAGGATCCGCAGCGAAAAAAACGTCTGCTTTAGCTTTACCACAGCTTAAGCAGACGTTTTATTTATCAAATGCTTATTATGCAGCTTCACCGGTAAATCCATTTGCTGATTTCAACAAAACGCCTGCATCCTGAAGCATCCACTCGATAAAGCAGCCATAACCAGACGAAGGATCATTAACGAAAACATGTGTAACGGCTCCCACTAACTTCCCGTCTTGAATAATTGGACTTCCTGACATTCCTTGAACAATGCCGCCTGTTTTGCTTAGCAAACGCTTGTCCGTTATTTTAATTACCATACCTTTTGTTGCTGGGCCAGATTGCTTGGATACATGAACGATCTCAATATCAAAACGTTCAACCTTCTGTCCATTCACAACAGTCAAAATTTGCGCCGAACCTTCTTTAACATCTTCGGCAAAAGCGACGGGAACCGATTTCTCGCTGTAGCTATGCGTTGGAACTTCATTCATTTTGCCGAAAATACCAAAAGGTGTATTCCGCTCCACGTTACCTAATATTTTGCTTTCTTTCACAAAATGCGCTCTTTTTTCTCCCGGCTCGCCATTTTGGCTTTTGTTAATGGACGTAACGCTGGACTGTAAGATCTGGCCTTCTCCGACATCGATAGGTGTTTGCGTGTCCATATCGGTAATTACATGCCCTAGTGCTCCGTATACGCCTTGATCAGGAGCATAAAAAGTAAGCGTGCCTACCCCCGCAGCTGAATCACGGATATACAACCCTAATCGCCACGCTTTGTCCTCTGCATCAAAAACAGGATTCAAAAGCGTTTTGTTCAATTGACCGTCTCGTTTGTAAGTGACTTCGAGCGGCCGTTTATCCATGCCAGCCTTCTCGCTAAGCTCTGCAACCCTGTGAACTTGATTAATGCTCGTACCATTGATCTTTACGATCAAATCGCCTAGACGCAGTCCTGCGGCCTCGCCCGGGGATTGCTTCATCCCGTTGCTCCCAGCCACCTGATGATGGCCTACGACCAAAATGCCGGATGATTTGACCTTGACGCCAATCGTTTGCCCGCCTGGAATGACACGTAAATCAGGTACTACATTTACTTTTACGGTCTTGAATGGAATTTTACCAAATAATTTCACTTTCATTTTGGTTTGACCGCTTTGATTCGACTGCAGTGACAATGGTTCGTTCAAATTTACGGATAAAGAATGACTGGTTGATCCGTTAATCTGAAGCATTTGTGGGTCGACCGTTACTTCTGCATGAACGGGCACTCCGTATTGTAATCGTTTCAGCTGCCCGGAGAATAAACGAAGTTCATTCGGGATTGCGGCAAAATGTTGAAACGGTGTGGAGCTTCCGATCATGCAAATGAAGAAAACGAGAACTAGGCCAAACCATCGCTTCCTTTGATTGGAGTTCAATGATTTCACGCTCCCTGTAATTCCATCGCATGACGAAAAAGGTTATGTCGCCATTGGCGTACCTTTAAGTTACCCTCACCCGCATGTTTTATGTCCGCAAAAAGATTCCCTTATTGGCTTCCATTACGCCCCTTTCTGTCTGTGAGCCAAATCAAGCATTTCTTGTGCATGATGCCTTGTTTTTTCCGTGACTTCCACGCCGCCGAGCATACGGGCAAGCTCATCAATGCGAACCGTATCAAGGAGTTCCTTAACGGAAGTCGAAGTTCGGGCACCGATAACCTGTTTGCGTATTTCATAATGATGATCGGCCATGCATGCCACCTGAGGCAGATGAGTAATGGAGAAAACTTGGCACTTGGATGCAAGCTGAGACATTTTCTCAGCAATCGCTTGTGCAGCTCTTCCGCTTACGCCGGTATCAACCTCATCGAAAATAAGGACAGGCACTTGATCGATTTCGGCAAATATGCTCTTAAGAGCAAGCATTATCCGGGACATTTCCCCCCCGGAAGCAATCTTGCTTAGCTGCTTCATTGGTTCGCCCGGATTAGTGGAGAGCATAAAGATCGCTTCATCCATCCCATTTGAATGTAAACGGATTTGCTTCGTTTCACCGGAGCCTGCGACTGTGGTATCGATTTGGACACAGAACTTCGCCGACGGCATTTGAAGCTGTTCCAGCTCGTTCTCAATCGCCTCGGACAGCTTGGCAGCAGCATGCTCACGCAGCAGCGATAATTCCTTCGCCAAAACCAATGCTTGTTCGTAAAGCTTGGATTCTTCTAAGCGCAGCTCCTCTAAGAGCTGGTCTCGATTTTCGATTTTGTCGCGATCTATCATTGTTCGATCTAAATAAGCTAGAATATCGGGAATCGACTCCCCGTATTTGCGTTTCAAACCGTTGATCAAATCAAGTCTGTCTTCTACCTGTGACAGCTCATCTGGATCTGATTCGATTCCATCTCTATAATCACGAAGCTGGAATGCCGCATCCTCCGCTTGATAAAAGGCCGATTGCAGCTGTTCGAGCAGCGGGTTTAATTTTGCCGGGTCATAAGTCTGAATATCAATCAGTTTTGCAACCGCCTTGCTAACCATATCTAAACCTTTGCCGCCGTAGAGCAAATCGTATGCCTCAGAAACCGCATCCATTCTTTTCCCCGCATACATTAGCTTGCGCCGTTGTTCAGCCAGTAATTCATCCTCCTGCGGCTTTAGCTGCGCGTTCGAAATTTCCTCGATTTGAAACCGGTACAGATCAAGCATTTGCACATTTTGTCTTGTTGAATTTTCCAAATCGCGAAGTGCGGCCCTCGTTTGCTGGAGCCCGCTGAATACGCTGCGGTAATTTTGTTTGCGTTCAATTAGTAAATCACCCGCGAATAAGTCCAGCCACTCCAAATGCTGCTCCGTACGAAGCAGTGATTGATGTTCATGCTGACCATGTATATTCACAAGGCATTCGCCGATTTCCCTTAACATCGTCATCGTAACAAGCTGTCCGTTCACCCGGCTGCTGCTTTTCCCATGCGCAGAAAGCTCCCGTCTAATAACCAGCATTTCCTCACAAGAAGCATGTACCCCCAGCTTGGTCAGTACGCCCCATACCGGATGGTTACCGGGAAGATCAAATAACGCCTCCATCTCAGCCTTGTCACATCCGTAACGAACCATGTCTGCGGACCCTCTGCCGCCTACCAGCAAGCTTAGGGCATCAATTAAGATCGATTTACCAGCTCCTGTTTCTCCTGTCAACACATGAAAGCCTTGGTGAAAAGTAACGTTCACTTCTTCAATTACCGCTAAATTCCTTATCGACAACTCACGCAGCATGGTTGATTACCTCCCTTAGTTCAACAGCTCAAGTATTCGTTCTACGACTTCGCCGCTTTGCGTTTTCGTCCGGCAGATCATTAAAATGGTATCGTCGCCGCAAATGGTACCCATCACCTCTGACCATTCCATGTTATCGACTAATGCGCAAATCGCATTCGCGGACCCAGGCAGACATTTCATCACAACGAGGTTATCCGTATAGTCAATATGTACGAAATGATCAAACAAAGCGCGCTTGAGCTTATGGATCGGATTTTGTTTCTGATGCTCATGAGGAAGAGAGTACTTGTACTTTCCTTCGCCTTCAGGCACCTTTATCAACATTAATTCCTTCATATCGCGCGAAACGGTTGCCTGGGTCACCTGCATTCCCGAGTCGCGAAGCGCCTCAACCAGCTCCTCCTGCGTTTCGATTACCCGGTTGGTAATAATTTCTTTGATTCGGTATTGACGAATCCCTTTCATGAAAAAACCTCCGTGAAATATTATTCTGATATGTGGAAAGTGATTTTTCGGATGAGCTTTTCTTTCGCATCCACGAATAATACACCCTCACATTCGGGCAGAAGGAGCGAATAAACAAGTAAACGGTCCCTCACTCCGCTTGGCGTCCAGTCGATCGGCATCCGATCACGCGCCGTCTTCACGATGTATGTGCAATTATCCTTTTCCGCAATGTAATCAATATATAACCGGCTTCCCTTCCCAAGCGGCACATCATTCAGCTTGATAGGAATCGGCACTAAATGCTTGCCAGAGCTTACCTCGTAGCCGGCTTGCTCCAACAATATAATATTTTCGTCATCTGCTGCAAGCTCACCGCCTTTTCCCAGCTTTAACCGATTAACGCTTGCAGGCTCATGCAGCCATCGGTGAAAGATTCGAAACAACCAAGCGATAAATATACCGCCGGCTAACAGCATAATAATTAGATCTCCGTAAGTCCCCACCAGCATCCCCCATTCGTAAATGGATTGTTTCTTTAATCGTTCGCTATGGTGGGGGCATTTTCCTGTATGGCGCAGGACCCGAACGTTTGTTTGCTTTTCTATAGTTTATCAAATGGAGCGTGCTGCTGTAAAGTAAAAAAGATGCCGGCAGCTAAAACACCGCTCGGCACCTTCCTCGTACATTTTATTATTTATTGGTGGTAAAGGTCTCATTCGCCTGCTTGACCAATTCCGCTAAAGATGCATCATTTGGAATCAAAGCGTTCGGCTCGGCAGACCAAGCCCAGTACGCCAAAAATTCGATATTTCCTTCTCCGCCCGTTATAGGAGAAAAAGTGATATCCTGCAAAGAGTACCCTAGTTCAGCAGCTGTAGTCAAAACCTTCCGAAGCACATCTCTATGCACGGCCGAATCGCGAACAACACCCGATTTACCGACCTTTTCGCGGCCAGCCTCAAATTGCGGCTTTATCAGAGCTACAATTCCTGAACCAACCGACAATAAAGTTGATAATGCCGGCAATATATGCTTTAACGAGATAAAGGATACATCAATGCTTGCGAAAGTTGGCTGAGGACCTATTAAGTCAGCAGGCTGCGTATATCGGAAGTTGGTCCGCTCCATTACATGGACGCGTTCATCCTGTCTTAGCGACCAATCCAACTGGTTATAGCCGACGTCTATCGCATAGACATAGGATGCCCCGTTCTGAAGGGCACAATCCGTAAATCCGCCTGTAGACGCACCGATATCGAGCATTACGCGGCCATTCAAATCGATCCCGAACGTCCGGATGGCTTTTTCAAGCTTCAAGCCACCGCGGCTGACATAAGGATGGAGCGCGCCTTTTACCTTAATATCAGCCGTCCGGGCCACTTTCATGCCGCTTTTGTCAACAGGCTCATCGTTGACAAGCACAAGTCCCGCCATCAATGCGGCTTTTGCTTTTTCTCTGCTTTCATAGAATCCACGCTCAACCAGAAGCACGTCTATCCGTTCTTTTGCTGTTGTTGTCATCTTTCTCCCTCAATCGTTACTGTTGACCAGTAACCCGCTTCATGCGTCTTGGCTGCATGGTTTTCAATTCTGTAGCAACCCGCTCAGCCGTTAATCCGATTTCTTTCCGTTGTTCCTTAATCGTCCCATGCTCTACAAAGATATCAGGCACGCCAATAATCCGAATAGTCAAGCCATAAATGCCCTTGAGCGAATAAAACTCCAGAACGGAGCTTCCTAATCCGCCAAGCTCTGCGTTTTCCTCTAACACGATCATATGCTTGCCCTCAGAAGCCAAGGCCAGCAGCATTTGTTCGTCAAGAGGCTTAATAAACCGCGCATTTACGATTTGAACATTGATGCCTTCGCGCTTCAGAAGTTCTGCAGCTTCTTCGGCAACCTGGAGCATCGGTCCGATTGCCATAATGACGCCAGAATCACCTTCGCGCACCGTTTCCCACGTTCCAATAGGAAGTGCTTGCGGGTTTGGATCCATCTCGACTCCTAAACCAGCGATACGCGGATAACGGACAGCGATCGGGCCATCGTCGTAATCGACTGCCGTCTTCAGCATTTGTCTTAACTCATTCTCATCCTTCGGCATCATAATAACCAAATTAGGAATATGTCTCAAAAAAGAAATATCGTAAACGCCGTGATGGGTTTCTCCGTCAGGTCCTACAAACCCAGCACGGTCAATTGCAAAAATTACATTTAGGTTTTGACGGCAAATATCGTGGACGACCTGGTCGTATGCACGTTGCAAGAAGGTCGAATATACGGCAAACACTGGTTTCATGCCTTCCATGGCAAGGGCTCCTGACATGGTAGCAGCATGCTGCTCAGCAATGCCGACATCAATCATCCGGTTCGGGAATCTTGCCGCAAAAGGTAGCAAGCCTGAGCCGCCTGGCATTGCCGGCGTAACAGCTACAATTCGATCATCTTTCTCAGCCAATTCGATTAGCATTTCGCCAAATACATCCGTATATACGGGCGGTCCAACGGCCTTAACGACTTGACCGGATTCAATCTTATACGGCGTAATGCCATGCCATTTGAAGGAATCGGCTTCGGCTGGCGAATATCCTTTGCCTTTTACCGTCAGTACGTGAACGAGTACCGGTCCAGGCATCGAATCCGCCTGCTTCATGATATCGATCACTTGCTCCATATCGTGACCATCAACCGGACCTAGGTAAGTAAATCCGAACTGTTCAAACAAAATGCCGCTGACCAGCAAATATTTCAAGCTGTCCTTGAACCTTTCAGCCGTCTTGGCCAGCTTCCCGCCAATGGCCGGAATTTTGTTCAATAACTGCTGAAGCTCGTCTTTGGCTTTATGATAATGACGATCTGTTCGTATTTTCCCTAAATAATGATGCAAAGCACCGACATTCGGCGCAATGGACATTTCATTGTCATTCAAGATAACGATCAAATCTTTTTTCTCATGTCCGATATGATTAAGCGCCTCTAAAGCCATACCGCCTGTAAGGGCACCATCGCCTATGACGGCAACTACGCGGTTGCTTTCGCCCTTCAAATCACGGGCAAGCGCCATCCCCATTGCCGCAGACAATGAAGTGCTGCTGTGTCCGGCTTCCCAAACATCATGCTCGCTTTCGGCACGTTTGACAAAGCCGCATAAACCTTTATATTTTCGGAGAGTATCAAACCGATCCATGCGGCCGGTCAAAATTTTGTGGACATAAGATTGATGACCCACATCAAATATGAATTTATCTTCAGGACTATTGAATAAATAATGCATGGCTAGGGTCAGCTCAACGACTCCTAAGTTAGGAGCGAGATGACCACCCGTAACGGAAAGCTTCTCAATAAGGAACTGACGGATTTCAGCGGCCAGTTGCTCTAGCTGAGCGGTTGTCAAAGCTTTCAAATCTTGAGGTCCGTTAATCTGGTCAAGCAGCACGTTACTTTCCTCGCTTTCGCGGACAGATCATAAATACCGTCCCATGAACATCTACATTTTTCCTATTATAGCATACTGCGATTTTTTTCCCAACCAAAATGGAAAAAGCACTGCATTCTCAATGATCGCGTTGAACGAGATAGTCCGCAATTTCAAGCAGCCGGCCCGGTTCTTTAAAATCCGCTTCCAGGATTGACGACTTGGCTTCTTGGGTTAACCGTTCAACCTGAGCTTTGCTTTCTTCTATTCCGATAAGGAAAGGATAGGTTACTTTATTTTGTTCCAAATCGCTGTTCGTTTTTTTGCCAAGCTTCTTCTCGTCACCGATAAGATCGAGAATATCATCCTGAATTTGAAAAGCAAGCCCGATGTTGCGTCCATAACGAGCAAGAAGGTCAAGCTGCTTCTCTGTCGCTCCCCCGATACGGCCCCCTGCCGTTACCGAGAAAGCGATAAGATCGCTTGTTTTGTGCAAATGAATATATTCGAGTTCAAGAATGGACGTAATGCCTTGCTCGCCAAGCATATCGGCTACCTGGCCGCCCACCATTCCCGGCGCTCCAGCCAGCTTGGCTAAGTCCTCAACAATGGCAAGTGCAATTTCGGCACCGATCCCGCCTTGGCGTGCAGCTTGAGGAATAAGATGAAAAGCATGCGTAAGCAGCGCATCCCCGGCTAAAATAGCCATCGCCTCGCCAAACACCTTATGATTCGTAAGCTTGCCTCTGCGATAATCATCATTATCCATGGCAGGCAGATCATCATGCACCAGGGAATAGGTATGAATAAATTCAACCGCGCAGGCAACAGGCATCGCAGCATTAATCACAGCCGCATTGCCCTGTACCGCTTCGGCAGCCGAAAGCACGAGGGCTGGTCTTAGACGTTTGCCGCCTGCTTCTAACGAATAAAGCATCGCTTTCCTTAATTGCTCGGGAATATCCCATGAGCTCGGCAGCGATTGTTTAAGCGTAGCCTCGATTAGCTCCGCGCACTGCGATAAATACGTTTTGATTGCGACCTTCTCGTTCAAGCTTATTCCCCTTTATCCTCGTTCACGTCTGCAAACGGTTTTTTCTGAAAGCCCTGCTCCGTCTCAATCAACAATTCTATTTTGCGTTCAACTTGCTCAAGCTTGCCTCCGCAAAGCTGCGACAGCTTCATTCCTTCTTGAAACAACTCAATTGCAGTTTCAAGAGGCACGTCGCCGTTCTCAAGTTTAGAAACAATCGAATCTAACCTTTCCATCGCTTGCTCAAAAGTTAGCTCACTCTCTTTCTTTGCTGCCATCCATCCGAGCTCCTCTCAATGAATCTACATGACAATCCAGTTGACCGTCTGCTACCTTCACCTTAACGATATCGCCTGGCTTCACATCTTGAATCGTTTTGATTAAACGCTGCTCTTGTTCGTCATAAACCAGGCTGTAACCCCTAGACATAACCTTCAAGGGACTTAAAGCGTCCAACTGCTTCATCGCACTGTAAAGCCTATGGTTCTTCTCTTTTACGGATATGCCCATGGCATGCTCCAATTGTTTATGTGCCGACTGCCACCTTTTCGAAGCAAAGGCCACCCTCTCACCGGGATGGTGGCCTGCAAGCGTGGTTTGCAATCTGGCTAGTCTTGTATGACCGCGATCGGTTATTCGCTTTGTACGCTGCTCCAGACGTTCCGTCAAACGGTCGAGACGCTCGGCCTGCTCCAATAAGTACTTTCTTGGATATAAGAAGAAAGGCGAACGCCGGATGCGCTGCAATTTTTCCTTCTCGTTTTGGACGCGGTAACGAATACCTTGTTCGAGCCGCTGCTTCTGCCGCCGAAGCTGCTGCTGTAATTCCGCTATACTCGGAACGGCCAGCTCTGCTGCTGCAGTTGGCGTCGCAGCACGTAAATCCGCGACGAAGTCCGCGATCGTAAAATCCGTTTCATGCCCTACTGCGCTTATTACCGGAATCGCAGAAGCCGCAATGCTCCGAGCAACCGCTTCCTCGTTAAAAGCCCATAGCTCTTCAAGGGATCCGCCGCCGCGCCCAACTATTAATACGTCGACTTCGCCGAAACGGTTCATAGCCTCGATCGCCTTGACAATGGCGGGTGCGGCTTGGGTTCCTTGAACTAGCACCGGGTATACGTATATCGGTATTAACGGATAACGCCGCTGTAACGTTATGATTATATCTCTTACCGCCGCACCTGTAGGAGAAGTAATGACACCGATTGCGCGCGGAAAAAGAGGAATCGGCCGTTTGCGTGATTGCGCAAAAAGCCCCTCATTAGTTAGCTTGCTCTTCAACTGCTCGAATGCGAGATATAAGCTGCCGATTCCGTCAGGCTGCATGGAATTGACGTAAAACTGATAATTCCCATCGCGTTCGTAGACGGAAATATTCCCTCTCGCAATCACCTTCGTCCCCTCTTTGGGGATAAACGGAAGACGCTGGTTTTGGGAAGCAAACATAATCGATTTTATTCGGCTGTCGCTATCCTTTAGCGTAAAATACATATGTCCGCTTGAGTGATGAGTGAAATTCGAGATCTCGCCGCGCAGCCAAACATCGCCCAGCAGCAAATCCGACTCCATTTTCATTTTAATGTAGCGGTTAAGCTCTTTTATGGAATAAATTCGCGGCTGATCTGCCATGCCTGCTATCACTCCTTGATTCCGTTAGCCCTTTTTGCTGCCGTAATTGTATTTTTCATAAGAAGGGTAATGGTCATTGGGCCTACTCCGCCTGGCACTGGCGTGATATAGCCCGCAGTTTCCAAGCAATCCTCAAAATCAACGTCGCCTGCCAGCTTGCCGTCAGGCAAACGGTTAATTCCCACGTCTATGACGATCGCGCCCGGCTTGACGAAATTACTTCCGATTGCTTTGGCTTTACCAATCGCAACGACGAGAATATCCGCTTGTTTCGCAATTTCTTCCATATTGGCCGTACGGGAATGACAAATTGTTACCGTTGCATTTTCACGAAGAAGCAGCATGGCTACCGGTTTACCCACAATGTTGCTTCTGCCGATTACAACGGCATGCTTGCCAGCTATATCAACGCCGCTGCGTTTGATCAGCTCGATCACGCCAGCAGGCGTACAAGGCAGCAAGCTGTCATCGCCAATGACGAGATTGCCCACGCTCTCCGGATGGAATCCATCTACATCCTTATCCACGCGAATAGCATCAATTACGGCTTTCTCGTTAATATGCTTAGGAAGCGGCAGCTGAACGAGGATTCCGTTTATTGATGCTTGATTGTTAAGACGGTCGATGACTGCAAGCAGTGCCTCTTCGCTGGTATCAGCGGGCAAGCGATGAACCTCGGAGTAAAAGCCGAGCTGCTGACATGCTTTCTCCTTTGAACCTACATATACCTTGGAAGCAGGATCTTCTCCAACGAGTACCACCGCAAGGCCAGGAATAATACCCTTTTCTTTCAAGGCTGCAGTTTCCGTAATCATTTCCTCTCGGATAAGGTCGGAAATTTTCTTTCCTTCAATGATTTGTGCGCACATAGCTCCAGTCTCCTTTAGCAACGATGAATGTGTTGAATATACGTTTTCGATTAAGATTTCAATTCTTCAATTTCAAGAAGCAGCTTACCCAATACTCCGTTTACAAACTTGCCCGATTCCTCCGTGCCAAAATGCTTAGCAAGCTCAATCGCTTCATTGATTGTAGCTTTCGGCGGTACATCGTCCCGGAATACCATCTCATAGCATGCCAGTCTCAATACTTGACGGTCAACGCGCGATAAACGATCGATCTGCCAGCCCGTCAAATACTGCTGCAGCATGCCGTCAATGGCTTGCCTATGCTCCATAACGCCTGTTACGAGCTCTCGTGAGAATTCATCCGTGCTGCTTGCCTCAGAAGGGTCAGCGCCAATTTCATTATCATGACGAAGCTCCTCCATCAGCATGTCGACTGCATCTGATGCCGAAACCTCATTCATTTCCATTTGATACAAGCTTGAAATTGCTATTTCTCGTGCTAATCTTCGTTTCATGTTACCTCCGCGGCAGCTTTATGCCGATAAAATGATTTTGTACTTTTAAACTCATTATTTCAAAAAAAACCTATGATCTCCTCCCTGCCCCGAAATAAGCGGCTTTCCGAAATCCGGAGTACGGAGGAGACCACAGGATCATCTAAACGGCCGAAATCTTTCTAACAACGAATACCAAAGCCGCTGCCATGGAAAGATAGGTCCGTTGCTTGTTTCCTTTTGAACGCCGATCCAATAACCTATGGAGACAAGAAGCCCTACAAAAAGCATGTCCCAAAAACCGACAAACAAATAAAGCAGCCCGAAAAACAGCCCTATCGCGGCACCGGCTGCGCGTTTTCCATAGATGGCCCAGAAATCTCTCCACATCAGCAAACTCACCTCTATTCCACGCGACTCTTAAATGTGCCTGTTTGAATGATGTTTGCAACATATACCGCTACATTTGTTACAGGTATACCCGCTATATCCTCTACATGCTCTTTCACAGCGCGTTGAATCTCTTCCGTCAGCACCGGGATGGAGCTTTCGCCATCAACTACCGCACGAATAACAATATCAAGCCCAGCATCCGTTGCCCGGATTCGTGCGCGCAAATCCTTTACACCGCGTTGACGGGATGCTGCCTTCAATGCCAAATTTTCAATGGTTTCAATCGAAATTCGGATGTCGCCGAAATCGGTTCTTTGGTCAATGGAAGGAGCTGAAGCCGAACCGCGATGCAGCGATACGATAAAAAATCTAAGGCTGAGTATAAAGAGGATGACACCCGTTACGATCATTGTGATTTTCAATGAATCGAGACGGTAGAGCTCCGCTATCCAATCATTCAACAGCCCACTTGGCAACCAACCGAAACCAATGCAGACCAGAACAATTGAAATACAGCCAATTACAATGCTATACAAAAACAAAAACAGCTTGTCCACGACCTTAATCAAGCGTAGCGCCTCCTCCTGCCAAGCCGAATGAAAACCCCCTTGCGCCGAGCGGCATGCCCATTCACGAGGGGGTTGTACGGGATTTATTAAACCATCTTTATTTATTTAACTCTGTGTAGAAATTCATCTTCTTCCGGTTTATCAGGTGTCTTGAAATGTACATCGTGAATATGTACGTTCACTTCAACAACGTGGAGTCCCGTCATCATCTCGATTGAACGTTTCACATTCCGTTGAATTTCCGAAGCAATTTCCGGAATACGATTACCGTACTCAACGATAATGGATACATCAACCGCAGCTTCACGCTGGCCCACTTCAACTTTTACGCCTTTGGACAAATTTTTACGACCGAGAAGCTCAACGATACCTCCAGCAAATCCGCCGCTCATTCCCGCGACGCCATCCACTTCAATCGTAGCTAATCCAGCGATAACTTCAATGACTTCAGGTGCAATTTGAATCGTGCCAATGTCCGTTTTCTCATACTCCGCAGCGACCGTACTCATGATGGCT
This sequence comes from Pristimantibacillus sp. PTI5, assembly GCF_048572955.1. Classification (GTDB taxonomy): domain Bacteria; phylum Bacillota; class Bacilli; order Paenibacillales; family Paenibacillaceae; genus Pristimantibacillus. The sequence goes on from NZ_CP183886.1 coordinate 155,875, forward strand.
GTACACCTCCTTAAAGTTGCGCGTACTCGGCGAAAAGCCAAGCAATAAACCGCATCTTGTTAATATACTATAACATTCGGCAAGAAATATGACAAACTATACTACTTGTTCACATTTTTGTCGTAACCTTATTCGGGAGCGTTGATATCATGCTCCTCCAGGAACTTAATGTCGAAGTTTCCGCTCACGAATTTCGGATGGTTCAAGAGCTTTAAATGGAAAGGAATCGTCGTCCGGATGCCTTCGATGGCAAATTCGGATAAAGCCCTTTTCATTCTGGCGATGGCCTCTTCACGAGTTGAGCCCCAAACAATCAGCTTCGCGATCATCGAATCGTAATGCGGCGAGATCGTATACCCTGGGTAAACGGCGCTGTCAACGCGGACACCCGCACCGCCTGGCGGCAAGTAAAACGGAATTAAGCCCGCGGAAGGCATGAAATTCCTTTCGGAATCCTCTGCGTTGACCCGGCATTCAATCGACCAGCCATTGATTTTCAGATCGCTTTGCGCAAACGAAAGCGGATTTCCTTCTGCAACGGAGATCATTTCTTTTATCAAATCCACGTTAGTGATCATCTCTGTTACGGGATGCTCAACCTGGATACGAGTATTCATTTCCATAAAATAGAAGTTTCCATCCGGTCCTAGCAAGAACTCCAAGGTTCCCGCGCCGGAATAGTTAACCGCTAATGCAGCGCGTACGGCTGCCTGTCCCATTCGATCACGCATTTCCGGCGACAATACGGAACAAGGCGCTTCTTCAACGAGCTTTTGACGTCTGCGCTGAACGGAGCAGTCACGCTCGAACAAATGAACGGCATTGCCGTGCTTGTCAGCCATAATCTGGATTTCGACATGCTTCATGCCCGTTAAATATTTCTCCAGGTATACGCCTGCGTTACCGAAGGCTTTCTGCGCCTCCTGCTGAGCAGTCGATATTTGTGCAACAAGCGTCGTCTCGTCTTCTGCAATCCGTATGCCTTTTCCGCCGCCGCCTGCCGTTGCTTTAATAATGACAGGATATCCGATTTCACGGGCAACGCGGATCGCTTCCTCCATGTTCTCAATAAGGCCGTCGGAACCCGGAATGATCGGCACATCCGCCGTTCTCATCGTCAGCTTGGCGACCGCTTTGTCCCCCATCTTATTGATTGCATCCGGAGAAGGTCCGATAAACGTGATATTGCATGATTCGCAAATCTCGGCAAAATCGGCATTCTCGGCGAGGAAACCATAGCCGGGATGGATCGCATCACATTCGGTTATGGTAGCAACGCTCATAATATTCGTTAAGTTTAAATAGCTGTCTTTCGATGCCGTAGGCCCGATACAGTAGGCTTCATCGGCCAAACGGACATGAAGCGAATCGCGATCCGCTTCCGAATAAACAGCAACTGTGCTAATACCTAGCTCGCGGCAAGCGCGAATAATACGAACCGCAATCTCGCCGCGGTTTGCAATTAATATTTTGTGAAATTTCACGTAGGAACCCCTTTCAAACGTCAGTTTCCTGTTCGGACGTTCACTCACATCTTTATTCAGGCTTTACAAGGAACAGTGGCTGGCCGTACTCGACGAGCTGGCCATTGGAAACCAGAATTTCAACGATTTCGCCGCGAACCTCTGCTTCCAGCTCATTCATCAATTTCATTGCTTCCAAGATGCAGACGACGCTTTTGTCGCTGACACGGTCGCCGACTTTAACGAAGGCAGCCGCTTCTGGCGTCGGCGAGCTGTAGAACGTGCCTACCATAGGGGATACGATTTGATGCAAATGATCCGTTGAAGGACGGACAGGCGCAGCTTCTTGCACGGCTTGAGGCTGTGCTGCTGGAGCCGCTTGCTGAGTTTGTAAAGGTGCAGGCGCGTATGTATGCGTAATTGGAGCCGCTTGCACATTCACCACTTCCGTTTTCCCTGGCTTGCGGATGAGCAGGCGAGTCCCTTCGTTTTCAATTTCCAGCTCATGAACGGAAGTTTGATCAACCAATTTGATCAACTCTTTGATCTCGCTCAATTTGAACATGAATATTTTCACTCCTTAAATTTGCGATAGCTGAATGCTTCTACAGCATGCAACCCTGTATGGGCAGCATGCCAATATAACCAATTCTTTCACATAACGTTTAACATTATATCATAAACAAGCCTGAACACGAATCATTTTTTGTTTGCTGCAGCATATCCGCACAAAAAAAGACCTTGGCGACATCAGCTCCCATGCTGAAGTTCCAAGGCCTTTTCGGTTCAACGAAGCGGAATTCTCTTTATGGAATATAGCGAACGGACACTTGATCCGCGCCAACCTCCATCGTGGTCATGACCAGTTTGATAATATCCGCGGCTTGTTTTTTCTCAAGCTTTTCGCTCGATACGACGACATTGTATTTATCGCTTTGCTCATCGATGACGACATTTTCATAAAGCTTCAACAGCTCCGATTCAATGCCCGTCAGTTTAGAATTTTTTTCTTCAAGCAGTTCAAGCTCGGCGATCGCTGCGGAGGCTTCTTCCGGTTTTTTCTGCGTATCGTTAATTGCGGCCATGATTCGGTTGTCGTCTTCCGTGTTCTTAATCTCACGCTTTGCAAGAAGCTCACTGAACACTCCGCCTGCCGCCAAACCTTGCTCTTCAATTTGGTCCAATGCCGCTTTGTCCGCATCGCTTAAAATCTCTCCGCCTGCCGGCTGCTCCACTTCATTAACGACCAAACCGTTACCGCTTGCCGCTGCCTCCGTCGCATCGTTGGCTGCCTGCTCCGTTTGCGAGCCGTCAGTCAGTACATCCGGTGACTCTACATCCTGCGTGAATAAGTAATAAGCCGATAAAACCACCATCAAGCTGAGCATTGATACAAGCCATACCGTTTGTCTTTTCGTGTTCATGTGAACACCCTCCCCAACATTTCAATTTGGTTTATTGCTTGCTTGGCACAACAGAAATCCGATTAACCGGCACGCTGATGCCCTTCTCCACCGCATTCGTGATGAGACGTCTGACCGTGGCGTTTTCAGCGCCTTTAGCGACTATGAGAATACCGCGTATACGCGGGTTAATCGTTTTGGTCACAATGGGCTTTTGGTCACCGGACACCTCGTACAAAACGACCTGTCCTTCTTTTGTGATGGAGGTGATGTGCCGTTTGCCGCCGTTTGGGTCATTCTCGTCCGTCACCTGCTGCGATTCCTGCGTATTTTGCACGATTTCTATTTCTTCCGTGGAATCGACGGTAACGAGTACATCTACAGTTCCAACACCTACGATTTTCTCAAGTATATCCTTTAGCCTTGTCTCCATGGAGTGCTCGATTGCGGTGAACAAAGATCCTGATGATGAATCCGAGCTGCTCCAAACCGTCTCGGATTGAGGCGGCGGATTTGGATCCTGCACAGAGGGCTCAACTCCCTTATAAGGCAAAAATGAATTCAAAATCATGAGCGCTGCGCCAATCCCCCCAACGATTAGCAATATTCGCAGCGTCCGTACCCGCTTCGGACCGCCTGGACCGCCGCCAATCGCTGATTCTATGCCTTCCAGCCATTTGGCCACCGCGCCTTACCTCCTTTCCGTTCCTATCCTAACGATTAGGCAACCGCTGCTCTGCAGGCTGCCTGACGATGATTTGATCCTCGGCGAGCCCCCAGCCTTTCGCAATCAAACTGCTGATTGCTGCTGCCGCCGCAGGATCCGCCCGTGACCACTTTCCATCTACCTGCTCCGATTCCATAGGTTGGCTGCTTGCAGCCTCTGAAGCTTGGCCGCTTGAAAGCGATCCGCCCGCTTCTATCGGCTCAATTTCCACATCAACTGTGACAGGCTGAACCTCTTCCACCGCATCACCTTCCTTTAGCATGCTTTTATTCTGCTCTTCCGATTTGAGCGTGACGGTTACTTGACTAATATAAGGCGTTTGATTGCCGGAAACGTTAACCCACTTGAGCGTTGCATCCACTTCAGTTATCGCTTCGTCCGTGCGCTCGGCCAGCTCGCTGCGGATGGAAGCCTCAAGCGTCCGTTCCGTCAATTTGGCGGCTTCAAAGCTGCGTTTCTCGCTCATCGCTTCGGCGTCTCGCTTGATTTGATTCAGCCCCGCCATCTGGTTCTCACCAGCCATTGCCGTTTTGCTCCAATTTTCCATGCCTTCATCCAGCTTTCCTCCGATGTCGCTTTGGATTAGCTTTAAGATGGGCGAGAGTATGGTTAGGAGGATGAACAAGCCGATAACGAGACGTGCGTAACGCTGCATCGCCCGATTCGGAAGCAGCAGCTCAACGAACACCGCCAGCAAAATGACTGCGATGATATCTCTCAGCCAGTCGCTCAACCAAGCAATCACTTACCTCGTCCCCTTCCTTACCTCACCATCAACGACGCATTGCCTGCAGTCAAAATGATCGTAACCGCAAGAAAAAACATAAGACTGACGGCAGCCAGTGCCGCGAATACATAGATCATCGTCTTCCCGATCGTCTGCAAGCAGGTAACGATCGGTGAATCTCCAAGCGGCTGCATGACAGCGGCGGCTATATTGTAGATAAGCGCTAGAGTCAATATTTTGATTGCAGGGAACGCGCTGATGAATAGAAGAATAATTACGCCGGCCAGGCCTATGGCGTTTTTGGCGAGCATGGATGCCGAGATGACGGTATCCGCCGCATCGGAAAACATTCTTCCCACGACAGGCACGAAGTTTCCGGTGACGAATTTCGCCGTTCGCAGCGTGACCCCGTCAGTAACCGCGCCCGTTACGCCTTGTACCGATATGACGCCGAGAAACACGGTCAACAATACACCCATGATGCCTACGCTGATGTTCCTTAGCAGGTTAGCCAGCTGCGTGACCTTAAACTTCTCGGAGAGAGCACTTGTAATATGGAGCACGGCCGAGAAAAAGAGAAGCGGAAACACCAGCGTATAGATGAGTGTACCGACGGCATGGATCATAAAAATAATGAGCGGATGCAGCACGGAAACCGTAACGACGTTTCCCATCGAGGCAAGGAGCGTAAGCAGCAGCGGAACCATTGACAGCATGAATTGGATCATGCTTTCGATTGCTCCCTTCGCATAGCCCATTGCGACATGGAAGCTGTTCACCGCAATGATGATGAGCACCATGTACGTAATCGAGTAGGCAACCTTGCTTACGGCATTCCGTTCAAATGCGTTTTGAAGAGTTTCCAAGACCATGCTGAAAACCGTGAGCATGACGATCGTTACAAGCAGCTTTCCGTTATAAAGCACCTCATGCCAGAAATATTTCACTATGCCTTGCAGCATGTCCGTTAATTTAAGTCCGTCGCCGCCCGGCAAAATCATTTCCATGAAGCTCGGAACGCGTTGATCCGGAAAATAACCGCCGTACTCGCTGGAAAGCTTATTCCAATAAGACTCTACGGCCTCTGTATCAAGACCTCCCAGCTGCTCGTTTGCCAAATCCTGCGTCAGCTTATCGGCATCCGCTTGGTTGCCGGCGGGAATGGCCGCGGCATCTGAATCCATCGCGTAACCAATATGCGGAACAAAAGAAAATAAAAATGTCGCAATCAGAATAAAAAGCAGGAGCTTGGCTCTCTCTCGGGCGGGAGCGAGCTTTATCATTGGCTTCAACTCCCATCCGGCAGCAGCCCGATAACCGTTTCAACGATAACGCTAATAATAGGAACGGCCATGACGAGAATAAATACTTTACCGGCAAATTCGATTTTGGATGCGATGCTTTCTTGGCCGGCGTCCCTGACGATCTGCGCGCCAAACTCCGCGATATACGCAATTCCGATGATTTTCAAGACCGTCTTCAAGTAAATGGAAGGAATGCCTGATCGATTAGCCAGATCCTCAAGCACGGAAATGACAATTTCGATTTTTCCGATCAGATAGAGGAATATGAATAATCCCGTAAATGCCGCGAGCAAAAAAGCAAACATCGGCTTTTGCTCCCGAAGGACAAGTATGAGTACCGTAGCCATCAGACCCAGTCCGACGATTTGAATCATTTCCACTTCGCTCACCTGCTTGCATGAACGTCCTTAAGAAGACGTCTACTGAAACAAAAATATCGATTTAATTTCCTGGAACAATTCATTGAGGAGCCGGACAACCATAAACAAAACGACTATAAAACCAATAACGGTAACCCATTGCGCCATATCTTCCTTCCCCATTTGCTTCAGTACGGAATGTACCATTGCGATAATGATTCCGATTCCGGCAATTTGGAAAATGGCGCTCACATCCATGTTCATCTATGCGGCACCCCACTACACCATCAAAATGACGACCAGCACAGCAATCAAAATCCCGAGACTTTTCCACATCTTCTCGTAACGCCCCTGATCGTCTCTTGCTGCGTCCTCCTCGGCCTTCAACTGCAATAACGCAAGATGAATATGCTTCATTTGATCATCCTTGTCGCTGATTCCGAGCGTGGAACCGAGGCGAATAAGAACAGCCTGCTCGTTTTTTTTCATCGAAGTCATATCCCATTGCTGTTTAATCGCCTGCTCCCAGCTGTCGCGGAAGGTGAAGCTTTCCGTTTCCCATACTCCGCTTGCGGCTTTGCGGAAGATCGAAGCAAGCGGCTCAGGCGTTGCCGATGCCGTTCTCTCCAGCGCTTCCGGCAGCGGCGTGTGTCCGTATCCGATTTCCGTCTCCAAACGCTGGAGGGCATGCGCGAGCTGCCGCAGCTGCCTTGGCCGTTCAGCGAATTTCGCAGCCTGCTGAAAACCGATCATCGTCCCTGCAAACAAGAGGAGAACCGCGCCCAGCAGCTTTATCACGGGTCATCAGCTCGGTATCTGCCTGTCAGGGCATGTACAGCATCCGGCGCAGAACGATTTAAGTTTGAATGCTCGCGTGCGTTTAATCGCGCCGCAATCGCTTCTGCAGGTACTACTCGGTGCATGATGCCCTGCTCTGTCCGCTTAAGCTCAACAACATACGTAAAGGCTCCCTCTTCCAGCAGCTTAAGCAGCACCGGCCTGCCTCTTGCATCCTGAAGGTCATAGGCATGCGCGGTGGCGACTACGCTGATGCCTGCATGGCTGGCTTCCCGGATCGCTTCGCCGTCCTCCGGCCTTCCGATTTCGTCAATGATCAGCACCTCGGGCGACATGGACCGCACGAGCATCATCATGCCTTCGGCTTTGGGACAAGCATCCATCACATCGGTTCTTGGACCAACGTCAAAGGTAGGTACTCCGCGAACGCAAGCCGCGATTTCCGACCGTTCATCCACGATGCCGACTTTTCTCCCCTGCCAGCCGCTGGCTTCCAAGGCAGGCCACAAGCCATAGCTGACCGATCTGGCAATGTCCCTTATCAGCGTTGTCTTTCCTTGCTGCGGAGGCGCCAAAATTAACGTAGAGTGCAGCGACTTCCTTGTACGGTCGATAAGCTTTGGCAGCAGATGGGCGCTTGCCCCAATCACTTCTCTAGCTACCCGGATATTGAATGCGCCGATATCACGAATTCCGCGTACCGCGCCGCCATCCAATATCGTTCTGCCTGCAAGGCCGATGCGATGGCCTCCCGATACGGTGATAAAGCCTCTTCGCAGCTCCTCCTCCATCGCGTATAAGGAATAGTTGGTAATGCGTTCAAGCAGCTTTCGGCATGTATCCGCCGAGGGCTTGTATGCTCCGTCGGCAGTCTGACGCAGCGAGCCGTCAATCATCATAAATCGAGACTGTCCGCGAAATCCTAATTCAAGCGGACGTCCCTCTCGAATCCGAATCTCCTCCAGCTGTTCTTGCATTTGTTCAGGAAGGCGCTCCAGCAGCGTCTTCAGTTCCAAAGGCAATAAATGCGCAACGCGTGCCAGCATTGATTATCACTCCCGGGTGTTTGTCCTTCGTAGTTCCTATTTGTATGCGTGCATCCCGAAAATATGTCTGCTTAATATGAGAATTGCTAGAGTTGCAATCTATTATTTTTTTAAAATACCGATCATTAAACAGATCACTCCCGCGCCAACCCACAAAAACTTCGACGGCGACAGCTTGTCAGACATCCCGACGAGACCGACCGTTGTCGTAGCAATGAGGATGAGCGGGCCTACTAAAGCAAGCGAGGAGTTTACAACAAGCGCTTTGTCGATTTGGTTCAGTCTGAGCATTAATAAAGCGGCGCAAATTTCAATCGTTCCGGAAGTGAGCCGCAGCGAAGCCATCGTCATCACGATTTTATTCAGCATGATTGCGAACCTCCTTTCATAAATCCGAATGTTTCTTATTCATATGCATGCTTGTCTGCCTTTCATGCCGGACACCTGCCCAGTGGCAAGCGCATATCATAGGGTATTGAGCTTAAGAAGGGCGGAATACAAATCATGCAAGTGCAGGTTATATCCAGTGTAAATGAGGCTAGCTCCGCGAGGTTCCATCACAAGACGGCTATTATTATCGATGTATTGCGGGCGACAAGCACCATTATTGCCGCATTAGCTGCGGGAGCCTCCTGTGTCATTCCCGCCGAAACGGTCATGGAGGCCAGGGCGCTCCAGCGACCTGGCGACCTGCTTGGCGGCGAACGCTTCTGCCGAAAAATCGCAGGTTTTGATTTAGGAAATTCGCCGGAAGAATATACCGAACGGATAGTCGCCGGAAAAAGAATCGTGCTGACGACAACGAATGGCACGAGAGCCATTCACAAATCGATGAGAGCCGACCATGTGCTGACCGCGTCTCTTCTGAATGCGGAAGCTTGTGCGCGGGCAGCCATCGAGCTCCGCAGGGATATCGTCATCTTATGCGCGGGCAGCCATGACGAATTTGCTATTGAGGACGGCTTATGCGCCGGGCTAGTGCTGGATAAGCTTCATACCTTAAGCCAGGCAGCCATTGAGATGGATGATTTTGGGACAGCGATGCTTGCGCTGTACCGCAACCGCTCGCAAAACGTGAAGGAAACGATTATGAATGGCATGACGGGGAAAAAGCTTATGAAGCTCGGCATGAAAAAAGATATCGAAGCTTGCTCCGCAATCGATATTTATCACGATGTTCCGCGCTTGAACGGCGACCAGTTAACGCGGAATGTTTAAGACGCAGAATAAAAAAAGGCATGCTCCGATATTCCGGAACATGCCTTTTTTTTATTGTAAACCTTGTTTATTAACGACGGTCTTGCGGGCCGCCCACAAATGCCTGCTCAGCCGTATCAAGACCGTATGCGGTATGAAGGGCACGAACAACATCGCTCAAAGGTTCCGCTGAAATGACGCACGAACATTTGATTTCGGAAGTGCTAACCATCTTGATGCTTACCCCAAGGGATGAGATCGTTGCGAACATTTTTGCTGCTACCCCTGGATTGCTTACCATGCCTGCTCCCACGATCGATACTTTGACGAGATCCGATTCCGATGTGGTTTCGCGGAAAGGAACCTTGCCGCGAATGCCTTCGATTACGGAGATCGCTTTATCTTTGTCGTCGCCGGATACGGTGAAGGAGAAGTCCGCTTTGCCGTCTTGCACGCCGCTTTGTACGATAATGTCGACATCGATGCCGTTCGCAGCCAATGCGCCAAACACATTTGCAAGTACGCCCGGAACATCCTCAACACCCAATATGCTTATTCTTGCTACATTTTTGTCAAACGCGATGCCGCGAACGACCACGCCTTGCTCCATGACCGCTTCCTCCTTCACACTAGTACCTTCGTTTTGGGTAAAGCTCGAACGCACAACCAGTTTAACATTGTTATGCTTTGCGTACTCTACCGCTCGCGGATGCAGTACAGCAGCACCCAAGTTAGCCAGTTCAAGCATTTCATCATACGAGATTTCATCTAATTTGCGTGCATTTTTCACGACGCGGGGATCGGTGGAGTAAATGCCGTCAACATCCGTATAAATCTCGCAGACATCTGCATTCATCGCTGCCGCCATCGCAACCGCGGTCGTATCGGAGCCGCCGCGGCCAAGTGTCGTGATTTCTCCGTCCTCCGTCATTCCTTGGAAACCGGCAATGATCGCTACGCTGCCTTGCTCCAGCGCTTTAAACACACGCTCCGGATGAATATTCGTCATCTTTGCTTTACTATGCACCGCTTCCGTGCGAATGCCTGCCTGCCAGCCCGTAAAAGAAACGGCCTTAGCTCCTAATTGGTGAACGGTCATCGACAGCAAAGCGATCGAGATCTGCTCCCCAACGGTTAAAAGCATATCCATTTCCCGCGCCGGCGGATTTGGATTAAGCTGCTTCGACTGATCGATTAAATCGTCTGTCGTATCTCCCATGGCAGAAACAACGACAACGATATCGTTGCCCTCTTGCTGCCTGTCAATTATTCGTTTCGCTACGCGCTGCATCCGCTCCGGCGTTCCTACGGAGCTGCCGCCAAACTTCATCACTATCAACGACAAAGCTGATTCACTCCCAACCCTGACATATACATACAAGACAATATTATACCACAACGACCGCTGCTATGGGTATATCCACCTACAAAAAAAACCGCCCGATAAGATCCGGACGGTTTTTAGATGTTGCTTACTATGCCCGCGAGATGTATTTGCCCTCGCGTGTATCGATTAGCAAAACGTCGCCTTCGTTAATGAACAATGGAACTTGAACATTAAGGCCAGTTTCAACCTTAGCTGTTTTCGTAGCGCCCTGCGCCGTATTTCCTTTTACGCCCGGCTCTGTTTCAATAACTTTCAGTTCAACGCTGTTTTGCATTTGAATACCAAGAATCTCTCCTTGGTAGCTCGAGATGTTTACGTTCATGTTTTCTTTCAGGAAGTTAAGTTCCCATTCAAGCTGCTTCTTGTCCAAGTTGAATTGGTCGAAAGTTTCATTATCCATAAACGTGTACTCCGAGCCGGAGTTGTACAGGTATTGTACTTCACGGTTTTCGATAATTGCGCGTCCGATGCTCTCGCCCGCACGGAAGGTTTTCTCAACAACGTTGCCGTTTCGGAGATTTTTCAGCTTGGAGCGAACGAATGCCGCGCCTTTACCTGGCTTTACGTGCTGAAAATCGAGAACGGTGAAAATATCTGTGTCTACTTGCACGGTCAAGCCTGTTTTAAAATCGTTTACTGAAATCATTGCTGATTCCCTCCTGAATGAATAGTCCTTAGCCCAGAGTGATCAAGTCCTTCGGGGATGAGGTTAATATTTTAATACCGGTTTCCGTAATAACGATGTCATCCTCAATGCGCACGCCGCCGAAGCCTGGTACGTAAATGCCGGGTTCAACCGTAACCGTCATGCCGGGGGTTAAAATCGTTTCGCTTAGTTTGGACAATCTCGGCGCTTCGTGAATTTCCATGCCGAGTCCATGTCCTGTCCCATGACCGAATAAATCGCCATAACCGTATTTGGTGATGACATCGCGGGTAAGCGCATCCGCTTCCCGGCCTGTCATACCCGGTTTGATATGCTCTAAAGCGTGCAATTGCGCTTCGAGAACGATATTGTAAATCTCCAGATGCTTAGATGTCGGCGTTCCTACCACCACTGTCCGGGTCAGATCGGAGCAGTAGCCGTTATAATAGGCGCCAAAATCAAGCTTCACAAATTCATTGTTACCAATCATGCGATCGCTGGCTACACCATGCGGCAGCGCAGAACGTTCGCCTGATGCCACGATAGTATCAAAGGAAGATGACGTAGCTCCGTGGCTGCGCATATACACTTCCATCTCGAGCGCAATATCCGTTTCACGGACGCCCGGGCGAATGAGCTTCAAAATATGCTGGAAGGTGCTGTCTGCGAGATCGGCTGCTTCCTGCATCACTTGCAGCTCAGCAGCGTCCTTAATCTGGCGAAGCTGCTCAACCAGACCTGCAGCAGGCTCCAGCGTAATGCCGGTTAGCGTTTTGGTCCAAGACAAAAATTCACTGTACACAACATGATCCTGCTCAAAAGCTAGCTTAGATACCTTTTCCTGCGTCAGAATTTCCAGCACGTCAACAAGCGGATTAGCTCCGTGCTCGACAATCTGAAAACCGGCAGCTTGAAGCGGGGCTTGCGTACGGTAACGGAAATCCGTAAGCAGGTAGCTCGCGCTTCCCGTAATCAGCACCATGCCCGACGAACCGGTGAAGCCGCTTATGTAGCGTCGGTTATATTCGCTTCCAATTAGAATCGCTTCAAAGCGATGTTTTTCCATCAGCTGGCGAAGTCGCTTTACTCTATCGTTTGGCATAACCGTTCCACCCTTTCATGACTTCTTACAATTTGTCCAAGTGACGCACAAGCGCAGTTAAACCGAGTTCATAGCTGTGCGAACCAAAGCCGGCAATTTGGCCGACTGCGATTGCGGCAACGACGGATACATGTCGGAACGATTCCCGTTTATGGATGTTCGACATATGCACCTCGATGATCGGCACCCCAATGGAGCTTAGGGCATCGCGCAGTGCATAACTGTAATGCGTCCAAGCGCCGGGATTTATGACGATGCCGTCTGCTTTGCCAAACGCGCTATGTATCCGGTCAATCATTTCGCCTTCGTGATTCGTTTGGAAAAATTCAACGGAGACGCCAAGCGTCTCGGCTTTATCCTTCAAGAGCGATTCGATGTCTGCCAGCGTTTCCGACCCGTATACATTAGGCTCACGAGTACCGAGCATGTTCAAGTTCGGTCCGTTCATTATAACGATTTTGTGCATGAATGCACCTCCCAGGCAACCGAATCCATCATAGGTTCAAAGATCAATAGCCATTTTACCACAAATGTCCTCTGCTTGAGAAGTACAACTCATTACTGGATCTTTATCGGCTCCCTCGAAGCTTCATCCGTAAACTCGAATGCAATCGAATACCCGATAAATATTCCCCATAAAAGAAAGACGCACAGCTCGGTATACAGCGTATTCCAGCCTTGTTTCCGTATGCCTTCCATGATGCCAAGCAGCGGTCCGGCAACAATAAAAATGATAACCCACCAGACGGCTCCGTATAATACGCCGGGCCATGGTCCCCGCAATTTTCCAAGCGCTATTTTGTAAAGAAAAGCAGCGGCAATCGAAAAAAGAACGAAAAAGGCGATTCCTAACACCTCTCCCCAGCCTGTCTTTAAAAAAGATTCCTTGAAAAACGGATCCGCGGCAAACCCCGGCATTATCGTCGTAAATTTCATTTCATAGAACATCCAGCGTACGATTCCCCAAATAAGCCCCGCAAAAAAACCGATTTGGAGCGAATACAGCCATGGGTTCGTATGATGCTGCGTTTGATCATTGCTGTTTTTTTGCTTCTTTTTCGCCATTTTGAAAACCTCCGCTCATCTATCCTTTGTCATCCGGTTTAGTATGTGAAAAAGTTCCGATTCATAACCGCCAGATATCTTTCACTGGCCCTCCGCTTCCAATATGCTTTCGTTGGCAATTAGCTATGGGATCAAGTACAATAGACTTACAAAGTTTAAGGTACATTCGTCGTAACAGCTAAGACGATATTCCACTCAAGGAAGGTGACAAGCACTTGCCGCAAGACTCCCGAAGCATTTATGGCGGACAAGCGGTTATCGAAGGCGTTATGTTTGCTGGCAAACACGTTAACGTAACTGCTGTCCGACGCAAGAATGATGAAATCGTATTTTACGAGGTACCCCGCACTACCAAGAGATGGATTCAAGCTCTCAAAAAAATCCCGCTCGTTCGGGGCGTGGTTGGCATACTTGAATCAAGCGCCAAAGGTTCGCAGCATTTGAATTTTTCAATGGAAGCCTATGCTGAGGATGAGGCCGGCGAAGAAAAGGAAACAAATCCGGCAGAGCAAGCCCCTATGATCAAGGAAGAGAAAAAGCAAGGCTGGAGCCTAAGCATGGTTGTCGGCGTAGCCGTCGCGGGTGTGCTGTCCTTTATTTTCGGAAAGCTCATTTTCACTGCCGCTCCCGCAGCAATCGAGGAATTGCTTTTCGCCGGGGTATTTGTTAACAAAGTCGGTCATAATTTATTAGAAGGACTTATCAAAATCATTTTATTGCTGGCGTATTTGTATTTCATCTCCATGACGCCTTTAATTAAGCGTTTGTTTCAATATCACGGCGCTGAGCATAAAGTCATAAGCTGTTATGAGGCAGGCGAAGAGCTAACGATCCGGAATGTACAAAAATACAGCCGGCTCCACTACCGCTGCGGCTCCAGCTTTATCGTATTCACGGTAATCGTCGGCGTTGTTGTCTACTCGCTTCCGTTCTTTACATGGGATTCGATTTGGGAGCGCGTATACATCCGGATTTTATTGCTTCCGCTAGTTCTAGGCCTCTCGTATGAAGTGCTGCGCTGGACCAACGCTTTACGCGAAATTCCGGTATTGCGCTACCTCGGGTACCCTGGGCTGTGGCTGCAGCTGCTTACAACGAAAGAGCCTCGCGACGAGCAGGTTGCGGTATCCATCGCTTCTTTCAACCGCATGCTCGAGCTGGACAAACAAATCAAATAGTTTATCGAATGAAAGGAAAGGCGGTATTTAAAATGAGCAGAACAACCGGTAAATGGAATGTGTGGTCCATTACATTTTTGGCGCTTCTCGTAATTGGGCTCGTTTACAGCGTTATCTCAAGCCCACTAACCTTTCTCATTCCAATTGTAGTGCTTGGCGGAATCTTCTTGTTATATAAATATCCGCCTGCTTTCTTAAGAGGATATCATTCGCAGCAGGGCCGAACGCAGGTCAAGCAGAGCCGTGCGGCAGCCCCGAAATCCAAAGTAAATAAGCCGCGCTCCAAAACAGTCCCTTTCCGCGTCATTGAAGGCGGCAAGGAAGACGATGATCTGCCAAAATACCATTAACGAATACGGCTATAATCAGAAAAGGTCTGAAGCGCGATGCTTCAGACCTTTTTTTTCGTCCATTTTTCGTATGTATTACTCGCTGTCCATTTCCGCTCGTACGGCACGCAGCTCGTCCATTCTCTGTGAATCCCTGCGGAAATATTCAACCAACGTTTCGATACAGGTAATGGAATCCCAGCTTAAGTGATGCTCGATTCCTTCGACATCCTGATAAATGTTCTCGTCCTGTACGCCGATCGTCGTTAAAAAAGATTCTAACAACTGATGGCGATCGACAAGCCTTTTACCCATTTTCTTGCCTTTATTCGTCAGGACCAGCCCGCGATACTTCTCATAAATCAAATAATTATCCTTGTCGAGCTTTTGGATCATCTTGGTTACGGAGGACGGATGCACCTCTAGTCCTTCTGCAATATCCGAGACACGCGCATAACCTTTTTCGTCAATTAACTTATAAATTCTTTCCAAGTAGTCTTCCATGCTCGGTGTCGGCACTGAAGAACCCCCTAACCATACATCTTCACCTTACTTCGTAGGCGTTACTCTTAGTATCATACACTGATCGTTGCATTCACTGCAACCCGTTCGGCATTCCAACATCGTTTTCCAAATCCGAATGGCTCTTGAACTTACCAGATTCAACGGCGCTTATCCTCCACACAATAAGTTGATTCTGAATCGATTAAACCACTGGAGGAATGACCGATGAGCACTGTCCTTCTCGATCGTCCCAAAACGGATCGCTCCACCCTCTCTTTCGTTCCCGAGCTTGTCTATTTTGAGCCCTCTGCCTTAGATTATCCAAAAGGACAGCGGATTTTCGAATGGGTAAAAAAGGAAGGTATTCCTTATCGGATGACAACCTCACACAACCGTATCACCAACTTGCCTGGAGATACCGAGCTGGAACAATATAAAATCGCCAAGCGCACGCTTGTCGTCGGCATCCGTAAAACGTTAAAATTCGATACCTCGAAGCCTTCGGCCGAATATGCGATACCGATTGCCACAGGCTGCATGGCCCACTGCCATTATTGCTACTTGCAGACGACTTTAGGCGCCAAGCCTTACATTCGGGTTTACGTAAATATCGACGATATTCTTGAAGCTGCACGCGGTTATATCGAGGAGAGAAACCCGGAAGTTACCCGGTTTGAAGCAGCCTGCACCTCAGATCCCGTGGGACTTGAGCCGATAACGGGCAGTCTGCGCGAGCTCATTGATTTTATGGGCGAACAGGAGAATGGCCGGCTTCGTTTTGTGACCAAATTCCATCATGTCGATTCACTTCTAGATGCCAAGCATAACGGACATACCCGCATTCGCTTCAGCGTCAACGCGAAATACGTGATCAAAAACTTCGAGCCGGCCACATCAAGCTTTGATCAACGCATTGAGGCCGCAGCAAAGGTAGCCAGGGCAGGTTATCCCATGGGCTTCATCATTGCTCCGATAATTTGGCACGAAGGCTGGGAGGATGGCTATGGCGAGCTTATAGCCGCGATTGCTAAGCAGCTCCCGCCCGATGTGACCAAGGATTTGACCTTTGAGCTGATACAGCATCGATTTACGAAAACGGCGAAAGCCGTCATTGAGAAACGATACCCGCGCACAAAGCTGGAAATGGATATCGAAAAACGAAAATATAAGTGGGGACGTTGGGGACAAGGGAAATATGTTTATCCCGATGAACAAGCAAATGCGCTCCGCATGTATATATCGGAGCGCATTTTCGATCATTTTCCTGAAGCAAAAATTGAATATTTCACTTAACACATCTATTTTGTTTCTAGAAAGCAAGCCATTCCGGGGTAATCATGTTTAACCAGATGGTAATTTTCGTCATTTGGTCCGTAAATAACAAGAGACCCATGAGGATCATGACGGCTCCGCCGATTTTCATAACGGCAGCGGAATATTTCAGAATCCATCTGGCCGTGCCTAAGAAAAAGGCAAGTACAAAAAAAGGAATCGCAAAACCGAGCGCATAGGCTGTCGTCAGTTGGAACCATGTTCCCGGTTCCGTTGCGGCAAGCCCTAATATAGCGGTCAATGCAGGTCCCATGCAAGGTGTCCAGCCTGCTGAAAAACCAATTCCGAAAATAAACGAGCTGACGTAATTTGCTTTTTTCGGAATCAAATTCATCCGCCGCTCTTTCATCAGGAGTTGAGGCTGGAATAGGCCAATCAGGAAAAGACCCATTAAAATAATTAAAATAGCGGATAGTTGCCGGATCAGCTGCCTGTACTCGCTAAAAAATTCAGCAAACACATTCGTTCCGTATCCTAACGCATAATAAACCGTACAGAATCCCAATATGAAAAACAGCGTATGCGACATCGTTCGCATGCGTTTTTGTTTGGCATTCGAATTTTCCTTCAGATCCGCCACTGAAATTCCCGTTATGTATGACAAATACGAGGGGTAAAGAGGCAAGCAGCAAGGTGAAATAAACGATGCAAAGCCGGCGCCGAAGGCCAGCCAAATGTTAATGTCTGACAAACCCTTTTCCCCCTATCCAAATCAACTGCCCGCGCGTACGCCGCGCCGGAATACGAGCAGCAACAGCAAAACTGCAATGAGCAGCAGCACAATGGTACCGCCAGGCGCCAGGTTCCATACGCCCGCTATGATTAAGCCCGCGATAACGGCCAGCTCGCCAATAATGACAACCGTTATAACACTTTGGCGGAAGCTCCGCGCAATAATCAAGCTGCATGCGGCCGGAATGGTCAGCAGCGCGGAAACCAGCAGCGCGCCTACGATTTTTATCGAAACGCTAATAATAAGAGCGGTAAGCACGCTAATCATAACATTATAAAATTTAACGGGCAAGCCGCTGACTGCTGCCGCATCCTCATCGAAAGTGATTAAGAAAAGCTCCTTCAACTGCATCCAAATCGCAACGAGTACGATGATCGTAACCGCGCCGATCACATAGAGATCCGTGTTGTTCAGCGTATAGATGCTGCCGAATAAATAGCTGTTCACGTTGTTATTGAAGCCCTTTCCCATCGTGAACAGCAACGACGCCAGCGCAACCCCGCCAGACATAATAATGGCGATGGACAGCTCCGCATACGATTTATATGCTTTGCGGAGCTTTTCTATGGCAAAGGATGCGGCAATCGCGAATATTAATCCTACGGCTATCGGATAAACTCCGATCAAAAAACCGAGCGCAACGCCTGCAATCGATACGTGAGACAAGGTGTCTCCTATCATCGACAGCCTGCGAAGCACAAGAAATAAGCCCATGAGCGGGGCCGTTACGCCAATAAGCAACCCGCCAATAAGGGCCCGTTGAAAAAATTCACTAGTTACGATCTCCAATCAAAACAACCTCTTTCCTGCTCTCCATTTGTTCCCTAAGACCTTTCAAGCTGTGCGCCAGGTCATTCTCCACGCAATCCTGCGTTTCATGCGAATGCTTAATATGAAACTTAAGCTTTCCGTTTGCTGCCGCCGGCTCTTGTCCCAAGTAAGAACGGATCATATCCAAATCATGGGAGACCATCAGAAACGTAATATTATGATGTTGATGCATATGCTTAATCATATGGAAAAAGCTTTCTTGCGTTTCGGTATCTATACCAACCGTCGGTTCATCCAGAATCAGCAGCGACGGATTGTTGATTAATGCCCTTGCCAAAAATACCCGCTGCTGCTGTCCGCCTGACAGCTGACCTATGCGCTTATCTTTTAAGTCATCGATCCCCATTGCATGAAGGGCATCGTCGCATTTTTGATTGTCCGCTTTGTTCATTTTTTTGAACAGCTTGCTTCTTCCATATAGCCCGGAAAGAACGACTTCGCGAACCGTAGCGGGGAACAACGGGTTTAACGAATTTTTCTGAGGGACATATCCAATACGCTCCCATTGCTTAAACCGGTCTACTTTTTCTCCAAACAAACGAATCGTGCCGCTGGTAGGTTTAAGCAAGCCCACAATCATTCGCAGCAGCGTTGTTTTCCCTGCGCCATTCGTCCCTATCAAGCCAATAAAGTCCCGTTCCTTCACCGCAAAGCTTAGATTTGAAATGACGGTCTGCTGTTGAAAAGAAAAGGAGACATCCTCCAGTGAAATAACCTCTTGGTGACAACTGGCGTCGGCATTTGCCATTCGATTTAATTGCGCCATAATTTCTCTCCTCACAGCAATACGGAGCTTTATCAGCTCCGTAGGTTTGCCTTTTGTTCTATTGTAATGCTTGCACAAGATTTTGCAAGTTTCGTTCCATAAGCGTGAGATACGTTTCTCCGTCTTTTTCCTGGTCCGGCGTTAAGCCTTCAAGAGGATTGAGCACCATTGTCTCTACGTCAGCCTCGTTCGCCAACGTCTTGGCAAGCTGATCCGATACGAGCTCCTCGAAAAATATATATTTCACGCCGTTGGCTTTAACAAACTTTGAAATTTCCAGCAAATCCTGAGCGCGCGGTTCCGCATCAGGGCTTAATCCCATGATCGAAATCTCTTTCAATCCGTAGTCACGGGCAAGGTATCCAAATGCTTGGTGAGAGGTCACGATATCCTTATTCGTCGTTTGGGCAAGCTTGGCGGTATAATCCGCATCGATGGATTCAATCTTCGTTTTTAACGCCGCATAGTTTTTCTCATAATCTGCTTGGTTCGCGGCATCCGCTTCGATCAAGCTATTTTTAACGTTTTCCGCCAGCTTGAGCGCTGATTTCGGACTCACCCAGGTATGCGGATCCACGCCGCCATGATCATGGGCTTCCTCATCCGCATGCTCATCTTCATGTTCTTCTTCATGCTCATCCTCGGAGCCTTCGATCAGCGTAATCCCGTTGCTCATTTCCTTCGTAACGACAGAACTGTCTTTCGACAAACCCTTCAGGAAACCGTCTACCCAGCCCTCAAGTCCAGCTCCGTGATATAAAAACAGCTCTGCTTTTGAAGCGGTGTCCAGATCACGGCTCTTCGGCGTCCAGTCATGCGGCTCGATTCCCGAAGCGACTAAGTTAACCGCTTTTACATGGTCACCGCCAATTTCAGAAGCGAGAAAATACAGGGGATAAAAACTGGTTACTACGCTAACCTGCTCGTTATCTCCGTTGCCGGCCGCAGTTCCGCCTGTTGAATTATTCGTTGATGAACCCGTCTGATTTGAATTATTGCCGCATGCCGAGGCAATCAGCAGCAACGCCGACAAGAAAAGGCAAAGCGCTGCTGTGCGTAACGATATTTTTGAATCTTTCATTCGGTTATCTCTCCATTCTATCTTTCCTTCTTCGTAATCGTTATTATTACGTTTTGTATTATACGATGCCTTTTAAGAGACTGTCAACCCTGTTTACCTTCTGGATTGTAAAGTTACGGCGTCTATCTTTATTTACTTTTTTTATGAACAGCTATTTGATTATCTGTATGGACCAAAATCATGGGATTTATGATAGAGAGTTAACGAAACGGAATAAACCCAGAAAAAAAGAGGCGTCCCTCTGTCATTGCGACAGGTGGAACACCTCTATTGACTTTCAGGCGAGTATAGTTTTGTTATTTCACTACCGCTCCGTTTGGCATATCCTCCGGCACGGTTGCAAGCGTCAGCTGATCACCATGCGATGCGGCAAGAATCATGCCCTGCGACCATTCACCGCGCAGTTTTACAGGCTTGAGGTTCGTGACGCAAATAACTTTGCGCCCGACCATTTGCTCCGGCGTGTAAAACTTTGCTATGCCGGATACGACCTGTCTTTGCTCAAATCCAAGATCGAGCTGAAGCTTGAGCAATTTATCCGCTTTATGCACAGGCTCAGCGGCAATAACCTGCGCAACGCGCAGCTCAACTTTGGCAAAATCATCAATTGCGATTTCTTCCTTGGTCTCGGCTGGCGCTTGCGAAGCTGCTTTTGGATCTTGCGCATCCTTACCTGCAGCATCCGGCTGTCCAGCAGCTTGCTCAGGCTGCGCGCCCCCGCCCATTGCAGCGGCAATAAATGCTGACTCCTCTGCCGTATCCAGGCGCGGAAACAACGGAGCGCCTTTGCTTACTTTCGTTCCGCCCGGCAGGGAACCGAATTGCTTGGTGCTCTCCCAGGTCGTTAACTCGCCTTGTTCTAAGCCTAGCTGCTTCCACATTTCCCGCGGGGAATGGGTCAAGAACGGTTGAAGAAGAATAGAAACAATACGCAACGATTCCGCCAAATGATGCATCACGGATGCCAGCTCGGCATTTTTAGCCTCATCCTTAGCCAAAGCCCACGGCTGCGTTTCATCGATATATTTGTTCGTGCGGCTGACAAGCTGCCATAATGAGGCAAGCGCCACCGAAAACTCCATATTTTCGAGCGCAGCTTCTACCTGGGCTATCGTTTCACCTGTCAGCTTCTGCAAAGAGTCATCGAATTCCGTTACTACGCCAGCAAATGCCGGTACAACGCCATCGAAATATTTATCGATCATTGCAATCGTACGATTAAGCAGATTGCCGAGATCGTTAGCCAAGTCAAAATTTATACGTTCAACAAAGTTTTCCGGCGTGAAAGTGCCGTCAGCACCGAATGGCACCTCGCGCAATAGGTAATAACGAAGGGCATCGAGACCATAACGGTCAATCAGCATGACAGGGTCAACGACATTGCCTTTGGATTTCGACATTTTGCCATCCTTCATCAGCAGCCAGCCATGGGCAAACACCTTCTTCGGAAGCGGCAAATCCAGCGCCATCAGCATGATCGGCCAATAAATCGTATGGAAACGAACAATTTCCTTCCCGACCAAATGAACGTCGGCAGGCCAGAAATCTTGGAACTTTTGGTCGCTGCCTTCATTGCCATAGCCTAATGCCGTAATATAGTTGGACAAGGCGTCTATCCACACGTAAATGACATGCTTGGGATCTCCGGGAACCTTAACGCCCCAATCGAACGTCGTGCGCGACACGGCCAAATCCTCGAGACCCGGCTTAATGAAGTTGTTGATCATTTCATTTTTACGCGATTCCGGCTGAATGAAATCCGGATTGTCCTCATAATACTGCAGCAATCGATCAGCGTATTTGCTCATCCGGAAGAAATAGCTCTCTTCCTTTACGAGCTCGACCGGACGGCCGCAGTCAGGGCATTTGCCGTCATCGAGCTGACGTTCCAGGAAAAACGACTCGCAAGGCGTACAATACCAGCCTTCATAGGCACCCTTATAAATATCATCCTGCTCCAAGAACTGCGCGAATATTTTTTCGACTACCGTTTTATGGCGTTCCTCCGTTGTCCGGATAAAATCATCATTCGAGATTTCAAGCTTCGCCCAAAGATCCTTGATGCCAACGACGATATCGTCCACAAACTGCTGCGGGGTTTGATCCTTTTCCTTCGCTTTGCGCTCAATCTTCTGGCCATGCTCGTCCGTACCGGTCAGGTACCATACATCAAAACCGCGAAGACGTTTGTAACGAGCCATTGCATCGCCCGCCACCGTTGTATAGGCATGGCCGATATGAAGCTTGTCGCTTGGATAATAGATTGGCGTCGTGATATAAAAATTGTTTTTTTCCGTCATCAGAAATCCCCCAGTCCTATTTTTGTGAAAAAAAACGCAAAAAACTCCCGTCCATCATGGGACGAGAGTTTGAACTCACGCGGTACCACCCAAATTTCAATCCGGAAATGACCGTAGTAACCGGCACTTCAAGAAAGCTTCGTGTGCCGCCTGCTGGGCGGCTAACGCCGGTAACGCTAGCTTCGCGTCGCTCCCTTGCCAGCCCTGAATGATGGCTGCAGCTCGAAAGCGAATCCTCCCGGACCATTTTCTAATAGTGTCCCCTGCCGGCTTGCACCATCCATCCCGGCTCTCTGCAAAGGTTCTGCTATTATACTTATCCGTTCCCCGGACATATAAAGAAATCTAGATTTCATTTTAACCGTTTATAAATCAAAATATACCGAAGTATGCCCCTCCCTGTCAAGGTGCATCTGCCTTCTCTTCTTTGGCTGGCGGCACAGGGTCATACCCGCCGGCGTTGAACGGGTGGCAGCGGGCAATTCGCTTGACCGCGAGCCAGCTCCCCCTGGCTGCGCCATGCTTCTCGATTGCCTCAAGCGCATACATCGAGCAGGTCGGGTAGAACCGGCAGGATGGCGGCGTCAGCGGCGAAATTACCTTACGGTAGAAATGGATCGGAGCTTGGGTGACTCTGCGCATGACTCGTTTATTCGGCATTAAGCTTCGTTAACTGCGGACTCTTCTTGAATACAAGCTTTGCAATAGCCGAACACCTCGAATTTATGCTTCACTACCCGGAAATCATCGGGTACGCTGGTTTGCTCCATCGGGCAAAAGGTGATCGGATACGTCATGCCGCATTGCAGGCATATCATATGATGATGATGATCATTCTCCCTGCAGTGAAGCTTGAACTTGCCGCCGTCTTCGAAAATGACCTGCTCCAAAACGCCTAGCTCTTCCATGACGCGAAGATTGCGGTATACGGTATCAAAGCTGAGCCCGGTATAGGATTTTCCCATATATTCATAGACTTCTTTAGGAGCCAAATATCCCTGAGTCTCCGAAAACAGCTTGGCCAACGTTTTTCTTTGATCCGTTATTCTCAATCCTTGACTAGACATGCGTCGTATAATGTCTTCCATCGTATGCATATGTCGAACCTCCGGACTAAAAATGGTTTAACTCCATAATGACGAAAAAAAAAGCTCTCGTCAATGAGAGCCTTTTTTTAACCGTTTAATCTCATATTAATCATAAAGCTGGCCGCCATCGCCAAGAAAAGCACGATGCTCAAAATCCCTGCCAGCATTCGCCTTGCATTCAGCCGTTTAAGGAGTAAGGAATCGTTAGATTGCCGCTTCGCCTCCGTGTAGGAGCGATGCATAAACATAAAGGTGATAATGGAAACAACAAACAGCATGTTAACGACAAACCAGATTAAAGTCCAATTCAAGCGCTTACCTCCGCTCGTGATCAGCTATAGAACGGCTATAGATACCACTTGTTTAGTATAAACATAAAAACGACGAAGCTCACGGCCGCTCCCGCGAAACTCACCCAGCCTGTACGGAATTTTTGCTGAAACATGCGCAAAATCCCAAAGCTGAGCAAACCGAAAATCAGCATTAAAAAAACGATTCCGAGTATGAATAACGAAGCAGATACACTGCTTACATCGACTAATGACACTGAACACACTCCCTTTTTTGCTGTTATGTACATGTTCATTAGACATTATAAGGGATAAGGATGCCATTAGCCAACCGTTAACCCTGTCGATTTCGTGACAAAAAGAGCACATATCTTAGGACATGCGCCCTTTCCGTACTGAGCCGCCCAGCTCTACCAACGAACGACGGCTTCATGGTAAGTACGAATTGCAGGCCGCTTCTGAAGCTTGACATGCAGCACATTTTCTTTCAGGAGCGTTTTGCAGATTCGCGGCTTTACCAGCTTCGGCAGCTTAATCGTTTCCGTTTTGCCGCCGGGAAGCCCATCAAGCTTCAGCCTATCCTCCCTTACAAACAAACGCAGCTGCTCCTTTACGAAGCCGTCCGGTAAATTTATTTTCACATTTACAAAATGGCGGGTCTCGGAAAAAGTCGCTGATCCCCCGCCAATTATAACACCAGCCGCTTCAGGCAGCGCTTTAGTCATCATTTTACGCACATACTGCTCAACCCAATCCGGCTCGCGAAGCAGCTCAAACCCTTTCGGAAGCTGCTGCCTTTCCATCCATCGTTCCATATCATCCCATTTGGATGCCACAAGCTAACACCCGCCTTCCAGCACTTCTGCCAGTATATGCGCCCATCGCCGTTCACGATACATGCAGCAAGGGAACCTCTGGGCGAATGCCGCATAAGATATAGCACGGTCATCAATTTCTTCAAACACTCAAGAAAAAAAGGAGGATGCTCATGCCAGCAGTTGTCGGCTTTGTCAAAATTGTAAGCATAGGCTCCGGCTCCATTGTCCAATTCGGCGATTCCTTGGAAGTTTCTCCTTCAAGCAGCTCCAAGACCTATGCCGGATCAGGCTCATTCTTAACCGGCAGCCTAACCAACTCCAATAATGCGGTTAGCGCAACAAACACTCTTGATCCCGACGTTCAGGACAATTCGAGCAATGAAGTGAGCGCGATATGAGTCTGACCATTCATCAGCAAATTACCATTCATCAGCTCCGTGTCGAAAGCGTATCGAACAGCTCCGTCCTGCAAGTTGGCAGCGCGGGTTCGATCCGATCGTTATCGCAGCTGTATAATACCGGCGGGTTCACCGGTCCCGCTCCGCAGCTCGGCGGAGATAACCCGCTTTCTTTCGTGCCTCTGCCGAACCCATCCTAGGAGGTAGGATCGATCCTATAACGAGAAGGAGGAGCAGTCTCATGCAGCAGCCTAATCCATTGTCGCCTTGGCAAATGTGGTCGCTTGAAGTTCAAAATAAACTCAAAGAGCAGCAGGAACAGCTCGATGCGCTTAACGCAAAGGTCCTCGCGTTGTGCGAACAGATCAAGCAGCTCGAAGCACGCCCTACTTATAACATCGAGAGCATTGAATATCATTTTGATCAATTGAAGGTAGAGAAGCTGGACGGCACGTTAAATATCGGCATGACTGCTCCCGGTATGGGCGACGAATCCTTTCCGGGCAATATTGAACAGCTGTCTGTCTCCCAGCCCGAGGTTTTCCCCTCTGCGGGGCCTTCTATTCCATCCCCAAGCGGCGTGTATAATAACATTTTCAATGAAATGACCCGCTATCTGGATGACGAAGCCCCGCATAAGCTGGTTTCCTACGAGAATGAGCTTTGTATTCCGTTGGACCCTTACCACAGAAAAATTATTATTGATGATATCCGTAAACAGGTACCGACCCGCATTCATTACTATATGCAAAAAACGGATCAAGGCACGGATGCGCAGAAAGCCGCCGCGGATGATCAAGCGACCGCGGCAAGCGTCCTTGCCAAAACTAGAAGGGACGCCGATGCCGCGCTACTCGCCTATATGCGACAGCTCCAGACCGGCGCGCCTTCATCTGGAGGAATGGCTTAATGCTGCAATTCAAAGTTATCAACCATTATTTGAGCGTGGGACAAATTGAAATACTCGGGGTATCCAGCGCATCGATGCTGCAAGTCGGCGATACCGATAACGTGGCATTATATTCGATGTTCGATACGCCGCCCGAATCCGTTATCGTAGGCCCGATGGCACCGTTCCCGCTGCCTGAAGAAGCCGGCGAGTCGACCGGCGAGTCTTAGAAAGCGGCGGATGCGAATGAACGTACAATCTGAGAATAGCTACCCGATACGCACAGCGAATGTCGGTTCGGTTTGTATCATAAGCGTCGCGCAATCTGGCACGGTCCAGTTTGGCGACCGCGCCGAGACAAAGGGCCTGATTCGCGCGCTTGCTCTTCAGCGGCAAGAGGATCATACGACGGCGGGAGATGTTTTTTTTGAATCCTACCCGCTATTTTCCCGTCCCCTGCCTGTTTTAGTTGATCCCGCGTTCGAAAACGGACAGGGAGTTCAACTGCTGCGAACCAACTGTTCGCCGAACATTATTGTCGGGAACATCCAAGTCATTGCAGCCGGTTCATCTGCCAGCATCCAGATCGGAAACGGCATGAAGCTTACCGGTGAATCACGAATCAAGCATATCCGCCAATATCCGCGTCCAAAACCCGTTCCGCCTGTTGGCTGTTAAACCCCGTGCACATCGAGAGATCAAGCCTTAGTAATGATAGTTGAGCTTGCGGGGGGCGATCGATGTCCCCCATATCGTATGCGCTATATTTTCCTATGCCAAATGAAAGCCATGGACAAGCAGCAGCCCCAGTCCCGCAAGCAATATTGAACCAATAAAACCCGCAATAAAAGGCTTCTTGCCTAATTTTCTAAATATAACGAAATCCACGCCAAGACCAAGACCCGCCATCGCCATTGCTAGCAGCAAATATGCGGCAGCAATGATAGGCTCCGTCAACGCATCAGGCACGATGCCTAAGGTATGAACCCCGCTCATCGCTAGAAATCCAACGATGAACCACGGTATTGGTAGACTTTTCAAGCTCATACGTTGGGTTTTTCCTGCTTTGCGGCTGTTCCATAGCCCTAGGATAACGGCAACGGGGACAAGCATCGCTACGCGTGTCATCTTCACGATAACGGCTAAATCAATGGCTTCTTGCCCGCCGGGCGCTGCCGCAGCAATGACATGCGCTACCTCATGCAGCGTCGCGCCCGAGAATATGCCGTAACCTGCGGCACTTAAATTCAGGACCGGATAGAAAGCTGTATAGGCCAGCGTAAACAATGTCCCCAAAATAGCCACCGTCGCCGCGCTTATTGCCGTTTCATTTTGGTTGGCCTTCACCTGAGGAGCAATGGCCACCACGGCGGCTGCACCGCAGATCGCAGTCCCGCAAGCGGTTAAAATCCCAAGTTTTTTGTCAATGCCAAGCCATTTGCTTACCCCATACACAACCATAATCGTAAATACGATATTAATGACCGCTATAGCAAGCACCTTGGGGCCCGCATGAAAAATATCGGACAAATCCAGCCGCATCCCTAGCAGAATAATCCCGATACGCAGCAGCCTTTTGCTTGAATAAGCAATGCCGCTCGCAGCCGCTTCCGGCACACCAATCCAAGCGCGAATCGCGATTCCGAGCAAAATGGCCGTAACCAGCTGCCCCATCACGCTAAAAAACGGAAGCATCGCGATCATTTTCGCTGCAATCGCAATGATCAGCGTCATGGCTAGGCCAAGCATGAACCCCATGCCTTTATAGGAATGATTTGCTAACAAATCTTTGTTTGACATAACCCTCACCTCTGCCCGGATTCCCGTGTTACTGTCTTATTTGCTTTCACTATACGGCTCTTTCGCAAGGATGTGAAATACGTATTCGCTATCCTAATCATTACAAATCCTTATGATTGAGTTTGCAAAACCGCTTTTAAACCATTATTGTTAGCGAATAGTCGCTTCCAAACCTATTTAATAATGAGGGATAATAATGATTATTGAAGCGTTGCGCGTTTTCGTTACGGTATCGGAGCAAAGGCATTTTTCAAGAGCGGCTGAGCTATTAAATCTTTCTCAGCCCGGCGTCAGCCAGCATATACGAAACTTAGAAAATGAACTGGGAGCAAAGCTGCTCCACCGTTCCCCGAAGCATGTCCGCCTCACCGAAGCAGGCGATATCCTGTATCAGAAAGCTAAACGGATATTAACTTTATACGAGGAAGCCAAACAAGATATCCAGCTCCTTCAGGATCAGGTGACCGGCTCCCTCATGATT
This sequence comes from Pristimantibacillus sp. PTI5, assembly GCF_048572955.1. Taxonomy (GTDB): domain Bacteria; phylum Bacillota; class Bacilli; order Paenibacillales; family Paenibacillaceae; genus Pristimantibacillus. Next base: position 183,917 of record NZ_CP183886.1, read on the forward strand.
GGAGCAAGCTTTACGATCGGCGAGTACGTGCTTCCAAAATGCCTTGCGGAATTTGCCGCCATGTACCCGCTTGTCGCTATGCAGGCGACGATCGGGAACACGGATGAAATCGTGCAAGCCGTCCGGTCAAACGAGCTGGATATCGGACTTATCGAAGGCGAAGCCCATGCCGCGGATTTGAATATTACGCCTTACATGAGAGATGAAATGATTCTTGTTGCTCCCTCCTCGCATCCTCTCGCCGCGGCCCGCTTTGTTGATGCCGAGCTGCTTCAAAATCAAGTTTGGGTGCTCCGAGAAAGCGGCTCGGGCACCCGCGCCTTCAGTGATCAATTTTTTTCGGATGCCCAAATCGTCCAGAAGCGATCGTATGTGTTCAACAGCAGCCAAAGCGTGAAAGAGTCGGTTATTGCCGGTTTAGGCATAGCCCTGCTTTCGCGATGGATCGTGCGGAAAGAATTGGAATCAGGGGAATTAAGCGAACTCCCCTTGAACAAGGAACGATTTGAGCGGCATTTCTCAATTATCCGCCATAAGGAAGGAACGGCGTCTATGGCCTTAACGATGTTCATTCAGAGACTGTTATCATCGAACCTTTAAGCATATCGCCCGTATGGCACAACAGCAGCTTGAACTTTGACTTTCATCGCATTCCTCCGCATATACATAAAGCAATTACGGTTGCAAAGGATGAATGCGCCTGATGGACATGAACCGAATCCGTGCACGGATAGATGGACTGACAGCCGAGCTGCTAAGACAGCAATCTCGGGATGGGGCTTGGCGGATGTGCTTCGATACCGGTACGATGACGGATAGCCACCTGATCATATTGCTTCGTTTGCTTGGAAGAACGGATGAGCATCTCATTCGGCTGCTTGCAGCAAGAATTGCTTCCAAACAAGAAGCAAATGGAGCGTGGAAGGTGTATCCCGATGAATTGGAGGGGAACCTCGAGGCGACGGCCGAGGCTTATTTCGCTTTATTGTATGCAGAATATTATTCGGAATTTGATCCTCGCATGGTAAGAGCTAAGCAGTTTATTTTGCGGCGCGGCGGATTATCAGAGGCCAGAACCTTGCTTACCCAGGTTATTTTCGCGGCTGCCGGCCAAGCAGAATGGCCGCGTTTATTGCGAATCCCGCTCGAAGCTTTCTTTTCCGATTTGGGAATTGGTATCGATATATTCTCGCTTTCCGGTCACGCCCGCGCACATCTTGTCCCGACATTAATAATGGCCAATAACCAATTTGTACGCAAAACGTTTAACATGCCCGACTTATCCTCCTTATTTACGGGAAGCTCGCGTGCGTTCTCCAATGATTCAACCTGGATATCCGCTTTAAATGCCTTTATTTCCAGTTTTCCGCTCGCAAGCCTGCTTCCGGCAAGTTCCAAAACCGCTCTAGAGCAAGCCGAACGGTTTATGTTTGAAAGATTAGAGCCGAACGGCACCCTGCTAACCTATTCCACGGCGACGATGTTAATGATATTAGCTTTACTTTCTTTAGGCTATTCCCCTGTGTCCCCTCCCGTTAACCGATTACTGGCAGGGATCCTAACATTAATTTGCGGAGATCGGCCTCATCTGCAGGTCGCATCCTCGGAGGTATGGGATACCGCCATGATTGCCTACGCTTTGCGGGAGGCAGGCCTTCCGTCCCAGCATGCAGCCCTGGAACGGGCAGCAGCTTATTTGCTGGAAAGACAACAAGACCGGGTCGGCGATTGGGCAAAAGGTTTGCCGAATACGCCGCCGGGAGGCTGGGGCTTCTCCCACGTCAATACGCTTTATCCGGATGTGGATGACAGTGCGGCTGCCCTTCGCGCCATACGTCCGTATGTTTCCGAAACGAAAGAATTAAAAACCAACTGGCAGCGTGGACTTAACTGGGTATTGGCGATGAGAAATGATGACGGAGGCTGGCCGGCTTTCGAGCGAAATGGGCAGCAGCTGCCTACAAGCTTCTTTGCGTTCGAAGGGTCCGAGGATATTTCTACGGATCCGTCAACCGTCGACATCACAGGCCGCATCCTTAGCTTTCTTGGAAAAGAACTCGATATGACGATCAGTCAGCAGTGGCTGGGTGACAGCGTGCGGTGGGTGCTGTCCCAACAGACGCGGGAAGGCAGCTGGTACGGTCGCTGGGGCATTGCTTATATCCACGGCACCGGCGCCGCTGTTCAAGGCATGATCGCCGTAGGCGTATCTACGGATCATCCCGCCATCAAAAAAGGGATCAAATGGCTTCACGAAATCCAAAACGAGGACGGCGGTTGGGGAGAATCCTGTCTTAGCGACAAAGAGAAGCGTTATATTCCCTTGCACGCAAGCACCCCCTCACAAACCGCTTGGGCGCTGGACGCTTTGATTGCCGCTCACGAGAAACCAACCCCCGCCTTGCAAAAAGGGGTCGATGCGCTTCTCCTGCTGCTTGAACGGCCTGATTGGACATACAGCTATCCTACCGGAGCGGGGCTGCCGGGAAGCGTATACATCAACTATCCGAGTAACAATTATATTTGGCCCTTGCTTACCCTGACCTCTGTTTTGAAAAAATACGGATCCTAGTTTTCCACATAAAAAACAGCCGGAATTCCGGCTGTTTTTTTGAAATGTTATACGTATTTTTGCTGAAATGCTGCTATGCTTGCGTACTCCTCGGTCAATAACCTTGAAACGCGGATGTAAATGCGCATCAGCTCGGCATAGATTTTGGCGTTTTCCTTGTTGGGCAAATGGAAATGCGAGCCTCCTACCATATCGGCAACCACTTCTAACGAGTCGATTTCCCCTAAGCTGTATAAGCCGAGAATTACGGCCCCGAGACAAGAGCTTTCAATGCTTTCGGGCACATGCAGCTCTTGATCAAAAATATCGGCCATCATCTGGCGCCACAGTTCCGATCTTGCAAAACCGCCGGTAGCTTGTATCTTGGTAGGCTTGCCGGTCAGTTCCTCTAACGCCATCAGTACGCTGTATAAATTAAAGATAACGCCTTCCAGAGCCGCTCGGATGAGATGCTCTTTCTTATGATGCAGGCCAAGCCCAAAATAAGAGCCTCGTGCATTCGCGTCCCAAAGCGGTGCGCGCTCTCCCGACAAATAAGGATGGAATATGAGGCCGTCTGAGCCTGGGTTCGCCTTCGCGGCAAGCTCAGTCAGCAGCTCGTAAGGGTCGATCCCCCGCTGTTTTGCCGTTGCAATCTCTTCCGTGCCGATCTGATCGCGAACCCATCTGAATATCATTCCCCCGTTGTTTACGGGACCGCCGATGACCCAGTGATTCTCGGTCAATGCGTAGCAAAAAATCCTACCTTTCGGATCCGTAACCGGTTTGTCCGTCACCGCGCGAATTGCGCCGCTCGTGCCGATTGTAACGGCAACGACACCGGGCTCGATGGCATTAACGCCAAGGTTGGAAAGTACGCCGTCACTCGCTCCGACCACAAATGGCGTAGAGGATAGCAAGTTCATTTGCTGCGCGAAATTTTCGGCCAATCCCTCAAGCTTAAAGGTTGTTGGAACAAGTTCAGACAATCGGTCTGCCGTTACGCCTGCCACCGATAACGCTTCTTCATCCCACTGCAGATTGTTCAGATTGAATAACCCGGTCGCGGATGCAATCGAATAATCGATAACGTAACGGCCAAAAAGCTTGAAGAAGACATATTCTTTGATCGAAATAAACTTATAAGTCCGATCGAACAGCTCCTTGTGATCATAGCGAAGCCAAGTAAGCTTGGATAACGGAGACATCGGATGAATCGGCGTACCCGTGCGCAAATAGATATTATGCCCGTTCCACTCGTTCTTGATCTTGTTCGTCCACTCCATGCTGCGGTTATCAGCCCAAGTTATGCATTTCGTTAACGGGATGCCTTCGTCGTCTACGGCGATGACGCTGTGCATAGCTGAGCTAAACGAAACGCATAAAATATCTTCCGGCTGGACGTTGCTTTTCTTAACGGCTTGTCCGATCGTGCCCAGCACTGCATTAAAAATTTCGTCAGGATCCTGCTCCGCGATAGCCGGTGAAGGGGAATGCAGCGGATATTCTATGCCATGGCTTGCTACTATCGCACCCTTAACCGTAAAGAGCACCGACTTCGTGCTAGTCGTCCCGATATCTACACCGATTACATATTTTGTTTTCAACTCCGTACCTCCTTATGCATTTGCCAGACTGTCAGCTGTTTTGCTTTTTTAAGAATCTATAACTATTACAATAACATCTATGCCAATCTATATTCAATTCGCAGCATTATGAGCTTACGACGCTGTGACCGCCGAATTCATTGCGCAGGGCAGCCACTACTTTGCCCGAGAACGTATTTTCCTCTAACGAGCGGTATCTCATCAGAAGCGACAAGGCGATGACCGGCGTTGCGGTTTGCAAATCCAAGGCCGTTTCAAGTGTCCATTTCCCTTCTCCTGAAGAGTGCATGATGCCTTTTAAGCCTTCCAGGCGCGCATCCTTTGCAAAAGCGTTTTCCGTGAGCTCCATCAGCCATGAGCGAACAACGGAACCGTTATTCCAAACCCTTGCAACTTTCTCGAAATCGAAATCGTACGCGCTTTTTTCCAGCAGCTCGAACCCTTCTGCAATCGCCTGCATCATCCCATATTCCACGCCGTTATGCACCATCTTCAAAAAATGGCCGCTGCCGCTTTCGCCTGCATGCAAATATCCGTTCTCGACGCAAATGTCATGGAACAGCTGTTCAACGGAAGCGAACGCTTCTTTATTTCCGCCAATCATCGTACATGCGCCGTTTCTTGCACCCGATGTTCCGCCGCTTGTTCCAACGTCCAAGAAATGAATGCCCTGCTTCATTAGCTGCTCCGCTCTTCTAATCGTATCTTTATAGTTCGAATTACCGCCGTCGATGAGAATATCTCCCGCTTCCAACGATTGGCTTGCCTGCGTGATAACCGACTCCGTAAGCTCGCCAGCCGGTACCATCATCCAAATGACGCGCGGAGCTTCCAGCTTCTGAACCAGCTGCTCAATAGTCTCGGCACCTTGCGCTCCATCCGCGGCAGCTTTCTCGACCGCTTCTGCATTGACGTCGAATACTACCGTTTTGTGCTGATGCTCCATGATATTCAACATTAAATTGTAACCCATTTTACCTAACCCGATTATACCTATTTGCATATGAATTCATCTCCTAAAAGTTAATTAAGCTGCTTTGCTGTCTATCGTATCTGTATGAAATATAGGATCATTCTGCCGTTTATGTTATACTTTTCATGAAAAAAGCTGCTACGCGAGGGGAAACAACTACCATGGTGCAAAACATGCTCGGTAAAATCCGTTCTTATTATGCAAGATTCAGCGAAAAAGAAAAGAAAATTGCTACATATATTTTAAATAATCCCGAAAAAATCATTCATAGCACAATTAACGAGGTTGCAGATGATTTAAATGTCGCTGAAGCTACTGTTTTTCGCTTTTGCAAGCACATTGGCTATAAGGGCTATCAAGCGATGAAAATCGCGCTCGCCTCAGAAATCATGACGCCGATGCAGCAAATCTATGAAGAAATTAACGAGAACGACAATGAAAAAGCAATTGCCGAAAAAGTGTTTAAATCGAATATCAGAACCTTGGAAAATACATTTCAAATTTTAGACGGCGATAACTTTGCCAAAGCCGTAGCTTATATCGCGCGTGCGAACCGCGTTCATTTCTATGGAATCGGAGGGTCGGGAGTCATCGCAATGGATGCCTTCCATAAATTCATACGTTCCGGCAAACAAGCTTTTGCTTTTACGGATGCCCATTTCCAGCTGATGTCCGCCGCACAGCTGACGAAGGAAGATGTCGCTGTTGTGATCTCCCACTCCGGTACGAATAAAGACACCATTCGAATCTTGAAGACAGCAAGCGAGAACGGAGCAAAGACGATAGCCATAACCGGTTTTCCAAAATCGCCCATCAGCCAGCATGCAGACGTCTCGCTTCATACAAGCTCGGACGAAACCGAGTACCGCTCTGAAGCGCTCGCCTCAAGAATCGGTCAGCTCAGCCTAATCGATGCCCTCTATGTCAATGTAATGATCATCAATAAAGAAAGAGCGAACGTATCTCTTGAAAAAGTACGCGAAGCGATTTCCGATACAAGAATCTAAGCCACTCGTGTTGTTATAGAAGAAGGTGAGCAGCTGACTGCGAAGAGTCAACGGTTCACCTTTTTTTTGTACGGATAGAGATTAAACGAACATATCCAATACGAGAATAAGCACAAGCGCAGTTACGGAAATAATCGTTTCAAGCGCTGTCCATGTTAATAGCGTTTCCTTGACGGTCATTCCAAAATATTCTTTGATCATCCAGAAGCCCGAATCATTCACATGAGATAATATAAGCGATCCTGCTCCTGTCGCAAGCACGAGCAGCTCCAGATTAGCTCCTGGCACAGCTGCTGCAATCGGTGCTACTATCCCTGCCGCGGTCATCATGGATACCGTTGCCGAACCTGTAGCGACGCGAATCAAGGCTGCAATCCCCCACCCGAGCAATATCGGGGAAACATGCGAAGAGGTAGCCAGTTCCGCAATGTACTCACCAATACCGGAATCAAGCAATACGCGGTTGAAAGCTCCTCCGGCTCCGATGACCAACAAGATGGTTGCAGTCGGAGCCAAGCAATCGTTCGTAAATTTAAGTACGGTCTCCCTGCTAAGACCGCGGAAGAAGCCTAAGCTAAAGAAGGAATATACGGTTGCGATCAATAACGCGGTAACGGGATCTCCGATAAAGCGCAGCGCTTGATAAAGTCCGCTCTCTTGCTCAAGAAAAAGCTCGGCTATCGAGGACGTAAGCATTAGGATAACGGGAACGAGTACCGTAAATACCGTGTTAAAAAAGCCCGGTAATTTTCTTGTGTGATTGGCCTCTGCCAGTTGTTCCCCTATTTCTTTCGGCACCGTCTTATGGATACGATTTCCGATCCAATTGCCGTACAATGGGCCTGCAACGATTGCGGTTGGAAGTCCCACGATAATGGCGTAAAGAATCGTAATGCCGACATCGGCATTGAAAATGCCAACGGCTGCCATTGCTGCTGGATGCGGCGGAACAAGACCGTGAACAACGGAAAGCCCTGCCACAAGAGGTACACCGATTTTAACTAAGGATACGCCCGTCTGCCGGGCGATTGTAAATACGAGAGGAATCATCAATACAAAGCCGACCTGGAAAAAGACGGGAATCCCGACGATAAAAGCTACGAACATCATTGCCCAATGAACATTTTTTTCACCAAAGCGTTTGATTAGCGTTTGTGCGATCCTCTCGGCTCCGCCGGATTCAGCCATCATTTTTCCAAGCATTGTCCCCAAAGCAAGAACGATCGCAAGGAAGCCCAGCGTATTGCCCATGCCTGTCTTAATGGAGTCAATAATGCCAGTACCCCCAGCTTCCGTGGTGAACAACGGCATGCCTGTTGCAAGTCCGACACCAATCGCTGTAACAATCAATGAGACGAACGGATTGAGCTTAGCTACTGTGATCAGCAACAGCAGCACGACAATAGCTGCCAATACGATAAGTAATAACATAGTGTGTCCTCCTAGGTTGTCTTGTAATTTGCCGAGCAAGCTTATCAATTATATGAAAAAAAATTTCTCAAATCAATATCATGAATAGAAAAATATTTTATTATTTGTGTCGAATACTCAGTTATATAGTATGAGTAATAAAAAACATTTCATTCAAGCACCTGCCACTCTCGTAAAATGGCATAACAAAAAAGACCGTGCAGGCTGGTATTGCAGCCTGCGCGGTCTTTTAGTTTAAGCTGATTATCTCGATTGAAATTTACAATTGATTGTTCAATTCCTTTTCGGTACGAAGACGCTTATATTTCTCGGCATATTTGCTAACGCTGTGCACCACAGTCGCATGCGACCAGGTTAGCGGCGCGACCGACAAAGGCGTTCCGTCGTAAGGATTAAGCTGCTCAGGCAGCAATCCGCTTTGAAGCCCGTGATCCGAAACCCACTGCAGCGTTTGCCGCGGCCCTTCCAGCTCTTCCAGCGTTTTTGCGGAATCAATTTCAAAGTTGGCTACCCACAAGGTACAGATAATCCAAGGGTTGCCTGGAACCTTGTCAATCTCGCCCGACTGCTGGAAGTAATAATCGTTCGTATAACGAGCGATTCCTCCAATATGCGTCTTGACCTGCAGCCCTTCTTTGATCGCCAGCATCGTCTGCACGACACGATAATCATCGACGGGAAGCACGCCAAATTCCAATACGCCAAACAAGCTGCTTTCAAGGGTCATATCCTTCACCCATCGGTTATCCTTCTGGATCAATCCGCGCGCGAAACGCCCTGCTTCCTCATCCCACAGATGAGTAATAATGCCATGCTTGATCAGCTCTGCCGTGCTCTTGTAATGATCGCTGCGCTCGTAATCGCCAAAGAGATCCGTAAAGAATGACGCGGCCATCAGACCTCCGTAAACGGATGCTGCGGTGTACGTCCAAATCCCGTAACGTTCCTCCCATAAATCATAACTCGGCTTGGGCAGTGACAAGGAAGGCTCAATGTAGGAGCTTAAAAATGAAGCTGCTTTCCGGATTAAGTTGCTGTAAAGCGATTGCGGGAGCTCAATGACCTGATTTCGGGAATAATCCTTCCATAGGGCAAACAGCACGAGCGCCGTTTCATCTTCTTGGATCGGCAATCGCCTGCTTCCTTGTACGATATAGGGATGCCAGCTGGAGCCTACCGTACCGTCCGGATTATATTTGTGATACAAATAACCCTCCGGCGACAAAGCTTGCGCACAGAAATGGAAGAATGGCGCGATAACGCTTTGGTAGCCAGCCATTGACATGGCATCCGCAATGAGTGCCCCGTCACGCGGCCACATATAGCTGTAATGATCCCGGTTATATTGCAAAATATCGGTATCATTCGCAGCCAATATCGCTCCCCGCTCGTCAACTTGCGTTCGCACAAGCAGTAAGCTTTGTTTAAACATCTTCACAACATCATGCGGCAGATCGCCAAGATCGGTCTCCGCCCTGCGAAGCCAGTGTTTCCAGTAAATGACCATCCGGCTAAGCAGTTTTTCCGGATGATTGTCCTGCACATATTGGTTCAGTTCCTTTACTTCTTCTAAGTTCTGACTAATAGACATCCAGTAGTAAATGGATTTATCGCTGTTTGGCGGAATGATTGTACGGAAGCTAATCGTACTGTCAACCGAGCCTTGGGCAATCGAATTGCCCATAAGCACGCCGTCCTCAGCGTCACGCCACGTGCCTTCAGCAGATTGGAATCTTTTGATCCCCGTCGAATACTGGGTCATACCGCCTTCATCAGAGAAACCGTTGAACATGAAATAGTTATTGCGCTTGTAGTGATAAAGGGTATGATTTTCCGGATAATAAACGGCTGTATCACCAACCTCGGAACCGTCAATCATCAAATCCTGATGGAAAAATAAACGAACCTCTTTTGTATCGTTTGTCTTATTGCGTATTACAACCCGTTTAATGTAGATGCATTCCCGTTGATGAATGCCATCATTCATATGGAGCTCGATGCCTAATCCATCATGCGTTGCCGTTATATTCGTAACTAACGAATCATCAATATAATCTAAATCAAACCTCCACTCGGGCTCATCCAGCCAGCTGAAGGCACCTTCTACCCATACGCCTAAGCGGCAATATTGACCGCCTACGTGATTCAGCTGACCGACGAATGGATAATATATGTCCCGAATGTAACAGTGCTGATCCAAATTAAGGAGCATCTTACCGTTTCCGATTACAAGATGACGGGCCATGACTCTTTCTCCTTTCGATGCGCTAAGAGTTGTGAGTAAACGGATATATAGGCTTTAGCGGAGCGGTTCCAGCTGTAATCTTCATTACTGCCGTTACTCACGATTTGCTTCCAGGCTTCCTGATTACGGTAAAGAGCCAACGCTCTTCGCACGGTGTACATATAATCATGCGCATTGTAATTAGTGAAGCTGAAGCCGTTTCCTTCGCCAGTATATTCGTTATAGGCTTGTACCGTGTCCTTTAATCCGCCGGTCTCGCGAACAATCGGTACAGAGCGATAGCGCAAAGCAAGAAGCTGACTTAGACCACATGGCTCAAATTGAGATGGCATCGCAAAGATGTCCGAGCCTGCATAGATTCGACGGGCAAGCCTGTCATCATAGCCGATCCATACAGCAAATTTATCGGGATAATGGTATGCAATATGATTAAAAAACTGTTCATATTTCGCATCTCCGGCACCCAGCACAACAAATTGCACGTCTTCTTGCAAGAGCTCTTCAAGCGTAGCCATAATGAGATCAAAGCCTTTTTGTTCCACTAACCGGGACACAATACCGATGAGCGGCGTATCCTCGGATTGCGGAAGACCCAGCTCGCGTTGGAGCTCAAGCTTATTCTTTCGCTTACGGCTTAATGAGTTTCGGTATGGAACATCTAATGAGCTGTCATTCATCGGATCAAACAGCTCATCATCAATGCCGTTTACGATGCCCACTAAGTCGCCTGAACGGTATCTCAGCAGGGAATCCAGCTTTTCCCCGAAATATTCCGTTTGGATTTCCTCGGCATAGGTGCCGCTGACCGTCGTCAGCTTGTCGGCATAGACAAGGCCGCCCTTCATGCAGCTTCCTGCCCCATGGAATTCCAAGCTGTCAGCAGAGAACATGTCATGGCCCACGCCAAGCAAATCCATGAGGAGGTCAATGCCAAATAAGCCTTGATATTTCAAATTATGAATCGTAAATACCGATTTGGTATAAGCCCACGCCGGATCGTGATAGTACCTTGTTTTGAGTAGAAACGGTATAAGTCCTGTTTGCCAGTCATGGCAATGTACGATATCCGGATGGAAATCCATGTAGCGAACAGCTTCCATTACCGCAAAACAGAAGAATACGAACCGTTCAGCGTCATCGCCGTAGCCGTAGAGACCTCTGCGCTTAAAATAAAACTCGTTATCGATCAAATAATATGTAACACCGTCAAACTCGGCTCTCAGCAGCCCGCAATATTGATTGCGCCAGCCGAAGGAGACCGTAAAGTGAGCGACTTGCTCAAACTGCCCAATCAGGGCGGCAGGGATTTCTTCGTATTTCGGCAGTACGACTCTGGTATCAACGCCCCGCTTATTCAGCGCCTTAGGGAGCGCCCCTGCAACGTCGGCGAGTCCGCCTGTCTTCGCAAGCGGCACAGCTTCTGATGTTGCGAACAAAATGTTCATAGGATTCTCCTTTCTTATGGACGCCGCATCAGCAATGCATCAACCTAATTGGAAACGGCTTGCGTCTTCCTATCGTGGTATAGCGCATGTTTCGCGGCAAAATAATAAATTTAGATAATTTTTCTTTTCCCGGCCAAAAATGGGGCGCTAGCGGCTCCGCGAATGTCTCGCTCCGCTTCAACGCGTACATCCTTGTCCAAAATACTGTGCTGCAAAAAGCTGTCTTCACCGATGATACCGTTTTGCATCACGATGCTGTTACTTACGGTTGCGCCCTTCTGAACATGCACGCCCCGGAACAATATGCTGTTAACGACTGTGCCTTCAATGCGGCAGCCGTTTGCAATAAGCGAATTCGTAACCTTTGAGCTCCCTAAGTACCGAGCCGGAGGCTCATCCTTAACCTTCGTAAAAATCGGTCCAGGCTGGTAGAACAGCTCTTTCCAGACATCCGGATCAAGCAAATTCATATTGTTGCGGTAGTAGCTGCCCACCGTGTTCACCACGCCTAAATAACCCTCATACATATATCCATAAACGTTAAGCTGATCCAGCCTTGAGAAAATCGCATGGCGTACCAAATGATCCTGCCCTTGCGCCAGCGAGGTTTCAACGAGCTCCATGAGCAAATCCTTACGCATGACGTACATCTCCATGGAGCTGATGTCGCTTGGCATGCGGCCGTAGTGGTCTTGGATTGCCGTAATTCTGCCTTCCTCGTTCAACTTCACCTTGCGGGCCTTGCCTGACAACAGATCCGATTGTTGCTTGCAAACGACCGTAATGTCCGCTTCCCGCTCCAAATGAAACTGAATCACCTTCTCGAAATCGATATTGCATACCATGTGGCTGCGAGTAATGACCACATAGTCCTGCGATGCGCGATTGAAATAATCTCGCTGCTGATAAAAATGGTATAAATCCCCGCGGCTGATTTCTTGAATATCGTCAGTAGCGGGAGGCAGTACGAATAAACCGCTTTGGCGATGCTGAAGATCCCAATGCTTGCCTGATCCGAGATGATCCATTAGCGAGCGGTATTTAGTATGTGCAAATACCGCTACCTTTGAAATTCCGGAATTCACCATGCTGGACAACACGAAATCGATTAAACGATAGCGGGCGCCGAAAGGCACCGTTGCCAAGCAGCGTCCCTGCGTAAATCCTTCAAGCTCATCCGTCTCATGAATTAGATTAATAACCCCCATGACTTTGTGCTTCATGAGTGCTCCACCTCCCGCAGCAAATGATCATTCGTCACATATTGGTCAACGGCAATGACCGTAATCGCGTCATCTGCCGGGCTGCCTATCGTTACGCCTGCTTGTATGACTGCTCCTTCACCGATTATCGCACGGTAAATACGCGCGCCCTCGCCTATTTTCACGTTCGGCATGACGACCGACTCGGAAATGACCGTGTCTTTCGCGGCATGGACGCCATAGAACAATACAGATCGGTCTACGATTCCTTCAATCAGACAGCCCTCTGTAATCATGGAAGCTGTCACCTCTGCTTTAGCCCCGATATGCTGTGCCGGCCGATTAGGATTAACGGAGTAAATTCTCCAATCAGAGTCTGCCAGCTCCAAGGACGGCTCATCGGCAAGCAGGTCCATATTCGCTTCCCACAAGCTGTCGATGGTTCCGACATCCTTCCAATAGCCTTTGAAAGGGTAAGAATGAAGCTTCTTGCCGTCCCTCATCATGGCAGGAATAAGATCCTTGCCGAAATCGTGGCTAGAAGTGCGGCTGGCTTCATCGTATATCAAATATTTTTGGAGCTCGGACCATGTGAAAATATAAACGCCCATAGACGCGATGTTGCTCGTAGGATTTTTTGGTTTTTCCTCAAAGGCGGTTATACGGTCTTCATCATCGATATGCATAACCCCAAAGCGGCTAGCTTCCTTCCAGTCAACTTCAATGCCGGCGATCGTTACATCGGCGCCTGAGCGCTTATGATGCTGCAGCATCAGATCGCAATCCATTTTATAAATGTGGTCGCCAGAAATAATAAGAACGTATTCCGGATTATAAGGTTCAATAAAGGCCATATTTTGATAGATTGCATTTGCCGTTCCTTTGTACCAGACGCCACCCTTTTGCTTCATGAACGGCGGCAAAATCGTCATGCCTCCGTCACGCCGGTCTAGTCCCCATGGACTGCCAATCCCGAGATAACGGTTAAGCTCGAGCGGCTGATATTGTGTAAGCACGCCTACCGTATCAATCCCAGAATGCGCGCAGTTGCTTAATGTAAAATCAATTATTCGGTATTTCCCGCCAAAATAGACAGCTGGCTTTGCTAAATCCTTTGTAAGCACGCCTAATCTTTTACCTTCGCCTCCTGCGAGCAGCATAGCGATCATTTCTTTTCGGCCCATGGACACCAACCCTCTCTTAATGTGTGTTCCCCTAGTCTAAGGTGAAGTACAAGAATGTAAAGGGGGGCAAGTGAAGCGTAATGCTTTGTTCGTGACCATGCCAAGCTACGTTTTCGCTGCTATAGCTTTGCTTTGTTTGTGTTTCCGTACCGCCAAATTGCTTGTCGTTGCTATTTAAGAAAGAGCGATAAGAACCTGGCTCTGGAACACCGATGCGAAACTCCTGATAATCGTTTCTGGAGAAATTAGCCACGACGACCGAAAAATCGGATTTTCCGCGGCGGATAAAGGATATGACAGATTGCTCAGCATTATGAACGTCAATCCATTCGAAGCATTCCTGCTCGCTGTCCCGCTCCCATAGCGATGGCTGGTCGACATACAAGTGATTCAGCGTTTTGACGTAATGTTGCATGCTGCGGTGCATATCGTATTCAAGCAGCATCCAGTCCAGCATATCGCTGTCCTTCCATTCGTCAAACTGCCCCCACTCACTTCCCATGAACAATAATTTCTTGCCGGGATGAGTCATCCAATAGCCATAAAAAAGCCTTAATTGAGCAAATTTTTCTTCATAGGTGCCGGGCATTTTGTTTAATAGAGAACGTTTTCCATGCACGACTTCGTCATGCGACAAAGGTAAAACATAATTTTCCGAAAAAGCGTAAAGGAGTGAAAATGTGATGAGATTGTGGTGGCTTGAGCGTTCGGACGGGTCCAGTTCCATATAGCGGAGCATATCGTTCATCCAGCCCATATTCCATTTAAAATTAAATCCGAGGCCGCCTTTGTAGGTTGGCGCGGTTACAGCAGGCCATGCGGAAGAATCTTCAGCAAGCATTAGGGTATCGGGGTAATAATGAAACACGGTTTCATTGAGCTTCTTGATGAAGCGGAGAGCATCTAGGTTGTCAGGTCCGCCTAGGTAGTTATAAGTGTGCATTTCCGGCGGTTTATCCATATGTAAATTGATCATACTCGCAACAGCATCTACACGTAAACCGTCAATGTGGTACATATCCATCCAATACATCGCATTGGAGATTAGAAAACTGACAACCTCTTGTTTGCCAAAATCAAAAGACAAAGTGCCCCACAGCGGCTTCTCGGCACGCTTGGCATCTGCTCCTTCAAAAATGGGCGCGCCGTCAAATAAACGCAAACCGTGGTCGTCCTTGCAAAAATGTCCAGGAACCCAATCCAAAATAACGCCAATGCCAGACTGGTGGCATTTGTCAACAAAACGCATTAGCTGCTTAGGTGAGCCGTAGCGGCTCGTCACGGCGTAAAAACCCGTAATTTGGTAACCCCAAGACTGATCTAGCGGATGTTCGGATAGGGGCATAAGTTCAATATGGGTATAACCCATTTCTGCCGCATAAGGAACTAATTCTTCAGCTAATTCTTCATACGTATAAAAATCTTCCTTGCCTTTGATTTTCCAAGAGCCGGCGTGCACTTCATAAATGAGCAAAGGATTGTTATAGGCAGGGAGCTTACGCTTCTTGCGCTGCCAATTTCCGTCCTTCCATTTATAGCCGCTTAACCCCGCAACGATTGAGGCTGTCCCAGGACGGCGTTCAGCATAGAACGCGTATGGATCGGCCTTTCTAATCATCGCGCCCTCCGGGGTTATGATCTCGTACTTGTACAATTCGCCTTCTCCAAGGTTAGGGATAAACAAGGAAAAGATGCCCGTTGCGTCGATTCTATCCATGCAGTGGAGAGTTCCCACCCACATATTGAAATCGCCGATAACTCGCACTTCTGCTGCATTCGGAGCCCAAACCGTAAATCGCACGCCGTCTTTACCGTCCACACGGACGAGGTGAGCACCCATAAAACGGTAGCTGTGATAGGAAGTGCCTTGGTTAAAAAGATATAGATCCTTGTGCGAAAGCCCGTTTGGTGCCGTTTGAACCATTCTTGGTTTCACCCCCTGTTGGATGATCAATGACGAGTCAGAATCAGCAGAGCCTGCAATACTTAATCCACATTATACATGGTTTGGTGAAAAAAACACAGTCGTGTTACCTTTTTTTCGACAGTATCAATTAACCCCATGTCAGATTAAGTAACATTAATCTGACTTGTGCCCATAACGCGTTGGATATAATAATGCTTAGCGCAGTAACCCTTCGTAATTGATTCGTTGATGCAATTTACCCATTTGCAGTTTGAAATTTGTTTTACTCGACGGGGTCTTACCATATTTGGGTCCCCGTGTCTCAAAAATCTCTGATGATGCATCGCGCATAAGTCCTTGGCTTTAATCGGCTTCATACAGTTTTCAATGCTGCAATGGTTCATTTGTCAGTCTCCCCTGTGTACGCCAAGTCGTTCATATCTGAATCGCTATGGTTGTCTGCTATCATATTATCGGGAAAATGAATGAGAATAAAGCCTGCTGTACGTTTATTACAGTTGATTTAGACTAAAATAAACTACATATACACCAAATTGATATGAATTAAGCTACCGAGTTTAATTAATTAAACCTATTTAGCGATTTTGAAACATGCACGAAACCGTCAAATTCATAGACTTGTTTGTCATGAGGGGCTATTCTATACTTTTACTTGGTTATTGGGAAAAGGAATGGAAATATGAGGAGTGTTTAAGGTTGTCGATTTATAGTCAGATCTTCCAGTTAATGCACCAACCCATGATTATTTTACGACAAAATGAGCGTGAAGTCGCAATTGAAGATGCAAATAACGCATTTATTCGATTATCTGGTTATACGCTTAAGGAGCTTAAATCGAAAAAGAGCCAACATTTGCTTCAAAAATACAAAATCGACAATTCCAGACAAGTAGTAAAAAGCGAGGTTGTTATTTATACGAAGCAAAAACGCCAAATTTCGGTAAGAATCGACCAGCAGCCTTTGCCAAATAGCAGCGAAGATAACTTTTGCAGGGCCTATATTATTTTTGAGGATTTGACTCCTTACAAGTGGATAGAGCAGCAGGCAGAAAGAAACAAAGTCATACTCAGCGGAATCGTCGATCGAAATCAGCATGTTCGTTTTTTGAGAGACAACTTGGCGCCGCTGCTATTCGAGCCAGACCGCAAAATGCAGGATGAAACGCTGCTTCAATTTTTGGATGACACCGAGCAAGTGAAAATTATGAAGATCATTCAAGAGGCTTATTTGTTAAAAAAAGAAAGAAGCCTGCTGCTTAAGACGAGCAAGCTGAGCGGAATCGAGCTCGAGCTGTCTGTCACCTTCGCTCCTATTATCGATGGATTTGGTGAGGTTTTTGAATTTGCGTTCGTCATCTGGGATTTACGCCCGGTAGATAATCAAATCGATGCATCCGTAAAGCTTCGTATATGGATGGCCAAACGGGATATTACGGCAGGCCATTTGTCCTCATTGACCGGCATCTCTATCCAAACCATTTCAAAACTGCGCAACGGGAAAATATTAAAGCCCCAAAGACTCACAGCAGAGCTGATCGCTTCGGAGCTTCAAGTCGAAGTTCATGCTATTTGGTCAGAAGTAAGAAAATAAGATTACCTTATAAAGGATGTGAGCTCATCGGTATAGAACAGATGCAGCTCGTGCATCGCTCTTGTACACGCGGTATAAAACAGCTTTCTCTCACTTTCTCGCCCGTAGTGCTCTTGATTTGCATTATGGATGACAACAGCATCAAATTCGACACCTTTCGCCAAATATGTCGGTATTACGATAATGCCTTTTTCGAAGGTCACCGTTTCTTTTTCGACAAGCCTCAGATTAGGCACATAAGCTTGCAAGGCGGCAAACGTCTGATAACTCTCTTCCGCCGTTTTGCAAATAACCGCTATCGACTGATAGCCCGTTTGAACCAATTTTTCAATTTGATCCTTGATCTTAGCGACAAGCTGTCCTTCATCTTCCGCTTTGGTAATCGTTGGCTCCGCGCCATCCCGGTTAAAGGGCTCGATCAGCCCGCCGCCTTCTATCATCCGGCTGGTGAAGGAAACAATCGGCCGTGTCGAACGGTAGCTTCGGGCCAATATGATCTTCTCAGTCTCTTCCTCGCTAAACAGCTCCGATAACGGCTCAAAACCGTTGCCTGATACCGCGTGCGCGAATATGGATTGGTTCAGGTCGCCAAGGACTGTCATCTTGCAATTGGGAAAAATCCGCTTCAGATAATGATACTGAAAAGGTGAATAATCTTGTGCCTCGTCAATGAAAAGATGCTTAACGAGCGTATTCGTATGAAAACCTTCCAGCTTTTCCTTCAAATATAGATACGGGGTGGCATCCTCGTAAAAAATTTGGCCGCCATCAAGCTTTGCCAGCGTCTGCTCGCTAATTTCGGCCCACTGTTCCGGAAGCTCCCCCCAATTGATCCGCGATTGCTGCAGCGTAGATTGGTCAAATAAACGCTTGTAAACCATCGGCACATCCAAAAACTTCAATCGCTTTACGCGTCTGCGCAGCTTTTTAAATTTCTCCTGCACGACCATCGCGGCCAAATAATCATGTTCCGCGTCAAAATCATCAAATGAATTGCCCGCAAACCGGTTTTTCCGCTGCAATTCTTCAAAGGCTTTCGCATAGGCCTCCTGATCGAGCAGCTCGATTTCCTCCTGAACCCAATCCTGATCGCGCTCTTCGCGGCTCAGCTTCGTCAGCTCCTTGAGCATCCATTCCGCCGTGCTGCGCATACGGTTCGCAATGGATATCGACCCGTCCAATTTATAAAACTGCTCCGAGATCGAAACCTCGCTAATTAATGTACGTCCCTTAAAGATAACTGCCTTAAAGGAAAGCCCGGCTTGACCAAGCTCTGCTGCGTAACTATCGATTAGATGCATAAAGTTAGCACCCGATTTATAAGTGATTCCGGCAATCCTAGCCTCGTAACCCTCATCGTTATGCGATGCCAATGTATATTCCATTTGTGAGAATGGATCCTCAAGCGCAAACGTTTTGCCCAGCCTGTGCTCTAAATATTGCTGATAGGTCGTTTGCTGCATGTTCTGTTCGCCAAGCTCGGGAAGTACTGTTGCCACGTAGCTGTTAAACATCGGATTCGGCGAGAACAGGACGATCTGATCCGCTTGAAGCATGCCCCTGTAACGATATAGCAGATACGCTACGCGTTGGAGGGCTGCAGAAGTTTTTCCGCTTCCGGCAGCACCCTGCACAATAAGCAATCTCGCGCGTTCGTTGCGGATAATCTGATTTTGCTCCCGCTGGATCGTAGCGACGATGTTTTTCATTTGTGCATCGGACTGCTTGCCAAGAACTTCTTGCAGCAGCTCATCCCCAATGGTTACTCCCGTATCGAACATGCTGCGGATTTGGGCGTCGCGAATAATAAATTGACGCTTGAGCGACATCTCGCCTTTTATCGTCCCGCTCGGCGTTTCATATTGTACCGGCCCCGGTCCGTAATCGTAATAGAGGCTGGAAACGGGGGCTCGCCAATCATATATGAGATACTCATAACCGCTTTCGTCAAGCAGCGAGCC
Organism: Pristimantibacillus sp. PTI5; assembly: GCF_048572955.1. GTDB lineage: Bacteria > Bacillota > Bacilli > Paenibacillales > Paenibacillaceae > Pristimantibacillus. The sequence goes on from NZ_CP183886.1 coordinate 203,040, forward strand.
TACGCCTAAATAAATAGGCTCTGATTTTTGTTGGCCTTGCTCGCTGATGTCGATTCGTCCGAAATAGGGAGAATGCTCCAGCTTCAAGAGTGTTTTTAGCTGCTCTTGTATATGCCGATGGCTTCTTTCGCGTTCCGACAGCACCTCAGCCTGCTGCTTCATGCTAGCATGCGACTCAGCCGATTCGGCTGCATCCTCAAAGTTCAGCGTAACATCATCCCAAAAATTGCGGCGTATATCGACAATATCTTCGTGCATGCCGCTAACTTGTCCGCGAAATTCATCTATCCTTGCCCGAATGATCTCGGTTACGCTTTCGACGCGATGCTGCTCTATCTGAAGCTGATCATCATGATTAGTCATTTTTATCACTCCTTAACCAATATGTAAGGCTGCTCAAATCATTCATGTACCGCATTTAAAACGGTATCAACCATTTTACCATCTTCTACTGTTCAAAGAAAATGCAAACGAAAAGTTATTGCCGGGCACTGTAGGAGCGTTTATAATGACAAAGGCAGAAAAGCAAGCCGTAAGGCACGCTTGAGGCGCAATCCGCGGTTCGAAAACTCCCGCGTTATCAAAACTAGGAGGTTTACGGCAGTATGTTTAATTTATGGTTCGGCGCGATCTTTATGCTCGCGCATTTTACGCTATTCCTGCTTTCTTACCGGTTTTTCGGGCGCATCGGCATTTATGCCTGGATCGGAATGGCTACCGTGCTAGCCAATATTCAAGTCGTCAAAACCATTGATATCCATGCTTTCGGCATGGTCATTGCCATTACTCTCGGCAATACGATGTACGGTACCATTTATTTGGCTTCAGACCTGTTGAATGAGAAATATGGCGAGAAAGCTGCGAAACGGGCCGTATGGTTTGGCTTTTTCACACTGATCGCTACGACCATTATTATGCAGATGGCACTCCTTTTTAATCCCCATAACGAACCCTTTCCTTTACAAGTACAGGGTGCATTGGAGACTTTATTCGGACTGATGCCGCGCATCGCGTTAGGCAGCCTATGTGCTTATTTGGTTAGCCAATTTCTCGATGTAAAGATTTATTCGGTACTTAAGCGTTTATGCCCTGCGCCGAATCAGCTTTGGATTCGCAATAATGGCAGCACAGCGGTAAGCCAGCTTGTAGATACATTCATATTTTGCACCATTGCTTTTGCGGGCGCACCCGGTTACGACAGCAAGCTCTGGCTTTCAATTTTCTTGTCGACATATGTCATAAAATTTATCGTTTCTCTTTGTTCGACACCATTTTTATATGTGGCAAGAAGTTTTGCATTCCGGGAAGACCATACCCTATAAGGCTAAAAAAAGCGGGATTGCCACTGCCAGGCATCCCGCTTTTTTTGTATCTTATTGCATAAAACCGATATCATCCAACATTACCTTGCCTGGACCACTCGTAAAACGGAACGTAATCCTTCTAATATCCTCTGCTTCAATTAACGACTCATCCGAGTTAAACTGCTTTAGCGGAACCGTGAAGGTTTGAAAAACAGGTTCCGTGGATTCTTTGTATTTCTTCTTTTTCATTCGTTCCTCGAGCCATGAGATGGTCATAAAAGCCGTATAGGAAGGCGGGGATACCGGCATGATTTCTTCTAGCAAAAGCTTGCTGCTCTCGCCTTCAGCGGTGGTAACCTTAATCTCAACCCCCGGGAGAGGAGGCAGCTCCGATTTCCCCTCATCGCCGTTACCCGGAATTTTCTTGTCTCCGTCACTCGAAATCAGGTCGCGTTCCAGGATCGCCAGAGAGAATACCAAATTGCCTTCTTGCAACTCTGCTGCTTTCAAGCCTGTATGAGATGAGAGCTCCAATTCGTATTCCGCTCCCGCCTTCTCCCATTCCAGTTCAATTCCCTTCGTGCCTTTATTCTTTCCGTCCCGGTCCTCCGCGTAGGTAATTTCCCATTCCGACATACCTGCAACGCTGGCCTTTCCTCCATCCTTCAGCGTGGTTTTTCTTTTTCCATCCTCATACCGTGCGATTTCAGTAAAAACCGAGGTTTCATAACGATTCGTATACACCGTGTCCGGAAGCCATTCCAACCCTGTTCGGTAATCCTCGAAAAGAGGACGGTAGCCCGCTTGGCCCAATAAAGTCGCTTGCAAAAACGCAGACACGTATACCTTGGAAATTTGCCGCTGCTCATCAGCCTTTAACAGTTCCTTGCGATTTAAGAACAAACCGCCAGGCGGACGCTCATCCATCCGTCCCCATTCCGAATTAAACTGACTATGGTTTGCATCCGCAATATAAAGCGCCGCTTTAAATTTATCCGATTGCTCCGGGAAAGTCGTACGGCTGTATTGACGGTCTCCGTAAAAGTTGTTTACGTCCGCGTCTCTTGCCCCTTGCAGCGTTAAATAGTTGACATCCGATAACCGCGCCGATTTATCGTCCACTTGTTTATCCGTTGGCGCAATCGCGACAACCGATTCGATATGCATGCCGTTTAAGCCCTTCAAGGATTGATCCTCTTTGAACCAGCGTTCAGCATCCGCTGCCATTGCAACGGCCTGTCCCCCACGCGAATGGCCGATCAAAGCAACATGGTCAAAGTCCACCTGTCCGCTAAAGAAATTCCCTTCTTCTTCGTTAAATTGTTTGATTTGCTGCAAATGCTTCAACAGCAGCCAAGCCCGTACCTTCATATCATTATTGGGTATGCCTGACCATACGGAATAATTCAAGAAATTCTCGTCAACCGAGACTGCGATTATTCCTTTGCTTGCAAGCAATTCTCCAAGATAAGCATATCCGCCATCAGAGAAATCCTCCATTAGATGATTCCCATGCACAATTAAAGCGATCGGAGAAGGCCCCTCCCCTTCTGGCATCCAAACGCGTCCGTTTAAGGGCAGCTCATGTTGGTCAAACCCCCAAAAACCCGTTTTCAGTTTTGACCATTTGCTGATATAAGCTGACGCATCGACCGATCGTGACAAGATGCCGATATCGTCTCCAAAAATCTTTCTGTGCTTGTCTTCCCCGCTCCCATAAGTAAAGGTCTGATACGTCAGCGGTCCGGGCTCGGCAGGGCTTGGCATGTCAAGCAAACCGCTCGTACCAACCAGTGAGATCGAATGGAATGCCTCTCTTTGAGGCACGGCAGCAGGCCCAGGCCAATCCAAACCGACATAGGCCGCTGCTGCCGCAAAAGCTAAACCAAGTCCGATCGCGGCCTTGCCCAGCGGCCTGATTTTCATTTTTAATAAAAAGCCCATTAAACCGCCTGCAAGAGCACCTGTAATTGTAAAAGCAAGGGAAAAGGCAACCGCCATAAAAACCCCGAGCTCGGCATAATACAAAATCAGATACGTCTCGACCGAAGCAAACGTCCATACGGCCAAGAGCCTTCGGGGAAAGGGCAAGTACATAAGGCTGTATAGGAATGACAACACCTTAGCGGCCACTTTCAATGCGAGTATGTTGACCATTAAAAAAACAAGGATATCAATACCCGTTCCAAAGCCGGTTGGCATGCCTAAAACAGCGGCAAGCAAAGCAAGTGACGCGAATAGAGCCGTACTTCCAGACGCGATTCTGGCCACAAAAAGGTCGCGTTCGTTCCGCATGGCATAACGCCCGGTTACCCATGTTTTTATTTTTTTCCACTTGCCGGTTTTCATTGGCGGCTGCAGCTGTTCCGCTTCCAGTATTTCTACTTCCATAAAGCACCCGCTAACGTGAGCCAGTTTCTACCTTCTCGCCGCTCGATTTCTACAGGCACGGAGAAAAAATCGCTCATTAGTTCGGATGTCAGCACTTCCGAAGTTTCATCAGCAGCAAAAACTTGGCCTTCCTTGATTAACAGCGTTTTTGTAAAGCATGGCAATATTTCCTCTACATGATGGGTAACATAAATAATCGTTGGCGCATCCTTCCCGCTTGCCACTGCAGCAATCATTTGCAGCAGCTGCTCGCGCGCGAATACATCCAGGCCCGTGCAAGGCTCGTCCAGAATAAGCAGCTTTGGCATTGCCATCAGAGCCCGGGCAATCAATACGCGCTGCCGCTCTCCTTGCGACAGCGTATCATACGTACGATACATTAATGCAGTACAGCCGAGTGTCTTCATCAGCTGTTCGGCTCGTTCATGATCCTCCTTGTCCGTCTGGTCATAAAGCCCGATCGTTGCAAATTTCCCGCTAAGCACTATTTTTATTGCGGTTTCGTTTCCGTAAAGCTTTTGCTGCAAGGATGTGCTTACCCAGCCGATCATTTTACGGAGCTCCCTCAAATCAAACTCCCCAAAGGTATTGCCAAGTACCGACATCCTTCCTTCAGTCGGCCATATATAGCCGTTAATCATATTCAACAAGGTCGTTTTACCGGAGCCGTTAAGCCCAAGCAGACACCAATGCTCGCCGCCTTTTACCTGCCAATCGATATGACGAAGAATTTGTTTGTCGCTTCGTTCCCAAGAAACATTTTGAATATCTATAATCATCGTCAGCTCTCCCGTCTGTTGACAAATGCCCATTCTTCAAATTTGACTTGGGTAATAATATCGCCCATTATAATAATACAACGTTTCCAAACAAGCCGGAACCGTTATGTCTTCCACTACAACTATACATATTTGTTATATCAGGAGTGAACTTGCATATGAAAACCAATCAATTAAAGCAATGGGCTCATTTTTTTCTTACTTATAAATTTGCGCTGGACGCCGTTGAGACCAAACTTAATATTTTGAACGAGGAATTTCAATTTATTCATGATTACAATCCAATCGAGCACATGAAGACTAGGATCAAAGCACCGGAGAGCGTCATACAAAAGCTTCAGCGCAAAGGCCTTGATATCACCCTTGAGGATGCAAAAGAGCATATTCGGGACATTGCAGGGGTTCGGGTCATCTGCTCCTTCTCAACGGATATTTATCAGATCGTTGACATGATCAGCAAGCAAAGCGATGTTCGTGTCGTAGAGCTCAAGGATTATGTAATTAACCCAAAACCTAACGGTTACCAAAGCATTCATTTGCTTATCGAAATACCTGTTTTTCTTACGGATAGAACGGAGAACGTGCTCGTAGAAATTCAAATCCGCACCATCGCGATGGATTTTTGGGCCAGCTTGGAGCATAAGATCTATTATAAATTTAATGAGCAGATTCCGCCACATATTCAGGAGCAGCTCAAAGGCTCCGCCGACATGATCCATTTGCTGGATCGGCAGATGCTCGCATTGAACGTCGAAGTGCAGAAGCACCGCGAGCAAGCTTTAAAATAAAAATAGAAGCTCCCACCGAAATTGCGGCGGGAGCTTCTTTTTATATTTAGGTTATCGCGTAATAAAAGGGCACGATGATTAAATTTAATGCCAATGCTATAAGTCCGATCGCCATAGACCAACCGCCGAGTCCCCGTGCGCCCTGCCGATATGCGATAAAGCCAAGCACAGCCGCTGTAGCTCCCATCAATACCGGCCAAATAAACCATGAGGCAATCGCAAATACAAGGGATACCCAGCCAAGCGCGAAACCGCCAGACCTTGCGTCTGTACGTTCCGATCTTTCCACATACCGGTCTTCTCTCCGCTCCGAATGCACCACTGGACTGCTGACCGCGAAATCAGCTGCCATTTCTTCATTAACATCAGGCAAGCGATCCGTCCCCACAACTGGATGGCTTGTGCGTGCTGATCGATCTCGTTCATCCAACAATTTTTTATAATCGTCTTCATAATTTCCCATCGATCATCACTCCTTTGGTTTAAAGGTTAAGCAGCATGTTGCTTTCGATTGCTCCGCTTGATCTTGGTGGAATAACCCTAGGCCATCAGCGAACTCTTCATTGAGATTGACAGCTGCGTGCTGATCGATTTCAATATTGATTGCACTCGCGCCGCAGTTATTGCCTTCTTTCCAAAAGCTGCAGTTGGCTACGCTACATGACACGCCTTTCGGCATAAAAAATCACCTCCACTATCAAGTTTCCCTGAGTGGAGGTGATTCATTCTGCCTTATTTTTGCCCTTGCATGCGGCGCTGCGTCATGTAGTCATTTTCGTAATAGGACAATTCGTCGCGCAGCTCTTCAAATATTTTGGAAACGCTAAGTACGATACCGCGTGATTCACGGTTTGGTTTAAAACGGAAACGGATGGCATCCTGACCGGTATAAGCATAACGGCCGTCTTCGGAATAACATTCGTTTTTCGGATAGAAAAACGCGCTTACGCAATGGTGGTAAACCTCATACAATACGCGTTCCGCATAATCAGTATCGAAATTGGGCCGTCTGAGCAAAACCCCCAGCTTTTCAACCGAGACTTCAGAAAACACCAATAAATGTCTCAAATCGGATAAAAGGCCTTTGTAAAACGTTTGGGCTTCTTCTCCATTATCCTCTCCGGTTAATTGGAGCAAAGCATTGTTATTCAGAAACGGTTCAAGCTGGTTTACCGCATCTTTTAGCTTTGTACGGGTTGATTCAGTTAGCGCTTTGACGTTAGCAGTTGGCATATAGGTAGTTCCCCTTTCATAATCCAAACACGCGTAAAAACTACAATCATTATTATCGTACCACAAATTACATTGAAGTGGTACTGGCGATTCACGGTTTCGTTCGCATATTTTCCGCTCAGGAATCCGAACCTATATATAGACTTTGCTCTAATCTAGAACGAACAATTGGAGGTTTCATGCATGCGTAGAAAATGGATTGGCGCCTTTACAATTTTAGCCTTGGCAGCTCTGCTTATACCTACCACCCCTTTATTCGCACCGAAAGATGTCAAAAAGGTGCCGCAAGCATCAAGCTTTTCCGCCAAGCGGGAGCATACGCTTAAAATGGCAGCCGTGCAGTCAGACATGAAAGCGACGGCTATGCTATGCGCGTCGGAATGCTCAAAAGATTTTCAAAAGCTTATGAACGCAAGCATGGGCTCGAAGGAAGAAGCTGGCCAGCAAATCAAGCATATGATGCATGAGCATATGCATATGAGCTACATTAGCTGGATATCGGGAAAACGAAGCGTAGACCGGGGCAAGCTGCCTGTAACAGAAAATCAACAAGCGGAACGCAATGTGAAAGAAGCGAAAGTTCAGGTAAGCAAAGGTGCCAAATACGAATCTGTTCCTTTTGCCGCTAAGGACGGCAGCCGTTATATGGTACTCGGCGTCCCCGATTCCAAGCATGTCGGCATCGGCGTTGTCGGAGTGATTAAGCAGGATATTTTAAAATCAGTCGAGAAGCATCAGATGCGCAACCTCAGATTAGTCCCTTATCCCGCCGAAGGAAATTATAAGATTGAATCGGTATTGCCGAATTCAACGATCGATACGACCGTTCAAAATGGCGAAGATAACGGAAACGCCAGCCATTACCATGTTCGCGATGTGGTCGTTCATTTTACTAAGCCGCTATCGGCTTCCGAGCTGGAGCGCGTCAAACGAGACATCAATGCGGAATCGATGAAGCAGGTCGGAGATACATTTATCTTCCGTTCAAGAAATTTGGAGACCGACCAGCTCGTTAAATATTTCAAGCAAACATGGAATACGGAATATACGGAGCCTCATTACCTATATTTGACGAATGAAACATCCGCTTCCATTAAACCGAACGACGCTCTTTACTCGGAATATCAATGGAATTTGCCTAATATTGAAACGGAAAAAGGCTGGAGTATCTCCAAAGGCAATGATAAGGTAATCATTGCTGTTCTTGACACGGGTGTGCAAAGCAATCATCCCGATTTGAAGGGTAAACTTATTGAGGGGACAAATATCGTCGATGAGAAAGCCGAACCGGATGATGACGTTGGACATGGTACTCATGTATCAGGTATCATTGGCGCAACCGTCAATAACAGCGAAGGCGTAGCCGGGCTTTCCTGGTACAACAAAATTATGCCTGTCAAAGTACTCGACAGCAGCGGCGCAGGCTCGACTTATTCCGTCGCGCAAGGCATCATTTGGGCAACGGATCACGGCGCCAAGGTCATCAACATGAGTTTAGGTAACTATGCTCAAGCAGACTTTCTGCATGACGCCATAAAATATGCTTATGAGCATGATGTCGTTATGATCGCAGCAAGCGGGAATGATAATACGGATCGCCCGGGCTATCCTGCTGCGTATCCGGAAGTTTTCGCAGTAGCGGCCACGGACAGCAATCACGAAAAAGCATCCTTCTCCAACTATGGCGATTACATCGATGTCGCAGCGCCGGGGGACAGTATCGCCAGCACCTATCCCGGTAGCCAGTACGCCGCATTGTCCGGCACTTCGATGGCCAGCCCTCATGTGGCTGCCTTGGCAGGCCTGATCCGCTCCGTCAATCCGGAGCTCACTAACGTCGAAGTCATGGAATTAATGAGGAAATCGGCGGTCGACTTGGGCGCCGAAGGCAAAGACGATAATTTCGGTTATGGCGAGATTGATATCGATAAAGCGCTACAAGCCGCATCCAAATTCGGCGGTACTTTGCAAACCTACCCCGATCAAGTGAAAAGAAGATTGGATCGCATTGTTTCCAAATATGCGAAATGACCTTTTCTAAGCACAATAAAGCACCCATCGCATGCGATGGGTGCTCTTTGTTTGTGTATTATCGTGCGGAAAGTTTGTCGTAAGCCGGGTTCTGTACTTCTGGTGGTCCAAACGGGAACGACCCTCCCACGATGAAGCGACAATCATCTATCTAGGCCGCACATTACTGTACGGCTCCAGCAACCAACCCGGACGCGCCTCAGGCTAAGGCTGCAGCTTAGGGGCTGCGGCGTCCTCTCGGTCTTGCTCCAGATGGGGTTTACCAGGAACGTAGTCACCTATGCTCCTCGTGGTCTCTTACACCACGGTTCCACCCTTACCTGTGCCGGCTAAAAGCCGGCCATCGGCGGTCCATTTCTGTGGCACTATCCTTCAGCTCGCGCTGACTGGACGTTATCCAGCATCCTGCCTTACGGAGCCCGGACTTTCCTCTCGCGGCAACAAGGCCGCCAGCGATTGTCTGTCAAACTTTCCTTGGCATCGTTAAGTATACAAGTATTTTTACAAAAGCTCAACCCTGAAACAACTTCCAGCGCCGATATTCTTTAAAAGTCGGTAAAGCGCCGGCGGAAAACCGTTAAACAAAAGTAAACGGCTCCGTATTCAATGATGAAGCAACGGCTTTCGTTTCCGTCTTGGTGCCCTCTAGCTGCTTATTCAACCAATCAGCAACCTTCTGCTTCATGACCTTCTCAATGTTATGGCCAGGGTCAATGATCGTCATCCCCGCTGCAAGGGCATCATGTGCGGTATGATAATCAATATCTCCCGTAATAAGCACATCCGCTCCAGCAAAAATCGCATGCCGCACATATCTTGCGCCAGAGCCGCCAAGTACGGCCGCCTTGCGTATGACACGATCAAGCGGCCCAACCACTCGGACAGCAGGAACGCCGAAAATGATTTTCGCTTGCTCCGCTAATTCGCCAAGCGTTGTAGGCTGCGCCAATTTACCGGTTCGCCCTAAGCCAAATGAACGTCCTTTCAAATCCATGGCGTAAAGATCGTAAGCAACCTCTTCATAGGGGTGGGCTTTAAGCATGGCCTGAACGGTTTTACGGTGGATGCTGTGCGGTACGATCGTTTCGATCCGAATCTCAGCCGCATGCTCAAGCTTTCCTTCCGCTCCAATGTAGGGATTCGTTCCGGCTCCAGGAACGAAAGTTCCCGTGCCTTTGATGTTAAAGCTGCAATTGCTGTAATTGCCTATTTCACCGGCTCCCGCTCGCCATATAGCCTCCAGCACTTGCTCATGATGACTCTCGGGCACAAATACGACAAGCTTGTATAGCTTATCGGTATGGACTTCCTCAAGACTCTGACGGTTTTCCGGTAATATTCCAACGAGGTCAGCCAGCCAGTCATTAATCCCGCCGTCGGCTACATCTAGATTAGTATGCGAAATATAGACCGCGATATCATTTTTAATAAGCTTCTCATATAAACGGCCTGCTGCGGTCGATGTATCCAGCTTCGCCAGCGGACGATATATAATGGCATGATGAGCAATAATGAGCTCAGCGCCAAGCTCGATCGCTTCATCGACTACCGCATCGGTAACATCCAGTGCAACAAGAATTTTATGGATCGGTTTATTCAATGTGCCTAGCTGCAGACCGATTTTATCATTCTCTACCGCATAATGCTTTGGAGCGAGCTGTTCCATGAGCTGTATTACGGTTTGTCCGTGCGCAAGCATTGTAAAACCTCCTTAATCACATGCATTTCCGTAAGAAATTGCTCGCGCTTAACCGCAGATTCCGCGAGATCTGATCCTGCAAGCTGTTCACAAATTCGCTCCAGCTTATTTAACTCATGATGCCACTTTTTGAATAGGGCCGGCTGCGGATCACGTAGAAGATACGGCCCCATTTGCATCAGAACCTTGTACAGTACCTTTTTATCAAATGAAAGCGCCAAAAAATGGCCGTTGTAAAGCTCGCTGCTCCGCGAATCAGCATCCTCCGCGCGTACAGCATGCATCACCTCGTAAATTTTGCCGTCTTCTTCAAGAATGCTTTCAGCCGTTAAAAACCAATGATGCTTGAGAAGCCATTGACGCACAACTTCTTCGCCTACATTAGGCTGCAGTACGAGCTCAGTGACGCCTTCCAGCTTCCCGGCCAATCTGCCAGCCTCCAGAATGTCACTCATTAAGCTTCCGCCCATACCGGCAATTGTAACGGTATCCGCTTCACCAGATTCTAATACATTTAGACCATCGCCTTGGCGAACCGTCAATCGCGAGGAAAGGCCTGCGTCAGCACTCTGCTTTTTTGCCGCCTCAAAGGGGCCTCGGTTTAATTCTCCCGCAATTGCCGAAGGACATCTGCCGCTCTGAAGCAAATAGACAGGAAGCATCGCATGATCGGAGCCAATGTCCGCCACGCGTGCTCCAATGGTTACGTAGTCCGCAATTTTCTGCAGACGTTTAGATAGTTTTAACATTATACAACCCACACCATCCATTGTTTTCGCATTGCGAATAATATTCCGCCGCCAATCGCTATTTTGGCTATTAGCTGCAGCTGCAGCCAAATGGCTTCATCCAGGAACATGACCGAATACAGCTCAGGCATAAACCATACCAATGCGCATGTTACGAAAAGAACGGCGGACACCGGCTTTGACCAGCGGTGTACAAACCAAGAACCCCATCCAAACAAACAAGCAATAGGCAGCCAATACAGCTGAATTTCATACCATTTCGAATCCACCATAAATTGTGACAGCAGCCACGCATAAACAAGTATTCCCGCAAGCCAGCCGCTTAAATGCAAAGCGGGTATACGCGCTGCTATCCCATATACGATCCAGAAGAGCGAACTAAATGCCAGCAGCCCTGTTTTCCAGCCCCATTGATCAAGGCCGTGAATATTGAGCATGTGGAGCCCTCCGCCCAGCAGAAGGAGCATGCCCGTACTTGTAATTGCTAATCCAGCTGCCTCATTCCGGCTCCGAAGCCGCTGGCCTATACGTAAAAAAACAACCGTCCCAAGAGCCACGACGGCCATTTGCAATAACGGATGAAATTCGTTAAAATAAAGCACAACAAAGGAAATTAAGGTAAAAGTTCCAAATGTAAGGAACCATTGCAGCCCTGTTGCCTTTTGTATGGCAGCAATGGCTTTCCCTACCGTATGCTGCTGTTGTTTGCCTGCAGGGACCGTATCTTGATCTGCGTATAAATTCATTAGAAAGTCACAGTACTGATCCGGCAGCAGCTTGCTTCGCCGCCAATGCTCGATTTCTTTCACGATAATTTGCCGACGGTCCTGATTCATAAAATCCAGCTATCCTTTCGGTCCCGACCTGCTCGGGCGCAAGTCCTTATGTATAAGGTTCTTTCTTTAGAAAAAAGACCTCGCTGCACGAGCAGAAAGGTCAATATGTTTATCATAAAGTTTTTATTCGAGAAAATCCTTTAACCGTTTGCTCCGGCTTGGGTGACGAAGCTTGCGAAGTGCCTTAGCTTCAATCTGACGGATACGCTCACGCGTAACCCCGAATACCTTGCCAACCTCTTCAAGAGTTCTTGTGCGTCCGTCATCAAGTCCAAAACGGAGACGAAGTACGTTTTCTTCCCTTTCGGTCAGCGTATCCAGCACGTCCTCAAGCTGCTCCTTAAGAAGTTCATACGCAGCGGCATCAGCAGGTGCAAGCGCTTCTTGATCCTCGATGAAATCTCCGAGATGAGAATCATCTTCCTCCCCGATCGGAGTTTCAAGCGAAACTGGTTCTTGGGCAATTTTCATGATCTCCCGAACCTTTTCCGTGCTTAGCTCCATTTCTGCAGCAATTTCCTCCGGAGTCGGTTCGCGCCCAAGTTCTTGAAGCAATTGACGAGAAACCCGAATCAGCTTATTGATGGTCTCAACCATGTGAACGGGGATACGAATCGTCCGAGCTTGGTCAGCAATGGCGCGAGTAATCGCTTGGCGAATCCACCATGTCGCGTAAGTACTGAATTTGAAGCCCTTTTGATGGTCAAACTTCTCAACCGCTTTGATAAGGCCCATATTCCCTTCTTGGATTAAATCAAGGAATAACATGCCTCTGCCGACATAGCGTTTTGCAATACTGACTACGAGCCGTAAATTAGCTTCCGCCAATCTCCGTTTTGCTTCTTCGTCGCCATTCTCAATCCGCTGTGCAAGCTCAACCTCGTCATCCGCTGAAAGAAGCGGAACCCGGCCTATTTCTTTTAAGTACATCCGTACAGGATCGTTAATTTTGATACCTGGCGGCAATGCAAGATCATCATCGAAATTAAAGTCGTCCTGCTCACGCTCTTGCTCTTCCCCTTGGGCAGCGAGTGGATTTTCTTCATCGTTTTCGTTCAGTACCTCAATCCCAAAATCATCGAGCTGTTCGAAAAATTCATCAATTTGTTCAGGATCCTGATCGAACGGAGCCAACTTATCCATAATTTCTTTATACGTCAAAGAAGACCTCTTCTTGCCTTGTTCGATCAATTGATCCTTCACATGATCCAGTTTTTGTTCGGTATCTAGTTCAGTATGTTGATCATTCGCCATGTTCCGACTCCCTCCCCCCTAGAAACGATCTTCCTGTCGACCTTTAAGCTGTCTCTCTAGGGTTATAATCTCACTTGCTATTTGTGCTGCTGCCAAAAAATCTCCGGTACGCTCAGCACGCACCATTTCTTCTTTCTTGCGCTCAATATCCCGATACTGCGGAACTTTGATAATGTCTTGAATATAAGCATCCATCGTTGTATCGTCGAACGGGAAGTCACCGTCCATCATCAGAATCGATGCAGCTGCGCGTTCTAATCGGTCGTCATGCAGCGTTGCAATAAAACGGCTGACATCCGGATCATAGCCTTGAGCAAAATAAGCGTATAAATAAGCAGCAAGAGCTGCGTGATCCTCAACATTAAACGCATCACCCAATCGTTCATGAACCGCCTGAGCTACATCCCGATCCCGCATCATAACATGCAGCAACCTTCGTTCTGCATGCGTGTAAGCGGGCATAAGAGTAGGCGGACCGGACTTTCGGGGCTTTTCATTCCTACCATTATTCCACGAATTGTCGTTATTATCCCCTTGCGGTTTCTTTTTTTGCAGCTCCTGCCTGATTTGATGACAGTCCTGCTTTAAGGCGTCAAGAGAGATATCGAACTCACGGGAAATTTCCTTTAAGTAGACTTCGCGTTCCGTGGATGAATCAAGCTCCGCAACAATTTGTACCGCTTCAAGCAGATAGTTCTTTCTACCTTCTTCTTTTAGCAGTATATGGTTTTTCCTTGAATATATAAGCTTAAATTTTGTTACGGAAACAGGCTGGTCCATCGTCTCCCGCAAGAACGCCTCTGGTCCGTATTCGCTTATATAATCATCGGGATCCTTTCCTTTCGGAAGCATCGCCACCGATACCCTCAAGCCTGCGCTCTCCAGCATCGGAATTGATTTGAATGCTGCTGCTTGTCCTGCGTCATCACCGTCGTAACACACGATGACCTCTTCGGCCTGGCGTTTCAGAATGGCGCAATGTTCTTCGGTTAAAGCCGTGCCCATCGTCGCTATTCCATTCTTCACGCCTGCGCTCCATGATTTGATGACATCCATGTAGCCTTCAAACAAGACGACCTGCTTACTTTTTCGGATAGCCGGCCGCGCATAATGCAGGTTGTAAAGTGTTCTGCTTTTCGTAAAAAGCATCGTTTCTGACGTGTTCAAGTATTTCGGCTGTCCTTCGCCTATAATGCGACCCGCAAACGCGGTAGCTTTGCCGTCTCGATCCCAAATCGGAAACATGATGCGATTGCGAAACCGGTCCACATATCCACTCCCGTCAGCTTTTGCCGAAAGCAACCCGCCTTTTTCCATCAGTGCCAGATCAAAGCCCCGGTTCCTTAAAAAACGAGCGAGCAAGTCCCATTCCTCTGGCGCATAACCAATCATAAAATGATCAATTAGCTTATCGCTAAGTCCCCGCTCCCGCAAATATTGCTTTGCGGCCTGACCTTGCTTCGTATTATTGAGCACATGATGGTAAAGTTTGAGCGTAAGCTCATGCGCTTCAATGATTTTGGCCCGGTCAGCATCATGCGGCGTTGGCTTGCTTCCGTCAGGCGAGGCCCAAGTAACGGGCATGCCTGCATCGAGAGCCAGCACGCGAACGGCTTCAGGAAACGAATAGCCTTCCATTTCCTCAAAAAATCGAATGACGTTTCCGCCCTTCCCGCAGCCATAGCAATGGTAAATTTGGAGCTCCGGCGTCACTGTAAACGAGGGAGTCTTCTCCGAATGGAACGGACATAACCCCTTCATATATTTGCCGTGCTTCGTGAGATGAACATATTTCCCGACCGTCTCTACGATGTCATAATGCTTGCGTACCGCATCAATGACCTCTTCCGGTATTTTATTACCGTATGTCATCGTTCATCACCTTCATCCTAGTAACACGTAAATAATATTCGCTATACGTCATGGTTCTCCTGCTCATTTCGCAAAACTTTTGTCAACTTTTGTTGAAAACGATCACGATCGTCGTTATTCATCGCTTTTGGCCCTCTTGTTTTGCCTCCGGTGCGGCGTCGTTTAGCCAGCTCATGTCTCCGCTCCATCAAATAATCAATGTTATCGTCCGTGTACTGCTCTCCTCTAGGTGACAAGACGATTGCGCCCTTGCCGATAGCTATGCAAGCCAGCCCGAAATCCTGCGTGACAACAATATCTCCGCGTGCGATATGGTTAACGATATACAAATCGACGGATTGATTGCTCCGGTCAACCTGTACAATATCTACGCCTGGCTGAGGCTCCAACCTGTGGTCATGTGAAGCAACCATAAGCACCCGTACCGAGTATTGTCTTGCCGTTTCGCCTATTTCAGTTTTTACCGGACATGCATCCGCGTCGACTACAATAGTAGGTTTCTCATTCCGAATAGATGATCACCGCTCGATTTCAAATTCTTGTCCTATATTATTATATACGGCATAACTGTAAAAAATCCTTCCGGCGCCTTTAAGGCATGCGTACATATTCCATAATTAAGCTTGCCGTTTCTTCAACCGCACGGTGCGAAACGTCAATGACTACGCATCCGAGCTGCTTCATTATGTTATCGGCATAGAGAAGCTCTTTTTCAATACGGTCAGTCGTAGCATAGGATGCATTATTCGGCAAACCAAGCGCTTTGAGCCGTTCCTTACGAATGGTATTCAGATAAGGAACACCGATCGTAAGTCCAATTACTTTGCGCTTAGGAAGCTTAAACAATTCTTCCGGCGGCTTTAATTCCGGCACAAGCGGTACATTTGCCACTTTGAATTTTTGGTGGGCAAGGTACATGGACAAGGGGGTCTTGGACGTTCGCGACACTCCTACTAATACAATATCGGCTTTCAGTACACCCGAAGTATCTCTTGCGTCATCATATTTAACCGCAAATTCGACCGCTTCAACCTTTCGGAAGTAATCCGCGTCAAGAACGTGGTTAAGTCCAGGTTCTTGACGGGATTTTCGGCCAGTTCGCATTTCAAGCGTTTCTATAAATGAACCCAAAAGATCGATAGCAGCGACATGATCAGTCTCGGCTAGCTTTTTCATGCTGTCACGGAGATGGGGGATGACTAGCGTATAGATCACGATGGCATCGACCTGCTTTGCCTGCTGAATAATTCGCTGCAAGCCTGCTTCCTCGGTAATAAAAGGAGCTCTGCGAATCTCCGTATGGAGCGGATGAAACTGTGCTATAGCTGCGCGTACGACAAGCTCACCCGTATCACCAGCTGCATCGGATACGACATAGACGATTACTTCCGGATTTAAACGAGACATTTTCCATCAACCTCCCGACTTCATTTATTACCAGACCAGCTTCGAGAAATCTGCAACAACTGCGATATCCCCTGCGATTCCAGCGAGCGTTGACAAACGGTTCGCTCGAACGGCCTCATCGGGCGCCATGACCATGACATTTTCAAAATAGGTATGAATATAAGGCTTCAAAGCTGACAAAGTATGAACCGCTTTGGAGATATCTCCCGCTTCCACTGCCTCTTTGAACACCGGACGCTGCTGCAGCCATTTTTCATATAGCTCGGTTTCTACTTGCTCGCTAAACAAAGCGGCATTCACCGTCGTTGCAGCCGCTTTGGAGCCAAGGTTACTCACGCGGTTAAACTGCTCAACCGTTTGTTTGAAGTCTGCGCGGTCCTCTCCTGCTGCCAATGACTGAACGACGTTAGCGCGCTCGATCGTCGATTTCAAATCCGTGAAGCCTGACGCCATAACCGCATCAACGACATCGTAACGAACGCCTTGTTCGGACAGCACGTTTTTGACGCGAAGCGCAAAGAAATCAGAAAGATCCTTGCGAATGTCAGCTGCTGCACGTTTCAACCCGCGGCTCTCATGAACAGCCAACGAAGCATCATACAAATCGTTTAACTCAAGCTTTAAGGAGTGTGCCAAAATAATTTGAACGATTCCCGCTGCTTGTCTCCGGAGCGCATACGGATCCTGGGAGCCCGTCGGAATGATCCCGATGGAGAAGCAGCCGACTATCGTGTCGATTTTGTCTGCCAAGCTTACGATCGCTCCCGTTAATTCGGACGGCGCCAGATCGCCGGCAAAGCGCGGCTGGTAATGCTCATTAATGGCTTTCGCTACCGATTGGCGCTCCCCTGCTTTAAGAGCGTAATCTTCGCCCATGATGCCCTGAAGCTCAGGGAATTCATAAACCATTTGCGATACGAGATCGAATTTGCAAATATCCGCAGAACGGCTTATATCTTGGGATTGCTGCTCATCGATTTGCAAATGCTTGCTTAATAGGTCGGCTGTCGCGCGAATACGTCTGACCTTGTCGGCAACTGAGCCTATTTCTTCGTGGTAAACGATATTCTCTAGCTTGGAGAGCGCATGCTCGATTGTCAGTTTATGGTCTTCCTCATAGAAAAATTTTGCATCGGAAAGCCTTGCGCGCAGCACCTTTTCGTTGCCTTTGGCAACAAGTTCAATCGATTTCAGATCGCCGTTACGGACGGTAACGAAAAACGGCTGCAGCTGTCCTTCTCCGTTGAAAACAGGGAAATACCGCTGATGCTCGCGCATGGATGTGATGAGCACCTCTTGCGGAATATGGAGAAACGCCGGATCGAAGCCGCCAAATAAAACATTAGGATATTCCACCAGGAATAATACTTCTTCCAGTAAATCTTCTTTGATTGCGATTTCCCAGCCCTTTTCCTTCGCAAGCTGGTCAATTTGAGCGACGATTAGCTCTTCGCGTTCGCTTACGTCTGCAATAACATGCTGTTCGCGCAAGCGCTCCACGTATTGTGCAGGCTCTTGAATCGTCGTATCCTCTCCAAGAAAGCGATGTCCGCGTGATACGTTGCCAGTCTGAACGCCTGTAATTTCAAACGGAATGACATCTTGGCCAAATAACGCCACAAGCCAGCGAATCGGTCTTACGAAACGCAGTTCATGGCTGCCCCAGCGCATATTTTTGGGGAATGACATGGATGTAATCAACGAAAGCAAGCCCTCAGGAAGAACAGCAGCCGTTTCAGCGCCTACGCTGCTTTTATTCGCATAAACATACTCCACGCCTGCGAGTTCTTGGAAATAGAGCTGCTCGGGTTCTACGCCTTGGCTGCGGGCGAATCCGAGTGCCGCTTTGCTCCAATTGCCTTGGTCGTCCTGGGCAATTTTCCGGGATGGTCCTTTTGCCTCTTCATTCATATCAGACTGCTTCTCAGCTACGTCTTGAATCAGAACCGCAATCCGGCGAGGTGTCGCAAAAACATTCACGGCACCATGCTCAATACGCGAATCCGACAACCATTTTACCGTTTTATCCTTAAGCTGATTCATAGCTCCGCGAACAAACCGAGCCGGAACTTCCTCTAGTCCAATCTCAAGCAAAAAATCTCTAGTCATGCTGCTCCACTCCTTTCTTCAGCAACGGGAAGCCTAGACGTTCTCTTTCCTCGTAATAGGTTGAGGCGCAGGCACGCGCCAAATTTCTTACCCTCGTAATATAGCCCGTTCTTTCCGTCACGCTGATCGCGCCGCGCGCGTCGAGCAGGTTAAAAGTATGCGAGCATTTCAGAACGTAATCATACGCCGGAAATACGAGGTGATGCTCCATTGTTTTTTTCGCTTCTTCCTCATACATATTGAACAAGGAAAATAACATCGCCGTATCGGATGTCTCAAACGTATATTTGGAATGTTCATATTCAGGCTGCTTGAAAACGTCGCCGTAGGTTACGCCCTCAACCCACTCTAAATCGAATACGTTCTCTTTCTCTTGAATATAAGAAGCGAGCCGCTCCATGCCGTAAGTGATCTCGACGGCAACAGGATTAGCGTCAATGCCGCCTACCTGCTGGAAATACGTAAATTGCGTGATTTCCATGCCATCCAGCCAAACTTCCCAGCCGAGACCCCACGCGCCAAGCGTCGGTGATTCCCAGTTATCCTCTACAAAACGAATATCATGGTCATTGGCATCAATACCGAGCTGCTTCAAGCTTTCCAGGTACAGCTCCTGTATGTTGTCAGGCGAAGGCTTCAAAATAACTTGAAATTGATGATGCTGGTATAGGCGATTCGGGTTTTCACCGTAACGGCCGTCTGCTGGACGACGGGATGGCTCCACATAAGCGACATTCCACGGCTCAGGACCAATCGAACGCAAGAACGTCATAGGGTTCATCGTGCCGGCACCCTTTTCCACATCATAAGGCTGTACTAAAATACAATTTTGTTCAGCCCAGAATTGCTGCAGCGTTAAAATCATTTTTTGAAAATTCATTGCTGATCCTCTCCTTCTTCCTCTGTATTCTGTCCTTATCGGACATTTTCCTCTGATTGGCATAGGCGATGATACGCAAAAAACTCCCGTCTCTACGCCTGCTGCCAGACGTAGGGACGAGAGTTAAATTCCCGCGGTTCCACCCTACTTGGTTAGCTCCTTACGAGCAAACCCTCTTTGTTCGATACGACTCCAGAGTGCCCTTTCATCGTTTTGTCCGTCTGGGCTTTCACTTTTCCCAGCTCGCTAAGCTTGTCGACATAAAACGATTACTTTCTCCATCATTGCCCCATATTCATATTGCATTATTTTATGCTTCTTTATGGTAAATGTCAAACATGCCATACAAGCAATCTAAGAAAAGCGACTAATGGCTGTGAACCTCTTTCTTTGGACTGCTTTGACCGGTACGACTGCCCAATATGTCTTTCATTCCTGCATTACCCATCATGAGAACACAGAGGAAGGCAAGGCCCGCCGGGATGATAGACCATAGAAAAGTGACAGAAACCGAATCCGATAATGCGGCTACGATTTTGTCCATGACAGCCGGAGGGATTTCGGCCCGCTTCTCCGGCGAGAGCAGCTCACGCGCATTTTCTGTCATTTGGCCCTGCCCTTCTCCGCCTGCAAATGCCTCAGCCATGCCATTCGTAAAGTGGTTGCGCTGAATGATGCCGAAAATGGTGATACCTACGGTCATCCCGAGTGATCGGACGAATGACATCGTAGACGTGGCGCTCCCTCTTTGACGCATTTCAAATCCGTGAATGGATGACATGCCAAGGACAGAGAAGGAGAATCCGATTCCGAAACCTGTCAGGAACATATATACCCACAAAATGAAACGGGTCGTTTCCGGCGTAATCGTTGATAATAGTACGATTCCCGCTATGAAAATAACAGCCGAAATGATCATTACGTTACGATACGGCATTTTGTTAGCGAGGAAACCGCCGAGCTGCGCCGCAAAAACAGATCCGAGCGTCATAGGCAGGAGTGTCAAGCCGGCACTGACTGCCGTGCCTCCGAATACGCCCTGCACGAACATCGGTATATACAGCGCTGCCGTTATAAATGCCGCCCCATAGAACAAACCCGCGCCTGTACTTGCTGCAAATAGCCGCTGTTTAAACATTTTGAATGAAATAATCGGTTCTGCTGCCTTGGTT
This sequence comes from Pristimantibacillus sp. PTI5, assembly GCF_048572955.1. GTDB lineage: Bacteria > Bacillota > Bacilli > Paenibacillales > Paenibacillaceae > Pristimantibacillus. The sequence goes on from NZ_CP183886.1 coordinate 223,544, forward strand.
TCCACAAACAAAAATATGCCAAGCAACACGGCAAAGCCTGCGAATAGACCAATAATTTGCGCTGAATCCCATGCGAATTCCGCTCCGCCAAGCTCTAGGGCAAACATAAGACAAACAATGGAGCCCACGAGCGTTGCCGCACCCCACCAATCGATTTTTTGTTTGGCGTGGGATAGCGATTCCTTATAATAAATAACGATAAACGCAAGAGCAACGAGACCAATTGGAATATTGATATAGAAAATCCAACGCCAGTTGATGTATTCCGTTAAATAGGCGCCTGCGAGAGGACCGAACAAGCTGGACGTTCCGAATACCGCTCCGAATAAGCCGCCCATTTTCCCGCGTTTTTCCGGTGGGAAAATATCAAATACGATTGCAAAAGCGATAGGCATCATGGCTCCCCCGCCAATCCCTTGGATAGCGCGGTAAATCGTTAACTGCGTGATCGATTCAGCCGTCCCGCAAAGCACGGAGCCGATCAAAAACAATGATATGCCGAGTACGAAAAAACGTTTCCTGCCGTACATATCCGACAGCTTTCCGAAAATAGGCATCCCTGCCATTTCGGTTACGAGATAGGCGGACGTAACCCACACGTATTTGTCCAAGCCGCCAAGATCCGATACGATCGTGGCCATTGCAGTCGATACGATCGTGTTATCAATCGATGCGACAAGTATGCCCAGCAAAAGGCCGGCGACGACGAAACCCAGTCTATTTTGTCCTGTAGACATCAGGTAAATCCCTCCATTTAATTACGAATCTAAAATAACCTTTCCCATCATAATGCAAGTCGTCTATTTATGTAAACCTGCAGTAGGATGAGTGCTTCCTACAACTTAAGACGGAGGTAAAACCGGATGTATTCAACCTAAATCAATAAAAAACAGTTACATTAACTTATCCAATTGATCCAGAAAATTGCGCGATTTCAGCTGCAAGCCCAGATGAGTGTCCATAAGCTTGCGCATGGAAAGCTTAAGCTCTGCTTTCGTTTCCGGCTTGACCTGGATAGAACCCAGCCGTCTCATATCCATTCGACGGAAGAGGCGCAGCAGCTTATAGGCTCCCTCCCCCAGCGGAACCGAATGCGGATCCTTGCCTTTGCATCTCGTACACAAAATGCCGCCTGCATAAGGCGAAAGCGTAAAAGGTCCGACAACGTTGCCGCAGCTAACGCATTCATCTAAGGCCGGTGCATAACCGGATAAATCCAAAATGCGCATTTCGTATAAATGTGTCACAATTTGGGCGTCTTTGCCTTCTTGGAGCGCAGCCAGACACGCCTTCAGCTGCTCAAAGTGAAATCCTGTTGCTTCGTCATCCTGCAGCGAGCGGTCCGTAAGCTCCGCTACATAAGATGAATAAGCGGCTAAATCTAATTTTTCACGCAAAAGATGGTGAGATTCAATAATCTCACCATGGTTGAGCGTACCGAGCCCGCTGCTACGAAAATAAACGAACTCCCCATATGTAAACGGCTGTGCAAGCGATGAATGCTTACTCTTCAACTTCTTGGCACCGCGTATTAAAACGCCTGCTTTACCATTCGTTTTCGTGAGCAGCGTCACGATTTTGTTGCCTTCCCCATAATCCATGCTACGAATGACGATCCCCTCAACACGATACAGCATTGCTTAAACTCTCCCCTGAAAGCAGAAACGCAAGCCCGCAGTCCCATGGCTGCGAGCTTACGCTTAGCGGTTAAAGATCGCTAACGGATGAATGCCTCATCTGATAACGTATCTTTTCAAACCTCTATTCATGATCAATCGATACATAATTCTATGAATGCATTAGCCTGAGGCGTCTTCGACTTCAAGCGGTGAAAGCTCCTCATGCTCGCTGGCTAACGTATCGGAGCCGCCTTCTGCACCATATTGATTCACTTCCCTGTAGAGCATGAAAGATTCGACATCCCCGGTCAACGTAAAATACTTCCACGAAAAATTTCGCATACGTATTCATCCCTTTCCGTCCCCTGAAATGCTGCTTCAGACGGTATTAGGATGCGATAAACCGCGGCAATCTATCCTTACAAAATACGTCAATTCTGTTTAATCATGCCGATAGCCAAGATCCTTCAGCACACGCTCCTGATTGCGCCAATCTTTCTTAACTTTGACCCACAGCTCCAGATATATCCGCGAACCAAGCAGCGCTTCAATATCTTTGCGCGCCTGTTTTCCCACTTCCTTCAGAAGCTCCCCTTTTTTGCCGATGATGATGCCCTTTTGAGAGTCGCGCTCAACAAAAATGACGGCTCCAATGTACACTACACCATTTTCTTTCACGCGCATATCTTCAATCGTTACAGCTATGGAATGAGGAATTTCTTCACGGGTCATATGCAGTATTTTTTCGCGGATAAGCTCCGAGCAAACGAACTGCTCCGGATGGTCGGTTATTTGGTCTGCAGGGTAATATTGCGGGCCTTCCGGCAAATAACGGGACAGCTGCTCCAGCAGCGTATCCACATTGTTGCCCTTAAGCGCGGAGATCGGAATAATCTCAGCAAATTCATGCAAATTGTTATACTGCGTAATCATAGGCAAAAGCTGCTCCGGCTCTACTTTGTCGATTTTATTCATGACAAGAAACACCGGCGTTTTCACCTTTTTAAGCTGTTCAATAATGAACCGGTCTCCGCCGCCAAGTCCTTCGGATGCATCAATCAGAAACAGTGCAGCCTCAACTTCTCTAAGAGCGCTCTCGGCAGTCTGCATCATGTAATTGCCAAGCTTGGATTGAGGCTTATGGATACCTGGTGTATCCAAAAATACGATCTGCGAATCGTTAGTCGTATAAACGCCGTGGATTTTGTTGCGTGTCGTCTGCGGCTTGTCCGACATAATTGCAATCTTCTGACCGATAAGATGGTTCATCAGGGTTGATTTCCCTACATTCGGTCTGCCAATAATCGCTACGAAGCCCGATCGGAATTTTTTGCTGTCACGGTCATTTGATGTTGTTCGATTCATATGTTTATTTAACGCTCCCTATTTTCTAATGAAGCCGGCGTGAAAGCACCCGGCAATATGCCTGATACGGTCGAAATCGTCCATAGACCGCTTAAATTGCCCATAATAACAGGCATGTCTGGCGCGCACAGCTCAACTAAAACTTGACGGCAAACGCCGCATGGCGCGATTGGTCCTTCGGTATCGCCAATAACGGCTATCGCCTTGAATTGACCCGGACGCTTCCCCCCGGCTATCGCGCTGAATAAAGCCGTACGCTCAGCGCAGTTCGTAGGACTATAGGCTGCATTCTCAATATTGCATCCTAAATGAATATGTCCCGCATCGTCCAGAAGGGCAGCGCCGACTCGGAAATTCGAATACGGCACGTAAGCGCGGGACATTGCTTCCTTGGCCGCATCCATCAAGGCCGAATATGATTCCGATAATCCTTCGTATGCCATACCGATCATCCCCTGCTCAAAGTTTCTATTCTTACCCTAAGATCAAACGCCATAAGGGCGGCCCAAGAATGAGCAGCCCTATTATCGCAGAAACGGCTGCCGCGATTAAAACCGCGCCGGCAGCAACGTCCTTTGCCACTTTCGCTACCGGATGAATGCTTGGGCTGGCAAGATTAACAGCTTGCTCGACAGCCGTATTAATCATCTCAGCGCTCATTACGACTGCAATCGCCAAAAGAATAATAGACCATTCAAGCGGCTTAAGCGACACGATTAATCCCAAAACACACGCACACAATCCTGCGAAAGCATGAAACCGCATATGGCTTTGCGTTCGAAGCGCAAAACCGATTCCGGAGATCGCTACGGCGAAACTTGCAATAAACTTCTGCATTAACGGGTAAGGCCGACCTGCTGTAAAATCGCTTCCTGCTTTGCGGTCATTTCCGCTTCGGTCTCATCATCCTGATGATCATAGCCGATCAAATGCAGAAAACCGTGCACGAACAAAAATCCGATTTCACGCTCCAAGGAATGGCCGTACTCTTCGCTTTGCGCAATAGCCGTATCCACGCTAATAATAATGTCGCCCAGCATGCCCGAGATCGGATCGGCATCCTCTTCATGCTCAACCTCGAAAATAATGTCGAGCTCGTCTACGCCATCTTCCTGCATAGCGAAAGACAAAACATCCGTCGGGCGATCGATTCCCCGGTATTCCCGGTTTAATTTGTGAATCTCTTCATCGTTAGTGAACGTTAACGAAACCTCGCCATCCAGAATGCCTTCCGCTTCACCTGCCAGCTTCAAAAGCTTTTCCAAGGTAACAATCCATTCCTCCGGGATTTCCAGCTTATCCTGATCATTGCTCCAATCGAGTTGTAAACTCATGCCAAACGCTCCTTTGTTTTCACATCATCCGGATATTCGATACGTGAATGGAAGATGCCAATTACGCTTTCTTTAAGAGACTGCGCAATTTTATCCAGTTCCTTCAACGTTAAATCGCATTCGTTGTATTGGTTATCATCCAGCCTGCTTTTAATGATTTTGTGAATCATCGCTTCAACCTGCTCCACGGTTGGATTCCTAAGGCTTCTAACCGCTGCTTCGACGCAATCGGCTATACCGACAACCGCCGCTTCCTTCGACTGGGCCTTCGGTCCGGGATACCTGAAATCGTCTTCCGTGAACGCCGGCTCAACGCCCTGCTCTTCAGCCTGCTTTATCGCTTTGTAATAAAAAAACTTAAGCGACGTCGTCCCATGATGCTGCTCTGCAATATCGCGGATAGGCTTAGGAATATTATGTCCCTTCAGCATGTCAACGCCGTCTCTTGCATGAGCCACGATAATTGATTTGCTTAGCTTCGGATCAATCGTATCGTGGGGATTTTCAATATTGGACTGATTTTCGATAAAATAATTCGGCCGCTTCGTCTTTCCGATATCATGATAAAACGAACCGACTCGGCATAATAAGCCGTCCGCGCCGATGGCTTCGGCCGCCGCCTCTGACAAATTGCCGACCATCACGCTGTGATGGTAGGTGCCGGGCGTTTCCGTAAGCAGCTTGCGCAGCAAGGGATGATTCGGATTGGAGAGCTCTACGAGCTTCAGCGCAGATAATATACCGAACGTAATTTCGAAAAACGGCATCAAGCCGATGACGAGCACTGCCGTAATTAATCCGCTGGCGAAAGCAAAGGCAACCGAATACATAAACGGTGCGCGCTCAAGCTGCTCGGATAGCAGCAATATCGTTAGAACGGATAATGAGCCAAACAAGCTGACCATAATGCCTGCTTTTAAAATCGTCGACCGTTGACTCGCCCGGTGAATGGAGAAAATCGCGGCAAACGAGACGACAATGATGACAAAGCCATACTGAAAGTCGAAGATTTGATGCTGGCCCGTGTTTAAAATTACACTTCCCATTATCGCAAATAGAATGGAGCTGATCATGGCTAGATGCATATCAAGCAATAGTGTAATCAGCATGGTTCCAAGCGCGGCAGGCGCCAAATAGCCTGCATACGGAGCCGCGTCTGTCTGCGTCAAGGAAATAATTTGAATCGTTATGATATTGATCAGGAAAATTAACCAAAGCATCAGCAGCGATGCATTGTTATATTTGGGCTTGACTCCATTTATGCTCCCTGACTGATGCAGATACGCATAGAGCACGACGATAAACATCACGGACATAATCAATAGACCGAGCTGCGGCCAGTAGTTCTTCTTATCCTGAAGCAGTGAGGAATCTACAAGGAGCTTATATAAATCGGGCGTAATCGTCTGACCCCGTTTTACGATCAGCTCGCCCTCTTTGATAACGACAGGAGGCGTATTTTGTTTGGCTTGCACCATTGCCTCGTCTGTCGCTGCTTTGTCCAAAAATTTATTCGGCATGATAGCGAACCTGGCCAGTTCCTGCACGATTTCCCTGCTCGTCCGGCTTGAAAGCGAGCTTGCATTCACGAGCTCCGCCACCTGCGTCCGCGCAGTTTCGGCTTCCCGAAGCTGCTCGACCGTCAGCTTACGCACAATATCCCGAGCTACGTCGCGCATCTCGGTTAAGGTTTCGGCTGATAGGTTAGGCATTTTGTAAAAGGTTTCTTCCGGAATGGTGTACTCCTGTTCTTTGGCGACCAGCGACATTTCCTCAAGCAGCGTGTCGTTGTAGGTGCCTCTGCCCTTGTTAAGCTTAACAAAGGTGTCGATATATTCCGCATAACGTCCCGGTATTTCATTGCGGTAGATATCAATCTTGTTTTGCAGGGTTACTTGGTCGTCCAAATTCAACTGCTCGATCCGGACAAAAATTTGATCCACCAGCACCTCGTTGCGCAAGGGCACGATGGAATAAATTACATCGACTTTTTCAGCAGCATCCTCTTCCGCTTGGCGCGTCGCTTTCTCGTCTTTGATTTGGAAGGGCGCCTTAATATCCTTCTCGCTTACGGCGCCCTCCTCAATGTCGTATGTCTCGGGAACGAGATGCGAAGCTAAGCTGAAATAGAACAGCAGCACAAACATCAACATCAGCACCCAGCGAACGGCTGCACTCTGCTTCCAACCCGCCGTCTTAGATGGCAGAAAATTCCCCTGTTTTCCGGTCTGGTTTTGGTTCATGCAGCAGACATTCCTTTCTAGGCTTTGTTTTCAGCATCCCAGTTATAGGCAACAATAATCTTTTGAACTAACGAATGACGAACGACATCCTGCTCGGAGAAAAGGATAATTCCGATTTCCTCTATGTCCTTCAAAATACGCTGAGCTTCGATCAGGCCTGAGTTTTTGCCTCTAGGCAAGTCGATTTGAGTAACGTCGCCTGTAATGACCATTTTGGAGCCAAAGCCAAGCCTAGTCAGAAACATTTTCATTTGCTCGGGCGTCGTATTTTGCGCTTCGTCCAAAATAATGAACGCATCGTCCAGCGTACGACCCCGCATATAAGCAAGCGGCGCGATTTCGATCATGCCGCGTTCCAACGCTTTAACCGTCTGATCCGGCCCTAGCACATCATGCAAAGCATCGTAAAGCGGGCGCAAATACGGATCTACCTTCTCTTGCAAATCGCCTGGCAAAAATCCGAGGTTTTCTCCTGCCTCCACTGCCGGTCTCGTCAAGACAATCCGCTTCACAGAGCCTTCCTTCAAGGCCGCTACGGCAAGTACGACTGCCAAATATGTTTTACCGGTTCCGGCTGGTCCTATTCCGAATACGATATCCCGTTTACGGATCGTCTTCACGTAATGACGCTGACCGATCGTCTTTACGCGGATCGGCTTACCGCGGTAGGTTGTCGTGATTTCTTTCTTAAATAAGTCTAGCAGTTCTTCTGCCTGCATGGATCTCGCGAGCTCCAGCGCATAGGCAACATCCCGTTCCGATGGCTTGTAGCCGCCGCGAACAAGCTCTAAGAGCACATTGAAAAGCTGCTCAAGCGAATCAACCTCGTTCGAGGGTCCCGAAATGACAATTTCCGCTTCGCGCGAAGTAACTGAAGATTCCACCTGCGCTTGTACTAGACGTAAATAATTGTCCTGCGGTCCGAAAACCGCGAGTCCTTCCGCTGCGTTACCGAGCGGTATTCTTATTACTTTCGTTTCAATTTGCAACAATCCTCATTCTCCCTGCATCTGGACTAGTGGCATTTCTTTAACGATAGATTGCTCGACCTCAAAAAGAACTTTCATATAAACTTTACCATTGTCCGCCTTTTCATGCAAAACAATTTCATCCCGGATAACCGCATCGCTGCCCGCCTTAAGGAGGACGTTAGCTTTTGCCTGAAGGATTCCCGCGCTCTTTGCTTCCTCCTCCGTCAATTCCCTGTTCTCCATGCGCGTCTCCATGACGGTTTCCTTCATCCTGCCAATAGGCAAGGTCCAGTTGCGCCACGCAACCTTCTCCTCGTGACGAATCGCTTCCGAGGCGCTGTATCCATCCTTTCCGTAACCGCTGACCTGCAGCGCTCTTGAGCCGATGACAGCGAACCATTTTGTCTTTTTTTCTCCCGTGTAAACTTTAATCTGCTGCACCAGCGGCGAAGCAATTTCATATTCGTACCAGACGAGACCGCGAACGCTGCCTTTGGCGACGACGGTGCGCGAATTCTCTTCCCCGCCGATCGTTCCCGAAATCAGGATTTGATCCTTTTTCACCCGTGTATTTTTCCGTACGACGGGCCTTCCCGCTTCAGCGATAATTTCCGTAACGACAGCATCAGCTGCAGCCACAAGATGGCGTGGCGTGTTCAATGACGCTTGCTCGGGAATCGTTGACTCAACGACCTGGATTATGACCTTGGTGCCTTTTTTCTCGACGCCTACCCATGTTGACCCGGGAAGCTTGCGAACAAGCTGCTTGGACAGTACATCTGCGTCGGTAAGCCGGAAAGACCACTGCATGGGATACAAGCCTTCCTCTTTCGCGGCCTGCCTGACCTGATCCTCCGTCAGCTTGACGTTGCCCCTTACTTCGATGTTCCAAACCAAAGAGGAAAGCATAAAAATGATCGCAAAAAACAATACGATCCCGCCTGCAAAAAGCTTTCGGCGCTCAGCCTTTACCAGCAGAAACGGCAGCCCCTTCCGCTTCGTAACATGTACGCGGCAGCCTGTCTCCTTTAAATAAGGACGAAGGCCGAAAAAGTCGCTGACCGACAGCTCAAACTCAAGCAAGCCGCTGCTTGTCCAACGAATAGAAGACAGCTGCAGACCGCCGGCAAGCGCTCGGTTGACGAGCTGCTCCGCTTGTCCCCCCCTTATTTGAACGGTAACCGTTCCTTTTATCCAATTCGCCCCTTGTCCGCTCAATCCGTTCCCCTCCATTACGTTTTGCTGGCCCGACCCTTATTCATTTTTCTTTGTCAGGGTATGAGCTCAATGTTCGTTATTTGTCCTTCCACAAATACTTCCTCGGTCCAAATCGTGCGGATGACAAGCGAGCTGCCTGTTACTTCCAGCTGTCCTTTGCTTAATGCCAACCTAAGGCGCTCGCTTGAAAAATGCACGACGCCTCGATGGTTTTCGATATATAATTGCCGGTCTCCGATCATCGTAAGGCGAGGCAAATCAAAGACGACATCATGCGGCATATCAAGCAGCTCTGCTGTCACTTTGCGAAATTTCTTTTTTATACGGCGCATGTGCGAATCTTAGCCTCCTTAAGGTTTGTGATCAAACCTGCTTCGTAAGCGTTAACCTTGAGTTTGGCTGAGGCAGCCGAGCTGAAATTAAGCAAGCGAAGGGCTTTTTTCATGTACTGTACCAAAATATGCGATGAACCGGATAAATATGGCTGTAAAATAAAAAAACCGCCGAAGCAAAAAGCTTCGACGGTCTAATGGTTATTTCCGAAATGGTTTTTTTGAGCGGGGCGGACCTAAAATTTCAGCCCATATTACCGCTCTGCGCAAATCCTGCGAGCGGGTACCGTTTGTTTCGGTGCGCTCACTTGCAGATTTGCGTTCTGCTGCGTCAGATACTATTGCCTTGTTTGATGCCGCCGATTGCAGCGCCTGATGCAGAGACGCAATCTGCGGGCTCTCAGCATGATTCTCCGTTTCTGTCGTTGCATGGACCGTCTTTTCAAAATCCTCGCGCTTAGTTTCCGTTTGTGAGCGGTAGAGAGTCTGTCCGGCAGTTCCAGCCGGACGCTCGCGATCTTCCTGCTCATTGCGGCCCTTCTGCGGATACAAGGTTCGCGGCAAACCGCCCCCGCCAAAGTCCGGCATGCGTCCAGGCTTATTTTTCGGTCCTGATTTTCGGAATAGGGATGCGAGCGCCCCAACGATAATGACAACGATAAATATGTTGTTCAGCAAAAATTCTATGATCCTCAATTTGCCTTCACCTCCAAGACGCATTCACGCTGCCAAAGCCATGTGATTAGTGTTCGTATCAGCGGCCGTCTTTCGGATCAGTTGGGCCTTCCTGCTTGCCGATAGAGCTGCGCATTTGCGTGTCAGCCTCTACGTTTTTCAAGTTCAAATAGTCCATCACGCCAATTTTACCGCTCCTGAGCGCCTCCGCCATGGCAAGCGGAACCTGAGATTCCGACTCAACGACCCGCGCTTCCATTTCCACAACCTTGGCTTTCATCTCCTGCTCTTGGGCTACGGCCATCGCGCGGCGCTCTTCCGCTTTCGCCTGGGCGATTTTTTTATCCGCTTCCGCTTGCTCCGTTTGAAGATGGGCGCCGATGTTTTTGCCTACATCCACATCCGCGATGTCGATAGATAAGATTTCGAACGCCGTTCCGGCGTCGAGTCCTTTACCAAGCACCGTGCGGGAAATCATATCCGGATTCTCCAACACATCTTTGTGAGAATTAGCCGAACCTACCGTCGTGACAATACCCTCGCCGACACGTGCAATAATGGTCTCTTCGCCCGCACCGCCGACTAGACGATCGATATTCGCACGAACTGTAACGCGCGCCTTTACCTTTACCTCAATGCCGTCCTTCGCTACGGCCGCAACGATTGGCGTTTCAATGACTCTCGGATTAACGCTCATTTGAACCGCTTGAAGCACGTCGCGTCCAGCCAGGTCGATGGCCGCTGCACGTTCAAAAATAAGAGGAATATTCGCTCGCTGAGCGGCAATCAAAGCATTTACGACGCGATCGACATTTCCTCCTGCCAGGAAGTGGCTTTCCAATTGGTTAATGTTAAGCCCAAGACCTGCTTTTGTCGCTTTAATTAAGGGATTGACGATTCTGCTAGGTACGACTCGGCGCAACCGCATGGCCACAAGCGTAATAATGCCGACCCTTACTCCCGATGCCAACGCCGAAATCCAGAGCATAATCGGAAAGAAGCTAAGAAATACGGACAGCACGATAATAACAACGACAGCTATAATTAAAAATGAAACGATAGGATCCATTGTCTCAAACCTCCAAATGGTTAATTTATTTAGTCACTTCTTTGACCACGACCCAGGTACCTTCCGCCTTTATTACCGTAACTACGCGATTCGCGTCAATAAACTCGCCGGAGGTCACGACGTCAATTCGTTTATCTCCTAAAATTACGGTTCCCGCCGGCCTCAACGGGGTTATCGTCGTTCCTTCGAGCCCTAGCAATGAATCCTTAAGCTCAGCGGATACGAAGCCTTGCTCCGTCGTCAGCTTGTCGCGCAAAATAAATTTATTCCATATTCCTCTCGATTTATTCATTCGCACGAATATAACGATCAAAATAATCGCGGCAACTAGCGCAATAACGATGGAGATGAATGCCGTCATGGGATCGGATGCCGCCGTGACCACGCCTGCGATCAACGCCGTGCTTCCGAGTATGCCAAGTATCCCAAAGCTTGGCACAAATACCTCGATCACAAGCATCGCTATCCCGATAATAAATAGAACGACCGATTCCATTCCGGCAAAGCCGGCTACGTAGTGACCGAAGAAGTACAAGCCAAACGAGATTAGCCCGATAATTCCCGGAGCGCCAAAACCCGGAACCAACATCTCAATTACGATGCCTGCGATGCCCAGAATAAGCAGTACCGTCATGACAACCGGATTAATTAGCCATCTTGCCGCATTTTCCGCAAGCGTGGGTTCAACCTCGATTTGCGTCCGTCCTTCCAGGCCAAGCCATTTGACCACTTCGTCTACGTTTGAGGCTGTATGCTCCGAATAACCAAGCTTCTCGGCTTCAGATGCGGTAAGCGAAAGGATGTCCCCTTTCTGCTTATCCCTGCCGATCTTGTCTTTCAATGCCAATACGACATTCGGATCAACCATCGCCGCGGCAATGCTTTTATCGCGTCCGTGCAAGCCTGCCGACTCGCTCATTTCGGAAGTCCAAAAGGAAACCGTCTTCGGATTGTCGATTAAATCACCTGATCCGTCTACTACCGCAGCAGCACCAATGGTGCTGCCAGGCTGCATGACGATGTTATCCGCATTCAGCGCGATGTAAGTTCCTGCCGATACCGCTTTACCTTCCACGAATGCGGTTGTCGGTATTTTATTCTCCCGGATAAAATGGCCAATCTGCTCTGCGTTAACCACTTTGCCGCCCAACGTATTTATGACAAGAATGACATGCTCCGCTTTTGCTTCTTCCGCTTCCCCATACGCTCTCTCCAAAAATGATTGAAGACCTGATTCAACCGTTTGTTTCACGGGAATCACATATACGGCGGGACCAATCTTGTCCGCAGCCTTCGCCCGATCGAACGGTGACCCGAATAACCCTGCAAGCGTCACCAAAAAAATGAGCATAAGCCATGCAATAGGAGTGACGGATAAGCTTCTTCGCCATCGGTTCGTATGCAAGAAGGTTCCTCCCTTTTTTTGTGTTGCTCCCTACTACGTGTACCCCGCCGGAAAGTTTCGTTTGACGTTTTCACGTTTTCAAGATTATACCATTTGTGCAGAAGCCGCACAAAAAAACACCCCTGTTAGGGGGTGTTTTGTGAGTCCGAATGTTTAGTTAGTTGAGATGTTGCTGTACGAGCTGATTTACTAGTTTACCGTCAGCGCGTCCTTTTGTTTTAGGCAAAAGGGCACTCATAACTTTTCCCATATCGGCTTTGGAAGAAGCACCGAGTTCATGGATGGTCTGCGTTACTATCTCTTGAATCTCTTCTTCAGTCAGCTGTTCGGGAAGGTATTGACTAATAATTTCAATTTCGACCTCAAGACCCGCTACTAAATCATCACGGCTGGCTTTTTTAAATTCTTGGAGGGAATCTTTACGTTGTTTGATTTCACGACTCAATATATCAAGCACTTCGTTATCGTCCAAAGGACGCTTGAGATCGATTTCCAAGTTTTTCACTGACGCGCGCATCATACGAATTACGGAAAGTTTAAACTTGTCCTGATTCTTCATGGCTTGCTTCATATCGTCGGTCAATCTTTCGCTCAGGTTCATTATGGAAGGATCCTCCTAAAACTTTCTCTTGCGCGCAGCCTCAGACTTCTTCTTGCGCTTCACACTTGGCTTTTCATAATGCTTGCGTTTTTTCACCTCAGCTAGAACTCCATCTTTAGCGATGGAACGTTTAAAGCGGCGAAGCGCAGCATCAATAGTTTCGTTTTTGCGAACTTTAGTTTCAGACACCAGTTTTCCCTCCCTCCGAAACAGACCGTCCAGAGCTATAACACGGTTTATCAAATTTCATTATATGTCAAACCAAAAGGCAGTGTCAACTTCATATATCCGCAAGCAGCGGAGAAAGTTTTGTTCCGCCCAAGAGATGGATATGCAAATGGTAAACTACCTGCCCTCCATCGGCATTTACATTGTTGACTAGACGGTAGCCAGACTCTGCGATTCCATGCTCCTTCGCAATCTCGCGGGCAACGGCAAACAGCTCGGCAACAACCTGCGCATCCTCATCCGTTACGTCGTTCATCGTTGGAATATGTTTTTTCGGAATGATAAGAATATGTACAGGAGCAGCTGGCTGTATGTCGTGAAAGGCAATGATTCTGTCGTTTTCAAACACCTTCTTCGACGGAATGGAGCCTTCAATTATTTTGCAAAAAATACAGTCCATATGGTTCACCTCCTGTTCATTAACCTTTCCTTATCATACCGAACTTCCGGGTGCTCGTCCAATCCCCCAAAAAAACGGCGGCAGGAATTCGCATTCCTCCCGCCTTCTCAGGTGCATGTCTTAGTAATAAGGCATTAGAGACAAAGCTAGCAGCGCACCCAAGAGGAAATATCTCGCGTATAAAACGCCTGCGCGGATAATGAATACCGTCTGCGCACCATCCGTCATGCGTTTGCGCAAGAACATAGCGATGCATATGATGCTCGCACCATTGCTTCATTTGCTCCTGATCCACTAGGGTTGGTTCCATCGTATCCGCCTCCTGTCTGTACATCTTATTCTCAGGTAGGCATTTGGCTACTGCATAAGCTTACGCGTCTTCAGCAGTTCTGCGCAGCTAGTTAGCTGATTTTTCCGTCATCAGGTCCTGCAACTGCTCTGCCAGTTCAATCCAATCAAGTCCGCTGGACAATCGGATAACCGCAATGCGGCTTTCGCCGATATTAGAGTTAAAACCGCTTAATATGCCGGAAATTTTTTCAAACGAATCTTTGAGTTCGGTAAGGTAAGCCCGATCGGCTTCGTTCAACGGACCCTCGTAACGGCCAATCTCTTGCAAACCCGTTTCTACGCCGCTGACGAAACTTGCAGGAAGCTTTTCATTCCATTTTCCAGGCTGGTCGGATAGGCTCGCTGCTTCTATTGCCAGTTCGGTCAGTGCCTGGCCTTTCGCAGTCGCTTTGCCCGCATCGAATTGCATCCCCAGTCGGTCTGCCATGGATTTGCTTGCAAGCAAAGCTTCGAGAAGCGGCTGCATTTCCTTAGCGTACTGCTGCGACCCGATAGCCGCCGCAAATATCCGCTGACCTTTCTCGTAGTTATTCTCCTGTTTGTGCTGCAAAAATTGGGAGTACAAAAATACGTTGCCGATTAAGCTGAATACGAGAATAACGAGTGTAATGGGCAACGCGATAGAGCGCTTGCCCGTCTTCTGTGGTTCCAACTTCTCGTCCTCCTTCTATTTTTAATTTTCTTTATTTAGCTGCACCGATTGCCCGCCATCGAAGAAAAAGACATGGCATTCATCCACTTTTCGACCAAGCACGGATTCGATTGCCTCTGCATACAGCTCCAGCTGGAAGCGATGACGTTCAGCGGCCTGCTCCCATTGCTGGTTATATATGCGGTCAGTCTTGTAATCCAGCAATACGACGCCAGCCGCATCCTCAAACAAGCAGTCGATTACGCCTTGAATCAAAATCGATTCCAATGCAAGCAACCCTTCCGACTTTGGATATACGCGGCTTGCGGGAAACATACAGCTGAAAGGAACCTCTCTTCTCACCCATCCGGCCGCCAGCAGACGCCGGCCAAGCCCGCTTTGGAAAAAAGCTGCGACAGCCGTCAGATCAATCGCTTCCGATTGCTTAGCGGTCAAGAGCCGCCGTTCAATCATGCTGTCCAGCGTATGCTTCAGCGTTATTTCATCTACGGGACCTTCCAAGGGTACATGCTGCATCAGCAAATGATTCACAGAGCCCTTCTCCGCGGCGGTAAGCGACTTTTCCTCCATGAAGGCCGGTCGTCTCATCCGGAATGTATAAGACGCTTCTGGCGCCTCTGGGGCTGCTTCCTTACCCGCTGCATCCATATTCACTCCACTTGGATCTTCAAGCGGAACGGCATCCTCCATGATATCGGAATAAAGTCTTTTCATTTCGGTTACCGATGTTTTAGCTGCAAGCACTGCGGCTTCCTGATGCGGATATTGCCATTCCAGCCGCGTGCGAAGCTCGGTATCCTCTTCAATGTCTTCCAGCAAGGAAAGCGTGGCTACAGCCTGCAGCCTGTCTTCCTTCGCTTGGTCCTGCTGATTGAGCGCTTCGGTCGCAGCCGCGGCCTCCGTACCGAATAGGGCAGCAGGAACAATCCCTGCTTGCCATTGCGGGGCGTTGCTGGCTGCCTGCTGCCTGTCTTCCATTTGCCGGGCTGCCAAAGGCCCCAGCCAATCGATAAAGGAGCGAGCCGCCGCCACCCTGAAATCCGGGAGATTTCCGTTAGCATCTACGGCAGCAAGCCAGCGCTTGAGTTTCGTCTCCGCGTCCGATACTGTCGCGACAAGATACATTTTCTCTTTTGGCCGGGTCAAAGCAACGTATAGAATCCGCATTTCCTCTGCGAGCATTTCCTTGCGCATCGCGCGGCGGATAGCCAGATAGGGCAATGTCGGATAACTGATGCGCAGCGCCGGATCAACAAAACGAGGGCCGAATCCAAGCTCCTTATGCTTCAGGAAGACGCTGCGCACATCCTGCTGGTTAAACAGCTTGCCTAAGCCTGCAACGAACACAACCGGAAATTCAAGTCCTTTGCTTTTATGAATAGACATGATGCGTACGACATCCTCCTGCTCGCCGAGCGCTCTTGCCGTCCCCAAATCGCCGCCGCTATCCCGCATGCGTTCGATAAATCTGAGAAAACGAAATAATCCGCGGAAGGATGTCGCCTCATATTGGCGCGCACGATCATGCAGGGCGCGCAAATTCGCCTGCCGCTGCGTACCGCCCGGCAAACCTCCAACGAAATCGTAATAGCCTGTTTCACGGTAAATCTCCCACAGCAAATCGGCAAGCGATCCTTGCCTTGCCTCCTCCCGCCAGCGGTCCAGGCTGTAAAGAAACAAGGAAAGCTTACTGCGGGTTTCCTGGTCGACCAGCAAATCTCCCGCCGCATGAAGAACGGCATCATAATACGTCGATTTCGACGCGTGAATGCGAATGCGGGCCAATTCCTCCGCGTTTAGCGAAAATAACGGCGACCGCAAGGCAGCAGCCAGCGGAATATCCTGATACGGATTATCGATGACCCTCAGCATGGAAAGCACCGTCTCGACTTCCGTCGCCTCAAAGTAGCCGCTGCTGAGCTCCGCATACGCCGGAATGCCGCTTCCTTGAAGCTCCTCAATGATGATCGGGGCCCATTGCTGTGTCGCGCGCAGCAGGATAACGACATCTCTCCACTGCATCGGCCTATTCTCCCGCCGTTTCCCGTCGTATACCTGAAAACCGCTCTCGATAAGAGACTTCAACTGCTGGCCGATCCAACGCGCCTCAAGCTGGGCGGTCTTAAGCTCCGATACCGACTCGCCTGACGCAGCGCTTTCGCTCTGCTCGCCTTCATCGGACAAATCGGATACCTCCGTATTTTCGGGGCCTTCAGTCTCTTCGTCATCCGAATCCGTTTTATTCAACACGGCAAATTCCACCCGGAAACGGTCTTCCGGCACAGGCACAGGATAGGCTGCCCCGCACACAAGCTCTGCTCGTTCGTCGTAATCCATCTCTGCGACATTCTCGCGCATAATGGCGCGGAATACATCGTTCACGCCATCCACGACCTCCTCGCGGCTGCGGAAGTTTCTTGCTAAATCGATACGCAGGCCTCTCGCGGTGTCAGAATCTGACCGCTTGCCCGCATCATGGCGGGAAAGGTATGACTTGTACTTTTGCAAAAAAAGCTTAGGCTCGGCCAGCCGGAAGCCATAAATGCTTTGCTTCACGTCGCCGACCATGAAACGATTGCCCGCGCCCGGCCGCTCGATTAACGAGACGATTGCTTCCTGAACCATATTCGTATCCTGATATTCATCGAGCAGGATCTCATCAAATTGCTGCTGGAATTCAATTGCCGCAATCGAAGGCAGCAT
This sequence comes from Pristimantibacillus sp. PTI5, assembly GCF_048572955.1. GTDB lineage: Bacteria > Bacillota > Bacilli > Paenibacillales > Paenibacillaceae > Pristimantibacillus. The sequence continues at coordinate 240,710 of NZ_CP183886.1, forward strand.
CTGCTCCGGCGTGGACAAGGGATCTCTCAGAATACGTAAGCAATAATGCTCCAGGTCGCCGAAATCCAGCATTCCTTTTGCTCGTTTGGCCGCTTCGTAGCCTTGGCCGAATTCAATGACCAGCTCTGCCAGCGCCCGCATCAACGGTGCCAAATCCTGCAGCTCCGTCAAAAATTGTTCGGGCGTCCGGCCAAAAAGCTCCTCGGCAAGCGAGGTGATCAGCTTTTTCGCTTGGTCGCGAAGTTCTTTCACCTGCTCCTGCAGCGATTTGTCATATTCATCGCCGCGCATCGCTTTGAGCTTCCCGAATTGGATCATTTGGAACGGCTCGATCCACGTTTCCCAAGGCATCGTATGGATCATTTCGGCAAGACCGCCGATGATCTGCAAATCCTCATCAAAAGCAGCGGCATAAGGCGCCGGTCCGGCCGGCTGCCGCGTAAGCTCCAATGCTTGATGCAGGAGTGAGCCTGCGCCTTCAAGGGCTAGCTGAATATCGTTTTTCAGGCTGGCTACCCATTTACTGTTTTGCAAGTCCGTGACATCGGCAACGTTAAATGCTTCGGCTGTCTCCCGCAGCCAATGCTCCGGCCAAGGATGGCTTTGCGCAAAATCGAATAATTGCTGAACCAACCTATAAAGGGGCTCGTCGCCGCGCTCTCCGCCATATCGGTCAGCTAATCGGAGAAACGCGCCGTTATCGCCGGCCCCTTCGTATTTTTGCTCAAACAGCTGATCGAGTACATCAAGACGCATAAGTTCGCTTTCAGTCTCGTTCGCAATCCGAAAACCGGGATCTAGACCGATCAGCGGATAATAACGGCGTATGACGTCCATGCAAAAAGAATGGAGAGTCGTAATGGAGGCTCTGTTCATCAAAGCCAGCTGACGGCGCAAATGCTCGGAGTCCGGATTTCGTTCGAGCTCTTGCTCGAGAGCAAGCCGAATCCGGTCCTTCATCTCCGCTGCCGCCGCCTTCGTAAAGGTGGCTACGAGCAGTCGGTCGACATCGGAAAACGCGGATATTTTGCGAATAATCCGTTCAACAAGCACCGCGGTTTTGCCGGAGCCGGCGGCAGCAGCAACAAGGATATTCGAGCCGCTCGTAACGATGGCGTCCCATTGATCATCCGTCCATGTGCTGTTTTCCGGCTTTGGAGAATCCTTCGCTGTGTGCATCTTCTCTTACTCCCCCTCTAGCTGCTTCCATATCTCTTCCTTCGAAGACTTGCTCAGCTTCCTGTATTCGTTTCCTTCGAACTGGGCATCGAACTGGCAGACCGCTTTGTAATCGCAATACTGGCAAGGCGTCTTTGTCCCCATGCGATAAGGCTCAATAGATACATCGCCCGCCTGGATCGCGCTTCCTATGCGGCTAATCGTATTTCTGACAGAATGCCGAAGCACGTCCCATTGCTCATTGGTAACAACGGAGGAGCTGCTGTAAAAGCTTCCGTCGCGCTTCAGCGCAACCGGAAGAAGCTCTGAATAGCCAGTTTCCAATTCATCATCCATCAGCCTCACCGTTTCCGGGTCAGCCGTTACGAGCCCGCGCATTTTGTAGCGTTTTAGCAGCCTGTCACTCGCATCAATTGGGCTAATGCCGTTAGTCAGCGCCAAAATAGGATTATGCACGTGAAAATAAAGAACCCCGGCCGGAGAAGCAGGCTGTCCCAGCCATTCCTCTCCATAGGTCACCAAGACATCGAGATAGGTAAGCATCTGCAGCGACAGGCCGTTTGCAACCTCCTCGAGTCTAAGATGTGTCGCGCTCGATTTGTAATCAAGCACGCGCAGCAGCAGTCCTTCCTCGGTCTCCGCTGCGTCAACACGGTCAATTCTCCCGATAATTTCAATTTCGCCGCCATTTACAAGCGGAATGCGCAGGGAGGGCAGCGTTCCGTTGGGGCCAAAATCAACCTCCGTCCCCACGGGCTGGAATTGTGCTCTCCGCGCGTGCTCGCCAAGCATCAATGCTGCTTGTCCCACGATTTCTTTCAACTTGCGCGCGATGTATTTAAATCGGCCGCTGCTTAGAAGAATTTGAGATTGCAGCCTTGGTGCCAGCTCATCAACGGTTTCCGAGACGATTGCCTTCAGCTCCGCTTCCGATGCTTTGCCCCAGCCGCCTCCTAGCCCGGTCGCCAGCTTGCTGAGCGCCGCATGAAACAGCTGGCCTACGTCCGGAGCTTCGAGACGGTAGAGCTTTCTCTCCCTGAGCTTCAAGCCATGAATCGCAAAATGCTGAAACGGACAGGAAACGAACCGCTCCATCCGAGAGACGCTGACTTGTAAACGCGCGCCATAAAGCTCCCGGGCCGTTTCCCGCGAAAGAAATTGCGCCTTGTTCTCAAAGGTCAAGGAGCCTGCGAGAAGCTGGAGCTTTAACTGCCATTCCGGCCGGATCGCATACCAATTGTACAAATCCCACCAGAAAGGGGCGATATCCGCTCCCTGCTGCCATTTTCGAATTGCGCCGATCAAGTAAGACAATGTTCGCTGCGGCTGCGATACGAACTTCCTTTGCTCCGAGAGAGGGAGGTTTGGAGAAGGCTCTGCCGCGATGCTTTGCACTGGAATGCCGGGGAAAAGCTGGCGAACATGGCGCACGATCTCCGAGGGAAGCAAACTCTTCCCTTCCTCATCCGCCTGAGCCCAGCTGAGCCATAAATGACGGCTGGGGGTCGTCAAGGCGTTATAAATCATAAAACGCTCATCGAGCAATCGACGTCGAACCCCCGGAGCCATGGCAATACCGTCCTCAGCGAGCCGCTCCCGTTCCGCCTCGGTCAGAATGCCGTCCTCCTTCACGCGCATCGGCATAATGCCGTCATTTGCGCCGAGCACGTAGCATACCTTCACATGGCCAGACCTCGTCCGGTCCATGCTCCCGATCAGCACCTGATCGAGCGCGGGAGGAACGGCAGCAAGCTTCAAACTGTCCAATCCCGCTTCGACCATGCCCGCGAACAGCTCTGGCGAAACGGCTTCTTGTCCTGCAAGTTCCACTAATTGATCGAGCAGCTGCATTACGCTGTCCCAAAGCTGCCTATGGCTTCTCGCCCGCTGCGTCTTGCCGGCTTGGATATCCTGAATGCCCCAACGCTCCAGCCGATCCGCTGCATCGGAATGGTCAAGCAGGCGATATAACGCTTCGCACATTTCTTGCACGTTATTCGCCTTCTTCAATGCTTCTCCGAATCGGCGTAGCGGAGGCACAACAGCCTCTTTGGCAGCCAGCACGATATCAAATTCCCGCTGAGCCTTGTCGCTGATTTTGGTCTCCATGTCCTCATCGTCTTCGAGCGATACGGGAACTAATGGATGCCAGCGCTTGTCATCCAGCCATTTCCAGCCGTCGATGCCAGCTGCCAGCGCATAATTCTCCAGCAGGTCAAACCATTCCCTTAGCAGGCTGCCATCCATCGGGAACAGCATTTCGGTTTTTACGCAGCGAAAAACCGCATCATACCGCCAGCCAAACAATACCGTCTCCAGCGCGGACCGGATAAACTCTACGAGGGGATGATGAACTGCCTTTTCCTTCTGATCGACAAAATAGGGAATTCCGTAATCCGCGAATACAAGCCCAATGTAATCGGTATAATCCTCCGCATTCCGGACCATCACGGCGATATCACGCCAGCGCAGTTCTTCCCCTCTCGCCCTGCGGACAATATCGCGGGCGACAGCCTCAACCTCGGCCCGCCGGTTCGCTGCGGCATGCAGCGATACCCCGCAGCGCAAATCCTCGCACTCCAGCACCTTTTTATCCGAGAGCAGCATCGGAATCCGCTCGCTAAAATGCTTCTCCAAGTGCGCAAGCATCGGACTGCCCTTAAAGCGGATAGGAGGATTCTCGCCCAGCATAATCGGCTCTTCTGCATCAACGTTGGATGCGGAAGCCAGCGCCATTAACGTATTGTAAGTTTCAGCCGTAGGATGAAACAGCTCCAGCTCATGCGGCTGCTCGCCTAATCCGTAAGGACGGTTAAGCGTCAGCGTAACCGTTACCTGCGCGGAGGATGCGATTAACGCGCCTAAGGCTTCATATTCGGTAGGGGTAAAGCCATAAAATCCGTCCACCCAGATTTGCGCGCCGCGCATAGCGTCTGCGTCAGCAAACCCGTTTTTCAGATAACGCAAATAATCCTCGGCGTCGATATACAAGCCCGCGAGTTCCTGTTCCATCTGATGGTAAATTAGCTGTAAATCATGCAGCTTGCGCTTCAATAAGCTAGAGTGCTCAGCGCCTGACGACGCAGCGTCCTGCTTGCCTTGCAAAAGCTCTGAGTCCACCCCATACCGTTTCCACTCGGTTAACAGCTCGGCAAGCCTGTCGATGAAGCCCGGCTGCTCTGCGCCGCTTTGAAACAGCTCCAGCTGCTGACCTAACCGATGAACGATCTTATAGAGAAGCATATGCTTCCCCGTATCGCCGATCGGAACAAGCGCAGTTCCGCCGGTTTCCTGCATAACCCGGAAAGCCAGGCGCCGAAAGCTAAGCGCCTGTGCCCTAATCGTGCCGTTTAAATCGCCATTTTGCAGCAAAGCATACTCCGTTTGGAAGGTAGCTTGCTCCGGAACCAGCATAATAAGCGGCGGTCCGTCCGGCTCCCGTTGCAGCTGCTCTCTTATTTCATTCAGGCAATAGGATGTTTTACCGGATCCCGAACGCCCGATGACAAAGCGAAGCGTCATATGCAGCCCTCCCGTCTTTTCGATATTACGCGATTATTTGCTTCTCACTTCAAAAATCGCGAATTTCAAGTAATGGCCCTCGTTCACTCCCAGCAGCTGCGGGTGGTCCTTGCCTGCTGCACGCCACTCTACTAATCTGAGAAGCTTTCCTGCATCCGCTGCTGCCTCCTGGATCGTTTCCAGAAACAATTCGGGGCGCATGTGGTAGGAGCAGCTTGCCGTTACAAGATATCCGCCCTCGTTCACGAGCTTAAGCCCCTGCAAATTAATGTCCTTGTAGCCGCGGCAAGCGCCAGGGACAGCGCTTTTGGTCTTCGCGAATGCGGGAGGATCCAAAATAACGACATCCCATGTCCTACCCGCAGCGCCTTCCAGCTTCTTAGAGGTATCCACGCCTCCGAGACCGCGCTGCTTTTTATCCTCAATGCCTTTCACTTGGGCACGCAAATACTCAAAAGCATCGGCGACAACAAATTCGACCCGCTCCGAAAAACCGTTCCGCGCGACATTGCGCTTCGCTGTTTCAATCGCATGCTCCGAGACATCCAGGCAGGTTACCTTCTTGGCACCGTATTTGCAGGCATGGAGCGTGAAGCTGCCGGTATGCGCGAAACACTCGAGCACGGAAGCACCGTCCCAATAGGGAAAAGTCACGATTTTTCCGTTTGCGTTTACAGGAACCTGATCTGCCGATAGAGCAGAATTGTTATTCGTATTTCCTGCTGCTTCGATACGGCCCGACTCTGCTGCTTCACGGTCTACCAACCGGATTCCGCTTCGTCCACCCCAGCCTGTCATAAGCGGCGCGATTGCAGCCCTATTTTCGCGTTGGTCGAAAAAGTAGCCTGTTTTCTGGCCTTCTACGATATCGACCTCCAGCTTCAAGCCATTTTCTTCGATCTCAAGGATAGGCGGGCACTCCCCGTACAGCGTACCCGTGCGCTCCTCCAGCCCCTCAAGCACGCGCACGCCAACATCGCTTCGCTCATAAATACCCTGCGGCTGAAATACGTCAACCAATGCTTCAATCAATGCTTCTCTTCTAACATCCATTCCGAGTGTCAAAAGCTGCAGCACCAGCACGTTATTGAACCGGTCAACGACGAGACCTGGCAGAAAATCCGCTTCCCCGTATACGAGGCGGCAATCGGCATCCGGAACAAAGCGGCTGCGGTGCTCCTTACAATGACGAAGCCTGCCGCGGAAGAAATCGGCATCCATTTCGGCAATCGGCTCATAAGAAACGATTCTAACGGTGATCTGGGATTTCGGATTCCAATAGCCCGTGGCCAAATAACGTCCTTGATGGTTAACCACATCGACCAAGTCGCCAGGGTTAGCCTCGCCTTCCAAGCGATCGATTTCAGTAGCGTACACCCAAGGATGACCCTGCTCCAATCTTTTCTTTCTGGCTTTTTGAAGATATATTTTTGAATTGCTCACGTTTATCTCGCTTCCCCTCAAATGGACTTGCTTGTCATGCTTGTCTTTCATGCAGCATATGTATATCTACAAAACAAAACACGAAATCAACTATAAGGAGATATCAAATGGTTCAATCCATTCTCATTCCCATGCTGCTCGGCTTCTCTGTATTCATGTGCGGCATGAAGCTGATGGAGCTTGCGCTGCATCGATTGGGAGGCCCGTATCTGACCCGTATCCTTGAAAGGTCAACGGCAACTCCAATTCACGGACTAGCAATCGGAACGGCTACCACAGCTTTCCTGCAAAGCAGCACGGCTGTCACCGTTATTGCCATTGGCATGGTCAATGCCCGCCTGCTGACATTCCCGCGTACCCTTGGCATCATTCTCGGAACCAATATCGGTACATGCATTACGACCGAATTAATCGGTTTAAATTTAAATAAACTAGCCTTGCCTTTGCTTATCGTCTCTATTGGACTATGGCTTGCAACGGCATTGTTAGGCGAGATTAGACTATTTCCGGCCATACGCAGTGCCGGTTGGATTCATTCGGTTCGGTCTTCCTCGGTCGTTTTGTGCGGCTTCTCGCTCCTCTTGACTGGAATGGCGATGATGCAGGGCGTAGGACCGGCCGTTCAGGAAAGCACGATGTTTGCATGGTTTCTGGACAAAGCGGATGACAGCCTATGGTGGGGACTTGCAGCAGGTGCTCTGCTTACCGCAGCCGTGCATAGCAGCGCTGCCGTTATCGGGATTATCATGGGCTTCGTATCGCTCGGAGCAATGCCGATCGAGGTTGGAATCGCGGTCGTGCTAGGCGCTAATATCGGCACCTGCGCCACGGCAATTCTCGCTTCGATCGGGGGATCGAAGGCTGGCCAATACGTGGCTTGGTCGCATGTCATCTTAAATGCAGGAGGCGCCTTGCTGTTCATGCCGTTTATCGGCGAGCTGGCGAACCTCTCAGCATGGATTTCCTCATCGACTTCTGGACAAATCGCCCATACCCAAACGATATTCAACATCCTAAGCTCCTTGATTGCGCTCCCCTTCTGCTACCTTCGGGTATTTCGGAAGCTCGATCCAATCATAAAACACTAATCCGTTTGAAGTCCCAGCAGTTGAAAAGCACCTGCTACGATACGGTGATTGTTGTCGTAGCCGGATTGCTTTTGACGCTTCCAAGCCTCTTGCGGTTCAAACCAATCGACACCTCTGATTTCCTCTACCTGCGCTTGCAGGGAGCCGCCTACCGCCTCAACCAAATAATAATGAACCTCTTTATCGACAATTCCATGCGCATCATGCTCGTATTGATATTTGATTTGGTCAATCGGAGCGATGATTACGCCTTCAAGACCCGTTTCTTCAACGATCTCCCGCAAAGCGGTTTGTTCAATGGTTTCGCCGGCCTCCATCTTGCCTTTGGGCAGAGAAACTTTGCCGTATCGATCCTGAATGAGCTGAATTTGCAGCTTTCCTTCCTCGGTGCGGCGATAAACGACACCACCTGCTGAAATTTCCTTCATGTCCGTTTCCCCCTTGCAGCATTAAATGAATAGTATATGCAGCAAAGGATTCCTCCATCGAATCCCCAAAAAAGGAATCGATGAACAAAGGAATCCCCGCATTTGTTACGTTTTAGATGAATCTACGCTCTCATTGCTTCCGGACGCTCGAGTACAAAGCTGTGCTGTTCCGCTTCGCCTGCCGTTGCCGGCAATGCATCCATCACCCGGACGAGCTTTGCACGGCATTCGTTGACTCCGGCCTCCGTAATTTTGACACGGCACAGCTTGCCGATCAGCTCTTCCGTGCCGTCGAAAACAACTTGAATGTAGTTGTCCGTATAGCCCATCACAAGCCCTGTTCCCGGCGCGCCTTTATAATCACGCTCTGGAATGACGTCCAATACCTGGCCAACGTATTGCTTCGCATACGCGAGCTGCATTTTCTCGGACAAGTCGATCAGCTTGTGCACGCGTTCGTTTTTCACTTCGTCATCCACCTGTTCATCCATCCGCGCAGCAGGCGTACCTGTACGCTTCGAATAAGGGAACACATGCATTTCGGCAAACTTCAGATCTTCCATGAATCGGAAGCCTTCTTCGAACATTTCTTCCGTTTCGCCTGGGAATCCGACTATGACATCCGTCGTTATGGCTACGCCGGGCATGGCTTCATGCAGCCTTTTAATTTTTGCGGCAAACTCAGCTGTCGTGTACTTCCGGCGCATCCGTTTCAAAACGGAATCCTCGCCGGCTTGCAACGGAATATGCAGATGTCGGCACATTTTGCTGGAGCGGTTTAGAACATCGATCATAGCGTCGTCGATTTGGCTGGCCTCGATCGAGCTGATGCGAATCCGCTCAAGCCCATCTACCTTATCCAAATCCCAAAGCAAGCTTGTCAAATTGTAGTTTTCCATATCATCGCCATAGCCGCCGGTATGGATACCGGTCAATACGATTTCTTTATAGCCGGAAGCAACAAGCTGCTTCGCCTGCTCCAATACGCTTTGCGGCGCACGGCTGCGCGAGAGCCCGCGTGACCAAGGAATGATGCAGAACGTGCAGAAATTGTTGCAGCCCTCTTGGATTTTCAAGAAGGCCCGTGTGCGTTCAGAGAAATCCGGAACATCCAGCTCCTCGAAATCACGGGTCTTCATAATGTTGCGTACTGCGTTAACCGGCTTGCGGTCATCTTGGATTTGATTGACGAAGGACATAATTTTCTCGCGGTCCTGCGTACCGATTACGAGATCCACGCCTTCGATGGCCATAATTTCAGCTGGGGACGTCTGAGCGTAACAGCCCGTCACCGCAATGACGGCATCCGGATTGCGGCGGACGGCCCGTCTAATAATTTGACGGCTCTTCTTGTCACCCGTATTCGTTACCGTACAGGTATTGATCAAATATACATCTGCGGTCGCTTCAAAATCGACCTGTTCATAACCTTCATTTTTGAATAGCTGCCATATCGCTTCTGTGTCATAGAAGTTCACTTTGCAGCCCAGCGTATAAAATGCGACTGTTGGCATAGTTGTTACGCTCCTCCCATTTCTCCGGATTCATATAGTAAGCAGGTTAATCCTACGATCCCCGCTGTTTCCGTTCGTAATATCCGTCTGCCCAATCCGACTAATACGGCTCCTGCCGCTTCTGCTTCTGCCGCCTCGCGGTCGGTGAAGCCGCCCTCGGAACCGACGATTAGCAGCACTTTCGGATTGCTGACCGCGTCGATGCGCGAAGCCCACTGTTGAACCGCCGTTCGGATTCCTCTGCCATGGGCAAGATGCCCTTCCCGCTCGTAGCAAAACAAAACCAGATCATACTCCGCTGCAGATTTCATTAGCTCGCGCCAGCTGTGCAGCGGCTCGATGACAGGAATACGGCTGCGATGTGCTTGTTCTGCCGCTTCCTTCGCTATTTTGCTCCAGCGTTCGATACGTTTGGCTTCCTTCTTGGCATCGTACTGCACAATCATGCGCTCCGACTGGAATGGGATAAACGCAAAAGCGCCAATCTCCGTGCCTTTCTGAATGACAAGCTCCATCTTATCGGCTTTGGGCAAGCTCTGCGCGATGGTTACAGCCCATTCCGGCTCGCTGTCGTTATCCATCATCTCGACAATTTCAGCCTTAATGATGGAAGGCGTTGCTTCTAAAACAGATACAAGCGCCGTACGTGACTGACCATCGCTGACGATGAACTTATCGCCCGGTTTCGTTCGCATGACACGGACGGCATGATGCGCATCCTCGCCAACTATGCGGACTTTGGAGTCGCCAAACTGCTCCGCCGCTACAAAATATCGTTGCATTTTTGTTTTCCAACCACCCTTAAACAAATTCCATCCTTCATAATAGCATGTTTATCTTCCACAAATCTATCAGAAAGGGTTGCCAGCAATGAACCTTCGCAAGAACCATTGGTTTTCATTTAACTGAAAATTTGATTCGCTATTAATGCCGTATTTCTGATCAAATCACCGGACAAAGCTAATACCGGATCTATCGTAACTCTTCTGAGCGGCGGAATAAACACGATAAGTAAAAAAATATACGTGCCCCAGTGCGAGTATTCATCCATCTTCAGACGAACCTTCAATGGCACGAGGTCCGCGATAATACGATAACCATCAAGCGGCGGCAGCGGTATTAAGTTAAATACGAACAATAAAAAATTAATGGATATTATATAATTAAAAGCTGTACTTACTGCACTCACTACACCTACTGAACTGTTGTCAAGAATACCGGACGCACTGATCCCGATAATGATAAATACAGAAATGATGCCTACCAACAGGTTGCTAACCGGTCCGGCTGCAGTAACGATTATCCCCATTAACCTAGGGTTGCTAAAATTGTTTGGATTAACAGGGGTCGGCTTTGGCCATCCGAACCCCGCGATTAACAGCAGCAATGTACCTAAAATATCCAAATGTACACGCGGATTTAAGGTTACCCTTCCAGCCTTGTATGCTGTATTGTCCCCGAATTTATAGGCGCTGTATGCATGAGCAAACTCATGGACCGTAAAGCCAATGGCGATCGCAATTAATAAAAACGGCAATTCCTCAAGCGGGTAGCGCAAAAAACTCTGCAAATCCATTAAATCACCTGCGGCTTTCTCGCTACGAATGCGATCCATTCCTCATCGCGGCGCTTCTCGATAATTTCGAAGCCTGAACGAATCAACCCTTCTTCCACATCGGTCTCCTTGTTCTTATAGACCCCGGAAGCAATGTAAATGCCATTCGGCTTAAGCGCGGCGTATACATCGTCAACAAAGAGCAGGATGATTTCTGCCAAAATATTTGCAACGACCAAATCGACAGGCACCGTAACCGCGGTAGAAGCCAATGCGGATCCATTTCCTTCTCCTGTTTGACCTTCCTTGATTACGCCGAGCAAGTCGCTCAGCCTAACTTCTACTTGCTCCGAAAGATCGTTGAGCTTAACGTTCTCGGTAGCGCTCGTTACGGCAATCGGATCAAGGTCAAGCGCAAGCACGCTTTTTGCTCCCAAACGGCAAGCGCCGATCGCGAGAATACCGGAACCCGTTCCGACATCGATGACTTCTTCTCCGCCGCGGATCACGGACTCAAGCGTCTGCAGGCATAACGCTGTCGTAGGATGCGTGCCAGTACCGAACGCCATACCCGGATCGAGTTCAATAATCCGCTCATTCGGGCCTGCCTCGTATACTTCCCATGTCGGCTTGATCGTCAGCGTGTCCGAAATACGGAGCGGCTTGAAATACTGCTTCCATGCCGTTGCCCAATCCTCATCGTCTACCACGAGCGCCGAATATTCTGCGTTACCGGGATCGATGTCAAACTCACGAAGCTGTTCTACACGCGGCCTGATTGCTGCGATTAGGGCATCCGTATCTGTGTCTTCTCCAAAATAGCCCTTAATTATCGCTTGGCCTTCTGGAATATCATTAAGCGGAAGTTCATACCACTGCCCAAGGGACGTGTCGCGCTGCTTGCTCAAAGTTCCCGATTCTTCGATCGATACGCCTCCCGCACCGAGTTCATGCAAAAAGTTCGATATCATCTCTTGCGCTTCTTCCGTTGTCGAGATCGTAATTTCATGCCATTTCATATGTAATTTCCTCCAGTAACAATCGTAAACGGCCATTGCCGACCGCAATCGGCAAGACAAACGTTTCGCTTTAAAAACCTAACATCTATTGTACACCAGAGTAGGGCCTTTACACAAAAAAATGATACAATAGTACCGATTTCAATGGTGTTCGTGACGTCAAAGAGACTGCAGGCTTTTACGCCTGCAGTCTCTTTATTGTTCATTCAATGTGGTATTGGCATTGCCGCCTATTTGCGAGATTAGATGCAGCGCACGTTCAGCGACGCTCTCATCCACGGTAGCCGTCAACAAACCGCTGTCCAGAAGGCCGTTGACTTCAACCGCGCGCAAGGCTTGCAGCTTACGCCATGCCTCCTGGGCAGCACCTTCACCCTCAAAGGATGCTTGAATTTCAATTTGGCTCATTATTCCTGCTCGTTGCGCTGATCGGCAGCAGCGGCACGCTGTGCGGCTTTGCGGTCAGCTTCGTCTGCAAGCTCCTCGGAAAACTCCACATCTTCATTTTTTCCTATAGGCAAGTTACCAAAGTTTTGCTTTTCCAAATTGTTGTTCTCTGTCATTGTTAAATTACCTCCGATGTTTGTAGATGTATGGTTTTCCTACCCGAATAGAATATGTTTGTCCGGCAAAATCTATACAGGTCTAAAAAGAAAAAAAGACGTGCCGGGTTATTCACCGCGGAACGCCTTTTTCATTTTCTCAAATATAGATTCATGATGCTCTTGGTCGCCCGAGACCGCATCGCCGCTTAATCCGCCAAACTGGCGAAGCAGTTCCTTCTGGTCATCCGTTAGGCTTGTCGGCGTAACAATGGTAACCTTCACATGCTGATCGCCCTGGCCATAGCCGCGAAGCTTAGGAACACCTTTGCCTTTAAGCCTAAAGTACGTGCCGGTTTGCGTGCCTGCCGGCACCTTCAGCTTAATCTTCTCCGTCAGCGTAGGAATCTCGATTTCATCCCCAAGCGCTGCCTGAACGAAAGTTAACGGAACCTCGCAATAAATATCATCGCCTTCACGCTCGAAGAACTCATGAGGCTTCACGCGAATGACAATATACAAATCGCCTGCAGGTCCGCCGCGAAGTCCGCCTTCGCCTTCGCCCGACATCCGAATTTGCGCGCCGTCGTCTACGCCCGCTGGAATTCGGATATTGATTTTGCGTTGACGCTTCACTTTGCCGGCGCCATGACAAGTTGTGCATTTATCTTTAATTACGCGGCCCGTGCCGCTGCAATTCGTACAAGCGCGGCGGTTGACCATACGGCCGAACGGCGTATTTTGAACAACCTCCTGCTGTCCGCTGCCTTTACATACCGAACAGGTTTCCGGTTTAGTGCCCGGCTTAGCTCCGTCCCCATGACAGGTATCGCAGGTTTCTGTGCGCGGAATCGTAATTTCGGTTTCCTTGCCAAAAACGGCCTCCTTAAATTCGACAGTCATCGTATATTGCAGATCGTTACCGCGCTGCGGCGCGTTCGGGTCGCGGCGTCCGCCGCCTCCGCCGAAAAACATGTCGAAAATATCGCCAAAGCCGCCGCCGAAATCACCGCCGCCTCCGCCGCCCATGCCTTGGTTCGGATCAACATGGCCGAACCGGTCATACGTCGAGCGTTTGCCGTCATCACTTAAGACGTCGTACGCTTCCTTCACTTCCTTGAACTTTGTCTCCGCATCCGCAGCCTTGTTCACATCGGGATGAAACTCCCTCGCGAGCTTGCGGTAAGACTTTTTAATTTCGTCTGCCGAAGCGTCCTTGCCTACGCCCAGCACCTCATAATAATCGCGTTTGCTTGCCACCTGTTCTCACCTCCGCTATCTATCATATGATTCCTTGCGCATATGCGCACGAAAGGAGGTCAAAGCCAGGTAGCGCCTGTCTTTGACCTCTCGCTCGCTACACTTTATTTATTGTCGTCAACCACTTCGTAATCAGCATCGACTACATTATCTTTTCCTTTAGCCGAACCTGCATCAGGCTCTGCGCCTTCGCCAGCTTGCGCTGCTTGTTCATAAAGCTTCACAGAAAGCTGTTGAACGATTTCAGTCAGCTCTTCGGCTGCTTTATTGATTTGTTCAAGATCGTCCGTCGCCAGCGCTGCGGTTACTTTTTCTTTGGCAACGTTCGCTTTTTCAATTTCAGAAGCATCTACTTTATCGCCAAGATCTTTAATCGTTTTGTCAACGGAGTAGATCAATTGGTCAGCGCTGTTTTTAGCTTCTACAAGATCGCGGCGTTTGCGGTCTTCTTCAGCGTTTAGCTCAGCATCCTTCATCATTTGATTGATTTCATCCTCGCTCAAGCCGCTTGAGGAAGTAATCGTAATTTTTTGGCTCTTGCCTGTTCCTTTATCAAGGGCAGATACGTTAACGATACCATTGGCATCGATATCGAAAGTAACCTCGATTTGCGGCACGCCGCGCGGAGCAAGAGGAATATCGTTCAAAGTAAAACGGCCAAGCGTTTTGTTGCCTGCAGCCATCGAACGCTCGCCTTGCAAGACGTGAATTTCAACGCCAGGCTGATTGTCCGCGTAAGTGGAGTACACTTGGGATTTGCTCGTAGGAATCGTCGTGTTGCGGTCGATCATTTTCGTGAACACGCCGCCGGCTGTTTCGATACCAAGGGACAATGGCGTTACGTCAAGCAAAACAACATCCTTCACGTCGCCAGTAAGAACGCCCGCTTGAACAGCTGCGCCAAGAGCAACAACCTCGTCCGGGTTAACGCCTTTATGCGGATCTTTGCCGATCAATTTTTTAACCGCTTCTTGTACGGCAGGAATACGAGTAGATCCGCCTACAAGCACAACTTTATCGATATCGTTAGAAGTCATGCCGGCATCGCTAAGCGCTTGACGAGTAGGTCCAAGCGTACGCTCTACGAGTGCAGCAGCAAGCTCTTCAAATTTTGCGCGGGTAAGGCTGAGCTCCAAATGCTGCGGAACGCCGTCAACCATTGTAATAAATGGAAGCGAGATTGCAGATGTCAACGTGCCGGAAAGTTCTTTTTTCGCTTTTTCAGCCGCATCTTTCAGACGTTGAACAGCCGCTTTGTCTTTGGAAAGGTCAATGCCTTGATCCTTTTTGAACTCGGCAACCAGGTGGTCGATAATAACTTGGTCAAAATCATCGCCGCCCAGCTTGTTGTCGCCGCTTGTCGCTTTAACTTCGAAGAATCCATCGCCTAGCTCAAGAATGGATACGTCAAAAGTACCGCCGCCAAGGTCATAAACAAGAATCGTTTGGTCTTCCGTTTTCTCAAGGCCGTATGCCAGTGCTGCAGCCGTTGGTTCATTGACGATACGAAGAACTTCAAGACCGGCAATTTTACCTGCGTCTTTTGTTGCTTGGCGCTGGCTGTCGTTGAAATATGCCGGAACCGTAATTACCGCTTGCGTTACCGGTTGACCTAAGTATGCTTCCGCATCGGATTTCAATTTTTGCAAAATGATTGCAGAAATCTCTTGCGGCGTATAGTCTTTATCGTCGATTTTTTCTTTGTGATTCGTACCGATATGGCGTTTGATCGAGCTGATCGTACGATCAGGGTTCGTGATCGCTTGACGTTTTGCCGTTTCACCGACAACACGCTCGCCATCCTTTTTAAAACCTACTACCGAAGGTGTCGTACGGTTGCCTTCCGGGTTAGGGATAACGACAGCTTCGCCGCCCTCCATTACTGCTACGCAAGAGTTTGTTGTACCAAGGTCAATACCAATTACTTTACTCATAGCTATTTTTCCTCCCAGATCCATTTGTATTTAACGGGACATCAGCTGGCTGTGCCACATTATCGTATAAAATCATTGCAGCTTAGCTGCTAACTTTCACCATTGCAGGCCGCAATACCTTGTCTTTCAAGATATAGCCTTTCTGTACTTCTTCCACTACGATGCCTTCTTCATGCTCATCGGATTCGACTTGCATAATAGCTTGGTGGAACTCCGGATTGAAAGGCTCGCCGACAACATTCATGGCTTTAAGGCCTTCCTGCTCCAGCGTCTGCTCCAATTGGCGGAAAATCATATCCACGCCTTTCGCAAGTGATTCAAAATCACCATTAACGGAGGCAGCGGCAACCGCTCGTTCAAAATTATCTACAACCGGCAGCAGCTGACCGATCAGCTTCATCGATGCGTACTGTCCGAGTTCTTCTTTTTCCTTCATTGTGCGGCGGCGGAAATTGTCGAAATCCGCTTGCGCGCGCAAGAAACGCTGCTGACTTTCTTCCGCTTGCTTCACAAGATCCGCATAACGCGTATCCTCTTCTAGGACTTCGCTAGCTTGTTCCTCGGATGCCTGCTCTGATTGCCCAGCAGATACCACTTCTTCCGCAGCTTCAACCGCTTCATTATGTTGCTCTTTCGTACTCATGCAATCACCTCCTTAAAAATTACGAATTGAAGTTGGCACGGTTGCATCGGCATAAAAACTATTTATACCAGCGGCCGAGAAGCACCGCCATATCCTTGGAGATCATATCCAAGAGACTGATCACTTTGCCGTATTCCATTCGTGTAGGTCCTAGAATGCCGATCGTTCCCAGCGATTGGCCATCAATAGCATAGGTTGCCGTAATAAGACTGCAATCGCTAATTGCCTTATGGTCATTCTCTGTCCCGATTCGTACTTGTATACCTGACGGAAGACCGGTAAACATTTTCATTATAGCCGGGGTCTCGTCAAGCAGATCCAAAATCGTTTTTACTTTGTCAACATCCTTGAACTCAGGCTGGGTAAGCATGTTTGTCGTTCCGCCGAGGAAGATCCGATGCTCATCTTCGCTCTGCAGCGCATGGTCCAGTACCTGCAGCAGCTGTTCGTAATGATCAACATGCCGTTCAAGCTCTTGCCCAACTTCGGTGTAAAGCTTTGATCTTAACCGGACAAGCGGTACGCCCACCAATTTGGTGTTCAAAATGTTAACGACCTTTTCCATATCCTCCATTTTGAGGCCGTCAGGAATCGAGATCGTCCGATTTTCAACATGTCCAGTGTTGGTTACGATAATGGCGACTGCCGAAGTTTGATCAAGCGGCACAAGTCCAAAATGCTTCAGCGATGTGCTGAACATTTCCGGTCCAAGCAAAATGGAAGTATAATTGGTCAAATTGGATAGGATCATCGCCGTTTGCTGAATGACTTGCTCCATTTGATTCATTTTGTCCGTAACGAACGAGCGAACCATGCCAATGTCATTTTCATCCACTTCGCTAAGCTTCACTAAATGGTCGACATAATAACGGTAGCCCTTGGTCGATGGGACACGTCCTGCCGACGTGTGCGGCTGTTCAAGGAAACCCAGCTCTTCAAGATCCGCCATTTCATTGCGAATCGTTGCGGGACTGAACCCAACGTCGCCGCGCTTCGAAATACTGCGTGAGCCGACCGGTTCAGCCGAGCGAATATAATCATCCACAATTGCATGCAAAATCATCCTTTGTCGTTCCGTCAGCATTCGAATTCCCCCTAACTAAATGTCTTAACCGTTATTTCAGTTTACCATCGTTAGCACTCAATCGAATCGAGTGCTAATCATTACTACAAAAATACCAAACCAGCTTGTCGATTGTCAAGTCGGTTCGGCATTTTTGTACGCCTTCATTGATGGAAGCCTGCTCGTCCGGGCAGCTGCTGCCATTTTTCATGTTCCAAGCACATGTTCACATGGCCTCATCTGCATAGAAAAGGGATATCTCCTTTTCAAAAAAAGCCGCATTAAACTTTATGCACTTTTCCAGCTTCGTCGACAGCAAATTTTTCTTTTCTAACCCGTTTCTCGCCTTGGTACAGCTCGACGATCCGATTCGGTGATGCCGTGTCATCTATGATTACTTTCCAGCCGTTTGTGTTTAGCAAAGCAAAGATCTCTTCATACCCCATGGCCTTAAATCCGTAAAATCCGCTCAAGCCTGCCCATTTCTTCAGCAGCACCGTGGTGACATGCTTCAGCTTATCTTCTACTGCAGTCAATTGGTTTTTCTTTTCGCTCATTATTATTTCTCCTCTATATTACAATAAACACCTACACTGACTATATACCAAAACGCAGCTTTTTACTATCAAGACCTATCGGGACGCATGACACTTCCGAAATCCTGCCGTTCTGCTTCTGCAACTGCTAGTATCTGCTAGTCGAACGGATCCATCCCATCGAACCGCACAAAAAAACCACTTCACCATTAGCCATGCAAAAGAGCTAACGGGAAAGTGGTAAAAAGATAATGCCTGCTCGTACGATATTTCCTTAGTTCAGCTCAGCATTTTCAATACTGCGATCTCATCGCAAGCCAGCTGTTTCGGGCAATTCACGCAATCCTTCCATACTTTCTCCGGAAAAATTTCCTTCTCGACAACCGTAAAGCCGTTTTTCTCAAAAAAAGATACAGCATACGTTAAAGCCATGATTTTCGGAATTTGCTGCTCCTTTGCCTGCTCAATAAGCGCGTCGACCAGTTTGCTTCCGATCCCGACTCCCTTATAGCCCTCTGACATACCGAGCGAACGAATTTCCACTAAATCCTTGCCAAGTCTCGTCAGCGAGCCGCATCCGACAACTTCATCCCCGATCTCCGCCACAACGAACGTATCGATCATATACTCGAGCGCTTCCCGAGTGCGAGGCAGCATAATGCCTTTCTCCGCATAACCTTTAATTAGTTGAAATAACGTCTCGATATCATCCGAGGTCGCTTTTCTGCATACAACCTGTACTGCCTGCATTAGTACCTTCGCCTCCACCCGGTGCAAGTTCAAATTCAATATGAATAAATATACAACATAATGAATTTTTCCTCAAGTGAATTTTAGCCGGTATACCCAATAAAAGCACCAAATACATCATTGCCCAGCAGCACGCCTTTGTCAGTCAGCCGATATATTGTGTCATTCCCTTTATTCTCAGCCTCAAGCAGGCCGTCATTCATTAATTTTGCTATCACATCGCCAAATTTCTGCTCCAGCGTTTGTCCTGCAAACTGGTTGGAAAAACGCGACGCCGGCACGCCTTCGAGCAGCCTGAGTCCCACCATCATCAGATCCTCCATCGCTTCAGCCTCCGGTACCTCGAATTGCTCCAGGCGGGGCAGCTTCTCAGCGGCAGCATCTATATAAGGCGTAATTCCTTTCAGATTAACGTGACGCATCCGGTTAACATAACCATGGGCACCCGCTCCCAAGCCGTAATAAGGCTCATTGCGCCAATAGGTGGAATTATGACGGCTTTCAAACCCGCGCTTGGCGAAATTGCTGATCTCGTAATGCGCGTAGCCGTTTGATTTCAACATTTCCATGAGCAAAATAAACATATTAAATTCCTCCTCCTCCGGAGGCAAAGGAAGTTCATTACGTTCATACAGCTTATGGAACAGGGTGTTTTCTTCAACTTTCAGACTATAAATCGAATAATGCGGCAGTTCAAGCTCCATCGCTTTATTTACGCTGTCACGCAATAACTCGACCGTCTGGCCCGGCAGGCCGAACATCAAGTCGATCGATAAATTGCTGAAACCGACGCTTCGCGCATTTTCAATGCTGCGGTAAACATCGTCCACGCTGTGGATCCGTCCGATTTTTTCGAGCAAGCCGTTGTCAAAAGACTGCACGCCAAAGCTGATACGGTTGACGCCGCCTTCCTTCATCGCTGTCAGTTTATCGATATCCGTTGTGCCCGGATTGGCTTCCATCGTAAATTCAACATTCGGTGCAAGCGGAAAATACTTGCGAACCGCCTTCAAAAATCGCTCCATTTGCGGTGGCGTCAATACGGTAGGCGTTCCGCCGCCAACAAATACCGTATCGATTTCAATAGGAGGCCATTCCGCTACAGTACGCTGCATTTCCATTTCAAGCGCATCCAGATACTGATCCACGGGCTGCCCCTTCAACACATAAGAGGTGAAGTCGCAATAGTGGCATTTATTCGTGCAAAACGGGATGTGTATATATAAAGCGCGCGGTGATTGCATAATGGTCATCGTTAGTTTTCTCCTTCAAGCGTAGACGGATGGTGCCACCGTTAAGCGGCAAGCTCGCGTCTCGCATTGAAATATAGATCAATTCAAGTTTGGCTTGAAATAGAAAAGAGGGAGAGCTGCGCCCTCCCTCATCCTCGTACGTCTTAATCCTCGCCGATTTTGAGTACCGCCATGAACGCTTCCTGCGGCACCTCTACGCTACCTACTTGTTTCATACGTTTCTTGCCTTCCTTCTGCTTCTCAAGCAGCTTCCGCTTCCGGCTGATGTCGCCGCCGTAGCATTTGGCAAGAACGTTTTTACGCATGGCTTTTACCGTTTCACGAGAAATGACTTTATTTCCGATTGATGCCTGGATAGGCACCTCGAACATTTGGCGCGGGATCAGCTCTTTCAGCTTTTCGCAAATTACTTTGCCTCGTTGGTATGCACGATCACGGTGGACGATAACGGACAATGCATCGACCTGTTCATTATTCAGCATGATATCCATTTTCACCAGGTTGGATCTGCGATAACCGCTGATCTCGTAGTCGAATGATGCATAACCCTTCGTGCTTGATTTCAACTGGTCGAAGAAATCATATACGATTTCGGAAAGCGGAACGTTGTAAGTAAGCGTAACGCGGTTCGTATCCAAATATTCCATGTTGACGAATTCGCCGCGTTTATTCTGGCAAAGCTCCATAATCGCTCCAACATAATCGTTCGGCACGATAATGGCTGCTTTCACAAACGGCTCCTCTACGTAATCGAGCTTTCCGGCTTCCGGATAATTCGATGGATTATCAATCTCCATCGTTTCGCCGTTCGTCAGCGTAATTTTGTAAATAACGCTTGGCGCGGTCGTAATGAGCGGAATATTGAACTCCCGTTCGATTCGTTCTTGAATAATTTCCATGTGGAGCAGGCCCAGGAAACCGCAGCGGTAGCCAAAGCCGAGCGCCGTCGAAGATTCCGGTTCATATCTGAGCGAGGCATCGTTAAGCTCCAGCTTCTCGAGCGCATCCCGCAAATCGTTATAATCCTGTGTTTCAATCGGGTACAGTCCGCAGAATACCATCGGGTTGATCTGACGGTAGCCCGGCAAGCGCTCCGGCGCAGGACGCTTCGCTTCGGTTACGGTATCGCCGACACGCGTATCCTTAACATTTTTGATGCCCGCAACGACAAAACCTACATCGCCGACCGCAAGCTCCTTCACGATCGACATGCGCGGCATGAAGGCTCCTACCTCGATTACCTCGAACTCGGCTCCTGTTGCCATGAAACGAATTTTCGAGCCGGCTCTGATGCTTCCGTCCATAACCCGAACATAGACGATAACGCCCTTGTAAGGATCATAGTGGGAATCGAAAATAAGCGCTTTAAGCGGCTGGTCCGGATCACCGGTCGGCGAAGGCATCTTAGCGACTACCTGCTCCAAAATTTCTTTGATGCCGATACCGGCTTTTGCGGAGGCAAGCACCGCATCGCTTGCGTCAAGACCGATGACATCCTCGATTTCCTGTTTTACCCGTTCAGGCTCAGCGCTCGGCAAATCGATCTTGTTGATCACCGGAACGATCTCCAGGTTGTTATCTAGAGCCAAATAAACATTCGCCAGCGTTTGAGCCTCGATACCTTGCGCCGCGTCAACAACGAGCAGCGCGCCTTCGCAAGCCGCCAAACTTCGGGAAACCTCGTATGTAAAATCGACGTGTCCTGGCGTATCGATCAGGTTGAGTATATACTCAATGCCGTCATCCGCAATATAAGCAAGACGAACGGCTTGCAGCTTGATGGTAATCCCGCGCTCCCGCTCCAGATCCATCTGGTCAAGCACTTGCTCTTGCATCTCGCGTGAAGTTAGCGCACCGGTAAATTCTAAGATCCGGTCGGCAAGCGTCGATTTTCCGTGGTCTATATGCGCGATAATGGAAAAATTCCTAATTCTCTTTTGTCGGTCACGTACGTCAGTCATGCCTAACCCCCACAATTTCCAATAATGCTAATCATTCCTCCTATTATATCAGTTAAGGGGAATACCAGCAATGTTCATTATCACTTGGTTAAGCCGTCAAAGATCGAAACGACCATCCGGATGCCTTCGCTTGACATATTTTGGAGCAATCCGGATGTCGAATCCGCTAAGCGGTTCACTGCAGGCTGATCATCCTGAAGCGGTACGCCCGGCAGGCGCTCATTCACATCCGATGTATTTTCGGCAGTCTCAGACGAATTTTCGGAATCTCCCCGCGAGGCCATCTTCTTTAGTTCTTCGAGCTCTTTTTCAAGCTCGGCTATTTTTTTCTGCTGTTCCGTCTCGAATGTCTCTTCCGGATTCGGTTTCACGGTTACTTCAGGTTGTATGTTTTCCGTATATTCGTCGGCACCTTCAACCGGTCCGTAGATCCTTTCAATGCCATGCGAGGACATATCGATGCCATACATGACGATGATCGCCAAAGCACCGCCGAGCACCGTCCATTTCAGCGCATTACGTTTCATCTGCTCATCGTTCCTTTCTTATTATGATAATTACGGTTAGCTGGCTTTCCCCTTGCTTGCCGACGCCTTTTCTTCCTCCCAGTAAATGTCCGAAATAACTTCCGCGAGCGCATCCGCTGTCCGGTAAGATTCAGCGAGCGTATTGTCTACGCCGCCTACCTCGATCAACACGTTGTCTTCGGCAAGCGACTGATTATATTCCGCGTTGCCGGAAGCGGCAGTTTTCCCCCAAATTCCGCGTGATATGCCCGGATATTTCTGATCCAAGGCTTCATGGATTTTGGTTGCGAATGCTTCGTTTTTCTCCCAATTCGGGTTTTTATGTCCGATGATAAAATAGACCTGCGCATAGCTTTTCCCATTTATATCGATCGTCGTATATTTTCTTTTTTGCGAATCGCGGTGCAAATCGAAGAAAAACTTCAAATCCTTGCTGCTCGCAATCGCTTCCTTAATCGTTTTCATCGAATATTTATAGGATAATTCCCATCTGTAGTTTTTTATGGCCGTAGGGTAATCCGTATCGGAATGCTGCGCGCCTACACCGTTTTCCTCCAGCTTCTCCGCCAGTCGCTTGCCGACTAACGTTATGTTTTTGGTGCTGGAATTAGGGTCCTTCGATTTATCTGTCAGCTCGGGATACCAGGATTCGCGATTATGGGAGTGGTATACGAATACCACCTTCGAACCGCCCGTCGTCGGTTTTTCCTCTTCCCCTTTATCTCCCGGGTCGTTGCCGCTGTCATCCGTTTCAGCCGGCTTATCCGATGGAACAGGCGTTTGATCGGGGTCCTTGTCCGGATTCGATCCGTCGTTTGAAACCTCGGTTCCATCCCCCTCATCCAGCCCTCCAATCGGATCATAGGTAATCGGAGCATTATCCTCCGGCCCTACCGCGGTATCTGTCCCGATGCCTTTCCGAATGAGAAAAGCGTCATTCGCGCTCAAGCCGGGCAATTCGCCCGCAAGCAAGCTCATCGGATCGTTAGGATTTATATCCGTCAAAGCCCTCATCAGCAGTGAACTAATCTGCTTCGTCGTAAAGGACTCGGTTTCGCGGCTGCTTTGGAAAGCAGGCATTTCCATCTCTAGCATATCCCCAAAAAACCCGCTGGATACTGCGGCAGCGAATCCTTTCATCGAATTAACCGGTGATGCTGTGGTTTGCTGATGCGCCATACCCGCAATTCCCAACATGACAAAAAATACCATGGAGCAAAAAGAGAGCAACGCGAACGTACGTCCCGTCACCAGCAAATGTCTCATTCGTTTACTTTCTCTTCCAAAATCAAGCAGCATGATCTTTCGTTTCATAAGCTGTCATACCTCCCGCTTCTTTGTAACAGTGGCCTCAATTACTATTAATCTATGAGAGTGACAGAGTTCATAGAACCACGCCCGGATGAATGAATCGGAAGTAATAGATTCGGTCATCCTAGTTGAAAAAGGGTTTTGCTAGGGACCATAATGATCTGAAGATAGATTCACCGTTCATGGCCGCTCAAAATAAAAAGGACTGTCCGCAAGCTTTGTCAGCTTGCAGACAGTCCAGCGATGCATTTTTTTAATGGGTATAAGCAGCAACATTGTTCGTATCTACGGCCTCGTGAAGGGAAGCATTAAGACCGCTTGCGATGATATTGGCTATATCCTCGATAAATTCATCGATCTCCTTAGGCGTAACCAAAAGGTCATGACCAAGCGGGCTAAGCACTTCTTTTACCAGCTGCAGCCGTTCGTTTTCCTCCATCTGGTTAACCAAGCCTAAAATATGGTCGGTATTGGCGTTTTGTTTGTTAAAATGGGTGCTCATCATTTCAAGCGTGTTATTCACGATAGTCGAAGCATACACAACCGTCGGTACGCCAATCGCAATGACCGGAACGCCTAAAATTTCCTTCGTCAGCCCTTTTCGTTTATTGCCGATCCCCGATCCCGGATGAATTCCCGTATCCGCAATTTGAATCGTCGTATTCACCCGTTCAACGGCCTTGGATGCAAGAGCATCGACGGCAATGACAAGATCCGGCTTTGTTTTCTCCACGATGCCGTGCACGATCTCGCTGGACTCAATACCTGTAATGCCAAGCACGCCGGGCGCCACCGCGCTTACAGGGCGATAGCCGGGCGCTACTTGATCGGGCATGAGCTCGAAATAATGACGGGTAACCATAACATTCTCGACGACGATCGGCCCCAGCGCATCCGGCGTAACATTCCAGTTGCCCAAGCCAACGATTAGGACCCTCGCGTTTTTATTGATGGACAGCCTTTCAAGGAAAGCTTCAAAATGCTTCGCGAACTGCGTTGCTACGCGATCCTGCAAGCCGGTATCTCCGTTACGCAGGCCCGGCACTTCTATCGTTACATAATGACCTTGCATTTTGCCGATTGCCGCAGATCCTTGCTCGTTTTGTACGTGCAGCTGCGTGATCGTGATGCCGTCATCCTCGGTTGTTTCAGATTGTATGCCGGGTATCGGACCGCCTCGCGGCGCTTCCGCCATTTCTTTCGCCTCAAGGGCCAAATCCGTCCTAACATTGTATTTCTGCAAATCAAGCTCTTTCTCCACTGCTCATTCTCCCTTCAAGCGCATGTGCTGAGGTTATTGTTTGCAGATGGTTTATTTTCATACTCTTGAAAGCACCTTTGGACTTCCGCAAGCTTGTTTCGATGCCGCGAGTACTGCTATTGCTTTTTGGGCATTGGCATGATAATATATTTTAAGTTGTGTTGTCTAGGTTTATTATGTCTATAAACCGCTGTAAACAGTTTAGGAGGTGAATTCCATGCCAAATATTAAATCCGCGATTAAACGCGTTAAAACAAGTGAAAAGCGTCGTGCTTTGAATGCATCCCAAAAATCCGCACTTCGTTCGGCCGTTAAATCTGCTGACCAAGCTATCGCTGGCACTGATGTAGATGCTGCTAAAGCAGCTCTTATCGCTGCAACGAAAAAATTGGACAAAGCAGCAACTAAAGGCCTGATTCATAAAAATGCGGCTTCCCGCAAAAAATCTCGTCTTGCTAAAAGACTTAATGCCCTTTCGGCTCAAGCCTAAGCAGGATAACCGCTTAAACGGCTAAAGCATCCTTCGGACGAGTTAGCCTGTTTAGCGCAAAAGAAAGCTTCATCAACCTTTACGGGGCGGTGAGGCTTTTTTTTATGCCAAAATATAAATAAAGCATGGAAATAAGCGCTAAGCGCCCTTTTCCATGCCGAGTGATAATAAATAAAGCTCTAATCCGAGCGTTTTTTCAATGGCTCCGGTTTTCATTTGATAATCGAGATCAGCCAGCGATGCCAGCAGCCTGCCGAGCCTAGGCACTTGAAACTTGCGGCTCTTCTCCGCAGCCAGCTTGACTGCATACGGATGCAAGCCTAATTGACCGGCCATTTGCTGAGGGGAATAGTGATGCTGCTCCAGCTCTTTGATCTGCAGCATGATTCTAAGCTGCCTGGCGATCAGCGCCGCAATTTTTATCGGCTCCTCGCGGCGAACCAGCAGCTCTCTGTACAGCCGGATAGCCTTGTCGATACGAAGCTCAGCTATCGCATCCACCAGCGCAAAGACATCCTCCTCCACGGTTGCCGCTGTCATCAGCGCAGCCGTCTCCACATCGATTGTGCCGCCTGAGCCTGCGTGCAAGCACAGCTTGTCCACTTCTTGCGACAGCTGCTGCATATTTGCTCCCGCGCGAGAGAGCAGCAGATCGGCCGCATCAGGCGACATCGTTCTTTTCTGGTCCGCTGCCCGCTTAATCATCCACTGCTTCAGCTGAGCCGCATCCAGCTCGGGAAAAGGGACCAATGCATTGCGGTCCTTCAGCGTCTTAACAAGCTTCCGCCGCTCGTCCAGTTTCTCTGCATTAACGGAAATGACAATGATCGAAGTCTCCGAAGGATACTCCATATATTGAATCAGCTTCTCGGGCCGATGCTCAAGCTTGCCGCCTTCCTTGCCGCCGGCGCACATAACGGTTGCGTCACGAATCAAGATCAGCTTGCGCTGTACAAAGAATGGCGATGTCTCCGCTTCGAGGACCGCCTCTTCTATCGACGTTTCTGCCGTATCGAATTTCACGATCCCAAGCTCGCGTTCCTCAGGCGAAAACATCGCTTCGGTCAGCATCGTTATAAAATGCTGCACGCGGTAGCGATCCTTGCCATATAACACATAAATCGGACGGAAGCGCCCGCCTTTGATTTCCTTTAATGCTTCCTTTGCATCCATGCCTTCACCTCATTGCGAGTATGTACATTTAAACGGCAACAAAGGGATGAGCCGTTTATAGGCTTCATCCCTTTGCCGAACATCTATATAAACATTCGCAGGCAGGTCCATGGTACCGCCCTGCGGATGGTCATACGACGTTATGGCTTCATCGCAGACACTCTCTATGCTAATACTATACGCAATAGCGGATGAAAGTGTGCGAATTCCTCATAAAATAATGGCAATTTGTTAAACTTTGCTTTAATGCGCCGCCTTCTGCTCGGTCAGCGTTGAAAGATCAATCTCATACTTCTCGATTGCCCCATTCTCGACATGCACTTCGTAGGTCAGCTTCAAGCTATCCTCGGACCAGACCAAATTAAGCAGCTCTCCATTTTTACGGGGCGATTCGAAGACAAGGGACTGGTCGGTTTGCGCAGCCACCTTAACCTTAAAATCATCTGCTGCAGCGCCATATTTACCATCTGGAGAAATAACGGCGGATTCAGAGGCAATTCCATATTTCTCGTCGACTGAATCGCCTGCAAAGCCCTGCGACGAATTTGTTCCGCCGTCAGCAGCAAGGTCTTTGTTTTGTATATCAGCACTCTCACTCTCATCTACACTGCCGCTGCCCGAGCTGCCGCCGCCTGCGCTTGTGTCAGGATCATTTGTTGAGGAAATCGAGTTTTTCATCGTTTCAGCCGGTTCTTTGGTTGTTGTTTCCCCGTCATTATCTTGCGTAGCCATTGTTTCTGTACGAACCTCCGATGATCCGGCCTCGTCATCTTTGGTGAGGCCGCGGAGCGATGCGCTTTCCGGCACTTCGCTCGCTGAATCAGCTGCTGCATTATTCGATGTATCCGCAGCAAATTTATTTGCAGCAAAGTCTGGCATTGCTCCAGGCTTATACGTTACTAAAAACAAGCCTGCCACAATTCCGGCTGCGATCACGCCGCTCATGATGCGCAGGGAAGGCCAGCGGCGCTCACGCTTCACGCGGCGCGGAGCTGCTTCCGCTGTTTCCACCGTTTCCTGCAGCCCGGCACGCTGCACCGAATCCTGCTGGTTAAACAGTTCGATCCGCTCTAGCTGAGGCATAATGGCGTCCACCAAGCTATAGCTCGGCATTACTTTTGGCAAACTGGTAAGTTCGGCGGATAATAGCTGTAACCGCTCAAACATGGCTGCACAGTCCGGACACTGTCTAGTATGGCTCATCAAGACTTCAATCTCGTTATTATCGAGATCGTCATCTAGCTGTCTTTGCATTAATTCCATCACCTCTTGACAATTCATCCCCGGACACCACCTTTCTGATAATCATGGAGTAACGTCTGCAGCTGTTGCCTAGCTCTGAATAAATAAGATTTTACCGTATTGAGCGGCAAATCAAGCGAATCTGCAATTTCATTGTAAGAGAAATCCTGCAAATAACGAAGGACGACTACCGCGCGATGATGCTCAGGAAGCTTGTCGATCGCGGCTTGAATGTCTTTCACGGCATAAGCAGACATTACCTCGTCCTCCACGTTCTGTTTTTCGTGGAAAACCATGTCGTGCTCATCTATCGAGACGGTCGGTTTATTTCTCCGAAACTTATCAATGCAAATATTGGTTACAATACGCTGAATCCATGTTTTGAATTGCGCTTTTTCTTCGTACGAGCCTATCTTGGTGTAGATTCGAATGAGTGCTTCTTGCGCTGCATCCAAAGCATCCTGTTCGTTATTCAATATATAATAGGCTGTCCGATAAACATGCGTTTCAATCTCTCGCAATAGAGTAATTAAAGCGTCGCGATCTCCCGACTGAGCGGCTCTTATGAGCTCTGGCTCCACCACGAAGGATCCCCCTCTCTTGCAACCATTCTGACGAACTGGTTGCGGTAAAAGTTGCAGTTGAATAAGAAATATTACTTTATTTTTTTTAGTAACAATTGCCAATTGATCATTTGTCCTCTAGCGGAACAAGCTATCTATTATTTTTCTGGAATAAAATAACAAAAAATCTCAATTCTCGCTAATCGGGAGTTCCGAAATGAACTCCACATTAAAGGATACCAAATTTCCGGTACCCCGTATATAGAAAGCGAATGAATACGGTGGAATGCGCTGCGCCGTCAATCTAGCAATAATAAAGGACGGCCAGCGGACGTTGTTCTGTAATATCCCTAAATGTATACCTGCAGCAGTTGTATACGCAAGCTCTCGAATTCTTCCAATTCTTATTATTCTTTTATATAGGAGAGCAAAGCTTGATCCGTCACCGTAAAACGAACCTCGCCGTCGACGTCTGTCCGCCAAATCTCTATACCCTGTTTGGCTAACCTTGACAAAACATCAGGATTCGGATGCCCGTAGCTGTTCGTTGCGCCGACGGAAGCTACGGCCCCGCTTGGCTTCCAGTAAGCCAACCAAGCCTCGCTGGTTGAAAACCGGCTGCCGTGATGCGCGATTTTCATGATCGATACGGGTTTCCGCTCGGAGGTAAACAATGGGCTCTTATTTTGCTCATTGCGAATGATCGCTTTTTCCGTTTCTGAATTAATGTCTCCCGAGAACAGAAAGGTCGATTGATAGAGCCGCACGGTCATGACTACGCTCTTTTCATTTTGTTCCTCTAGCGCGGCTACCTTTTCCGGTGAGGCGCCGTCAGCCAAAGGCCATATGATGTTGATCTCGGTATTTTTGTCCGGCTGGTGCATCATGCCTGCCCTGACGCTGTACATAGGTATACGCAATGCGACTGCCTGCTTCAAAAGTTGCCGCGCGTCATCGGATTCCTTCACCGTGCCATTCCACCATATGCTGCGAACGGGTATCGTATCCAGCACCGCTTTTAAGCCGCGGACATGATCACTGTCCAAATGCGAAATGACGAGAATATCGATTTCCTGCACGCCTCGTTTCATGAGAAGCGGGACAAGCACCTTCTGCCCGATCTCGAACGGATCGCTGCGCTCCCTCCACTCCTCGCCAGGCTTCCGGTAGGTGAGCGTGCCTCCCCCGTCGATCAAGATATGCTTGCCTCCAGGCGTCCGGATATGAATGGCATCGCCTTGCCCGACGTCAATAAAGCTTACGGATGCTTGTTTATTGAATAAATCAGGCTTATAGGCGGACAAGAGCATCGCCGACTGGAGGATCAGAAGCGCAAAGATGCAAGTGCTTAGCTTTTTATTGCCTGCTTGGGCGAATCCGTAGGTTGTTATGATTCCAAGCGGCTGCGTCTGCTCCAAATCTAAAGCTGCTTCTAGATGCCGCGCTGTTCGGCGGTCCGTCCAGAGATTAACCAACCGAAATAACGCTCCAAGAATAGTAAGCCAAGCAGCAACCCACCAGATCGGGGGCGTAGCCCATATTGTTCGCAGCGAATCCACCCGGGACAGGTGATCGACAAGCGCAAAGGTCCAGTCATTTGCATAGTGCGAGGCAAAGGCAAGCAGCTTTCCGCCAGCCTCCCACGGTATGGCAAGCAAAAGAGCAACGGCCCCAAGCGGCATCACGACAAAACTAATGAAGGGAACGAGCACGAAATTCGCAAGCATAGATAACATATGAAACTGATTGAAATAATAGATCGTGACTGGAAAAGACACAAGCTGGGCAACAAGCGTAACCGCGAACAAATCCAGCAGCGAGCCGCCCTTTCTCCACTTCGGCATCGCTTTCCGTACGGGCTGAACGCCTAGAACCAAACCAATCGTCACGATAAACGAGAGCTGGAAGCTTACATTTTCTATAAAGAAAGGATCGTAAACTAGCATAAGCACGGCAGCTGCGGCAAGAAGATGCATGCCGTCCTTCAGCTTCCCAAGGCGAGCGGCAAGCAAGCCCAAAACCGCCATTAAACCCGCGCGGATGACGGAGGGCGAGGCCCCTGCCAAGAGCACGTACAGCGGAACAGAAACCATCAGCAGCAGCAGAATACGCTCGCGGCTCATCCTCGCAAAGCGAAGCAAGCCCCCAAGCGCGTATAGAAATACCGCGACATGGAGACCGGATATGGCCAATATATGCGTAAGTCCCAGCCGCGAAAATTGCTGGAACTGTTCGGGGTCGAGGTCCTCGCGAATTCCGAGGACGAGCCCCTTCATGTACCCGGACTGCGCAGACGGGTACAGCTTATCCATCCGCGCGCCAAGGAAGGCGCGCGCGTTGTCAACGCGGCCGAGCAGCGCGGCCGCGGTCCACGGGGGGCCCGCCGCCGCTTCGACGGCGGCGGTGCCCTGCACCTTGAGCAGCCAGTGGATCCTCTGGCTGCTGAGGTAGCGGCGGTAATCGAATCCGCCGCTATTGGATGCGCCGGCCGGCCGCGTCAGCTCGCCGGCCAAGCGCACGCGGTCGCCGCGCTGCCACGCCGCGGCGATAGCCTGCTCCGGCTGCACAGCGAGCCGGACATGCACAACCAGCCGCTCGCGCACCTCTCGCGCGGCGGCTTCGCCCTCCACGCGGATGGAGTCCGCCGCCACGCGAAACATCACACGGTCGCCGTCGATCTCCACCGCCGACATGACCGTGCCGACCGCTTCCGCCGCATACGCCGCTCGCGGACCATCCGCCTCGGCGGCGGCGAGCAGCGCCGGCAGCTCGGTCACGTTGCGGGCATCCGCCCACAACCGCTGCCCCGCGGCAAGGCTTACTGCAAGCGCGCAGGCTGCCGCGAGCTGCCAACTCGCCAGCCGGCACAGCACGGCTGCCGTCGCGAGCAGCGCAGCCGCGCCCGCCGCAAGCAAAACGCCGCGGCTGCTGAAACCCGCAGCCGCGGCGCTCCCCCCTACAAAGCAAATCGCAAACCAAATCAAAGGACGTCGATTCATCCCCAGCTTCCCTTCTTTCACTTTTCTGTCTGCAATACAAAAAAAGAACCTCCGACGCATCCAAAGATGCATTCGAAGGTTCCTCCTCCATTGTGTATGAAATTGTTACTGCTACTGCTAAGACGTTACTACCATATGCGCCTGGGCCGGCGGGTCGAATTGCTCCAAACAACGGAAGACGATGCCTTTCTGTTTCATCAGATGAATCACCTTTTCGCTGTCCTTCGGATAGCTGCGATGATAAACGATTTCGATCACGCCGCTGTTCGCCAGCATGTTCGCGCAAGTCCAGCAGGGCTGATCGGTTACGTAAACGGTAGAGCCCTCGCGGTCGGCACGGTCCGTGAACAGCAGCAGGTTTTGCTCCGCGTGGATCGTACGGATGCAGCGCTGCTTCTTAAAAGGCTGCTCCTTGCCGTCGACCAGCTTCATCTCGACCTCCTCCGCAATCATGCAGCCTGCCTCAAGACAATCCTGCACGCCCATCGGCGCTCCGTTATAAGCGGTTCCGAGCAGCTTTTTCCCTTGGACGAGAACGGCTCCTACATGCCTGCGCGGACAACGCGAGCGCGTCGAAACCATATAGGCGATATCCATAAAATAAGTGTCCCAGTCTTTGCGGACGGCATCTTGCGTTTGGTTATTCATGAACTAACTTCCTTTCTCATGCTGTTCTGATGCTCTGGCTGCATCAATCGATTTGATTAGCCCTGTTGGCTGGCCGCTAAGGCTTGGGTGAGATCCGCCAATATATCTTCAATTCCCTCTGTACCGATGGATAGGCGAATCATTCCCGGAGAAACGCCCGCACTCGCTTGCTGCTCCTCCGACAACTGCAGATGCGTTGTGCTTGCCGGATGGATGATAAGCGACTTCGAATCGCCGACATTTGCAAGATGAGAGAACAATTCAACCGAGTTGATCACTTTTTTGCCGGCTTCAATGCCGCCTTTAATTCCGAAAGTCATAATGGCCCCCTTGCCCTTCGGCAAATATTTTTGGGCAAGGTCATAAGAAGGGTGGCTTGCAAGCCCTGGGTAATTCACCCATTCGACCGCTTCATGGGCTTCCAAAAACTCAGCTACCTTCTGCGCATTGGAGCTGTGGCGTTCCATCCGCAGATGAAGCGTTTCGAGGCCCTGGAGTAACAAGAAGGAGTTGAAAGGCGAGATTGCGGCCCCCATGTCGCGAAGCAATTGCACGCGGGCTTTGATAATGTAGGCGATCGGTCCAACCGCATCCGTATATACAACGCCGTTGTAGCTTGGATCCGGTTCCGTCAAGCCCGGGAACTTCCCGCTTGCTTTCCAGTCAAAATTCCCGCCGTCTACAATGATACCGCCGATTGATGTGCCGTGTCCGCCGATAAACTTGGTTGCCGAATGGACAACGATATCCGCGCCATGCTCGATAGGTCTGCAGAGGTAAGGGCTTGGGAACGTATTATCCACGATAAACGGAATTCCGTTCTCGTGCGCGATTGCGGCGACGGCTTCAATATCGATCACGTCGCCCTTCGGATTCCCGATGGTTTCCGCGTAAACGGCTTTCGTGCGCTCATTAATCGCGGTGCGGAAATTTTCCGGATTGGACGGATCTACGAATCTAACCGTAATGCCCAGCTTCGCAAGCGAAATCGAAAATAAATTGTAGGTGCCTCCGTACAAGCTGGTCGCGGATACGATTTCATCGCCCGCACCGGCAATATTCAGTATCGCGTATGTAATAGCCGATTGGCCAGAAGCAACCGCAAGGGCTGCCGGAGCGCCCTCCAGCTCCGCCACGCGTTTCTCAAAAACATCCGAGGTCGGGTTCATGATTCTAGAGTAGATATTGCCGAATTCCTGCAGCGCGAATAAATTTGCGGCATGATCCGTATCTCTGAATCCGTAAGATGTCGTTTGGTATATAGGCACCGCGCGCGACAACGTGGTTGGATCAATTTGCTGACCTCCGTGGACGGATAGCGTATCAAGAGAAAGCTTGCGTTGTTCTGACATTTTCTCGACTCCTTCTACTTTATGAATGTTTGATAAAATAATGGCAAGCGCTGGATTATTCGCCAGCTTCCTTCCATTCTCTCACAATTATGGACGGGCTACAATGCCATCTTGCATGGCTTGCAGCAATTTTTCGCCAATTCCCTTGACCCGCAGCAGATCGTCTACCGAAGCATATTTACCATTTTTATCTCTATCTTCAATAATAGCCTGCGCTTTTGCAGGGCCTATTCCCTTCAAAGCGTCAAGCTCCGCCGCCGTCGCGCGATTGATGTCGATCTTGCCTGTTTCATCCGCTTCCGATTCTGCTGCGGGGTCTATCGCAGCGTCTGAGGGGATCGCTTCAGTGCCTGCCGTACCCGCGTCTAATACGGCCTCTTTAGCCGGCTGCGCTGGTTTTTGGGTTGGCGCTTCGGAAATGCCAACCCTGTCAGATTTATCGTTTGCGCCAGACGTTGATTTCACTATATTCGCTTGGCGCTCGCCGGTCCCTTCGCCTGTCGCGTCCAGTGCTGATATCGCTTCTTCTACAGCCACGTTTAAAGGTGCCCAGTTTCCGGTATCGCTTCGCTTTGGCTCCATAAAAGCCGCAGCAAGCAGAACAACCGCCGTAACGATAAAGAGAGAAGCAGCTAAGAGCTGTTTGTTAGATATGCGGTTTTCAGCTGATTTCATTTCTTTTGACCCTCCCCATGCAATCGACAATTTATTTGGAAACCGGTGACATATAAAACAAGTCTTTATGAATAAGGTAAGAGAGCAACCGAAAAGATTTAAATGATTGATTTTGACTCGGGATTTGCTGCGCTTGGCCTAGTTTCAATCGCTCTTAGCTGGTCATGCACGCGCCAAACCTATAGGAGGGTTCAGCATGAATGTCGGATTTATCGGGACGGGCACGATGGGAAGCCTGCTTATTGAAGCACTGATAGCATCAGGTGCATTATCGCCAACACAAATTGCCGTAAGCAACCGCACCTTTGCAAAAGCGCAAGCTTTGGCCATCCGGTATTCCGGCATGAAAGCCGAGTTTACGAATGCTGCGGCTGCCTGCGGCTGCGATATTGTTTTTTTGTGCGTCAAGCCTTTGGAATTCAAAAAAGCGGTGGATGATATAAAACCCGTCATAAGACCGGATCAAATCGTCGTCTCCATTACAAGTCCCGTGCTCATCTCCCACCTGGAAGGCGAACTGGATTGCAAAATCGCGAAAGTGATTCCAAGCATTACGAATCATGTTTGGAGCGGAGCATCGCTGTGCATCTATGGCCAATCGGTTGATGAAGACGACAAAACGCTGCTGGAGGATTTGTTATCCCATATCAGCCAGCCGCTTCGAATAGATGAAAGCTTCACAAGAATCGTCTCCGATTTATCGAGCTGCGGCCCTGCGTTCATTTCCTTCCTGCTAGAACAATTTGTTGACGCAGCCGTCGAGGAAACAGGCATCGGACGCGAAGAAGCGCTGCGCGTAGCAAGCGCCATGCTCTTGGGCACGGGTTTGCTGTTGACCGAAGGCGGCATGACGCCTGCGGAGGTTCAGGAAAGAGTTGCCGTCCCCGGTGGAATTACGGCCAAAGCGCTTAACATGCTCCGCCGGGAGACCGATGGTGTATTTAACCAGTTGATCCGCACAACCCATGATAAGTTCAAAGAAGATTTAGCCAAGGTTTCGAGCGCCTTTATAGGCGAAGAGGTGAACGGTCAATAGCTGTTCTTCAGCTAAATCCCGTTCACCTCTTCAATTTGCTTTAATTTGCAACGATGTTCACTAGCTTGCCTTTAACCGCAATCACCTTGCGGATCGTTTTACCGGCAATCAGCTCTTGTACTTTTTCAAGTTCCTTCGCCAAGCTTTCCATTTCGGCAACGTCCATGTCTGCCGCGATGGAAACGCGGTCCGCGATTTTTCCATTCACTTGAACGACGATCTCTACCTCTTGATCGACGGTCCAAGCCTCATCGAAGGTCGGGAACGCAGCGTACGTAAGCGAATCCGTGCGCCCAAGCTTTTCCCAGAGCTCTTCCGCAATATGCGGGGCAATTGGCGAAAGCAATTGAACGAATTGCTCCATGGCCGCTTTCGGCAGCACTTCTGTTTTGTACGCTTCGTTGACAAAAATCATCAGCTGGCTGATTACGGTATTGAAGCGCAAAGCCTCATAATCCTCCGTAATTTTCTTAATGGAACGATGCCACGTACGCTTGAAAGCATCGCTTGTGTCGCCGTCTCCGATTTTGGCGTTGAGGCTGCCGTCCTCGTTGACGAACAAACGCCATACGCGGCTGAGGAAACGATAGGTTCCTTCGACTCCGTTCGTGTTCCATGGCTTCGTCGCTTCAAGCGGACCCATAAACATTTCGTACATACGCAAAGTGTCTGCCCCGAACTCATTTACGATATCGTCCGGATTTATGACATTACCGCGCGACTTGGACATTTTCTCGTTGTTGTTGCCAAGAATCATCCCTTGGTTAACCAGCTTATGGAACGGCTCTTTCGTATCAACCACGCCGATATCATAGAGCACCTTATGCCAGAAACGGGCATAGAGAAGATGCAGCACGGCATGCTCGGCTCCGCCGATGTACAAGTCAACAGGAAGCCATTCCTTCTGTTTCTCCGGCGAACATAGCTGTTCATTGTTCTTTGGATCGATAAAACGCAAATAGTACCAGCAGCTTCCAGCCCATTGCGGCATCGTATTCGTCTCGCGGCGAGCCTTCATGCCGGTCTCGGGGTCAATCGTGTTTACCCAATCCGTAACCACTGCAAGCGGGGATTCACCCGTGCCTGATGGTTTAATCGCATCGACATCAGGCAGCAAGAGCGGCAGCTGGTCCTCCGGAACGGTCTTCATCGTGCCGTCTTCCAAGTGGATAATCGGAATCGGCTCGCCCCAATAGCGTTGACGGCTGAACAGCCAATCGCGCAGGCGATACGTAATTTTGCCTTTGCCTTTGCCGGACGCATCCAAATGCTCGATCATTTTGGCGATTGCTTCCTCATTCGTCAAACCGTCCAGGAAATCGGAATTGATATGTTTGCCGTCTCCGGCGTAAGCTTCCTTCGCGATGTCGCCGCCTTGCACGACTTCTACGATCGGCAGATCAAATTGCTTTGCGAACTCCCAGTCACGCGCATCGTGGCCCGGCACCGCCATAATCGCGCCTGTGCCGTAACCGGCTAATACGTAATCCGCAATCCAGATAGGCGTTTTTACGCCGTTTACCGGATTAATGGCATAAGCGCCGGTGAATACGCCTGATTTGTCCTTCGCCAAATCGGTCCGCTCCAGGTCGCTTTTGCGCGCAGCAGCCTCTTGATAAGCTTCAACCGCCGCCTTTTGCCCCTCGGAAACGATCTTCGCTACCAGCTCATGCTCCGGGGCCAACACGCAGTAGGTCGCGCCGAACAAAGTATCCGGACGAGTGGTGAACACCACCAATGAAGAGTCATGTCCGTCAATCTCGAACGTAACCTCCGCACCCTTCGATTTGCCGATCCAGTTCCGCTGCATATCCTTAATGCTCTCTGACCAGTCCAGCTCTTCCAAATCATCCAATAGACGATCGGCATATTCGGTAATTTTCAAAATCCATTGGCGCATCGGCTTTCGGACAACCGGGTGGTTGCCGCGCTCGCTGAGGCCGTTAATGACCTCTTCGTTTGCAAGCACCGTTCCGAGCGCCTCGCACCAGTTAACGGATACCTCGGCCACATAAGCTAGACCGCGGTTATACAATTGAATGAAAATCCATTGCGTCCATTTGTAGTATTCCGGATCCGTCGTGCTAATCTCGCGGTCCCAATCGTAGGAGAACCCGAGCGATTTGATTTGTCTGCGGAAATTATCGATATTTTTGAATGTGATGTCGCGCGGATGCTGGCCGGTATCAAGCGCATGCTGCTCTGCCGGCAAGCCGAATGCATCCCAACCCATCGGATGAAGCACGTTGTAGCCCTTCATTCTCTTGTAGCGGGACACGATATCCGTAGCCGTATAGCCCTCCGGATGGCCGACATGCAAACCTGCGCCTGACGGGTAAGGAAACATATCCAACGCGTAAAACTTCGGCTTCCCTGCGTCCTCCGTCGTTTGGAATGTCTTGTTCTTATCCCAGAATTGCTGCCATTTCGGTTCGACAACAAGCGGATTATAGCCGTGAAATTGCTGTTCTTGACTCATTTGATGATATCCTCCTAAGTAAATGTGCTGTATGCCGCCAGCTGCATAAAAACATAAAACCTCCCGCCCCTAGCGATAATCGCTAGGGACGAGAGGTTGTTCTCCCGTGGTACCACCCTAGTTAGCGGCAGGCATGCTTTGCCTAACGCTCACTTGTCGCCCTTATCGCAGGCCAAACGGTGCTCATCTCCATACGATAAGCCTATCGCAGGATCTTTCGCACAGCTCCAAGGCGAGCTTCATTTCGCAGCAGGTCCGGCTTCCACCCTAAACACCGGCTCTCTAAGCCTTGCCATCGAAATTACTGTTCCTCTTCAACGCTCCATATGCATAAAAATGGTTAGTTTCGATTATAAAGATCAAGCGGTTCGGTGTCAAGAGATCCGTCCCCGCTAGATGCGCGATGCTCCGCCCTGGCGGCCCATCGTCACGATTCTTACGAGAAGCGCGAGCAGCAGGCTGTGTATGGCAATGCCAACGAGCGCATTACCAAATCCCGTAATAACGATGAGCAGCCAGAGTGCAAACGGCGGAAGCTGAATTAAAAACAACAAGCCCAGCACCAATATGAGCTGTCCGTCATTTACTTGTGACTTCATTTTATTTCTTAGAAGCAGCGTCACAAGCAAAACCAAGCCCAGGCCGATAGACCATTTGCTCCAAAACTGTACCGCATTTTGCTCGGATCCGCTCTCCGTATCCATGAAGGCATAGCTAAACCCCAAACCGTTCAAGTATAAAATGCCTGTGATAATCGATAATGTTCCTACGAGCACAATCAGCCCTTTTCTCCCCATTCGGCTTCATTCCTCTCAAATCAGCTTAGTTTCCCCTACTTTGAAAGTACATGAAATCCGCTGGGAAAGCGTCGGAATAGTCGGGGCATCCTCCTATACGAATGCTATCCAAATATTGTTGCGCTTAACCTTCATTTGATTTGCTTTTATTCCCTTATCTCGGAGGGCAAATATTTATTTGCGCCTGCGCCCCAGCCAATTATTCCAAAAATCACGGTGACGACCGCCAGCATCGCCAGTGAAACAGTCCAATTATGGGTTCGGTCATGAATAAAACCGAATAAAAGAGGTCCGGCAGCGGCAAGCAAATAGCCAATGGACTGCGCCAAGCCTGACAGCTGCGCCGATTGCTCCGTACTGCGTGTCCGAAGCACGAAGAACATAACGGCCAGGCTAAAGCCCGATCCCCCGGCTATTCCAAGCAAGATCATGCAAACCGGAATCAGCGCAGAGCTTCCTATTAACAACCCTAGATATCCAATCAACAGAAGCGCTGCCGTTAATACGGCAAGCCCGCGCTGACTGGCTTGCTTTCCCGCGATCACAGGAATGATAAAGGTCGCGGGCAAGCTTACGAATTGAAGCATCGACAGCATCCAGCCTGCATCCGCGTGACTCATGCCTCGATCAAATAAGATTTCAGGCAGCCATGAAATATTGACATAAAAGCAAAACGATTGCAGACCCATAAACAAAGTGACCTGCCACACCAAAGCAGTGCCCAGCATGTTTGGCCTTTTCACTCTGTCCCCTGTTTTTTTCGATTGCCTAATTCGGGTGACCGGACGCGTTTGCGGCAGCCACGATACAGTCGCAATGAGCGCAATCAACGACCAGAAAGCGAGCATCCCTTGCCAACCGAAGCCAAGCTGCTCCGCGATCGGAATGCTGAAACCGGAGGCTAGGGCTGCCCCTAAATTCATAACGACCGAATATAAACCCGTCATCATGCCGACAGAGGTTGGGAAATCCCGTTTGATCAAGCTCGGCAGCAGGACATTTGCCGCCGCAATCGCCATGCCAAGCAGTACGGTTCCTGCAAATAATGCCGATGCGAATGGAAGCGAGCGGATGACGATCGCGCCCGTCAGGATAACCATGGCAAGAAATAAGGTATTTTCCATGCTGATTCGCTGCGCGAAGCGCGGAGCCAACGGTGAAACGAGCGCGAAAGCGAGCAGCGGCAACGTCGTCAGCAATCCAGTCATGGCGCTCGATAACCCGAAAGCAGCTTGAATATCCGAGACGATCGGCCCTACGGCCGTAATCGAGGCCCGTAAATTAGCGGCGATCAGCAGGATGCCAAGCAGAAGCAGCCACGAGCCTGTTAATGCAACCGGACGCGCGGACGCCGCGGATGTCCCTTTTACGTTATTCATTTTCACTAAATAATCCTTCTTTCTCATGCTGTTCATTCTATGCTGTTAAGCTTTCATTTAACGGCCTGTAATATTCGATACGCGATACCAGTATTCATACTGTGCGGAGTAGCCGATCTTGTCATACAAGGCATTTGCCGGTTTATTATTTTTGACGACAAGCAAATACCCCTCCGCCGCCCCTTGTTCCTTCCCCCATTGCAGCAAATGCAATACAAGCTGCTCGCCAAAGCCCCTATTCCGTTTGCTTGGATCCGTAATTATATCATAAAGCCCCACCCAACCATCCTCGATGACTGCATATCCGCATGCAACCGGTATGCCGTTTTCATGAAGGAGCGCGAAGCATTTTTGCAGCGGCGATTGCAAAAGCATTTTACGGGTAGCGGTCCGATGCTCGTCCGTCAATTTGCTAAAAATCGTTAGGGCATCCAGCCAGCTTTCTGAGAGCTCGTTCTCGAGCCATACATCCGCAAAACTAGGTGTCTGGACGTCGGTTAAATGTATGGTCTTTACGATCGTTTCATCGACCAGTTCATAACCGCGCAAGGCCAGCTCCTCGTCAAGCCCTGCAGGTTGGCTGAACGGCGTGATTTTAAAAACCGTACGAAGGTTTTGACCTGCATACCGTTCCTCGCATTCGCGAATTTTTGCGTCCAGCTCTAAGGTATGTCCGTACAGCGGATTAACCGAGTTGGACCGCTTGGTATATCCCTCCGCAAAACGCAGCAGCCACCCGTCATATACGACCGTTTGCAGAGCAGGCCAGCCATTCAAGCTCATTTCTTCTATCCGTAAATGCAAAAGCCGGTTTATCGGCATGATATGATGCTGGTCATGCCAAATAAAATCCTTTAAATACTGCGGCGTCTGGAACAGATGCCCGTCCGCGTCCTCATAATCGCCTTCGTACCGCTCATCCGAAAACCGGCCTATCGCGAGAATGATCCGTTCACGGCTATGTATGGCTTGAGCTGCCAACTCTATCCTCGAGGTGTTCTTTCCGTAGTCTTTCGCCATTTCGTTAAACTCATCATAGTCCAGGTGCTTAACGGTAAGCGGCAGGCCCGCTTCCACTTTTGCGATCGCCTCTTCGTAAAAACAATCGTCCCACTGCTTAATATGGGCGACAACCTCGCGTACCGACCATTTCCCTGGCGCGACGCTCTGATTCCAAAAACGATCATCATATTTCCCCAGATCGGCAGCAAAGGCCATCCATTCCCTGAACCTTTGCAGAAGCTGCTCTTTTTCAGTAGCCATTCTTGTTCCCACTCTCTTTAAGGAAGTAAACGTATTTGTTGCTTTCCTTTCATCATAATAGATGCTTCGTTTTCGGGCGAGAGGATTTTTCGAACGAACAACAAGAAAAAAGCTGCTCTATGAGCAGCCGGCAATATCTATAATCCGCGCGTGTGCCTACTGCAAGCCGAAGCGTTCAAGCTGCTCCAGCTGGCTCGACCGCCGCAATATCTCGCCCTGCTTCGGGCCATGCA
The DNA here is from genome assembly GCF_048572955.1 of Pristimantibacillus sp. PTI5. Classification (GTDB taxonomy): domain Bacteria; phylum Bacillota; class Bacilli; order Paenibacillales; family Paenibacillaceae; genus Pristimantibacillus. Next base: position 281,828 of record NZ_CP183886.1, read on the forward strand.
AATCGAAATGGGGATACTCGGATCGGGCATGAATATAACGGGGGTTGAGGCCGTTATCCAGACACCAGCGCGAGAGCTTCTCCAAATCGGAGCAGCCAACCTTTGTCACGGTCCGCATGTTCGGAAACCTGGGGTCGAGCCAGTAATGCGTAAGAAATGCAATTTCTCCGCGCGCAACTGCTGCCTTCCAGTCATCCATCTCTTTTCTTTTTATGCCGAATGCCATCTTACACGCTCCTTAACGCTTAGAATTACAAAGCTCGTCATATAGGACCGCTCAAAGAATCATTACGCAAAAATGTTTTTGACTCTGCCTACCTGGCCATCGGCGAGCCTTACTTTGATACCGTGGGGATGCTTGGGAGCATTCGTGAGAATATCTTTTACGACGCCCCGTGTAAGCTTGCCGGTGCGTTGGTCCTGTTTCAATACGATATCTACCTGCAGGCCCGGCCTTATTGCCGAGCGCTCTGTTCCATTCATCATTACCATTCCTCTGCTGCTCATAATATTGGCTTCTAGCATAGCATATGCAAAGTAAAGATGCACAATATAAGGACAGCTGTTATACTTAACATCAAACGATGTTTACGAAAAGAGGAAATGTATTAATGTCTAACGCATTTAATGCTTTGGGTATCATTCCCAAGCTTAGCGAACTGCTTCACCATGATGGTATTACCGAACCGACTCCGGTTCAAAAGCAAGCAATCCCTCTCCTGCTAAATGGACAGGACGTCATTGCGCAAGCACAAACGGGCACCGGCAAAACGATTGCTTTTGCGCTGCCTATTTTGCAACGAATTAACATAGAAAAAGAACAAGTACAGGCCCTCATTCTAACGCCGACTAGGGAGCTTGCTATACAAATAACGAGCGAGCTAAAAAAACTCGTTCCTGCTGTGGGCGTTAGCGTGCTCGCCGCTTACGGCGGTCAAGATGTCGATGCTCAAATCCGCAAGCTGCAGCGTTCCCCGCATATCGTAGTTGCTACGCCGGGCCGCCTGATCGATCATATGAAGCGCGAAACGGTCAGCCTGGGCAAGCTGCAAATGCTTGTTCTCGATGAAGCCGACCAAATGCTTCACATGGGATTCCTGCCAGATGTGGAGAGCATCATTTCGCAAACGCCGAAAGCGCGCCAAACCATGCTGTTCTCCGCGACGATGCCTGATGCCATTCGTAAGCTGGCAGCGGATTACATGAAAACGCCTGTGGATATCCGCGTTCGGAGCACGAACGTGACACTGGACAGCATTACGCAGATCGTCTACGAGACGACGGACCGAAGCAAGCAGCAAACGCTTGTTCATTTGCTGGAGCGCCATCAGCCGTATCTAGCGGTTATTTTTTGCCGGACGAAGGTTCGCGCCAAAAAATTGAATAAAGAGCTCCAAGAAATCGGCATTGAATCGGATGAGCTGCACGGCGATTTGACGCAAGCCAAGCGCGAGCAGGTCATGAAGCGATTTAGAGACGCCCGCTTGCAGGTGCTTGTCGCAACTGACGTTGCGGCTCGCGGACTCGATGTGGAAGGCGTCACGCATGTGTATAACTACGACGTTCCGCAGGACGGCGAGCTTTATATCCATCGCATAGGCAGAACCGGCCGCGCCGGTCAGGAAGGTGCCGCGATTACGCTCGCAACGCCTTATGACAAAAACCACCTTCTGCTCATCGAGCAGAGCATTAACGCCAAGCTTACGCGTCGGGCCATTGACAGCGAAGGCAATGAAACTTCCGTCCGGGCGCAATCCGGTGGCGATCGTCCTGAGAAAAGCCGGGGAGCAGCCGGCAGGACCGGAACACGCAGCGCAAGCGGCAAGCCTGCAGAAGGCGGCCGTCGCGGACGGGACCGCTCCAGTCAACCCGATCGCAATGCCAAGCCAGGCGGACGCAGAGGCCAGCGCGAGAGCTTCCGTCCTGCTGCATCCGGCAAACGCACTGGAAGAACAGCTGATGTACGGGGTGAGGTTGCCGAAACGGCCGGTGTCACTTCCGGTTGGTCTGCCCGCCGCGGGGAGCGCTTCGATAATGACGGAGCGGCGCGCGGCGACGATCGCACAAGCACCCGCAGCAGCGCGCCACGCGGCGGCGAACGATCTGCAAATCGCGGCGGCGCAGCCCGCGGCGGTGAACGCACCGAAAGCCGCGGCGGCGCAAACCGCAGCAGCGGCTTTGGAAGCCCGCGCGGCGCTGAGCACGCTGCCGGACGTGCTCCTTCGACGGTCGACAGCCCGTGGGAAGCCGCTCGCAATGATGCCAAAGCAAGCAATAACCGCGGCGCTGTCCGCGGCAAAGCCCAAGCAGGCGGCCGCGGAGGCCAACGCGGCAACTCTTCAGCAGGCGGGCGCAGCAGTGCCCCTTCCAGCGGACGCAGCAGTACGCGTGGCGGAAGTTCTTCCAACAAGCCGCGCGGCGGGCGCAATCGTTAACTCTTAATAAAAGTGGTTCTAGCAGAATGTTAATCATCCTGCCGGAACCACTTTTTTTTGATGCAAGACATTTCCCCTTCCCTAACATTTGGCGGAACGGCAGTCGTCACGGTCTTCTGCTCAAATTAACGGAGCAAATGCCTAATATTCAGTAACTCCGAGACAAACGTCCAATCGATACGGGACATTTTTCATATACTGCAATATACCGAACGATGGGAGATTAAGCTCGATCCGAATCGCCCGGGGGTCGGAAATTTCATAATAGGAGGAATTGGCATGTCCGGTGTACATGGAGGTTTTACGTCAGTAGGCGTAATTTTGGTATTGTTCATTCTTCTGGTAATCATATCTAGATCCGTTCTTGTCTAAAACCACGTGAAACCATACTAAAAACCGTCTGAGCGTATGCCCAGACGGTTTTTTGCGGTTAACGCCAGGCGTATTCCCGCAGCGCCTTGGCGACGCCGTCCTCGCTGTTCGAATAAGCGACCGCATTTGCAGCCCGCTTAACCTCTTCCGGAGAATTGCCCATCGCAATGCCCATACCTGCAAATTGCAGCATGGTTATATCGTTATAATAATTGCCGATCGCCAAAATGCGGCTGCGTTCGATGCCTCTGATTTCCGCAAGCTGCTGCAGCGCCCTTCCCTTATTGGCTTCCAAATGGTGAACATCGATAAAATAATCACCGCTGCGTATGGAATGAAGCTGCTTGGGCCACCCCGCCCATTCAGCCTGCACGATATCCATCTTTTCTTTGCTTCCGAACACTGTGAATTTCACAAGCCCATTTGGCAATCCGAGCCGAAAATCTTGAACTAAAGGCTTGGCTTGATAATGTCCATACATAACCTCCGCTTCAGGAGTCATGCTCTCAACCATCATCTCAAACGCCGTGTTCAAATCAAAGTGAATGCCATTATCGCGGCAATAGCTTACGAAGCCGAGCAAATGCTCCGGAATCATTGCAAACTCATGTACGATGGAACGATCGTTCGAATTAATAGTGGCTGCCCCATTATGCGTAATTACGGTACCGCTAAGCCCAAGCTCCTTGAGTATGGGAAGCGCACCGGATGGTCCCCTGCCCGTGCATAAAACAATTTGGGCGCCTCGGCTAGCAGCCTCATTTACCGAATCCAGAATCGCCTCCGTGAGCACGTGGTCATCCGTCAACAGTGTTCCGTCTACATCTAAAGCAATTAGGTCATATTGCAAGCTCATAACCGCTCCACTCCTATCCCTATCTCTTTCTCTCTTTCTATCTGGTTATTATACAGGCTCTTGTTATTAAATAGAATTACTCAGCCGATTTCCTATGGGAACGCAGGAGCTCGACTTCCTCTTTGGATAATTCCCGGTAAGAGCCCTCAGCAAGCAATTCATCCAGCTTAAGCGGCCCCATCGAAACTCTTTTCAAATGGACGACCTGCTTGCCGACTGCTTCAAACATTCTTTTTACTTGGTGAAACTTACCTTCCATGATCGTAAGCGATATGCTTGAATAGATCCCGTCATCCCGCTGCTCGCGGCTGCTAATATGAAGCTCGGCCGGCATCGTAACGTAACCGTCATCCAATGTCACTCCGGATTTGAAAAACTGCTTGTCTTCTTCTGCTACATCCCCTGACACCAGTGCCTCGTATGTTTTAGCCACATGCTTGCGCGGAGACAACAGCTCATGCGCCAGTTGTCCGTCATTCGTGAGCAGCAGCAGGCCGACCGTATCTTTGTCGAGCCTCCCGACTGGAAACGGATCACGAAGCCGGTCCTGCGGCTCAAGCAAATCGATAACCGTACGCTCGCGCCCGTCCTCCGTTGCCGAAATAACGCCTTGCGGCTTGTTCATCATAAAATATACGACTTCCCTGTAAACAACAGGAACACCGTCAAAAGTAACCTCTGCCGCTTCCGGATCGACAACGAGCCCGCTGTCCTTAATAACCCGGCCGTCTACCTCAACCATCCCAAGCTTCACCGCTCTTTTAATTTCACTGCGCGTGCCATGCCCCATATGCGCGAGCAGCTTGTCTACCCGTAATTTTTTGCCCATGCTACATCCATCTCCATCCTGCTGGAAGCTCATTTTTAATCATGCCTCCGGCATATTTCCCCCATCCAATTGGATAGCCGTCCGTGCAAACCAGTATATATCCATTGACAGGCGCCCCGTCTTGCACTTTGATTTCCGTTTCCTCAACGAATAAGGTTTCGCCTTTGAGGAAGCGGAGCGTCTGCTCATTATCCGAACTCCAATCCACGACACGAACCGCCGTGTCAAAGGTTAAGCCCATTGCGAGCGGATGCGACGGCACAAATCGGGCGCGTGCCGCTTCGCCGACATACCAGCCCGCTCTCACGACACGTAAACCGTCTAACGCTGGAAGCTCGTCAGGCTGAATATAAACGCGTGAGCCGTAAGCCACCGCATGTCCCGGCCAGGTTAATGCATTTGTCGCAAATTGTCCGGCAAATTGATGCCAAAGTTCCACGGGATCCGCTTCAACCGATTCTTGTGCAGCGAGTCCGTCCCGGCCGTTAGCTGCAGCTCGTTTGCCAGCAGGCCGATCTGTTCCTGCGCTTGCCCAATCCATTCTCGTTTGGCGTTTACCTGCCCGCCGTTCCTCTCTGTGATCCGTTTTATTCTCATGCCTTTTTCCGCTGCCCTTCGAAGCTTCCCGTTTTAGGGCCCCGCCAGCAGATCGCCTGACTGACCGCTCCGAGGAAGTGGCCGCAGCAAGAATCCTTTCCGCTGGCTCAGGCGTCCTTTCTCCGCTGCGTACAAGCACAGCCGCATAATGCCCTTCTCCCTCAATAAGATGCGGCCACAGCCTTACCGTGCCGCTGATGCTTTGCAGGCGCTCAGGGCCTAGCGGCGCGGCTTCAGCAGCTAAATCGGCGCGGCCAGGCGTCCAACCAAAACGATGCGGCACGTCTGCGATAGAGAAATCGGGATGATCAGCCAGAAAACATGCGATTTGCTGTTCATTCTCTTCAGGCGAGAAGGTACAAGTCGAATAGACGATACGCCCTCCGGGCGCCAGCATCGCTGCCGCATGCTTCAGAATATCATGCTGCATGACCGAGCACCGTTCGATCGAATGTTTCTCCCATTCCGCAATCATCGACTCATCCTTGCGGAACATGCCTTCTCCGGAGCACGGCGCATCGACGAGAATGCGGTCGAACCATTCCGGGAATACACCCGCGATGGCTGCAGGCTCCTCGTTAAGCACGACTGCATTGCGGACACCGGCAAGCTCGATATTTTTAGCCAATGCCTTCGTTCTTTCCTTTGCATTGTCATTGGTAACCAATACGCCAGTTCCTTGCAGCTTTCCGGCAATCTGGGTCGACTTCCCGCCAGGAGCCGCGCATAGGTCCAGCACGCGATGGCCGGGCATGATGTCCAGCAGCTCAACCGGCGCCATTGCGCTCGGCTCTTGAATATAATATAGGCCTGCATGGTAATGCGGATGTTTGCCGGGACGCTCGCCTTCCTCGTAATACACGCCATCCGGCGCCCAAGGAATCGGCCGCAGCTCTCCCTTCATCGAGCTAAGCTTCTTCCATTGTTCGATATCAAGCTTTAACCGGTTGATTCTCAGGCCATATACTCTCGGAGCTTCATAGGAAGACATAAATTTGTCATATTCGTCTCCTAGCAGCTTTTCCATTTTTTCCGTGAAATTACGCGGCAAATTGCCGTTCATGCTCAGTTCCTCCTGCCAATTATCGTCGATGTCCATGCACTTACATACTCATATGGCTTTGTTATATAATATATTTAAGTAAGAACAAGCCTTTGTCGGGTTTGTCCGCCATAATCCTGTTTCGGAGGTATTCGCACACATGAAAAAGAAAAGCAAAGTCAAAATGATCTACGTTTATATCGGAATCGTTATACTATTATTCGGTTTTATTTTCATTCTTAACAACAGCGGCAAGGTCAATGCGCTGTATGGCAAGCCCGTATCACAATTGAATCCGGAAACGCGCAAGCAGCTTGACGATCCTAACTACCAGAATATCATATTACCGGACGTATTGGACAAGAAGGTTGCCGATAAGGAAGATTTCTTCGTCTACCTATTCGCTTCCGACTGCCCGCATTGTCAGAAAACGACACCTCAGCTTATGCCGTTGGTGGACGAGCTGGGCATCGATTTGCCACAGTTTAACCTAAGAGAGTTCCCATCCTATTTCAATAAGTATAACGTGGAATATACGCCTACCCTTGCTTATTTCAAAGACGGCGTACAAGTCGACAAGCTCGAGGGCGGTCTTGCCGAAGAAGGAGCTACAGGCTACAGCATAGAAGATTTCAGGGCATTCTTTAACAAATATTCGGGAGCTGAAACCAAATGATGAAACGTCAGCGCCTTTCGGACGAACAAAACGCAGAGGAGCAAAAAAGCTCGCGCATTCGCGGATTTGTATATGCCATGCTGCTTGCCTTCGCTGTCATTACATTGCTTACCGCATGCGGCTTGGCGGATGACGATAAAGCGGGCGCTGAGCATCAACACGGTTCAGAAACATGGCAAACGACAGCATCCTATGACGAGATGCCAGCCTTTCTCTCTGATTACACGCCGCATACCAGCGAGCTTTATCAAGCGGTACATGACCACGCTGACATCATGAGCGGAATTACTTGTTATTGCGGATGTGCAGAAGGCGTTGAGGTTGAAAACCCGCATGATTCCCTTCTACGCTGTTACGTTGCAGAGCATCCCGCAGACGAGGGCAGCGTAACCTGGACGAATCACAGCACCAGCTGTGGCATATGCAAGAAAGAGATGGAAGAGGTCATCGCTTTAAGCAAGCAAGGCAAGACGAACGCTGAGATACGGGCTGCGATAGACGACCTATACAAGCCAAATAAATCCATCGACTAGTCCTGCCGATTGACGAAAAAATAAAAGAAGGGGCTGTGCAAAGTGTCTAATTGAACTGGACCCATAGTCAAGGACACTTTGAAAAAAAGAACACTAAGAAACACTTAAGAGATGATTCCTGTATTGAACAGGAGTCATCTTTTTTAGTCCCCACTGATATCTGTGATGATTGTAATAACGAATATAGCGGTTAATTTCTCGTTGCAATTCGGCCAAAGTTGTACATTCTCGACTCTTAACATGATCTTTCATATGACCGAAGAAAGACTCTTGTGGGGCGTTGTCCCAGCAGTTCCCACGTCGTGACATGGACTGTCCAATGCCTTTTCTCTTCAGTAATTTTTGGTAGGTGGGGCTTGTGTAGTGGCTTCCTTGATCAGAATGGATGAATACATCCTTATGGAGTTTTAAACGCCTCTGCTTCATTAACAATTTAATGGTTCTTGTGGCTAATGGCAGTTGAAGGGAGTTTGAGAGGTTTTGGGCTAGAACCTCCCCTGTTGAGGAGTCCAAAATGGTTGACAAATAAGCCGTCTGTAATTTTCCATACGGAAGATAGGTGATATCGGTGAGCAGCACAAGACCCGGGATTCCTTTCTTGAAGTCCCTTTTCAGCTCATTGGGGAGGGTGTGGTGTTCTTGCGTCGCTTTGGCCATAAGGCGATACGGGTTTGGTTTCCGATGAGGACATACGAGGTTAAATTTATTCATTAACCTTCGAATACGCTTCAAGTTGTAACAGGTATCATATTCATTTTCCAACGTCATCTTAATGGATCTGGAGCCCTTTTTGTAACCTCTTCGATGAAAAGCTTTCTTGATGAGTGCACCTGCTTTCTCATCCACTAGCGTACGCTCCTGGCGTTTGTCAGCAGAGCGGAGATAGTTGTAATAGCCAGAGCGAGACACGTCAAGTAGTTGGCAGAGGTAACGTGTCATTCGCCCCAAACCTTGTTGCACGGCTTTTTGGATAAGGTTAAAGCGATCACTCGGGCTTAGGCTTTTTCCGTTTGCTAGTAGCCTCCTTTCGTTCCTGTCTAACTTTTTTACGTATGCCAGTTGAGCCTCTAAAAGTTTAATCTTCGCATCCTGCCTGGTGATGATCTCCTCAGGGGATAAATGTTGTTTTAATGGGCGTAGAGCCGCTTCTTTACGCGAGTCCGCAAGTCCAATGATCCCATCTTTTTCGTAAGCTTTCTTCCAACGATCTGCAGACTGTTCGATTCGCTTCATCCCGAGGATCTCCACTTGAAATCCACTGGTTTCGAAAATCTCTCTTGGTGTACGCCCCAACACGTACTGGTCAATGAACGCACGTTTGAACTCATCTGCATACGTAATCGATTTTTCGCTGACCCGTAAGACATATGGGTTATTAGCTAACTGTTCCTGCTCATATTGATTAAAGTGTTTTTTGCTCATTCGCTCGCCCCACTAATCACTCTAGTATACAAAAAAGGTACCCACACACGCTAAACCCTTTTTTCAAAGTGTCCAGTGTATGGGTACCAGTTTAAATTAGACCCTTGCACGGCCCCTTCTTTGTTTTCTATGAATTAACCTTGGCTGCCTTTTTTGGCTTTCGCGATTGCCGCTTGTATATCGAGCGAAAGCTGATTCAGCTCATGGTAATCTTCTTTCTCGAACTTTTCGTTGAACTTCATTTGATACTGCGCCGCTTCGCGAACCCGGTGATAGAAATATAAATCTTGAATGCCCTTTAACACCTTCGAGACCACATTGGACTGTTCCTCGAATTCCGTTTGCGCATCCAAAATTTCTTTGCGGATGCTGGTCATTTCCGTATCGAGCTGCGATGCGGCTTCCGCAGCTTTTTTGAGACGATTGCGCACATCCTCTGGCAAGCTTTCTTTAAATTTATAATTCAAGGAATGCTCGATCGTCGCCCAAAAATTCATCGCCAGCGTTCGGATTTGAATCTCGGCAAGCACGATCTTGTATCCGAGCGCGGTTTGGACCGGGTATTCGACAATCATATGGTAGCTGCGGTAGCCGCTGTCTTTGAAATTCGTGATATAGTCCTTCTCGTACACGAGTGAAAGATCCTTGCGCGTACGTATCAAACCAGCCACGCGATGAATGTCATCTACAAATTGGCACATAATACGTATTCCTGCAATGTCCTCAATTCCCGTATCCAGCTGATCCGAAGGGACATTCAGGCGTTTCGCTTTCTCCAAAATGCTTGATATTCGCTTAACCCGGCCGGTGACAAATTCTATAGGCGCATAAGCTTCTCTTATCTTCAATTCAACCCGCATTGTCTTAAACTTCACTTTAAGTTCTTCAACCGCTTGTTCATAAGGCTGTAAAAAAAGATTCCAGTCTCTACCGTCCATCCGGCCGCCTCCTGTTCTTAAACGTGATCTGCGCCAACTGCGTCGGCAATATTTCGGTAGCCATCTTTGCGTAAACATTCCTTCAAACCGTTCGTCAATTCACGGAGCAATCCAGGGCCTTTGTAGATAAGCGCCGTATAGATTTCAACCAAGGAGGCTCCTGCGCGGATTTTATCGTATGCATCTTGTGCCGTAAAAATGCCGCCGGATCCAATAATCGGCAGCTGCCCGCCGGTTTGGCGGTAAACGGCGCGAATCACCTCTGTCGAACGCTCACGCAGCGGCTTGCCGCTCAGTCCGCCTGCTTCGCCAGCATTCGAATGCTGAAGCCCGGTGCGCGATAAGGTTGTATTCGTAGCGATTATGCCCGATACGCCGCTCTCCATAATGGAAGCAACGGTGAGCTCCAGCTGCTCATTCGTCATGTCTGGCGCGATTTTGACAAGAACAGGTTTGGCATTTGCTCCTACTTTCGCCGCCTGCGTGTTTATTTCCTTTTTTACGGCGCTAAGCAAATTTCTCAGCTCTTCACCGTGCTGCAAATCGCGCAGATCAGGGGTGTTTGGCGAGCTGATATTGACGACGAAGAAATCTCCATATGTATACAAATCCCGAATGCAGGTTTGATAATCCTCATGGGCCAACTCATTCGGAGTCGTTTTGTTTTTACCGATGTTAACGGCAATCGGAATCCGGTTTATTTTGCGTCGCGACAGCTTCTCTGCCATAGCAGCCGTTCCCTCATTGTTAAAGCCCATCCGATTGATGAGCGCTTCATCAGGGGGAAGACGGAACAATCTAGGCTGTTCGTTGCCGGCTTGTCCTTTTGGAGTCACGGTGCCAACCTCGGCGAAGCCAAAGCCTACGCTTGAGAAACCGTCCGCCGCTTTGCCGTTTTTGTCTAGGCCGGCAGCCAGCCCTACCGGGTGCGGAAAACGCAGTCCGAACAGCTCAGTCGCAAGCTCAGGCGACTCCGCTACACCGTACATAGCATGCATAAGCCCGTTTAATCCAGGCACTGTCCCTCCTGCGGCTAAGCCGTCAATAACGAGATGATGGGCCTTTTCAGGGTCCATTCGAAAAAAAATCGGCTTTAAAATTGAAGAATAAAGCAACTTACTCACTCCGATCTCAGATGTATGTTCTACCTGACAGTTTATCTTTTTTGCGGCAAAAAGAAAAGAGCCTGCACGCAAGGCGCAAGCATCCGTTATATTGCGGCTTGTCTAGAAAACGATTACAATGAGATCATATTCCTTATCATTTTGAAATAGAGAGGTTGATAGTCGATGAGTTCACCAAAAAGAAAGCCTGCAACCATGAAAGCGAAGCCGAAGGAAGAGGTAAACAAGAAAGCGCTCATTTGGATCGGCTCTATCGTCGGCGTAATTATCGTTGCGGTGGCGTTGCTTTTAGTTTTCACTTCGTAAGACTCTTACGTCAACCATTTATAAACTTTCGCGGGATTGGTTTCATTCTGGCGCGGCTCCAGCCTAAAGCGTTCTGCTGGTATCTGCTGTTCGGTTGGAAGCGTCCCGTTTTTTATATGCACAACGGTTCCGAGCGGTACCATATCATAAAGTTCCTCGACATCTGCCTTGCCCATCCGAACGCAGCCCAGCGAGTCATCCTTGCCCAAGCTGCTTGGCTCATCGGTTCCATGAATGGCATATAAGGTATTCGAGAGCGTCATGCCGCGGCTTCCGAAATCTCCATCTTCGCGTCCGTTTGGATTTTTGACCTTTTCGCTGATATAAAAGCTTCCCTCGGGCGTTTCTTTTCCTCCAAGACCTACCTGGTAGCTGCGCACGATGATATCGCCTTGAACGACGGCAAGGCTGTGGGTCGATTTATCCACAACGATCGTAAGCGGCCGGCTCCATTCTCGATCTAAAATCCCGTTGCTGCCTACGATCGTGTTCGTACTCGGCTTACTCGCGTTATCTTTTTCCGCTGCCGGCTGACTGCCCTCCTCATTCGTTAGACCAGAAGCTCCGCCGCTTTGGCCAGGGCGCACGTTCTTGAGTTTCTTCAGAACAAGCGGGAACATGGCTTGCATGCCTTCGCGTTCTCCGGCGATCACATTATTCGGGTAAGGCTGAATCAAGTCATCCAGCCGCTCCGGCCATTTTTTGTATTTCTTCTCATATTGGTAGACAGCGCTTGCGAGCGTCCAGTGCGTCTCCTGCTGCTCTCGCCAGTCCATATAACGTGCAGTGGCTTCCGCAGTATCGGACGGCTCACACGAGCAGGCAAGCCGATCAAACATCTTCACATTTAGCTTCCCGTTTCCATTATCCTTCTCCACGGACATTAGCAGCCTTGTGTTCCCAATCCATTTGCGCCAGCCCTTATCCGCTTCCAGCCTAGCCGCGATGGTGAACTGAGGAGCTTCGTTTCCTGCAGCCACTAAACGATTCCAGGCACTGCCAATCGGATTCAATTCTTTTTGAGGAACCAATACGATGCCTAGAGGAAGGCTATAATCCTGCGCGTCCGGTGGAAGTTCTAGATCCTTGTTATTATTCATAGCGCCGTTCGCCGGCACTAACACGGCTACGAGCAGCAGTAAAGCCGCTAATGCTGCGGTTCTGCGGACAAGCCTTTTTTTCTTTTGCCGCGATCCCCATTCTCTGAGCATCTGCAGATGATTTTCCGATAACGGGTGGCTCTCATGTTCAAATGCATCATAAACCTCGCCCGCCTGCAAAAAACAATAATTCGCTTTGCCTTCTTTTCCGGCGAGCAAATATTGCTTGCCAAGCAAATACCACCCCATTTGGTTATCGGGGTGCTGCTTTACAAATTGCTTCAAATAGAATAGATCTTCTGGAGAGTCCATCCCCCATCCTCCCAACATATCGTATGTTCTCTATATCGGCAGGATGGAAGCCGGTTTGTATCCCTTCAGTTTATTTCTATGCGCGCATGAAGCAAAAAAAAAGCTCCCCATCGCAGCGAGAGCATGCGAGAAGAGCTTTTCTCCGGTTACTGATTTAGTAATTAAATGGAACATCTGCAATCTTGATGGAATCTGTTGGACAGCCGTCAGCCGCATCCTGCAAATCATCAAACAAATCTTCCGGAATCTCAGTATTGCCTTTGTTTCCGTCCGCTTTATAAATAACTTCCGCAAGGCCTTCATCATCGTAGTCATAAATGTCAGGAGCGGTTGCTCCGCAAGCTCCACAAGCGATGCACGTATCTTTTTCAACCCAAGTAAACTTACCCATGGAAATTCCCTCCCAAATAAAAATAAATATACGGAATAATCTCGTCTCTGAACAGTCAAGCTTCATTCATCAATATATAACAAACTATCATCCTTTTGCAAGGATGTGCCGCGAATTCGTTTATTCCTAATTAAGGTTGAAGGGTCGTCGCCAAGCATTCCGGCGGTCAGTACTGCGTCCTCTCCGTACTTGTCGCGGAGCCGATCCATCGCTTTGGTTAACGCTTCTTTTCGAGGCTGCTGCTCGTAGCTGAACAAATCAAGCTGCAGGGCCGTATCGTCCAGCGGCGTGAGATTTTGAAGCGTGATGCCCAGCAGACGAATCGGCTCGCCGATTTTCCAATGCTTCTCAAACAGCCTGCAGGCTTCCCTGTAAAACACATCCGCTTCCTGTGTCGGGGCTGTCAGCGTATGAGAACGGGTAATCGTAGTCATGTCCGGCTTGCGGATCGTAATTTGAACCGTTGTTGCAACCAGCTTCTGCCTTCGAAGCCTTCTTCCCGTCTGATCGGCTAAATTGAGCAGCACCCTGAATACGTCCTCGCGTGCGGTCAAATCATGAGGAAGCGTCGTGGTATGTCCGATCGATTTGTTCCGCTCCCTGTTCGGATTAACCTCGCCGTGGTCAATGCCGTGAGCAGCGGATTTCATCCACGAGCCTGTGACGCCAAAATGTTTATTCAGCATGTATTCATCGGCAGCGGCCAGCTGCCCAATCGTCCGTATGTTGAATTTCGCGAGCTTTTCAGCCGTTTTTTTCCCTATACCGAACAGCGTATCGCAGGATTTATCCCATAGAACATGTTTAACGTCTCGAATCCGTAAAACGGTCAGACCGTTTGGCTTCTTCATATCCGACGCCATCTTCGCAAGCAGCTTGTTCGGAGCCAAACCGATCGAGCACGGAAGCGTCCATTCCGACTGGATGCGCTTCTGGAGGGAGGATGCGATTTCCAGCGGCGTGCCAAACATTTTGGATCCCGTAATATCCATATAGCACTCATCGATCGATACCGCTTCCACAAGGGGCGTGTACTGCCTGGCGATGGCCATAAATCCCTGGGAGTATTTACGGTAAAGCGTAAAATCAGGCTTTATTAATATAAGCTCAGGACACAGCTGAAGTGCCTGTCTCACCGTCATTCCCGTTTTGATTCCCCTGCTCCTTGCCGCATACGAGCAGGTTACTAGTATACCCTTTCGCTGCTCTACGCTGCCGGATACCGCCGTTGGCTTATTTTTGTATTTCTCGGGCTCTTCGGCCTCATGGACGGAGCAATAAAATGCATTCATATCTAAATGGATAATTACGCGGCCTTTAGCCGGATAATGTTCATTTGTGTTAGTCATAATCGAGTTAAACACCGCCTAATGTAAGCAATAAGCGAACATAAGTTTGATCCACCCAAGCATACAATTCTAATAGGGTCAAGTCAACGACGGCTGGTCCCTTCGCAAAAATTACTTTTTTCCCCTCTACTTTCGAGAAGACAAGTGTTATAATAGTAAATTATGATTTGAAAAGGCAATCTATAAAGGAGGCGTCCCGTTAATGACAACCAACATTTCCATATTTGATACGACGCTGCGTGACGGTACTCAAGGAGAAGGCATCAGCCTGTCAGCGGATGACAAATTAAAAATCGCCCAGAAGCTCGACGCGTTGGGCGTTCATTATATTGAAGGCGGCAATCCAGGAAGCAACAGCAAGGATATCGAGTTTTTCCAACGGATCAAAGCTTTCAACCTTAACGCCAAAATCACCGCATTCGGCAGCACACGCCGCAAGAACAGTTTGGCTGAGCAGGATGCAAGCCTCGTCCGCATCGCCGAATCGGGGGTTCCGGCAGCTACGCTTGTAGGCAAGTCATGGGACTTTCACGTACATACGGCCCTGCAAACGACGTTAGAAGAAAATCTTTCGATGATTTATGATTCGGTCGCTTTTTTAAAGCAAAACGGGATGGAAGCCTTGTTCGATGCCGAGCATTTTTTTGACGGCTACAAGAACAATCCGGAATACGCCCTGTCCGTTTTGAAGAAAGCGCAAGAAGCCGGAGCGAACTGGCTCGTCCTCTGTGATACGAACGGCGGTACGCTTCCGGGTGAAATTCATGAAATCGTAACCCGCGTCAGACAAGAACTAATCACGCCGATCGGTATTCATACGCATAACGATTGCGAGCTGGCTGTCGCTAACTCCCTTGCAGCAGTTCAAGCCGGCGCGCGTCAGGTGCAGGGCACGATCAATGGCTACGGCGAACGCTGCGGCAATGCAAATCTTTGCTCGATCATACCGAATCTGCAAATTAAAATGAACTACGATGTATTGCCCGAAGAGAAGCTTCGCGTTCTCACCAGCACGGCACGGTATGTTAGCGAAATCGCTAATGTCCATATGCCTGTTGGCCAAGCTTATGTCGGCAATGCAGCCTTCGCGCATAAAGGCGGCATCCATGTTTCCGCCATTATGAAGGACTCCAAAACCTATGAGCACATCCAGCCTGAGCTTGTCGGCAACAAGCAGCGCATTCTTGTCTCTGAGCTCGCGGGACAAAGCAATATTATTTCCAAGGCCAAAGAGCTCGGTCTTGACGTTAACGCAAATAACGATAAAACGAAGCTCATTATGGATCAAATCAAAGACTTGGAACATCAAGGCTACCAATTCGAGGGCGCAGACGCTTCTCTAGAACTCCTGCTTCGCGAAGCATTCGGCGGTGAGGTTAAGGAAGTTTTCAAGGTTGAATCGTTCAAAATGCTGGTTGAAAAAACAAACGGTCAAATGATTTCCGAGGCTATCGTCAAAATTAACGTTGGCGGACAGCAGGTTTATACAGCCGCTGAAGGCAATGGTCCCGTTAATGCCCTCGATAACGCCCTGCGCAAGGCGCTGGTGCAGTTTTATCCCAAGATTGAAAGCATACACCTATCCGACTATAAAGTTCGCGTCATCGACGAGAAGGACGCTACAGCTGCTAAGGTTCGCGTTCTTATCGAATCAACGGGACTTGATAACACATGGAGCACAGTGGGCGTTTCCAACAACGTCATCGAAGCCAGCTGGGAAGCACTCGTCGACAGCATCCGTTACGCGCTGTTAAACATGGTTAAGGTCGATAACGCGCATACCGATCCGCTTGACCGCATCGGGCTTGTAAATCATTAATAAAAAAGGGTTGGCGGGACATCACCAAGTGATAGTCCGCCAACCCTTTATTTATATGATTTTATAACGTTTCACGCCTTAGGAATGCTGCAGCCGCCCGTTTACGATCGGTTACATCCACTTTTCAATCAACCGCTGCCATTCTTCATAAGTAATGACCCCGTTAATTCGCTCCCTTATCACGCCTTCACCGTCAATAAGGAAGGTTGTCGGGAACGTATCGACCTTATACTGCTTTGTGACTTCTCCCACCCGGTCCATCAATATCGGGAATGTAAACTCATGCTCATTCACAAATTCCCTGGCAGCCCGCTCTTTATCGTATTTGGTCGCGTTAACGCCGTACAGCTGAATGGCGTCACCGTATTCTTCATGCAAGCGCTGCAGGTCGGGAGCTTCAAGCTCACAAGGCCCGCACCAGGATGCCCAAAAATTAACGAAGGTAAGCTTGCCCTGCTGCCCTCCGACTTCGTAAGACTGCTCGTCAAGGGCAGGCAGCTTGAAAGCTGAAGCTTCGTATCCTGCTTTCGGTTTGAAATCCCCTGCCGGTGCCGCAAGCGTAACGGAGCCCGTTTCATCATTTTTATATTGGAATACAGCTAATCCCGCAAAAAGCAGCGCAATAGTAAAAAGAGCAATAACACGTTTCATGACGTACCTTCCTTCTCTCGCAATGTCATTTACTTGTATGGCTCCATGGTATCATGCACCGTATCGAAGCTCAAGGCACGAGGCATATTAGCCATAAAAACGTCACGTTTAACGGTATGCTGCCTTTTGTGCTTGTCCTATTATCGGTTATTGACGGATCATTCATACACATTACATCGGCATTAGCGCTCTAGGACCAATTTCGTTATACTTCATTTATAGGAATGACAAGGAGGCGTAAATATGGAAGCGCAGCAAACGAAAAGCATAATTACAAAAGACGCATATGATTTGCTAATCGGAATTTGTAAAAACGCTTTGCCTATGGAGGCCTGCGGAATCTTAGCAAGCAGTGAAGACGCATTGCGTGACGAAAACCCTTACATTATTGATACGGTCATTCCGATTACCAATAAGCATATCGATCCGACTCATTCATTTACCTTTGACCCGGCTGAATGGACTTCCGCTTATTACGCCATGCAAAAAAACCGACAAAAGCTTGTCGGCTTGTTTCATTCCCATCCGCGTACGGAAGCCATACCATCTTCTAGCGATTCTGAAGGCTTTCTGCCGGCGTCAGAGTTATCCTATTGGATTGTCTCATTACGCAGCAGCGAAACGCCTCACGTACAGCCCTATCGCCGTTCAGAAGGGGCATTCATTCCAATGGAGCTAGTGCTTACTTAGATAAGCGTACAAATCACCCAGCGTCGTAATATTTCTCTCCAGTATGCGGGCTAGGTAGTTTTGCCATAACTTGGCCGTCATAATTGAATCCTGCAGCGCATGATGCCGTTCCGTGATCGGAATACAGCAACTTATCAGCAATTCATCCAAGCTGTATCCTTCCAGGTTCGGCTCCAACCACTTTGCTACCATCATCGTATCGAGCACACGGTGGTTTAAATTAATTTTAGAGGTTCTCCATAATGCCGCGTTTAAAAACTGCTTGTCGTGACCTGAAGCGTGGGCGACAAGCAGCCTCCTGCCGACAAACTCCATAAAATCGTGAAGCACCTGCATTAAGTCCGGAGCATCCTGCACCATTTCATTTGTTATGCCCGTCAGTTCCACAATGGCTTTCGGAATTTTACGTTTAGGATTCACGAGGCTGTAGAACGTTTCGTTCTCCACGATTTCGCCGCCTCGCAGCAATACGGCTCCAAACGAAATGATTTCATCGCCGTTATTCGGATAGAAGCCCGTTGTCTCCAGATCGAATACGATGACCTCGAGCTCTTTAAGCGGCATGTCAAACATGGATTGCTTACGCTGTTCTTTATTGACATTACGAATAAACGCCATTTGCTGGGCATTTTGCGAGCCTAGCATAGAAGCGATGGCAGGCGTAAATCCTCCCATTTTGTATAGGTGCCACATGCGACCGACGCCTTTTTGCTCCTTCATTTCCCCACCGCCTTAAGTAAGCCTGCCCATTGTTTGCTTAAAAACCGCTCTTTGCAGTTTCTTGCCCAGGCGCAAGCTACTCTTTAATTCATCAGTCATTTCCTTGGTCAATTTACGGCCCGATATCTTGCCATTATTCGCATATAACCCGTCCGATTTCTGTTCGGTTGTCATTAATCGGAGCCTCAGAAGTAACCGAAAAGCCTGGCCGTAAATCGCAGCGTCCTTTTCAGACATCCTTCCGGCTTGCACCAGCTTTTTGATTCTCTCTAAGGTTGCTGTTTCACGGATACCTACCTGAATGGATAAAAGCCTTATTGAATTGACCATTGGAATATAAGCGCCGTATTTGATATCAAGGCTTCCTGCATCTACGCCATATTGCTCCTTAAGAAGCTGGCCAAAAAAGCCAAGGAGTACTTTATGCCGCAAAGTATTGTCTAACATTCGCTTCAAAATGATTGGATGGTTCAGCATATCGGTAAAATACAAGTCCTTGAGTTCTTCAACCAGCCCAAAGTCCCCATATACGCCGCGGCCATCTGCAATGATAAGCAAATATCGAACAGACTCCCATGCCGGTTCTTCAAACCAATGATCCAGCTTGCTGCCCCATTCGGAGAGCGATAAACACCAATCCTGGTTGCTGCTAAGCACATTCCCCTCGCACGGGGGGTAACCCGTTTGTTGAAGATTTTGAACAATGATCTCGCTAAGCTCTTTAAAATAACTCTTCACTTCTGCTGAATCAGCCACTGGATCCCGATAGACAATTCCGCTGTCTTGATCGCTCGACAAAGTCTGCTCTTTCCGACCGCCGCTCCCGAACAATAAATACGCGTAAGGCACGGGGGGAAAACCCTTCCCCATCCGTGCCATTTCCGCTTCTGCGAGGACAATCGAGCGTTGTATTACCGCATCGTGCACCTCATTCAATTGTTCGTAAAATTGTTCGACGGGACGCGTGGGGAGAAGAGCTTCCATATGCTCGTGTATCTGATCCCGCAAGTTTCGCAGCCCTTCCGCATGATCGGCTGAACCAATCTGCTTGAGCAGCTGCACTCGCACCGGATCACTCATGCGATGCCCTCTCCCTTCGGTCAGTCCATCATGGTTATTGGATTATCCTTGAAAGTTTTGACCTGTTTTTTTCATTTGCTCAGGATAACCATAAGCCCCATGCTCACTTAGGTCAAGACCAATGATTTCTTGCTCTTCCGTAACGCGGAAGCCCATGATCAGCTTCATTACACCAAGGATCAGGAATGATGCCGCAAGCACGAAAGCACCAACAACGACAACAGATTCAAATTGAACCCACAGCTGCTTCCAGCTGCCAGTGTCGATCAAGCCGCCAGTACCTACGCCGACTTTATCAGCAAGCTCTTGTGTAGCGAAGATACCGTTGGCAAGCGTACCCCACACACCGGCTGCACCGTGAACGGACAAAGCATAAATCGGATCGTCGACTTTAATTTTCTCGAAGAACTTCACGCTGTAGAAAACAAGTACGCCGGCAACCAGACCGATAACTACCGCAGCCCAAGGAGCAACGTATGCGCAAGATGCTGTTATCGCAACAAGACCTGCAAGAGTACCGTTCAGCATCGATGTAATATCCGCTTTACCTGTAACAGCCCATGAAATAAGAAGTGCTGCCACGCCGCCCGCGCCTGCTCCGAGCATCGTGTTAAATGCTACGTATCCGAAGAATCCGTCACCGATAGCTACTGTGCTACCTGCGTTAAATCCAAACCAACCTACCCATAAAAGCAAAACGGAAAGCGCAGTGAAAACTTGGTTATGACCCAAAATTTCGTTTGCCGAGCCGTCTTTATTGAATTTACCGATACGCGGTTTCAGTAATACTGTCGCTGCGAATGCAGCCAACGCGCCCGTTAAGTGAACAACCGTGGAGCCCGCGAAATCTTGTGCTCCGTCTTCAGCAAGCCAGCCGCCGCCCCAGATCCAGTGAGCTACTACCGGGTAAATAATCGCAGTGAAAAATAATGTAAATACGATGTATGAGGATAGCTTAGCTCTTTCTGCGAAACCGCCCCATGCGATAGAAAGCGATACTGCCGCAAATGCTAGTTGGAACAAGAAGAACACCGTGCTTGGATAATTTTCACCTTCACCTGCAGTAATGGAAGGATCAAAGAAGAAACTGCCCCAACCGATTAGTGCATTAATGCCGCTGTCGCCGCCAAAAGTAATGCCGTAACCGAATGCCCAATAAATAAGTGCAGCTAAGCCAGTTGTGAAAATCGTTTTGCCGGCAACATGGCCTGCGTTTTTCATCCGTGTCGAGCCTGTTTCAAGAAGTATGAACCCGCCTTGCATAAGGAGAACGAGAATAAATGAGAGCATAACCCATAGTGAGTTTAAACCCATGTTCAACGTTGCGGCGGAAGGATCCTCAGCAAACGCCATTACCGGAAACAATAAGGTGAAGATTCCTAAAGCTAATAATGTTTTCTTAATCATTACGACCACTCCCTAAGTGTTATGTTTCCTTACATGAGAGGAAAGACTTAATGTCATTATAGTCAGTAGTGCTCAATTTGACAATACGTTTTATCTAATTTTACAAAAAAAATCAAACGTTCGGCATAAAATCTAACACGAACGTTAAGTTTTTGAACAAATCGTTCCCTAAATTACCCATTGGGCCTGTTTATTCTTCGCATTTTCACTTTTTGTAGGCATTGATTCCTATTTCAAGGAATCAATTTTCCTCCTATATGGCTTTCTTCTGATTCATGTCACCATTCCAAGTGTTATATAGAAGAAGAAAATATACTCTTCCTTCGCATAAACCGCAGATACGGGCATTTGTCGAATAGCCATGTAACACGTTTGACTGTATGGTTACTTTCCTATTATCATTAGAGGTACAACGGTTAGCCCGTTTCCATAAGATGGCGTTAGTAAAATGTACTATAATAGAAGATAATTATGGATTAGTGAAATTACATGCATTTTTAACGAATGGAGGATTTTAAAATGTATCGAATCGGAGAACTATCGAAGCTGGCGCATATCAGTCCAAGAACGATTGATTATTATACTTCAATTGGTCTAATAGAGCCTGCTGAGCGTTCCGCCAAAAACTATCGCCTCTATTCAGACGAAACCTTGCAGCGCTTGGAACGTATTGAACAGATGAAAAAAGATAAATATACATTAGATGAGATTAAAGCCACCATTGAAAGCTGGAAAAAGATCACGCCAGAGGAGCAGGTATCTCGCAAGCTAACGGATTTGCAGCATCATATAAGCCAGCTGGAACGCGAAGTGAAGGAGCTTGAGCCTGTCATAAAGAATCTCAAGCCGCGGCAAGCGAACCACCTTTACACGCGGCTCATGCCTCAAACCGCCGCTTGTATCGAGGCACTTATGCTTCTGATCAACAAAAGCTCTCTCATGTAGCGGAGAATCTCATCACTTAAATGGAGGGATGACTCAATGACTTTTATCTACATTTTAATCATACTCGCTTTTATTTTAACGATTTGGGCTCAATTCCGGGTTAAAGGAACATTCAAAAAATGGACTTCGGTACACGCGAATAGCGGTTTAACCGGTTACCAGGCAGCGAGGCGCATGCTCGACTCAAGCGGTCTGCATGATGTGCCTATCGAGCCGGTGCGCGGCACGCTCACCGATCATTACGATCCGATTCATCGCGTTGTCCGGCTGTCTGAGCCGGTATACTACGAAAATTCAATCTCAGCTGTCTCCGTCGCCTGTCACGAGGTCGGTCACGCCATACAACATGCCGAACATTATCCGATGCTTGTCTTGCGCCACCGTATCTTTCCAATCGTGAATTTCGCATCCGGCGTTGCTCCTTTCCTTTTTATTGCCGGCATTCTTTTCTCGGCATTGAATTTGATCGGACTCGGCATTATTTTCTTCTCGGTCGCGGTTGCATTTCAGGTCATTACGCTTCCCGTCGAGTTCAATGCCAGCAATCGCGCCAGAGATATCATGATTTCCGAAGGCTTCATCACCAACGACGAAGAACGCGGAGTCGCGAAGGTGCTTAACGCAGCAGCATTAACTTATGTAGCAGCAGCGCTCCTATCCTTGTTAGAGCTTGTCAGATACATCTTAATCTTTGTCGGCGGCAGCCGACAGGAATAACAACCGTACACAAAAGGAGCTGTCCCCGATCAGTCTGCAAAGACCGAGCGGAACAGCTCCTTTTCTATTTCAATTATCAAATTATTCGATCGTATTATGAAAATAACGAAGCAGGAAGCCGTGGAACACCTTCGCGACTAACGGAAGCGTCTCATTCGAGCGCCGTATAAGCCCGATTGTACGCGTCACTTGCGGCTGGGTTACACGAACCTTTGTCGGCTGCAAGGGCCCTGTATAATGGAGGGCCATTTCAGGCAGTAAACTTACGCCCATGCCCGCGGCAACCAAGCCCCTAATCGTATCCGTCTCTTCTCCTTCGAATCCAATTCTAGGCTTGAAGCCGGCTTCCTGGCATGCATCCCAAACGATCGGCCTCAGTGAGTAGCCTTCGCTAAACAGTACGAAGGTTTCATGCTCCAGCTCCTTCAGCTCAATCGCTTCCCTGTCGGACAAATGGTGTCCCGGAGGCAGAATAGCATACAATTCCTCAGTTAGCAGTACCTCTCCGCAAACGAATTCATGTTCATTCGGAAATGGAGATATAAATGCCAAATCGATCTCACCTTTGACCATATCGCGAATGAGCGAGGGATACATCCCCTGCTTAAATCTAAATTTTACATTCGGATGCAGTTTGCGAAAAGCCGCAACTACTTGCGGTATTAATGAAATCCCTAGGCTGTGGGGAAAGCCCAGTCTGATTTCGCCTTTCTCCGGATCGAGAAACTCATGTATTTCAACAACAGCGCGCTCAAGGTCAGTCAGAATGACTTCAGCGCGCTTCAGGAAAAGCTGGCCGACTGGCGTGAGTTGGAGGTTCCTGCCCTTTTGAACAAATAATTTGACGCCAAGCTCTTCTTCGAGCTGATGGATCTGCCGGCTGACCGCCGATTGCGCTACATGCAATTCTTCCGCTGCTTGCGTAACATGCTCTTTTTTTGCTACCTTTACAAAATAATGAAGCTGACGAAGTTCCATACCGGTTAGTTTCTCTCCCGTACATACATAGTTTTCATGATAGGCGCTGTTTTTTTCGTGTTCTTATTCGGTCAAACACATTATAAAGCAGAAAGCCGGTTAGAGCACCCCCTATATGTGCCCATAGATCAATACTTGGCACAAGGAAAGAATAGATAACGCCAAATATCAATATGGCATATACCGTTTTACGCGAGCCCTCATCCAGCTGCTGTTTTCGGAATAAGGATATGAATAGAAACGCGCCATAGACGCCATAAATTGCCCCTGAGGCTCCTACACCTACATGGCTGTATAGATCACCTTCCACCACGTTGACAAAGGCACTCATTGCATTGCCCCCGATCCCGCACAACAAATAAAAAAACAAATATCGGACATGTCCTAACAAATGCTCCAGCGGCGGCGCGAATACAAGCAAAGCAAACATGTTGTACAGTAAATGCTCTATTCCGGAATGCATAAAAATAGATGTAATATACCGCCATGGCTGCTGCATCCCAAACGGATTGTTCCCGGAATCCGTTACGAAGGCACCGAATTTAGAAGCATCGTAAGCATTATTAGGATCGCCATTCCAGGCGATTATAATGAAATATACGATGTTTAATGCAATTAAGACGGACGTTACGGGATAAAGCTTTAAGTACGAGCGAAAGCTTTCATAACGAATGAAGATCATAGGATCATCCCTTTTCTATCCAACAATTGGACAAGGCCGTTTCATAACGATTATAATTAATCAGGTATTCACCATACAATTTAGAGGAGGAATTATTCGAATGTCACAAGAACGTAATGGAGCCGCTACTTTCAAGGGCAATCCGATCACTTTGGTAGGGCCTGAATTGAAAGTAGGAGATAAAGCTCCTGATTTCAACCTTAACAAATCGCTTGTCGAGAATGTTTCTCTCAAGGACTACTCCGGTAAAATTAAACTAATCAGCGTTGTGCCATCTATCGACACGGGCGTTTGCGACGCGCAAACGCGTCGTTTCAATGAAGCTGCCGGTTCGCTTGGCGACAACGTCGTCGTATTAACCGTTAGCGTAGATCTCCCCTTCGCGCAAGCACGCTGGTGCGGCGCGGCAGGAATCGATAAAGTTGTATTGCTTTCTGACTACAAAGCACACAGCTTTGGCGAGTCATACGGCGTATACATCAAAGAGCTCGGTTTAGACCAACGCTCGATCTTCGTGCTCGATGCTAACGATACTATTCAATATGTGGAATATCTGCCTGAAATGACGGAGCATCCGAATTACGAGCAAGCGATCAACGCAGTCAAAGCGCTCGTATAAGAACGACAACTCCATTTTTTTCGTAATGATTGCAAACAAAGCGAGTGAAGGATACCCTTCCTCGCTTTGTTTATGTATTAATTATTAACTTTGAATGCAGCAAGCTTCTTATCAAGTGTACGGTACAGATCCAGAATGACTCTGTAATTGGAGCCAAGATCCCCTAGTGAACCGCGGGAGGCTGAATAAATATCGACAGCCGATTGCAGCGGGTTTACGCTAATAACGGAAACGGTAATGTCCATCGTCCTGCCAAAGGCCGTGCGCTTCTCGAGAACAATTTCCCCAACGGATTGCACTTCGTGCAGCACCTTATAACCTTGCATTTTCTTAAGAGTCGATATCACTTCATCCCAAGCCTTATCTTTCGACAGCTTGTAGAAATGAGATTTGAGCATTGGATCCTTAGCTCTGTCACCAGTCTGTTCATGACTACGCAGCAGCCCGATCAAGGTCCGCTTCAACAACAACGATCTCCCCCTCCGGCATCTATGTACAATACTCTATATGATACCATGATTTGTCCAATGAAAAAAGAGCTATTGCTGGATTTAACCAGCAAATGCTCTTTATTTGAAAATGGAACCCGCCTATGCCGTCCGACTCACATGTTTCTGAACCCGCTTACGCAGGTGGGTGACCGCAGAACCGCTTTTGAGATCCCCTTTCGGGGGCATGTCAGCTACGTTTCGATTTTGGTCTCCCGTGAAACAGCCATTGGTTCAAAACAGCGTAAAGCCGTAACGAGCATCGCAGGAGGTATTGCTATTATAGACCGAACAAAAGAAAAAGTAAACTTTGATCAGCTGTTATTTACTGGTGCCGGTCGAATCATCCTTAACAAGATCAATTCGGTCAAGCTCTGCAGCCTTCTCCGCCTCTTCTTCCTCTGCCAACCGCGCTTTTTCCGCTTGATCCTGAAGCTTTTGGTAAATCAAATGAAAGTTCCAAAATGCTAGGTAAGCAATGATGCTTCCCATGAAGAACGGAATGAGAAACGTAAACCTTGTGCTGAAATAGATAACCGCACCGCTCATGATAGCTGTAGACAGCGAGCGGAAAGGTTTGCCGATCGTGATGAGAACAGCATTTTTCAGCAATTGAAACGTTTTCATATGATAATGGACAAGCATCGAGAAAAAATTAAATAGCGATACGATTAACAGCACAAGAAACGCTATAAAGATGTATGACAGCAAGTTCAATTGTTCACGATAAACAATAAAGTCAACAATCATAATTGCCAGCAATATCGTGTAAATAATACCGCCAAGCATACTTTGTTTATAATTTTCCTTGTAGCCGCGGAAGAACGTTTTGAATAACGCTACGTCCGCCTCGCCCATTACCCATTTACGAGCAACCGCAAACATGGCTGCTGTTGCAGGAAATAAAGTAAACGGAGCTACGACCGCCATTGCGATGAGAGCAGAATACACTTGATTTGGATCCTGTGACAAAAGCAAGCCCCATGCGAAGAACACGAATGGAATTGAACATACTAGCCACAATACATTAATAACCGATAACCTCATGATCCATTCGGAAATTCGGTAAAAACCACCCATTAGCCCTCTTGGTTCCATAGGATCTGCCTCCAGAAAAGTAAGATTACTCCCACCAAACTACCTAACATAGGGAACGAACCTCAGGCCTGCCAGGCTATCATCTGCACGGTTGAAACCTAACCGCATAGGATATATGCCCAAACGCCATTTAAAGTTCATGAGGCGTCTGCTTTACGAAAAACGCAGATTGCGGTTTATCCACCTTTGCAGGTTTCATTCTCGTTTTGTTTTTTCTTCTTGTTATCGTTAGTCAATGCGTTTCGTACTAATCCAAACTATAGAAGAACAATAAAAGAACCGAGGACGTCCGGATGCCCGTTAGGGATCACGGACTTCCTCGGTTTTTTCGAAAATATATGGTTAACGATTAGTTGTTTGAAAAGCTGTCGGTCGAGCTTTTTGGACGACGGTTCTCAGGACGTCCTTCGCTGCTTCTCTTGCCAGCGTAACCGCCGCTGCTGCCGCCGCGTGTTTCGTAACCGCCGCGCGAGCTGCCGCCTGTGCTGCTGCCGCTGCTGCGTCTGTCATCGCGTCCACGGTATCCGCCGCCGCTTGTGCTGCCGCTGCGATTGCCGCCGTATGAAGAAGACGATCCGCTGCGGTTGAATGGACGACCATTGGAACGAATATCCGGCTTGCGTTTTTTCGCGCGAAGCGGATCTTCCGGTGTCAATTCGATTTCAACGTTTTTCTTCTCGCCAGTCAGCAATTTGATCGCTGCGGAAAGCAAATGCACGGAGTCATATTGCTCAAGCAATTGAATCGAAATCGCTTTGTACTCAGAGAATTCATCGTTTTGAACGACTTCAAGAAGACGTTCAGCCGTAACGCGTTGCTTGCCTTCAATTGCTTCCGCAATGCTTGGTAGCGGCTTGCGGTTCATTTTCTGGCGGGTTACTTTCTCGATGAAGTGCAGGTGATCCGTCTCACGAGGAGTAACGAATGACCAAGCTGTACCTTCTTTGCCCGCGCGGCCTGTACGGCCGATACGGTGAACGTAGCTCTCAGGGTCCTGCGGAAGGTCAAAGTTGATAACATGCGTTACGCCCGAGACATCGAGTCCGCGAGCAGCAACGTCAGTCGCTACCAATACATCAATGCTTCCGTCGCGGAATTTGCGCATTACGCTGTCCCGTTGGTTCTGAGACAAGTCGCCGTGCAAGCCATCAGCAGTGTATCCGCGTTTTTGGAGCGCTTCGCTTAGCTCGTCAACCCGGCGTTTAGTACGGCCGAAAATAATAGCTAGCTCAGGGGATTCCATATCAAGCAAACGGCTAAGTGCTTCGAACTTTTGACGTTCATGCACTTCGATGTAAGATTGCTCGATAAGCGGAGCCGTAATTTGTTTAGGAATTACGGAAACATGCTCTGGGTTTTTCAGAAATTGTTGAGCAAGTTTCTGAATGTTTGTCGGCATTGTTGCAGAGAACAGCATCGTGTGGCGCTCATCCGGTACTTGCTTCAAGATGGATTGAATGTCTTCCATGAAGCCCATATCGAGCATTTCATCTGCTTCATCCAAAATGACGGTTTGTACATCTTCAAGACGAATGGTCTTACGGTTGATGTGATCGAGCAAACGTCCTGGCGTACCGATAATAATTTGAGGCTTCTTTTTCAATGCACGGATTTGACGACCAATTTCTTGTCCACCGTAAATCGGCAACGAGCGGAGACCTTTGTATCGGGTTAACTTCCCGATCTCGTCAGCCACTTGAATAGCGAGTTCACGGGTTGGCGTCATTATTAATGCGACAATGCGTTCCTCGCTTGTCGGAATTTTGTTAATGAGCGGAATTCCGAATGCCGCTGTCTTTCCTGTACCCGTTTGTGCTTGGCCAATAAGATCTTGCCCAGCCATAGCAATAGGGATCGCTTTGTCTTGAATCGGGGTAGATTCCTCGAATCCAAGTTCGGTAATTGCTTGCAACACTTTTGGTTCCAAGCCAAATTCAGCAAATGTTTTCAAACTTTTCTCAAACTCCTTTTATCTGCAGCCTACTTAAGAATATCCAAATCATTATAGCACACAATCAATCGTGAATACCAGTAAAGCAAATAAAGCCATACTAAGCATGGCAATATGTACAAATTAAACACGTCAATTACATTGGAGCGATCGTAATGAATCCCCATTCCCTGCGCTACCTAATTACCGTGCCGATTATGACGGTCGGCGCCTTTCTCATCGCAATCGGCTTCAATCTTTTTCTTATCCCGCACCAGCTGCTAAGCGGCGGCATTTCAGGAATATCCATGATGATCGGGTATATTACCGGCGGGAACATCGGCTGGTTATTTTTAATCCTCAATTTGCCTGTTCTGATCTGGGGTTGGTATGCGGTGGGCCATCGGTTTATTATGTGGAGCGTCTATACCGTTATCGCATCGACATTATTTCTGCAGCTTATACCGGTTATGAAAATAGCTGACGACATCGTGCTTGGCGCCGTATTCGGAGGAATTATCATCGGCTTCGGCAGCGGACTGACGCTTCGCTACGGGGGATCCTCAGGCGGCTTCGATATCATTGCTTCCATCGTTACGCGAAAACGAGATTTGCCGGTTGGGATGATTATTTTCATATTAAACGGCGCAGTCATTGCGATATTGGTGTTTTTTACGAAAAATTGGGATTCCGCCCTTTACTCGCTGTTGTCGATTTTTTCTGCCGGCAAGGTAGTAGATCTCATACATGTGAGGCATATTAAGTTAACGGCTTTCATCATCACGACGAAGACCGATGAGCTGCTGCTCAAGCTGCTCTCTCATCCACGCGGCATTACAATCATTAAAACCCGAGGCGCCTTTTCATTTACCGAGCGCGATATGCTGATGACGGTCAGAACGAAGTATGAATTAGCCGAGCTTAGCAAGACCGTCACCTCGATTGACCCGCATGCTTTCATTAACATTGTAGAGACAGTGGGAGTCATCGGCGATTTTTCCAGGCCAAAAGACTAAATCATCTACGCAAGAATGGATTTTCCACAGTATCCCTATGTTTTTGAAAATGATCCTGATATAATGTTTGTATCCCGTACCTTAGGTTTCTTGCCATATGATTTCCCCTAACCATTAGATATGAAAGGGTGATGCTCAATGGATATGGAAACGGTCAAATTGTCTCAAATTGTAGAGAAGCTTGCCCCAGAGCTTAGTCCTTTTCTTACGAAACGCGAAATGGACATCAGCATTGTGCTGCGTGACGGACTTTCCTTACTTGAGCCCGCTGACGCGATGGAAATTGTTCAGCACAGTATTTGCAACCAGCAGAGAGAAGCTTTGTTACAATGACAATGCGGGACACACGGATTATTAATGCGCCAGC
The DNA here is from genome assembly GCF_048572955.1 of Pristimantibacillus sp. PTI5. Lineage (GTDB taxonomy): Bacteria > Bacillota > Bacilli > Paenibacillales > Paenibacillaceae > Pristimantibacillus. The sequence goes on from NZ_CP183886.1 coordinate 311,317, forward strand.
CGAGACAAACTCGGCTGGCTTTTTGTTTGTTTCCCCTCCGTTTCGAGTGCTATTTTTCTAAAGAAAACGAAGCCTATATGCATTTAAAATACATATACTTTCATTAGAATTCAAAAAAGTTAATGACCCAGCCCTATAACCTGATTTATAATTTGATCAGAATAGCTAACGGGGAGAGAGCAAAATGGACATCATCATTTCTTCATTGCTGCTGCTGTACAGCTTGCTCACTGGAAGCGGAGAACCTAGCGCCGCAGCGAAGCAGCTTGCAATTGCCTACTTAAATTCCGCCGCTGGTCAAACGATCATACAACCGGATTCAACAGCGAATGGGGAAAAAATTTCCGACGCTTCGGACCCGGCAACCGTAAAAAAAGATCCTCAGCCCGACACGCCGCCGATAAAAGGAATTTACGTCACAGCGCATAGCGCCGGCGGGGCTCGCATGGAGACTTTGTTAAAACTGCTTGACGCTACCGAACTGAACAGCATGGTCATTGATATTAAAGATGATAACGGGTACATAACCTATCCGACGTCTACGCCCGAACTGCAAGAGGTTGGCGCATCCAAGAAATACATCCGAGACATCAATGGACTCATGCAAACGTTAAAAAAACATAACATTTATCCGATCGCAAGAATTGTCGTGTTCAAGGATACCGTACTCGCCCGCAAGCAGCCTCAGCTCTCCTTCCTTCACCAGGACGGTACGATCTGGAAAAATGCACGCGGCGAAAGCTTCGTCAATCCTTACCGCAAGGAAGTATGGGATTATAACATCGCTGTCGCGAAGGAAGCGGCAAAGCTTGGCTTCAAAGAAATTCAGTTCGACTATGTCCGTTTCCCTGAGGGCTTCGAGAACAAAGCCGCATCGCTCACCTTTAACAAATCGGAGCTAAGTCGCGTTGATACGGTGGCCGGTTTTGTTAAATACGCGCGCGAACAGCTGGAGCCGCTTGGCGTCAGAGTTTCGGTCGATATTTTCGGCTACGCCGCATCGGTGCCGGCCGCCGAAGGAATCGGACAGGATTTCGTGAAAATATCCAACGATGTTCATGTTATCTCACCCATGGTGTATCCAAGCCATTACAGCACGGGATGGTTCAAACAGAAGGATCCTGACCGCAGTCCTTATGAAACCATTAAAGGAGCTATGCTCGACACCCACAAAAAACTGGATCCAACCCAAGATCTAAAGCCGATTATACGGCCATGGATTCAGGATTTTACAGCAAGCTGGCTCGGCAGCGGCCATTACATGAAATACGGAAAAGCCGAGGTCGAAGCTCAAATTAAAGCATTGAAAGATACGGGCATTAACGAGTACTTGCTATGGAATGCCGGAAACAAATATTCACCAAATGTTGCATACAAGTAACCTGGCCAAATGAAAAAAAGTCCACCATCGCCGAGACAGCGAGGTGGACTTTTTTTTCATTCGGCCGTGCTTTATTGAGATAGGCGAAGAGCAAGCTCATACATGCCCATGTCAAACGGCTTCTTCGAATTTACGACCGTGTCAATGTCTGTCGTTACAAGTTCTCCGCGAATCACGCCGCAGGCTTTACCTGAATCGCCGGCCATTAGCTGTCTGACCGCAAAATCACCAAGACGGCTTGCCAAAATGCGATCGATTGCGGTTGGCGTACCACCGCGCTGAATATGGCCAAGTACAGTTACACGGGGCTCAATGCCGCTGTTAGCTGTAATTTGCTGCGCGACTTCCTCGCCTTTTCCTGCGCCTTCTGCCACGACAATAATACTATGGCGCTTCCCTTTGGCAAAATTATTTTTCATACGCTCCGCAACCTCTGTCAGCTCAAAAGGAACCTCCGGCACGAGAATCGTTTCCGCGCCGCTTGCAAGACCCGCATGAAGCGCGATATCGCCGCAATGGCGGCCCATAACCTCAACGATCGACGAACGCTCATGCGAGGACATCGTATCGCGAATTTTGTTGATGGCATCGACAACGATACTTACCGCAGTGTCAAAGCCAATAGTAATATCGGTAAACGGAATATCGTTATCGATGGTTCCCGGAAGCCCCATCGTCTTAATGCCCAGCTTGCTCAGCTTGTTAGCGCCTTGGTATGAGCCGTCTCCGCCGATAACGACCAAGCCGTCAATGCCTCTTGAACGGAGTACTTCCGCCCCGCGCTGCTGGCCTTCCGCCGTCATAAACTCCTTGCATCTTGCGGTTTGCAAAATCGTGCCGCCGCGTTGAATGATATCGCCGACGCTCCGTAAGTCCATTTGCCGAAGGTCATCGTTAATAAGCCCCTGATAACCGCGTTGAACACCGTAAACATCTAGTCCGTGAAATAAAGCACTTCTTACCACAGCGCGAACGGCTGCGTTCATTCCTTGCGAATCTCCTCCGCTTGTCAGTACCGCGATTGATTTGACTGCAGACATGGTTCATTCCTCCACATTGTTAATTTATAGTTAAGCCTGTTGTTTGCGAATCCAGATGCTATTTATAAGGAAAAACATACGCGTTAGCGGACTGTTCTTCATTAGCCTCCTCGACACATCTCTAACATCCGCCTGATGGCGAACCTTCGGGTCTGACAAATACAAGGCTAAAAGCCCCTCAATAATCAAACGATGAAAACGCGATGCGGGAAGCTGTTTCACATCCTCACGCGCCCGGTTCACTATGGTGCCGAGGCGCTCAACAAGCAGACCTTCATTATCGTAGTAATTGCAAAAGTTAAGGTCTCCGCCTGCTTGGTCCTCTGCCTGATCAATTAAATAATCGAGCAATATATGAAGACCGCATACATGAGGAAAATAAATATTCCGGATAGCGGCTGCGTCCTCTTTGGACAGCCGGTCCTCAGTGGCGGCTAGAAAAAGCATAAACATGCCGAGCGTCGAACCCGCCGCCGCCGCAAATTCGTTCCACTGCAAATTCGGATAATCACTGCAATGCCGTGACCACCATGCAAGTAAATGCTCCTCGCGTAAATCCTTGCGTATATGCTTGTACACCTGCAAATCCCCATATAAGGTTACCAGTTCGGTTACTTGCTGCTGAACGCTTCCGTACGAAGGCAATAGTGCGACTTGCAATTGGCAAATTCGCACGAGATGATGCAAATAACCTCCGTCTTCCTTCTCGCTGCGCAAAGCATAATAATCCTGAAGCTGCGCTTCGGGATTAACGGCATCAAGCATGGATTGATGCAATAATCGGAAATCATCGGGGTCGAGCGAAGTGCTGCGGTCGCATAAATTGTCCAAATAGTCGCTAATCGTCTGCAAAGCGACAATTAACGGGATGAGCACATGTCTGTGCTCAAGGCTCGCAGCCGCGTAAACACTGCCGCCTTGGCAGTGGAATTTCTTGCTGTCCATGCTGCTGAGCGCTTGATTCCGCAGCTCTTGATCCGGTATCCGCTGCGCCATCAGCCGAAGCTTAACAAGCTCCTTCTCTACTTCCGGCAATACATACTTATAAACGCGATGCATGAGTTTAAGCGGGCTTTGAGGCACCCGATTGCCTGTTAAAGTCGTCAATCTCACGATGCACGTTTCCTCCAAACATGTTCAGGAATGTCGGCGCGATTCCAATTGCTGGTCGATGCGGGACCAGATGTGAAGATCGTTAATCCTACTTGCATAATCGGCAATTTCATAGTTTAGTATACAGGATTGCTCAAAGCTCTCTTCTTCAAACAGCTCCGCCTGCTTTTTATTGATGAGCTGTTCAAATTCCAATACCCGGTCTGGGATCGTCCCGCGTATCCATTCCCATCGTTCGACGATTTCAAGCTGAACATTCACTGCATAATGCTCCCATTCCATATCCAACACGGGAATATGGATCCGAAGCCTTTCATTCCAGTCAAAACGAAAAGCATTCATTGTAAACCTCCACCTCTAAATGTAACATCTCAGGACATAATAATCCAGCTTCAAATCTCATTGGTCCGTTTCCTAATCCATGCTATACTGGTATCCATATTGTTTAAGACAGAGATGGAGTGAGCTTTCAAAAATGGATACGCCCGATAGAGTCACGATAGAGCGCTCATCGACAGCCCGCAAGGAGACGCTTTCGCTCCGAATATTCAGTTTCTCCGCCTACTCGACAGCTGCGATGGTCGTTGCCTTTATACCGCTTTACTTTCTGGACAGAGGTTTTTCGGAGCAGCAAATTGGCATTATTTATTCAACCGGGCCCTTCATATCGATTTTTGCAAATATCATCCTCGGTCTCGCCAGCGATAAATACCGAACGATTAAAAAACTGCTTATGCTATTGTTATTCGGACAGCTCGTCATGATATCGCTGTTATTTCCAATAGAAAATTTTGCGCTGGTCTGTGTCGTTATGATGGGCTTTTATTTTTTTCAAACGCCCATCAACCCATTAAGCGACAGCCTGCTGTTGTTATCCAGTCAATATACGGGAACGCCCTATGCCCTCATCCGGATTTTCGGCTCGCTTGGCTTTGCGGTAACCGCATTCACCTTCGGACTTATATTGAAAGAAATCGGCTCCACCTGGACTTTGCCGCTTGCTCTAACCACGATTGCCGTTACGCTGATTTTAACGACCCGAATCAGGGATTATCAAGGAAGCGCGCGTAAAATCGATTTTTCCGGTTTTTTCAAGCTTTTACGCCAACGCGACGTGCTGCTGTTTTTTTTAATTATCCTGACCATCTCCATCCCCCACCGGATGTATGAAGGTTTTCTAGCGGTAACGATGCGTCAAATGGGGGCCAGCGATTCTCTTGTCGGTCTTGCTTGGCTCGTTTCCGCTTTGAGCGAAATCCCGATTTTGTTCCTGCTCGGCAAATACGGCCATAAATTCAAAGAGCTTCCTTTGCTGATGATTGCTTCTATTATGTATGCCGTAAGATTGTGGCTGCTCAGCGATATACAGGATCCGCGCTGGGTGATCGCGACGCAGGCGATGCACAGCATTTCGTTCGGCATTTACTTCTCTACGGCGCTCCGTTATCTTTCAAGGCTCATTCCCGATGAGTACCGTGCGTCCGGCCAGGCAGTATATGCCGTTATCTGGACCGGCCTGGCAGGCGTAATCAGCGGGATGTTCGGCGGTTTTATATACGAGCATTTCGGACGCGAGGTATTTTTCAAGATGGGTGCCGGCTTTGCCATTGCGGCTGCCGCAGCTTTCCTTGCCAGATACTACTTCGGCCGGACAGAACGGTAATAAAACAAGAAACAACAAAAGGGCTGCTCTTAGCGTCGAATACCACACGCTAAGAGCAGCCCTTTCTATCGTGGAATGAACAGCCTATTCCGCGATTTCAAAATTCGAATAAACATCCTGCACATCATCGTTGTCTTCGAAAGCATCCATCATTTTTTGAAGCTTTTCCGCGTTCTCGCCTTCAACCTTGACCATATTTTGCGGCAGCCAACGAACGCCGGCATTTACGAACGTAAAGCCTTCCTGCTCCAAGGCATTTTTGACCTGCTCGAATTCATGCGGATGCGTCAAAATTTCAAAGCTGTCGTCATTAACGACAACATCTTCTGCACCTGCTTCAAGCGCAACCATCATCATGGAATCCTCATCGGTTTCATGCGCCTCGCGATCAACGACGAGCAGCCCTTTGTGGTCGAACATATAGCCGACGCAGCCGCTCTCTCCCATGTTACCGCCGCGTTTGTTAAACGCTGAACGAACATCAGCTGCCGTACGGTTCCGATTGTCCGTCAAGCATTTTACCATAATCGCTACGCCGCCTGGGCCGTAGCCTTCGTACATGATATCCTCATATTCAACGCCATCGCCGGCGCCTGCCGCCTTTTTGATCGCACGTTCGATATTATCATTCGGCATTTGCTCTGCTCTTGCATTGGCAATGGCTGTTTTCAACCCGAAGTTCGCATCCGGATTGGGTCCGCCTCTGCGGGCTTGAACGTAAATTTCACGTCCCAGCTTGACGAACTTGTTATTTTTAGCCTGATCGGCCTTCCCTTTACGGTCTTTGAACAATTTAAATTTCATTATGCTCGCTCCCCTGACAAAGTTTCCAAGCAACAGTTTATCACCGCTGATAGGACTTGGTCAATGAAAGCGAGATCAAACATTCATTATATAAACGGTTAACCATACAAGCTTAAACAACTGACGTCTTCCATTTCGAAAAAGCTCGTTTCGCGATGAAGCATGGTCATCGTATAAATGATTAATTATACTTTCTGACATTATAAGAAAGGACTCCCTGTTGCCAGGGAGCCCTTTTCCATCGTTTATTCGCACATTGTTCCTATAGTTTAGTGACGTTGGCCGCTTGAGCGCCGCGGTTACCCTCAGTAATGTCGAATTCGACCGCTTGCCCTTCATCCAAAGATTTGAAACCATCGCTTTGAATCGCCGAGAAATGTACAAATACGTCTTCTCCGCCCTCTGTTTGGATAAAGCCGTAGCCTTTCTCCGCATTAAACCATTTAACTGTTCCTTTCAATTGAACAACCTCCTAGATATGACCGCCGTTTAGAACGGCGAGTAGAATTATTATATCGATCCGAAATCCAAAAAGCAATTAAAGTAAAATTTTCAAAAAATGACTGGATCCAGGAATAAATGGCAGTCTCGATGGGCATAATTCCGTTTTGCCTCCATTTGCCTTAATGAAATCCAGCAGCTGATCAAGCTCGGGATATGGCTTCCAGTCCAAAGAAATCAGGGGATAAATACGAATTTGACCGCCTGGCTTACAAATCCGCATTAAATCCATAATCGCATGTATATGAAATTCAGGTCCGAATTGGTTCGCATACAAAAACATAAAATGACTGCAAAGAATCAGTGAAAATCGATCATCGCCAAAAGGAAGCTCCGGAAGCTTGCCCGCTAGGTAACGATTAGATTGTCTGCTGTCCAAAACATTCGATTTGAACAATTCGATTGACGTTTCCCTGCCTGCCCTATGCTGCTCTATCGAACCATAATAGCTCCAATCGAAATTCTCCTGCAGCTTGGCAAGCTTTGCGGTCGATGTCACGATTTCCTGCACGGCCTCTGAAATCCATTTCTCGATCCCGGCGTCGTATCGCGGATCTACAGCATAAGCGGAATACCCTCTCGCATTCACTTCTGCCGTAAAGGAAGATCCTCCAGCAGCTACATCGAGCACCTCTCCCTGCGCCAAGTCCGAAGGCTCTAAATCAAACATCCTCACATACTCCTCATAGCTTCTGCATGTCATAGCAACACCGATTTGCTCATAGCTCATCTTACTCATTCCTGCACTCTCCTCTTCTCGTCTCATCTCTTCTCATCTCAGCAAAATCCGCGCCAACGACATCAGCTTCTTATGGCCCCATATTGATTACCGCCGCCATAATGGCTATGATGATAAGAATACCATAATTAACTACTAAAAGGATGAAAAAAAACATGTTCAAAAAACACGAAATCTACAAAACCGACAAATACAATATGCTGACGGTAGAAGTACAAGGCAAGACGCTTATCGTAAGGGAGATTTCCGATCAATGGGGCGAAGACACGCATACGTTCATCAGTCGTCCGGAAATGCTGCACTGGGCACAAAACCGCTTCCGCGCAACCGACTTTGTTGGCCGCGAAGAAGAGCTTGAAGCCATCATGCGTGCGTTAAAGGAAGTATAAACCCGGAATTTCCGATGAACGGGCAGGAAAAATTAACCTGTGCGGCGAACATATCGTTACGTATCCGCGCATAGGTACAATTAGACTGCTGTCCTTTTTTAGCCAGTTCAGTATCAGGAGGATTTACTCGCAAATGGATGCTACAGCTTCAATTATTTTTATCATTGCAGCCTTCTCGCTTGGAGCGATCGTCATTATGAAGCGCGACTCCTTGCCCGCTGGCCTGCGCCGAGGTCTTGCACTCGTTTCCATCGCATTTATTGCGTTTGCGTTTTTTATGATCGTTTATGCATTTTTTACGATGGGTAAAGCTTAGCCGGCAGAGCACTGAATATTCATGATCCTCTGCGGACATAGTAGAAACAAACTGTGTCCCGAGGTGATAAATGGATGAAATGGCTGCCTCTGCTGCTTGCTTTAAGCCTGGTACCGGGAGCTGCTCCTTCCAATCAGGCAGCTCCCCAAACCGGGCATGCCTCACCAACCTTAACCATACCTAGGAGGAATTCGATGAATCACGTACCTAAACGATCAGAATCCGCACCTGAGACCCGCTGGAAGCTTGAGGATATTTTTGAAAGCCAAGCGGCATGGGATAAGGAATATGCGGAAGCAAAAGCACTAATCAAAAAAATACCGGAATTCCAAGGCAAATTGGCCGATGTCGCCCAGCTTAAAGCCTGCTTTGAGCTTGAAGACGAGCTTTCCATGCATGTGGAACGACTTTATGTATACGCAAATATGAAGCATCACGAGGATACGGCGGAAGCGACTTATCAAGCTCTATCCGATAAATCCAAAAAAATCAGCGTTGAATCCGGCGAAGCGCTCTCCTTTATTACGCCTGAAGTGCTAAGCCTCTCGGATGAAAAGCTGGATGCCATCATTTCCGATGAATCCGTGGCGAAATTCCGCCATACGCTCGAGGAAATGCGCCGCCAAAAGGCTCATGTCTTATCTAAAAACGAAGAAGCGCTGCTTGCGCAGGTCGGCAATATCAGCTCCGCTCCGGGAACGGTATTCAACATGCTGAACAATGCGGATCTCAAGTTCCCTAAGGTGAAAAACGAGAACGGCGAAGAAATCGAGCTAACGCACGGCCGTTACATACAATTTCTCGAAAGCAAAAATCAAGATGTTCGCCGCGAAGCGTTCAAAGCAGTATACGATACTTACGGCAAGCTGAAAAACACGCTCGCAACGACCTTGACATCAAACGTTACAAAAAATATTTTCTACGCCAAGGCCCGCAAATATGATTCCGTTCTGGATATGTCCCTCTACGGTGACAACATTCCGAAGGAAGTGTATACGAACCTAGTCGATACCATCCATAAGCATCTTCCCCTTATGCACCGCTACATGGAGCTTCGGAAAAAGCTGCTCGGCTTAGACGAGCTTCACATGTACGATTTGTTCGCGCCGCTCGTTGATGAATTTAACCTGGACATCACCTACGAGGAAGCGAAGAAAACGGTAAGCGAAAGCTTGAAGCCGCTCGGCGAGGATTATTTGAAGGTCCTGCAAGAAGGCTTTGACAACGGCTGGATTGATGTTTACGAGAATGAAGGCAAACGCAGCGGCGCATACAGCTGGGGCGCATTCGGTACGCATCCGTATGTTCTTCTCAACCATAAAGACAATTTAAACAGCATGTTCACGTTGACGCATGAAATGGGTCACGCGCTTCATTCCCATTACTCGGACACGAATCAGAACTACCGCGATGCACAGTATACGATTTTCCTGGCAGAGGTTGCTTCTACATTGAACGAGGCCCTGCTAATGGATTATCTTCTGAACAAGTCTACAGATCCGAAGGAAAAAATGTACTTGCTGACTTATTACGCGGATCAGTTCCGTACGACCGTATTCCGTCAGACGATGTTTGCCGAATTCGAGAAAATCATCCATGAGCGCTCCGAAGAAGGCGAGTCGCTGACACCGCAGGATCTTAACCAAATTTATTATGATCTAAATGTCCAGTATTACGGCCCAGGCATGGTCGTTGATAAAGACATCGAAATGGAATGGGCACGCATTCCCCATTTCTATAACAGCTTCTACGTGTACAAATACGCGACAGGCTTCTCTGCTGCGACCAGCTTTTCCAAACAAATATTGGAGGAAGGCGAGCCGGCAGTCGAGCGTTACCTCGGCTTCCTGAAGAGCGGCGGCAGCGACTTCTCGATCAACATTTTGAAGAAAGCCGGTGTCGACATGTCTTCTCCGGAACCGATCGAGCAAGCGATGAGCGTATTCGAAGAACTGATCGGACAAATGGAACAGCTGACGAAATAGCTTATATTTAGAAATGACCGTCAAGGGGACTTGGCGGTCTTTTTATTGTTTTTGCAACTAATTTCCGACTTAGCCCGTCCAATGGAAATAGAAAATAAATACATAATAGTAAATTCGCTGCGTTATGGTTCAAGCAGTAAACTCAAGGAGGCAAAATGAAAGCAAAAAGAATAATCGCGGTCTTGCTCGGATTAATCTTTATATGTTGCGTATTGGAGTACAAAGGCATCATTTGGCACAATAGTATTTTTGCCATGAAGTTTGAGGTTAAAGGTCTTGACGTTTCTCATTATCAAGGATACGTGGATTGGAAGACGGTTACAGAAACGGAGAAATACCAATTTGTCTATATGAAAGCGACGGAAGGAAATGATTTTACGGATGATACCTTCATGCAGAACTGGGAAGGCGCCAAAGAAAACGGCATTTTGACTGGCGCTTACCATTTTTTCTCGGCAAGAAGCACGGGCGAGCAGCAGGCCGATCATTTTATAAGCGTAGTACAGCTGTAAAGATAATGATTGTAAGCATCGCCTTCAATCTCAATGATGCTTGAAAAAGCAAACCCGCATTTTTGAATGACTCTGTTCGACGGGTGATTGGTAAGCAGGGCTATCGCATGCAGCTCGCTGATATCGGTATTTTCAAACAAATAGTTGATAAGGCCCTGCACAGCTTGCGTCGTATAACCTTTTCCGCGATGATGCTTGGAAATGGCAAACATGATTTCCCTGCCCGGCGACGGCAGCTCCTCTTTGATTCCTGTGCAGCACCAACCGATGAACTCCCCCGTCTCCTTCAATACAATGCCCAGCCGCAATCGGAGCTCTCCAATGCGCCCTCCAGCTGCAACCGCGCTTAGGAACTGCCTGTTCTCTGCGATTTCGTAATTGGCCAGCCAGTCTTGACGTGTCTCCCTAGACACGTTCCAGCCTGGCAGCAGCTCATATATTTCCGGCTGCCAGGTCAGTGCTTGCAGTGCATCCAAATCTGCTAAGACATACTCCCTTAAAAATACAGCATCGCAATCAACGATAAACCGATCATCTGCGCAAATCATACAGAGAAGCTCATTCTCAGGCGTAACGACTCCGTTTAAAAAACCATCCAAACAAAAAATCTCCACACCGCATTTGCGGCATTGACCCACCTGTTCTTGCATAATGCCTCCTTGTGATTATTAAATTTTTGAAATTAGTGCCCTATTTCGGAAACTTTTATAGCAGTTGCATTCCCATTCTCCAGTCAGCTATAACCAAAAAATATGAGCCCGGACTAGTCGGGAGAATCTTTTTGACTTTGTCCAACTCCATCGCTAAAGATGTGAATATGGCGCTTTCGCTATTCATGTGTTATAAACGACTAAAAAATGTGTCCTCCCCTATAAATTTTATTGAGCTCCCGGAAATATTCTTCCTTATCGAAAAACAACCGGGGACAATCATCGAACCATTCCACTACCGTCCCAATCCAATCATAATCAGCTGCTAATTGTTCACCGGTGCTGTGGTCAATGCCTATTTTCTCAAAGCGAACTGCATCGTGCTCAACATGAAATTCCGCAACGATAAGAGTACAGTGAAAATCGCAATCATCAGGGCACATAAGGATAGGCAATACTCCCTTTTGCTGTACGTATCTCCTTCTCAAAAACTCAATTTCCTCGGAATGGTTTAGCCAATTGGTCATGGTCGGGACTAAGCCTAGCAAATCTTTTCCAGGAAATTTTTGATCTAGCCACACATCTAGCTGAATATCGTTTATTACGATATTTAAATGCTCATTCTTGCAATATTTGCTTTTCATATTTTTCACTTCGATCCGTTCGTTACGTTTATGCTCCATCGCACCATTTCCCCTAGTTCACTTCTGAATCCATTGTTTTTTTATGAAGACCCCAGTCGCGCAGCTGCAGCAGTACCGGGAAAAGGCTTTTTCCAAGCTCCGATAAGGAGTATTCAACCTTTGGCAGAATTTCATGATATACCTCCTGAAGAATGAGACCTTCTAGCTCCAGCTCGACTTACGCTCCGGATTGCATCTTCTATTATGGTTATAGCATATGAAATGAACATTTACACTATTTTCTAAAAGCTGATATGGAGTGGAAAGCAGTGACGGTAACGGAGAAAAAGAAGGTTTGGTATACGGGGCTTCAGCCAAGCAGGGAGGCGCAGTTTCGCTCGAACTGCTGCATAACGGCTATGAGGTATATGCGGTGGCACGGACAGAGGAACAAATTGAGCAGCTCCGTGCAGCTGGCATAACAGCCTTTCGGGGTGATTTAAATGATACCGGGTCACTATATGAGGCGATTCAACACGTACAAATCGTATATTTTCAGCTGCCGGTAAACTTTGATTTACCGCTTGTTCGCCGTTACTTTCAAAATGCGGTCGATACAGCCAAACTGGCAAACGTGGAGCTTCTTGTCGTTAACACGAACGTATTTGTACCCAAGAACCTTACGGATTCGGATGCCATTGAAATCAAACGGGAATTAAAAGCGTATGCTCGCGATAGCGGTTTGCCGGTCATTTTTCTGCAGCCAACGCTCTACCTCGAAAATCTCTATATTCCGGGAGTGTTCGAAGAAAATGTGCTTGCATCCCCTGTTCCTGCGGATCATCCCATTGCATGGGTTAGCTTAAAGAATGCCGCAAAGCACGCGTCATATGCGATCAAAAGTCGGTTTGAGACCAAACGGCATCATAAGTGCCCATCACAAATCAATATAAAAAAACGGCTCAAGGGCACTCATCTCCCCTGAGCCGTCTATGTTTCCGGTCATAACATCCACTGACCGATTGCCCATGCCAGCACGCCTGCGAACAACGACGACAGGAGGTTCACCCTGTCGTTATTCAGCCAGGCGAAGCCGCGCACTTTCACCGCCGCGCTGCCGCAATGCGCGGCGCGTTCGATTTCGCTGCCGCATACCTGGCAGCGAAACATGGCCTGGCCGGTTGCGCCGAGCAGCGAGTCGGCGAAGGCACCGGCCAGGCCGGCGGCGGCCGCGGCGGCGATGTATGCCGCCGCTGCGACTCCGCCGCCTGGCGTACCCGCAGCAGCCTCTGCCGGCTGCGGAGCCGCCAGCAGCAGCGCGGCAACGGCGCCGATGAACACGGCGCCTGCGAGCGCTGCTGCGCTGCCGAGCGGCGTGACTCCGCCGCTCGTGCCTGCCGTTACCGGCTTGCCGCTCGTGACCGACCGCGGCGCCGTCCTGCTAAGGGCACCGATCTCGGTGGCCCAGGTATCCGCATTAACGGCTGCCATCACGCCGATGTACGCGAACAGCCAGCCTTGATCCGCCCAGATCGCATTCGCGGCGCAAAGGATCAAGCCCGCGCCTCCGTTTGCCCAGACCTGGCCGGCATCGCGCCTGCCGGTCTTCTCATATTTTGCTTCAGCCGTTTCTTTGGCATGATGCTTCCGCTTCCATTTGGACAAAAGGCTGGAAGAAACAAAAAAAGCGATCAATAAACCGAACCAGACCGGTTCCCCCAGCGTAACGAAGCCTGTTCCCATCACGACCGCCGACCACGCGCCTGAAGCGGACAACGAGCGTACGCCGTAAGCAGCTGCAGCGATCAATCCGCTGCCGAGTAAACCGGCAAGGAGCCGAAGCCACCAATCATCTATCCATCCAACCATATAACGAGCGACCTCCTGCTTGTGGTGTTAGCAGCTAAACGCGCACTACGCGCAATTCATGCCAACGCTCCGGATAATTCGTGCAGATCAGAAGCTCGGGATCGAGTGCGGCGATTTTTCGCATGGCTCGTTTCTCGTTAATCGTCCAAGCCATGACTTGTATGCCGGCTTGTTTCATAAGCGCGAACCGTTCCTTGTTCAGCTTCGTGTAGCTGATGGAAAGAAAATCCGTACCAAGCTCCTTCATCTCCTTAGGCAGCGTATTCCTCCAGCCGTCAATAATGAGACCGGTGCGAATTTCGCTTGCGAGCCGTTTCATCCGGTATAAGGTGCCTTCATGGAAGGACGTAATGACCACTTCCTTCATCGCATCGTAGGCTTCAATGCATTCCAATACCTTCTGCTCAATCATGGGGTAACGGATTCCGTCTGTTTTCAGCTCGATATTAAGCTTACAGCGACCCACCGCCTCTTTGAGCACCTGCGCAAGCGTCGGAACAGGCTCGCCCTGATATTTTTGAGAGAACCAATTGCCCGCATCCAGCGCTGTCAGCTGCGCAGCAGTCAAGCTTTTTACATCGCCTTTCCCATTCGTCGTTCTGCGCAGCGTGTAATCATGGATAACAACCGGCACATGGTCTTTCGATAGATGAACGTCGATTTCAATCCATTCCACGTTTGGATCATCCAGGGCTAACCGTATAGCTGCCATCGTATTTTCCGGCGCGCGGCTGGACCAGCCTCGGTGCGCTACGCACGGATTATTCATGAAGCGATCATCCTTTCAGCAGGTTCATTATTCAGGCTTGAGCGCGCCGTCTTCCCCCAGCGTTACGCCAAAAGAAATCGAGCTGAGACGGTCGAGTACCGCTTTTGCCTTTTCCCCCTCTAAGGGAGTCGGCTGCGCATTGACCGTAAACATCGGATGGAATGTCATTTCGCAATCACCGCTTTTTGTGCAAATAGCATCCAGAACGCCTGTCTCGCCTGCCGTTTCCTTCGGATAAGAGGTAAAAATAAAGTTTCCTAAACTGTATGCGATCCATTTGCCTTTATACATTTCAAAGCCTTGCAGCACATGCGGATGGCTGCCGATGACGAGATCCGCGCCCGCATCAATATATTGTTTGCCAAAATCCTTCTGGTACGGCTCGGGCTGATCAACCCGTTCTTTGCCCCAGTGCACCATGACAACGACGATATCCGCAACTTTATTCGCTTTAGCGACAGCTTCCAGCGCCCGCCGCGTATCATAGCTTTCAGCTACCCCCGCAACGTTCTTGTCCGCCTTCCACGAGGAGAACGGAACGACTCGGCTCAGTCCGATATAAGCGACCTTAATGCCGCGAACCTCTTTGATCACGGGCGCAAAAGCTTCCGTATCGTTATTGCCCGCACCCATATGCGATATGCCTGCTTCATCCAAATAGTTCATCGTGTCGAGCATGCCTTCAACACCTTGATCGAGTGCATGGTTGTTAGCCAGGCTCATAATGTCAAATCCGGCATCACGCATCGCTGGCAGGACATCCGGCGATCCTTTGAAAACATATGGCGTTCCTTCAACCGGAACTCCCCTTGCCGTAATCGGAAATTCCAAATTTCCGGCGGTTAGATCCGGCTCGCTTAAATAAAGCATCGAGGGTTTGTACAGAAAAGGATAACCTTCCTTATCCGTTATCGCGCTCACATAGTCAGCGACCAGCAAATCGCCGACGAATGACAGGCTGATTTGATCTTCATTGACCCCCGCCTCGCCTGGCTCCGTTACCGTATTTTCATCTTCTGAAACAGGGGGCTCGGATTCGTTTTCACTCGTGTTTTCAGACGCGTCTACATCTGCAGGCGCATTCAGATCTTCCGCCGTATCGGTATCGGAGACATTATTGGTCTCCCCTGCCCCATCAGGCTTTATCGCTTGTTCCTGATTTTTATTATCGCCTTTTGATATGCCAAATACATCTTTCAATTTATCTGAATTCGCTGCCGCAAGCCATGCGCCAATCAAGATAATAATGACGCCTAGAAGCGTGAAATTAATCATGATAAGCCTGCGAAGCCGCTTTTTACGCTTCAGCTTGTCCTGCTGATACGCTTCGGAACGTGAGATGGACATGGAAATAGGCTCCTCTATAATCGATTTAAAAGTCTTGTATCGTTAGACTCTCCTATTATAGCAATGAACCACCTTCGAGAGGAAAACAAATCTTGCATTTTAGTCTTTTAGAATAGCCTGCGCCGCTTCCTTGCCCTGCCTTATGCAATCCGGCAGACCGACGCCGTCGAAAGCCGCTCCCGTTATCCAGACGCCTGGCAGTTCCCGTTCAAAACGATCGCGCAGCTGCTTCATATTCGTAACATGTCCCACCGGATATTGCGGCATCGAGCGCGGCAGCCTCGTTATTTCTACAAACGCAGGTTCTGCTTTAATCCCCATGGTTTCTTCGACATCGCGCCGTACGGCTTTGATCAGCTCGGCATCAGGCAGATTCACGCTTTCCTCATCGCCCGATCGTCCGACATAACAGCGCAGCAGAACCTTATCGCTCGGACTCGTATGCAGCCATTTATTCGACGTCCAAGTGCAGGCCGTAATATGCAGCCCTTCCGAGCGCGGCACCACAAACCCCGATCCGTCAAAATCAATCCCGAATGTCGCTTTATCAAAAGCCATCACGACATTCGCTACCGAGACATAATTGACCGCGCGCAGCTCGCTGCAATCCGTCAAAGGCTCCAGCAGCTCTGCTGCATTATAAGCTGGGGCTGTCATAACGATTCGGTCTGCCAGCAGCCTCTCGCCGCTATCAAGTACAATTTCGTACCTTGCTTGGTCTTCTTCCAAAGCGGTATCGTTAGCTGCGTCCGCCGAGATGTCCGTTTTGCGATTTATCTCAATGACCTTCGTGCCGAGGCGCCTCTCCGCCTTGCTCAGCGCACGGTCAAGCGCATTGACTAGCGTACTCAAACCGCCTTTAAACGTCAAAAAGGTACCGCCCTTAGCAACGGCCGGCAAAGCGCCTGCTGCTGCGACCGCCTTGCGGTTATGCTGCATGCCTCGAATCAGGCTTCCATGCTTGCGCTCCGATGCAGCGAACTGCGGAAAGGTCGCCTGCAGGCTAAGCTTCTTTAAGTCGCCGGCATAAATACCGGCAAGCAGCGGCTCGGCGATTCGGCGCATCACTTGATTGCCCACGCGCCGCTCAAGAAAACCGCCGAGCGATTCATCCGTTTGCTCCTTGCGAACCGGCAGCACTAAATCCATTAACGCTCGCAGCTTTCCGCCCCAAGACAATAAACCGGTTTTCACGAATGGCGCAATCTCGGTCGGTATGCCCAGAACAAGTCCTGCCGGCATCGGAAACAGCTTGCGTTGATGCAAAATATAGGTTTTTTTCGCTCCTGGATTCGTTGTCGTCAGCTCGTCTTCCAGACCAAGCTCCGTTGCCAAATCAATGATGGCCAGCTTGCGCGCCAAAAAAGAATCCGGTCCTTTCTCGATGACGAAGCCGTCACGCTGCAGCGTATTTATTTTTCCGCCAAAGACAGGAGCACTGTCTACGATTGTCATTTCAAGCTCCTTGCCCTGCCGCTCCGCTTCCCGCTGCAAATAAAAAGCGGAGCTCAGTCCGCTGATCCCTCCGCCAATAATGACAATTCGATCAGGTTTTCCGATTCTCCGCATCTCTTTCATTCCTTCCCGTGGCCGGCCAATGCCTCAATGACCGATTCCGCCAACGTTTCCATATATAGTGGATCGCGATTCAGCATCGCGATACGATCCAAGGTCATATCCAGCTGTTTTGCAGCCGCCTGCGCTTCGATATCAAGGTCATACAATACCTCCAAATGATCCGATACAAAGCCCACCGGCGCAACGAGCACCGCTTTAACGCCTTCTTCTGCAAGCACGGGCAAGGTTTCCAAAATATCCGGACCGAGCCACGGTTCCCTTGTGCGGCCTGCGCTTTGCCAAGTAAACTGCCAATCCTTCACATTCGCTGCTTTAGCTACCGCAGCCGATGTCTCAAGCAGTTGCTGCTCGTAAGGATCGCCCATCTCCCGAATCTTAACAGGCAGACTGTGCGCGCTGAACAGCACCTTTACGTTTTCTTCACCGTTAGATGCATCCGCCAAACGGGCAAGTCCGTCCACTACTCGGTCTGTTAGGGCCTGAAGCAGCTTAGGATGCATATGATACTGCTTCACGAAAGTCATCGTTATGCCAAGCTCATTCGCCTTTTCTTCCGCGCGCTTAATATAACTGCCGACGCTCATAGTTGAATAATGAGGCGCCAGCACGATTCCAACTGCTTCCGTAATGCCGTCCTTTGCCATTTGCTCGACACCGTCTTCGATATACGGCTTTGCATGCTTCAAGCCCTGATAACAGCTGTATTTGCCAGGAGCCAGCTGCTCCAGCTTATCCTGCAAGCCGGCTACCTGCCCGTTTGTATTTTCGCGGAGTGGAAACACGCCCCCCACAATGGCTTCGTACCGGCCTTTCAGCTCGGCGAGCAGCTCAGGCGTCGGCGCATTCCCGCGTCTGATATGCGTATAATAGGTTTCTACGTCATCCATAGATTCCGGCGTGCCATAGGACATGACAAGCACACCGATCTGCTTCGCTTTATGTTCAGACATGACTTGCCTCCTTCTGGCTGCGTGCTGCAATGGCTTTATTCGAATACGAATGTACAAATGCAGTCAGTTCAGCAAGTTTCTCAAGCGAAGCTTCAGGGAAGAGGCCATGGCCCAGGTTGAAAATAAAACCAGGCTCTTCGATTCCGCTGTCTATGATTTCTTTCGCATACGATTCAATGACACTGATCGGCGCCGTCAGAATCGTAGGATCCAAATTGCCCTGTACGGCGAATCCGTTATCCAGTCTTCTTCTTCCTTCCGCAATCGATACGCGCCAATCAAGACCGATCACATCAGCCTTTACTTGGTGCAATTCGGGAAGCAGCTCTCCTGAGCTCACGCCTGGAAAATAAATTTTCGGCTGCGGCAAATCCGACAGCTCCGCGAAAATGCGTTCGATCGTCGGCAATACGAATTGCCGGAAGTCCGCAGGCGTCAATGCGCCTACCCAGCTGTCGAACAACTGAAACGCTTTGCCGCCAGCCGCAATATGCGCGCGTAAATAAGTAATGACCATATCGCCAAGCTTACGCATCAGCTCATGCCAAAGCTTCGGCTCGCTGTACATCATTTCCTTCGTGCGCAAATAGTTTTTCGAAGGCCTTCCTTCTATTAAATAGCTCGCAATCGTGAACGGCGCTCCCGCGAATGTGATCAGCGGAACTTCAAGCTCCCGGTCCAGAATCCGAATCGTCTCGATAACGTGACTGAGGTCCCCTTCAACGTCTATGGGTTTAAGCCGTTCAATGTCAGCCGCGGAACGAATGGGATTCGCTATGACTGGGCCGATGTTTGCGACAATATCAAAGTCTATTCCGATGGAAGCCACCGGGTTCATAATGTCTGAGTAAAGAATGGCGGCATCCACGCCCAGCTTGCGAATCGGCATCATCGTCACCTCGGCAGCAAGCTCCGGTTGTTTGCAAATTTCAAGCAGTGAATATTTTTCTTTTATTTTGCGATAGTCAGGATCGTATCTTCCGGCCTGACGCATGTACCATACAGGTATTTGATCAACGTGTTCCTTCTGGCAAGCCCGTATGAAACGGTCGTTATAAGGCATTCCCGTTCCCCATTTCTATGTATTTTCCTATGCTTCCATTATGCCCTTTTTCGGCAAACCTAACAACCGCCGTCACCAAGGTTCCTATGACAATAGTATGACAATCAGCCTTTGGTTGCATGAAGGATGAATGAAAAAAAAGAGGACTTCATAAATAGGAGCTTAACGCCCCGCTTACAAAGTCATCTCCCAATGCCTATTCGGTCTTAATTAAGCCGCTGTTTCGGAGAGGTCTTCCGCTTCGCTTTTCTTAGTAAAGGAATCTGCAAATTGCGGGAAAATATAAGTTTGAATGGTCATTCGCAAGGAAAGCACTGCTTTATCCTTTTGAATAGAAGCAAAGGTATATAAGTCAGGATAATCCTGGTTAATCGTTTCTTTGCTCAATTCGGCCATCGTCCATTTTTGCAAAGCGAACAGCCTTGGGTAATTGTGCAAATGATCGATAAACAGCAGCATATTCGGCAAATGTCCAACGACATTGACTTCAAACGAGGTCGATACCGTACCGTTTGGGCTCACGCCGCTCTCTGCCGTCTGTCCTTCATCATTCCCATTCTTTTGCGTGATATAGCCTAAGGGCGTACCAGACATTTGGGCCAGCTCGCGAAAAATTTCAATATTAACCGAATCTGCCCTCTTTACAGGCACGCGGTTCAGCAGCTCTTCTATTTGAACATCTGTTATTTTTTCGGTTGCATATTCACTTTGAGCCGTTTGCAGCGCAGCGCTGTATTGTACGACGCCTTTCTTGGCTTCCTTCAGGTCACCAAGCTCCGGCAGTACGTATAGGAATAACGCCGCGACATTCAGAATGGCAAATACGGTTATCGCAATAACGTACAGCATTTGGCTTTGCGTTAACGGCGACTTGAACGGATTCAACTTGATCTCCATCGTTATTGAGCTCCTTTCGCGTCTGAAAGTTCAATGTCGAGCATCAGCTTATATACTGCTTTTCTTGTTGTCTTGATCGCTTGTCCGCTTGCAGTATCTGATGGCACAGCCTCCGATGTCGTTTGATCATCCGGCTTTTTAAAGAATGAAGTTAAAGCCACATCCTTCAAATCTTCTTCTTGTTCCAGCTTATGCATATAGTCGGTAACTTCCAGTGCCGATTTGAAATCCAGCTCCAGCTTTAATTTCGGTTCGTCCTCCACGCTAATCGTCACGATTTTGGTTGTCGATGGCAGATGGCTGATGATCGCTTTCAAATAGGGCTTCCATTCGGTCCGCGTCTGTTCCAGCTCCGCTAATATGGACTGTGCCTGGTTATAACCGTCAACTTTTACTTTCAAGTCGCCGCTTTTGCGGATTTGATTGATTTCCTGGTCGAGGCGCAGCCTCTCCAGCTCTACGCCGTCCGCTTCGGAATGCCATGCTGCAATATAATAGATTTGTGCGCCTAGCAAAAGGACCAACATTATCAAAAGAAGCGGCATAAGCTGCGGATTACGCGAGCTTGACTTTTGCTTCGCTGGCAATAAGTTAATGGATTTCATGCGTCCTTCCCCCTTAATGCAAGCCCTAGCGGCACAGCATAGGTCGGGATGCTCCATACTTCCGAGCTTTCGGCTACAGGCAGCTGCTCCCAATGGAACAGCGATACAGGAGGCGTTAGACTGTCATCCATTAAAGCCGCCAGCTTGCCGATTTCCGGCACATCTCCAGAGAGCCAAATCCGGCTGAAGGTTCGCTCCCCTTTGTTTAAATTATAATAGAAGAAATTCATTAGGCGCTCCAGCTCGGCGATCAAATCCTGCGCGGCATTCAGATAGGTTTGCTCAGGGCTGGCAAAGTTGTCCAGCCAAGCGTTTTTCTCCGCAGCAGGGTCATTAA
The DNA here is from genome assembly GCF_048572955.1 of Pristimantibacillus sp. PTI5. GTDB lineage: Bacteria > Bacillota > Bacilli > Paenibacillales > Paenibacillaceae > Pristimantibacillus. The sequence goes on from NZ_CP183886.1 coordinate 332,448, forward strand.
CGTAGGTTTTGAAAGACACCTCGACATTGCGCGTTATTTTGAAATGACCATCCTCGATAATGGTAATGTCTGCATTTAATTCGTTTACGTTGACGATCAGGTTAATCCCATCTGTCTCGAGCAAGCCCTCTTCTATTAGCCGCAGCAAGGAAAAGGATTTAATCTCGATGCTGCACGGAATGAGGTTCAACTGCTCAAAGACATCCACATAATCCTGTAAAATACTAGTCGGTGCGGCAACGACCAGCACCTCGCATAAATTCGCCCCCTCTGCCTGGGCATCCTTCGGGTCTGCCTCCGTTCTCGGAAGTTTAATGAAGTCGTAGGACGGATCATCGAACGCCATGCTTAAATTGTTTTTCATCTCAAACTGTACAAGCTTCTTCAGCTCCGCGTTCGCAATATCTGGGAGTTTAATGCTTCTCACCATCGCTGTCTGGCTCGGAATCGCAAAATGTGCGTATTTCGTACCAAACCGTTTAGAATCCAACGCCGATTTCACTACAGCTTGCAGCTTCTCTTTATCGATGACTTTGCCGTCATCAACGATGCCTGCCGGTATTGGCACTGCGGCATAGTTTAATAACCGAATGTCTTTTTTTCCTTTTTGCTGAATTTCGCATATCTTCACTTGGTTATCCGTAATTTCAATGCCCAGGGTTTGGTGCCCGTTAGCTAGTCTTCTCAATATGGATTGGTTCATCTCTCATCCCCCTCAAGGCAGCGTACCTTTTAACCATTATTTAATACAAATGCTTTCTTGCTTGTTTCCGGAATTAAGATCATTGGTATACCAGCTTTCCGCATATTGCGGATTAAAGGAGGTCGTTCCCCCTACATAAAAACCTTTCATCCTGTTTTTCTTCCAATCACTCGTTAGATTATGGAACGTTGCATTCTTAAACACGAGCAGCATATTGCCGATATCGAGGCTGCCCACAAGTGTCCAGTTGTCAAACTTAAGATCGGTTTTGGATATGAGGTTTTCGCCGATTTTAATGGTCACGTCTGATTTCACCGTATTTAGAAAAGCAATGCTTCCTTTGGTGACGAATGAACCGTTAATATTGAACGTTTTCTCCAGTGTGCTCTCAGCCGTAAAGTTCCCTTCAACGACAACGTTCCCTTTTACATTAAAATCATGAATCGTATTTTTAAATAGAAAAATGCCTTTTACGAGAATGGATCCTTGTACGTTAAAGTTTTGTTTTATTACGTCAGTGAAAGTAAAGTCATTATTTACGATAACATCCCCGCCAATAACGAAGCCGTAAACCGTATTGCTGAACTTCAGGTATCCGTTTACTTTTAAGGAACCCCCGATCGAAAACAATCCCGTAACGTTATTTCTTGACTCGGCAATCGGATGCAGGAACTCCATGCTGCCTTTTACAGCTACGCTCTTTTTGATATCGAAGCTTGCAATGCCGTTTGTTGCTTTTATATTTCCTTTTACGACCATTCCGCCGTTCACATGCCATTGCAGTATCGTATTGTCATAATTGATATCCCCGGCAACGAGAATATCGCCTTTCACGGTAATGTTTTTAAGCGTGTTTTTTACGGTCAGGTTACCGCCTACGATCAGGTCGCCTTCAATAACGATCGTGTCATTTGTGCCGCCATCGCCGATAACGACATTCCCTTTTACGATAACATCTTGGTTAAACGTAATTTTTTTGTTGGTATTGAGCTCCCGGAAGCGTAAATTCCCGCCGACTTTTACGTCTCCGTTAAACAGGATTTGGGCATCTACAATATCTTTAAAATATAAATCTCCGTTAGCGACGACGGAGTTTCCATTGCTGTCTACGCTCACGACCATATCCTGCGTGATTCTCGTGCTCGATGAGCCGGCAATATTTACGTTACCCGCATTGATAATCGCTGGTCCCGTTTGATATTTGGACACATCGCTTGCCGTTACCGTGCTGCTAAGCGCTGCCGCCTCGTTAAAGCGATTATCAGTGAATACATTTTGGAATGCATTTGCAATCGCGGCCGCCGAATTGTTTATATAATAATCAGCCGTTCCACCGAACCAGCCTTGAAACTGCTGATCGGTAAAACTGTTCAGAATATGCGTCAACGGCAGGGTTTGTCCCGTTTCCGGCTGGATATAACATGCCGCGAATAATTTATTGTTTTGCGCAGTCGTGCTGTTTTTGAGCAGAACCTTACTGCTTGTACCAGGTACTGGAGCTGTTGGCGTTGGCGTCGGACCTGGTGTCGGCGTCGGTGTCGGCGATGGCGATGGCACAATGACAACCGGCGGGGCCGTAGGAACAAATAGCGGTGTCAGCGAATACTTGAGCGTGCTTGCTCTTACTTGATTACCTACGCCGTGATCGGATTGAAAAGTGACCGCTACCGGCTTATTTGCGCTGTCCCGCACAACTTCAGCGTTTACGTTCAATTCATCCATTTGGTTTATGACTTGCACGAGCCGCTCAATGTTTAACTCCGTATTGGCAGATTCATCAAATGCTTTCATATCCTCATACATTCTAGCGAACACCGTCATTCCCGAATGCGCCTCGGTAAACGACTTCTCCGAATTGGCATTCGTCTTGGCTTGCAGCAGACCGATATTCGTACTCATAGCAAGCGGTGCAACAACAAGAGTAAGCATGACGATAAATCCAAAAACGAGCATTAACGTGCCGCCTTTTTCAGACTGTCTAGATTTTGTCATTGCCTTTTCCTCCTTATACATATTATTCTAGGAGTAAATCAATCTGACTACTTTACTATGATGGAGGTGCCCGATGCGTAATCAGAAGGGTTTAACATTGATCGAAGTAATGGGCTCAATCGTCTTGCTTGGCATCGCCATTTTAGGCATCACCTACATATTGCAGCAATCTTCTATCGACACGAAATCGAATGAGAGAACGGATGATGCCGTTGTAGCAGCCCGCAACGTGATGGAAGAAATCAAAAGCAAGCTAAAATCTACGACACTTCAAACGACAATATATGGACAAGCCCTGTCTCTTCAAAATCTTCGCGACCGCTCTTCCGCAACGCTCTATTATCCTAATTCAGGAAATCGGCGTTATGAGCTGCGAATCCAATCCTATGCGACTACCTTGGGTACCGTTTCGCTTACAAACACCCTGGTTTCTGACTTAGATAGCCTGTTCAGAAGAGTAACCGTCACCTGCATCGATTTATCTACGAATAAGGAATTCGAGTTAGAAGCTTATGTGGAATTCAAATAAATACTGGCGGTGATGACATGCATAAGTGGCTCAAAAACGAAAAAGGACTAACTCTCGTCGAAGTAACCGGCGTGCTCGTACTTTCGGTCATCATTCTAGGTTTCTTGATCTATATGTTGAACTATTCCAACATGAGCCTGAAGCAGGTGTCAGCCAGAGAACAGACATTACAGCAATCCCGCGATATTATGAGCCATGTTGTCAAAACGGTTCGCAAGGGCTATGCTCCGGCATCCTTAATAAGCAGCTCCAGCAACCTTCGCCTTGTCAGTGCGGGCAACGATGAGGTTGTCGATTATATTTACAACAGCGCTTCGAAATCTCTTACCGTCTCCTATACCCCAAAAGACGCTAGCGGCACGTTCGCTGCTTCGCCCTCCTCAAGCTTTACCTATGCGGATACCGTTCAAGCTATTTTGTTTGATGTGAATGACGGCCGGATCGAGATTACGCTCACCATGCAGCTTCCCAACCATTTGACCAAAACAACGTCAACCGTCGTCTATACCACGCAGCGAAACAGCTAATACGAGAGTAAAGATAAATACCATTCAATCAAACCGTTCCCCCAATAATAGGCTGCGAGAGCACCAGCGGCTATATAGGGTCCGAACGGTATTGTTTTGCCCTTGGAATGGGCTCCTGCTGCAATTAATGCGATTCCTCCGATTAATCCAAATAAACTGGCGAGAAACAGACTAAGCAAGGTAAGCTTAACTCCTAATATTAAGCCAATAAACACATACAGCTTAATGTCGCCGCCACCCATCGTCTCCTTCTTCAACAGCCAACTGCCTAAGATGCCAATAATCAGCAAAGCCCCGCTGCCGGCTAATGCAGCGAAACCATAATTCAATAACGGAAGCGGATGTACGAGCAATCGCACAAGGATTGCGCCAATGACACCGACCGTCACCACTTTATTTGGAATAATCATATCGGTAAGATCGGTTTGAACGATAACGATGAGAATACCTATAAAAAATAGTACGGCAAGCAGCTCTACTTGCCAGCCCAGCATAAACGCAGCATGCGCAAACAATAACGTAGTGACGAGATCGCCTATCGCATAACGCCAAACGACGGCTGGATTCCCCTTTGATCGTGTAAGCTTGGACAGCATTAACGAAAGTAAAGGAATAATCGCATACCGCTTCGGCTTTTGCTTGTTATTCAGGTCGTAAGTCGGCGGGTATGCGGGCAGCAGCCGGCTATCCCAGCGGATAGCTGCTGCGCTAAGGATACCGCTGAGAAGCAATCCCAGAAGCGCAAAAGCAGCAATAGCTATTGGTGTCACGTGATCCCGTCCTTGCATGGAAATTTATAGAAAGGCAACCCTGTTGGGTTGCCTTTCTATGTTTGGTTATAATAAAATCACGCTCTTGTTACTGTAATTGTCCAACTACCATTACTGTTTAAAACTGGTGAAATCGTAACATTGTTTTTTCCATCATTAAATGTTGGTGTTGCATTTAGATAGCCGTCATTTACAAGTGTTGCAAGAGTAACTGTTGTAACCGCTGGTGTATCACCTTGATGATCAACCATATATCGCAATGCAGCTTCTTGGACCAGTTGTTGGCTGGAAGCATCTGCCTTGGACTTGGATTTTGCAATCGTCCCACCAATAGCCGGAATAGCGATCGCTGCAATAATCCCCACGATAACTAGAACTGCAAGCAACTCGATAAGCGTAAGACCCTTTTGATTCCGTTTCAATGCCATTAACATAAAACATTCTCCTCTCAATTTTGAGAAATTATATAAAACTAGTGAAACCAATGATATGGACCATTAAGAGAACAAGATTGCTGCAATTCCTCTTTAATGGCTGCTGTTGCTGCTCATAAAGCTATTTATCCTTTTGGAGACTATGGCAAACGAAAAAGTTAACCCATTCTCTTTTTTGAATCAGCTCTGAGTATGGGGTACATCAATGCTCAGATTTTGTGAACCTATTTTGAGGATGCCGAACTACAAATAGCTCTGCATCATTTTAAATGTAGGCATCATAACCGCCATAACAATTACACCGACTACGCCTGTTAACAACACGATCATCAGCGGCTCCAGCAGCGCCTTTAGACGGTCAGCCATCTGATCAACGTCCGCTTCATAGAAATCGGCTACTTTATCAAGCATATCCTCAGTAGCCCCGGATCGCTCGCCGATGGCGATCATTTGGACGACCATCGGCGGAAACAGCTTCGAGTGCTTAAGCGGCTCCGACATCGCTTCGCCGCTAAGCACCTTCTCACGGATATCCGAGATTACTTTGCCGATCGCTTCATTGCCAACAACATTCGAAACGATGGACAAGCCCTGCATAATCGGAATGGCTGCCGCGATAAGCGAGCTAAAGGTGCGCGAGAAACGGGCGATCGCCTGCTTATGCCATAAGGTTCCGAATACAGGTACTTTGAGCAGCAAGTAATCAAGCTTTTGCCGTCCAGCTGCTGTACGGCGTATCAACTTCCATACCAGACTCGGAACAAACATCGCACCAATGACGAGATACCAGAAGCTTTGCATAAACTCGCTGACGGCCATGACGATCCGGGTAGGCAGAGGCAGCTCGATCCCCATCCCGGCAAAGCTGGTGACGTATTGCGGAATGACAAAGAGCATCATGAAAATGACCACAAGAATCATCATTACAAGCATGACTACCGGATAAACCATCGCTGACTTAACCTTTTCCCTCGTATTGCGCTCCTTCTCGAAGAAAATGGCAAGTCTATCAAGCATGATATCCAGGTTTCCTGCAACTTCTCCGGCTTGCACCATGCTGACAAATACGGTCGTGAACACGGAAGGATATGCCGCAACAGATTCGGAGAACTGTTTGCCTCCGCGCATTTCCTCGGCAATCGTAACAAGCAATTTGGACAATGTTTTACTAGGAGTCTGCTCGCTTAGAATCTGTACGGACTCTACTAAACTAACTCCCGCGCGGTACATGGTTGCCAGCTGTCGGCAAAATACCGTAAAATGATCCATTTTGACACGGGGGCCGCCAAACGAAATGTCCTTGTAAAGCGTCGTTTCGTTTGTATCCAAAATATCTGTTACCCATAAACCCTTTTCGACGAGCGCCTCGCGTGCGCGCTGCATCGAATGGGCTTCTTGAATGCCAACTGATTTTTTGCCGCTGGAAGTAACGGCTTTGTATCGGTATTTGGGCATTTTACCAACTCCATTAAAACTCGATTGTAAATCCTACAGCTCGCCAAAGCCGAATAACGCTTCGCGTGCATCCTCGATTTTGACAAGCCCCTGCTGAACCAGCTCCCGCAGTGCGAATTCCATCGTTTGCATACCCTGCGCCTTCCCGGTCTGCATGACGGAACGGATTTGGTAAATCTTCTCCGAACGAATTAGGTTGGCTACGGCCGGCGTGTTAACCAGCACCTCGAAGGCTGCTGTCCGTCCTTTGCCGCTTGGCATTGGAAGCAGACGCTGCGAGATCACGCCAAGTAATACGGCTGCCAGTTGAATCCGGATTTGTGATTGCATCGCCGGCGGAAACACATCGATAATACGGTCAATCGTCTGCGGCGCATCCGCTGTATGTAAGGTCGCAAATACGAGATGTCCGGTCTCTGCCGCGCTTATCGCCGTGCTGATGGTCTCCAAATCCCGCATTTCCCCGACGAGTACGATATCCGGATCCTGCCGCAGCGCTGCCCGCAAGCCATGGGAGAAGGATGGCGTATCCAGCCCAATTTCTCTTTGGTTGACCATCGATTTTTTGTGATCGTAAATAAACTCAATCGGATCCTCCAGCGTTATGATATGGGCGTTCTCCGTTTGGTTTAAGTGATTGATAATCGATGCCAATGTCGTTGACTTCCCGCTTCCCGTCGGGCCGGTCACAAGCAGTAACCCTTGCGGCTTCTTGGCAAAATCCATCGCAATGCGAGGGAGCCGAAGCTCCTCCATCGAAGGAATGCGTCCGGGTACAATCCGTATCGCCAGACCGATGCTTCCGCGCTGCCTATAAGCATTTATTCGAAATCTTGCCAGACCCGCAACGCCGTACGAAAAGTCGACGTCACCGTTTTGCTGCAGCGCTGCATAATGCTCATCGGTCATAAACTGCTTGGCAAGCTCGAGCGTATCCTTTGGCTTTAGCAGCGTATTGTCCAGTGGAACGAGCTCGCCGTGGATCCGAAAAACAATCGGCGAGTTTACCGTAATATGGATATCGGACGCTTGTTTTGAATGAGCTAGGTAAAGCAGTTCCTCCGCCTGCATGAACAGCATCCTCCTCGCTATACGGTTCCTGTTTATTCGCCCTGTCCGAGGACACGGAACACTTCGGTCACCGTTGTGTGGCCTTCGACCGCTTTCGTTAATCCGTCCACTAAAATCGGGACCATCCCATGCTTTAACGCATGTTCGTAATACTCGTTATCGGAGCGCTTTGAAATAATCAACGCCCGCATTTCATTGTCAATTAGCAGCACTTCATGGATCGCCAGTCTTCCCTTGTAGCCGGTTCGGCCGCATTCGCCGCAGCCAGCGCCCTTATACAGATGGTCCGCGTGGATTCCCTGCGCCGCAATCAGCTCCAATTCTTTATCGATCGGCGTGTACTTTTGTTTGCAGTGCTTGCAAATACGTCTGACCAGGCGCTGGGCTACGATACAATTGACGGCAGACGAGATTAGAAAAGGCTCTACGCCCATATCAATCAGCCTTGTTATCGAATTGACCGCGTTATTCGTATGCAGCGTGCTTAATACGAGATGTCCGGTCATCGCTGCCCTAACTGAAATTTCCGCTGTCTCCGAATCACGAATTTCACCAAGCATGACGATATTCGGATCTTGCCGCAAAATAGCTCTTAAACCTCTAGCGAACGTCAGTCCCGATTGCGGATTTACCTGCACCTGGTTAACGCCCTCGAGCTGATATTCGACGGGATCCTCGACGGTAATAATATTGACGTCGTCTTTGTTTAAGTGGGCAAGCGCAGAATATAGTGTCGTTGATTTACCGCTACCAGTTGGACCAGTAATAAGGACAACGCCATACGCCATTTCAATGCTTTTGCGAAATAAAGCTTCATTATGGCCGGATAACGCCAACTTTGATATATCTGCCAGCGAGTTACCAAGATCCAATACCCGAATAACAACCTTCTCGCCATGAATGGTCGGGAGCGTCGATACCCGAACATCAACCTTGCGGTAATCGATATCGAGCTCTACCCGTCCATCCTGCGGCAGTCGGCGCTCGGCAACATTCAAATTCGCCATGATTTTGATGCGGGCTACGATAATGCCATGCATATTAGGCGGCAACGTCCGTTCAGTCCGCATAACCCCGTCCACCCGGTAACGTATTCTAAAGCTGCCGTCCTGCGGGTCCATATGTATATCGCTAGCTCCGAGTTGAACGGCTTGAACAATGATCTGGTTCACGGTTTTCACTACAGGCGAATCCTCATCCTGGATAGCGTGATCCTCGTCAATATCCTTCAATTGCAGGTTCTGGCTGATCTGCTCAATCGTGTCCTGCAATCCATAATATCGGTTGATCGCCCGCAAGAGCTCGTCCTTTGAGGCAATGACCGGTTCGACCCTAAGACCTGTGGCGATTCTGATTTCATCGATTGCAAAATAATCAAGCGGGTCTGCCATGGCTAAAATAAGCTTATTGCCTTCCATTCGAATCGGCATCACGCAGTGCTGATCAGCCAGCTTTTGAGAGATAAGCTGAATAATTTTCGGATCTATCTTTTGACGGTAGATTTGCACATGGGGAATTCCGAGTTGGAACTCCAGGGCCTCGATAAATTGCTGTTGTGTAATGAAGCCTTTGGAAATTAACACATCGCCTAGCCGTGTCTTCAATTCCCTTTGTAGAACTAATGCCTGCTGGAGCTGTTCATCGGTAATTACGCCGGACTCGACCAGCAAATCACCTATTCGCTTGCGGGTACCTGACATAATCCATCACCATCTATCGATAAATTTGAAAATAATGTAAAATAATAAACTTAATGCTGTTCAACTCACTTTAATTAAATCAATTCCGGAAGGAAACAACAATGACTTTTATCCTATTTACAAAACTTATATATAATCATATTTACCTATAAAAAAATTGTTTTTCATAAAAATAGGTGATAAGAACTAGGACTATCATTTGGTAACAAAATATTTTGCTGTTTTATGTCGAAACTCACTTTTATTCTACTACAATTTTACTGAAAATGAACTGAAAATTTTCTGTTTTTCATAGGTTCTTCATTAAATTTAAAATAAATATGTAGAAATGATCTTGACTCGAGCGTTCATGTTATTTCAGTTTAAGCGTGAGGCATTCGACTGATCGGATATGTTATAATTTGCATATGGAACAATGGAAGAAAAATTTGATCGTGTTGTGGTTCGGACAGTTTCTCGTTATGGCTGGAATGACGATGATCATTCCGTTCTTGTCCCTCTATTTGCAATTTGATTTGGGTTTGACCGATAAGCATGAGATCGGCGTATGGGCAGGCATTATTTTTGCCGGTAACTTCGTGACGTCATTTATTTTCCAACCGATCTGGGGCAAAATGGCTGATCGTTACGGTCGTAAAATGATGCTGCTTCGCTCGGGTTTCGGGATGTCGATCGTGATGGTGTTGATGGGCTTTGCGACAAACCCCTGGCATTTGCTGCTCCTTCGGATGGTTAACGGAACGATTTCCGGGTTCAACCCTGCTTCGATCGCTTTGATTTCGGCTACAACGCCAAAAAACCGGATGGGCTTCGCAATGGGAACGATTCAATCCGGCGGAATTGCCGGAACGATACTCGGGCCTTTTATCGGCGGCTTACTGGCGGATACCATCGGTTTCCGGCCGATCTTTTATTTGACGGGAGCTTTGTTGTTCGCTGCTTCCCTGCTTGCGTTATTTGTCGTTAAAGAACCGTTTGACCGCATGAAGGCAGCTGCGCGCGTGCAAGCATCCGTCATCGAAGGCTTTCGCAAGCTCAGCGGGATTCCTCAGCTTACCGCGTTATTTGCCGTTACCTTCCTCATCCAATTCGCAATGATGAGCCCGATGACGCTTATTCCGCTTTATGTTCAAGAGCTGCACGGTACAACGGCTAACCTTGCCTTCTACGCCGGCTTCGTTGGCTCCGTAACGGGGCTTTCCAATCTTGTCGCCTCGCCGCTTCTCGGGAAGCTCAGCGACCGCATTGGCGCGGAGCGCGTACTTGGAGTAGCGCTTGTCGGAGCTTCTTTGGCCTTTATACCGCAGGCGTTGGCAGGAACGGTATGGCAGCTGCTCATTGCTCGCTTTGTGCTTGGGATTTTCCTTGGGGGGCTTATTCCAGCCGTAAACTCCCTTATCCGAAAATACACTCCGGACGGTATGGAGAGCCGTTCCTACAGCTTCAATACCAGCACGATGAGCCTGGGCAACATGATCGGCCCGATAACGGGTGGCGCCCTCTCCGGCTGGATCGGCATTCAAGGCTTGTTCCTTCTATCCGCGGTTATGCTCATGATAAACGCGGGTTGGGTTTGGCAGTCACTGCTTCGCAAACGGTCGATGCCGCAGCCAGGCAAGAACGGCTGATCACGTTGATAACGCAACTTGAATAACGTGCAGGAGATTATGTGCTCCTGCACGTTATTTTTTTACCAACCTTGTGATAACGCATCACCTTATTGGCTGACAGATAGCGTATCGATATTAAAAGCCCAGCCGTCATCCCATCTTGCCATAGGTTGAAACCTTGATACCGCTATGTAAGCGCACATTGGTGCTTATAGAACAGAAATTCATGCTACTCTAGCGCTGTAAGAACACATACGTACTTAAAGAATCCTTTCGCCCTTTCACACATGCCGATTTCACTCTGTAAGCGTATATACGTGCCTACAGATCACCAAAAAACGCTACTCTAGCTCTGTAAGCGCATATATGTGCTTACAGCCTCTCTCGACTTCCCGCACACGCCGATTGCACACACACCCTTATAACGATCAATACTCCCAAAAATACGATGAGCCCGTTCAGCTATTGCCGAGCGGGCTCATCGTATTCAGGTTTATTTCACGATAGCGATTGCCAGTCCATCGTAGCCCGGCAGCACCGTGCTCTGCAGACGTTCGTCCGTGGCAATCGTTTCATTAAAGGAGCGCACCGCTTGAACGGACGGCCCCTCCTTAGCAGGGTTGGTCGTTCTTCCCCGCAGCAGAATGTTGTCTCCTACGATAACAGCGCCCGGGTTTGCCAGCGCAATCGCGTAATCGAGATAGACCGGATAGCCTTCTTTGTCTGCATCGATGAAAAAGAAATCAAATTTCCGCCTCGCCGATAACAGCTCCGCCAAGCTTTGTTTCGCATCGCCAACCATATATTCTACTTTATCGCCCAATCCGGCTGCTTCCATATGCTCCTTCGCCAGGTCCGCATAGTTTTGCAGCAGCTCAAGCGATACCAGCTTGCCGCCCTCCTGCAGACCGCGTGCCAGGCAAATTCCGCTATAGCCGCCCAGTGCGCCAATCTCTACGATACTTTGTGCTTTCCTCAGCGATACGAGCATGGTAAGCAGCCTGCCATAACCGTCCGCGACCGAAATATCCGGCATTCCGTTCGCCGCTATGCCCGCTTTTACACGCTCAAGATCCGCATCAATTCCATAAAGGGAATCCACATATTGTTCATTTAGTAACATAATTCTGTTCTCTCCAATTTTACAATTTGTAAAAACAAGCTAGTTTGTCCTATACTTGATTGTATGTTTTTGTTTACGGGGTTACAAGCCTAGGCTTTTGAAGCATTACCTATAAACGCAAAGAATGAATGAAAAGAGTGTGTAAAATGGAAAAGTTACAGCTAATCGCAACCGCGCCGATGGGGCTTGAAGCAGTTGTCGCACGCGAGCTGAAGGATTTAGGCTATACCGAGCTTCAGGTGGAAAACGGCCGCGTTAATTTCACGGGCGGGCCTATCGATATTTGCCGCACCAATCTTTGGCTGCGCACCGCAGGCAGAATATTAATAAAGATGGGAGAATTCCCTGCCACGACCTTTGATGAGCTGTTCGAGGGCACGAAAGCGCTCGATTGGCCGACATGGATACCGAATGACGGCGAATTTCCCGTTAACGGACGCTCGCAAAAATCACAGCTGACCAGCGTTCCAGCCTGTCAGAGCATTGTCAAGAAAGCAGTCGTCGATAAAATGTCGGAGCGTTACGGCACCGAGTGGTTTCCCGAGGACGGCGGCCGCTACGTCATCGAAGTCACGCTCATGAATGACCGCGCCATGCTAACGCTGGACACGACAGGCGACGGCCTGCATAAGCGCGGTTACCGCAAAGTGGCTACCGAAGCGCCAATCCGCGAAACGCTTGCCGCTGCTCTCGTTCAGCTAAGCCGCTGGCGTCCCGAACGTCCGCTTTATGATCCTTTTTGCGGCTCCGGCACGATTCTAATTGAAGCAGCGATGATTGGTTGGAATATTGCGCCAGGGCTCCGTCGCAGCTTTAACAGCGAAGGCTGGCCGCTGATCCCGAATGAGCTGTGGGATGAGGCGCGCGATGAAGCGTTTGATTTGGTGAAGGATGACATTCCGCTGCAAATTGCCGGTTCCGATATAGACCCTGGAGCTATCGAAATCGCAGAGGCAGCCATTAAGAAAGCCGGCTTCGGCAAAGAAATAAAGCTAACTGTCCAGCCTGTTGCCAAGGTAAAGCTGCAAGGCGATTACGGTGTTATTATTACGAATCCGCCTTACGGGGAGCGTCTGGGGGATGACGAGCAAGCCGAAGCTGCCATGCGTCAGTTTGGCTTGACTGCGCTCCATTACCCAACATGGTCCTATTTCTCGATTAGCCCTTCGACTTCCATTGAGCATTATTTCGGCCGCAACGCCGACAAGAAACGCAAGCTGTTCAACGGCCGTATCGAATGTAATTACCTGCAATTTTTCGGGCCACTTCCTCCTCGCGGAAATCGCTTGTAAGTGCATAGGGAGGATATTTTACAAATGTTATGGAATGATCAAAAACCGGTACGCCGCAGCATGGGCATGCTTCTGCTAGGGCTTGAACGGTTCAAGGTTATTGACTTGCTGCTGTTTGTTGCCGTCATGGTGGCCAAGCTGTATTTGTTTTCGGAAATCCTTCATGTCGCGAATATGAAAATGACACGTACGGATGCGATCATTGAACTTGGAGCCGTTCTGTTATTCAGCTTTTGGACGATTTGGCTGCCCGTGCGCGGGCGAATCATTTCTCTAATCATTCTGAATGTGATTGCAACGCTAGTTTTGTATGCCGATATCATTTACTACCGCTACTTTCAAGATTTAATCTCGATCCCGGTGTTGCTGCAGTTTAGCCAAGTAGATTCCTTAGGGGAAAGCATCGGCACGCTTCTCCGCGCGAAGGATTTTATTTTGTTCCTGGATTGGATGATTATTGTTCCGTTTGCAATCTACTTGCTGCGGCATGGACGAAGCGAGCTTCGACGCGCGAACGAATTCCGCAGGAAGCCCGCCATATGGCAAAAGACGGCTGTCCGTGTTGTGCTAAGCGCCGTTATTTTCGGAATCGGCACCTCGATGGTGTTCACGAATGTGAACGAAGCTAAGCGAACCTGGGGACAAGGTATTTTTGAAGGCAATTGGTGGAACCTTTCGATTTACAACGTAACGGGCGCATTAGGCTTTCACGGCTATGATATTTACCGGTACGTGAAGCAAAACTGGCTTGATGCAGAGACCGTTACAGCCGCGCAAGCTCTGGAAGCCAAAAACTGGATTGAAGCGCGCGGCGAAGTGCGCGGCGCTCTTGAGTTAGACCCGCTGTATGGCGCCTATGCAGGAAGCAACGTATTGATGGTGCAGCTCGAGGCCTTTCAAAACTTTATGATCCATCAAACGATTGGCGGTCAGGAGATTACGCCGCATTTGAATGATCTGATCGGGCAGAGTGCTTATTTCAGCGAGTTCTACCATCAGACTGCCCAAGGAAGAACCTCGGATGCCGACTTTACGGCAAACTGTTCCATGCAGCCCGTCTCCAACGGTTCCGTGTTTATCCAATACGCACCGAACGAGTTCGACTGCATGTCCAGCACCTTGAAGGCAAACGATTATGGAACATCCGTCTTCCACGCCTATGAGGGCGGCTTTTGGAATCGGAACACGATGTATAACAATATGAAGTATGACCAGTTTTACAGCCTAAAGCATTTTACGCTGGATGAAAAGATCGGCTGGGCGCTTGGCGACAAATCCTTCTTCAGACAGTCGTTAGATGTTATTTCCGAACAAAAACAGCCTTTCTATTCGTTTCTCATCACCTTGTCGAGCCATTACCCCTTCACGATGCCAGCCAAGGAGAAAAGCCTTAGCTTAGGCGAGCTGAACGGCACGATCATGGGCGATTACCTCCAGTCCATTCATTATGTGGACGCCGCGCTTGGCGAGCTGGTTGATCGCATGAAAGCCGAAGGCCTCTGGGACAATACCATTCTGGTCATGTACGGCGATCACGACAACTCGATCAAGGATTGGTCCCTGCTGGAAACATTCCTTGGCAAGCCATTGAACGACGTTGAGCGCCAAATGATGCTCAGGCAGGTCCCTTTGCTCGTGCATTTGCCGAGAAGCGAGCATGCCGGAACCTACGCTAATGTTGGCGGACAGCTTGATGTAACGCCTACGGTCATGCATCTTCTCGGGATATCAACGGCCAATCAGCACTTGATTGGAACGCCGCTTCTTACTGAAAAGCCGCTTGCCGGCAAAAAGGTTGTGCTCCGAAACGGCGCTTTCACGGACGGAACCGTTTATTACATCCCTTCTACCGATGGCATCGTAGAGAACGGAGCCTGCTGGAACATCCCAAGCAATACGGTTACGGATATGAATGCCTGCATCGGTGCGATTGATAGTTCACGGACCGAGCTGAACATGTCCGACCAAATCGTGATGAATAACCTTATCGAAGACTTCAAGGAGCAATCGGCTACCGAGGCACGCGGCGGCAATGACACAGAAACCGCAGCCCGTTAGCTGGCCCCTGCTTCAAATAACTAAAAAAAGCTCTCTAGCCTATGGCATAGAGAGCTTTTTCGATATACAAACGAATACTATTTTTTATGCTGCGCAAGCCAAGCCAGCACCTCGTCAATCGTCTTGACGGGGACGATGTTCAGCTCCGGCGCGCCGCTGCGGGCTTCCTCCTCCAATGCTGCCGGAACAAAAAACACGTCTGCATCCGTGCGGCTGATCGCATAGGCCTTTTGCTTGATCCCCCCGATAAGTCCAATGGATCCATCCGCCTCAATCGTCCCTGTCCCCGCAACCTGATTGCCATACGTCACACCGCCGGGCGTCAATTGGTCAATAATGGCAAGCGTCAGCATAGCACCGTGCGACGGGCCGCCGATATGCGCCATAAACCGCTTGTAATCCATATTCCTTGGCGTATCCAGTTGCAGCTCCGTTTGCACGGAAATGCCGAATACCGGACGCTCAGGGGAATCGGCCGAGGCTCTCGTCGCAACATTGGCCTGTGTTACCTTGCCCGCTCTTCTTAGGGTAAGAGCAACGGTTGCTCCGGGCTTAACCGACTTCTCCATATAAGCGGTCATGTCACTAACCGTTCGTACAGCTTGTCCATCCAGCTTATCGATGATATCGCCTGCCTGAAGCTGCTGATCGGCGGGACTGTCTTTTACGACTGCCACTACCCTGACACCGTCCGCTGTGATGCCGCTCCCAATGCCGGCCTTTTTCATCGCCACAGCCGCTGCCAAGCTGTTCGCATCCGTCTTCATGAGGACGACCTGCGCATACGTTTCAATGAGCGGCGGCTCATCCTCCGGAATCTTCTCGAAGCTGTACATGGGCAGCAAGCTTGCATACAGCCAATCTGCGGGCACTGCGGGCCTGTCAAATACAAGCACGCCATTGATCGTGCCGCCTTGCTGGCCTCCCTCCACATGCGCGTAACGGTTCATGTTAAGCGTCATGCCTGGATACGTCACCTGATAGCCGGTAGGAAAAAGCAAAGCGAAGAGCAATAGCGCCGTAACCAATAAGACAACGGCTCCGCGCCTTGGCAGCCAATGCGGGACAAGCCTTCTCTTGCTTGCAGGTAATTTCCCCTTTTGTTCGATCATCAACCTCGCCGCCCGCTTCCGCTCGATTCCTTCGCTCAGAAGCAGATCGGCATAGACAAACGGAACGGCGGCCCCAATAATAAGAAGCAGCTGAACAAGCTTCTCCGGCACGAGCAGCACATATCCCGCTCCAACGATGCAGAGACCGGCCGCTGCCAGTCTCAAAATCTGCATCGCGAACGCTAAGCCCTTCCTTTTTCGCTGCTGCCATATCCCCAGCAAAGCGCCCGCTGCCCAGCAAAGCGGCACGATAGCAAGCAAATAAAACAACCTATCAATCATTTCAATCCACTGCATCCCGCTGTCCGTCTTAAGCGGCGCCGGCAGCCATATAAGCTCTGACGCAACTAAGCAAGCAAACGCTGCAGCTATTCCGAAAATATAAAAAAAGGCCGGCTTCCGCATTTTTCTTCCTCCTATGTTCCCTAAGCCCCGTATAGGCATAAGCCGCTAAACAAACAAAAAACCCGACGAGCAGGGTCGCGGGTCTTACTTCGTTTGCAAATATTGGCGTTCTTCCGATTCGATGCCCCGATCCCTCAGTTCGCCCTTCTCTATGCCTTGGATGCGCTCAAGCCACTGCGACGGAGGATGATTCATCCGGCGCGCGCGATCGAGCAGCTGCGCATATTCACCGCAATTGTCGTAGCCTCCAAGCCTGCGTACGACCTCGATATACTCTACCACCAATGCTCTCGCATCAGCCGCCGTGTAACCGTGTCCGCTGGCCAGCGCTTCCACAATCCCGCGCTCATACAAGCTTAACCTGATCTGTGCTTTCACCTTCATGATACATCCACCTGCTTCCCGTATAAATATGGTAGCCGACAAGCTTTAAATGCGCTTCCCAACGTTCGGAGCAAAATACGACTTGATTGCCGAGCCTCAGCGAATCCAGCTTCCTGCCTTTGCGCGATACCGTGATCTGTTCATAAAACCAATGCTCATCTTTCTTTAATTGTACTGCTTTATGTACGATTTTTCCAGTGTCATTGTCCGCCATCGGTCCGATTATAATGTCTGGATGCGTCTCGCAGGGATCTTCTCCCTTCACGGTTGCCTTGCGATGAGCATAAATAAAGGATGCCCACGCAGGCGAATCGGAAAGGAAAAGCAGCGGCTCTACCCGATCGGGCACAGAAGTAAGCTCTACGACAAGCACGCAGGGTTTTCCTCCGTCCCATGACTCCTTCGCTGCTTTATGCGACCACTTCCGCGCCTGCTCGACCGAAATCGTCGTATAGAAGCCTTCTCCAAAATCTTTCCCCGGACGCCAGTATGGCGAATTTAGCAGCTTTCTCCAAAATGATTGCACCGTATCGCTCGTTGTTCCATGATATAACAGCTGCGGCGTCGTTATGTCCACCCTCGTGCTCCTTCCGTTGCTATTCCTATAGGCTTACAACTATACAAAAACCCCGCGAAAAATAAACTCTCGCAGGGTCTTGTTGTCTGTGTCATTTTTTCTTGATGTAAGGAATGACCTTCTCAATGGCCTCATCCTCGGTTATCGCCTTAATGTATCGGCCATTAATAAAAATAAATGCGTAGCGGGCGCATGGCCCGCAGTAGGATTTGCAGCCCACGCGGATTTCCGCGTCAGGCACTAGCTTTTGCAGCTTGGGCACAATCGATTTCATCTTCATGTGCTTGCATTTGTCACAAACGCGTATGTCGTTAGCCATCATTCATCTTCCTATTTCAACCGGGTACGTATGAATCCTAATGATCGCCGTGGTTGCCCTTGGTTGGATTCGTTACGGCAAAACCTTCTTCAGGCACGTAGAAATAATCGATGCGTACGCCGTCTAAGAAAGCATTGTCTTTCTCCAAAATAACGTCGATGCCCTTATCCGTCGATACGACTACGTCTTTGTCCGTCGGCTCATCGATCCCCATGCCGTAATGCGCATGGTCGCCGTGCGAATGCGTCACGTAAATGCGCAGCAGCTTTCCTTCGTTCTCCGGCTTGTCCAGCTCGACTTGCAATACCTTTGCGGCGTTTTTTGAAATTCTGCAATTCATGAATGATCCAGCTCCTCTTATCGTTAGCCTTGCGGCAATATTTATTATTTTATATTATACTTGGTCTCCATTCTACGGGCAAACCATTCTGCAAGCAGCATCGTAACCGCGATATCGTCAACCGGCAGAAACGGCAGCGGGAGCACGTCAGGCAGTACCCAATAGAGGAAAACAGGCACGGAAAAGATCAGCTTGTCCAGCAGTGAAACATTCTTTGACCGAAGCAGCTGAAAAATACGGACAAACGTCCGGCGCCAGTGGCGCAGCGACAGCAATTTACGCATCAGAAATCCCACCTTTGCTGAGCTTTTCCGATTATTATAGCATATGCGCGCGCCGTTTGCCTCCTCGTGGGTAAACGGCCGAAGGCCGCTAAAGACGAAGCATCTCTAGCAGCAGCGGCTGAAGCTCCATGTAAATATTATCAAAATTGCTCATCGGCAAAGGATTTTCGCCGAAACCTGCCTCCACGGTAAATCCGGGCCTGCGAAACCTTTGAATGTACCAATCCTTGTACCCCGCGTCGCTGCCCGTCAGCTTCACCGCCTCGTACCCGCTTACCCTCGCCAATCTTTTGGCAAGCTGTTCCGACTCAGCAGGCTCGTAATCACGGTAGTTCCAATAGATTTCCCTTCCCTGCGTATGAAGCGCCATAACGGTATGGAAGCCCATCCTTTCCGTAAAACGAGCCATGGCCATCGCCTCCGGCTCACTGAGCGGATAAGGTCCGGGATAATCGCGCGGTCCGGGCCCTTCCATTCCCCTGCGCTTGCATTCCTCATGCCAAAACGCGGGAAATTGATCATTCAGATCCACGCCGCGAATATTCGCTTTCCAGCTGCCGAACTTGTCGGAGCCTCCATTCCATTCGGTCAGCTGCCGGTGATAGGGATGCGAAGCCGGCAGGCCATGCTGCGCAAGCTCTACCCCGTCAGGATTAACCATTGGTACGATCCATAAGGTTACATCCCTGCATAGCTCGTTCGCGTGCTGGCCGCCGATCTGCTCGCCGTTGCAATACGCTGCCGATAAGTCCGCTACAAAACGCATCAACAAAGCAGACGTAATCCATTCATTCGCGTGAAAAGCGCCATTCATGTGAACAAGGCGCGAACCGCTGCCGCAGCGCAGCGCCAGCAGGGGCTTGCCCATCACGCTCTCTCCAATGACATGTGCCGACAGAAAGGGGTATCTGCCCGATAGCTGTCTGACGCCCTCCAGCAAATCGGGATAACCGTAGCTTTGTACGGAGTACATGGCAATCGCCTCCAGCTCGATCAATTTGTTCCCTTCATGTTATGCGCTTCCCGACCTGTCCTATGTAGCAACCGACAAAAAAAGAAGCCGGGCCTCAGCAGGCTCAGCTTCTATTTATTCTTTCGGAGGACTTAAACGATATTCGGTATTTGCCATACAACCGGCGTCAGCTCGATTTGCTTGCCCAGCCACTGCTGCGTAATCTTTTGGAACATTTGCGGATCGCCGCTGCAAAAAAACTGATGCACAGGCAGTTGATCTACCCGCGAGAGCTTCCCGTTCTTATACAGAATGCC
Organism: Pristimantibacillus sp. PTI5; assembly: GCF_048572955.1. Taxonomy (GTDB): domain Bacteria; phylum Bacillota; class Bacilli; order Paenibacillales; family Paenibacillaceae; genus Pristimantibacillus. The sequence continues at coordinate 352,402 of NZ_CP183886.1, forward strand.
ACTAATTTCGCGTGCCGTCTCGTCTGCCGAGCTGATCAGATTGACCCGCTGACCCATGACCTCGGAAATCGTTTCCGCCAAAAACGGATAATGCGTGCAGCCGAGTATAAGCGTATCCATCGGGAAACCTCGCAAATGGCCAATCGAGCTTCGCACCGTTTCATAGGTTTCGAGGGAGCGGAAATTCCCTTTCTCTACTAACGGGACAAACCGCGGGCAGGCTTCGCTGATAACCTTTACATTAGGCGAGAGCTCTCTCAAAGCCTGCTCATAGGCTCCGCTCTTTATGGTGCCTTCCGTGCCGATAACGCCGACACAGCCCGTAACCGTCAGCCCGATTGCAGCTCTTGCTCCGGGGTTAATGACGCCGACTACGGGTACCGTGACTCTGGAGCGGATATCTTCAAGACCTGCGGCTGTGGCGGTATTGCATGCTATAACTATCATTTTCGGATTAAACTGTATTAAATAATCGACAATTTCTCTTGTAAAACGAATAATTTCTTCTGAAGACCGAGGACCATAAGGCGTCCGGGCCGTGTCTCCAAAATACAGTATTTTTTCTCGCGGCAGTTGGCGCATGACTTCCTTGGCAACGGTGAGGCCGCCAACGCCTGAATCTAGTATCGCAATCGGTTGCTGCACAAACACACCGCTTTCTTAAACAAAATATAATAAATCCAGACAAAATAGCATATGAATACAGGCACAAAAACGTACCTACATCTTATCGCATAATTGGACAAGGTTCAACGGCGCGGCATGTCAAAAAACCGCTTCTTATTGCGGATTAAGCGAGCAATACAAGCTCCCAAAAGACGGGCTCCTGCCTTCTCCATTTTCCTGTTGACAACTTAAATGTATATCACTTAATATTTAAATGATTTAAATATTTATTGATGAAACGATAAAGAGGTGAAACAAAATGGATCCGGGGTCAGACCAGTCTTCCGAGCTTATCGTAGAACGATTCCACAGAGCCATGACGGCAACCCACCGCAAGATCGGAACACTCATTTCGCAGAAGCTGGACAATGACTTGACCGCTCCCCAATGCTTTATTTTGAGCATTATTTCAAACGAACGGAACATTACCGTCTCCCGCTTAGCCGACAAAATGGGTGTCAAGCCGAGTGCGATTACCGTAATGCTTGACCGGCTTGTCAATAACGGCTATGCGGAACGCATCCACGACTCCAAGGACCGGCGCGTCGTACTCGTGCAATGCACGGACAAAGGCAGCGAAGCGCTGCTGCGCATAAAAGGCGATGTTCAAGCTTTGCTGAAGCATCATCTGCGGGAGATGGAACCAGCGGAAATGCTTCAATTCGTGCAAACATTCGAGAAAATCGCAGCCGAGCTTTCGAAGGACGACGATTAACGGCCGCGGATGACTGACTACAACATCGAACAGGAGATATTCACAAATGGAAAATACAAAACAAAAAGAAGCTCCGCCCGTTTCGGCAGATGCCGGAAATAAACGCGGCTTACTGATCATCGGCTTGCTCATCGCCATGCTGTTCGCGGCGCTGGACGGCACCATCGTCGGTACGGCAATGCCAACGATCATTAGGGAAATGGGCGGATTGGAGCTGATGGCTTGGCTCACCACGGCCTACATGCTAACTTCGACCACGATTGTGCCTATTGCCGGCAAACTCGCTGATTTATTGGGACGCAAGCTCGTTTACGTTAGCGGAATTATCATTTTTATTATCGGCTCCGCGCTTTGCGGCGTGGCAGGCAACATTGAACAGCTTATTATTTTCCGGGCGATTCAAGGTCTTGGCGGCGGAATTATGATGCCTATGGCCATGATCATCATCGGCGACTTGTTTACAGGCAAGCAGCGCGCCAAATGGCAGGGCGTTTTCGCGGCGGTGTTCGGCCTCTCCTCGGTGCTTGGACCGCAGGTCGGGGGCTGGATCGTTGACGCATGGAATTGGCGCTGGGTGTTTTACATCAACCTGCCCGTCGGTATCCTTGCAGCGATTTTAATCGCTATTTCCCTTAGCGGCAAAAAAGCGGAAGGCCGCGTCAAATTCGACTGGCCCGGTATTTTTACCATGGTGGTCGGCGTTGTCAGCCTATTGCTCGGCTTATCGCTCGGCGGCAGCGAATTCGACTGGGTATCCTGGCAAATCATCGGCTTATTCGTATTATCCGTCCTCTCGCTCGCGTGGTTCGTGCGCATCGAGTCCACGACGGAAGAGCCTATTTTGCCGGTTAAACTATTTAAAGACAGAACCTTTACGGTGATTAACGGAATTGGCTTCTTTATGAGCCTAGGCATGTTCGGCGCCATTATGTTCGTGCCTCTCTTCATGCAATGGATCGTCGGCATTTCGGCGTCCGAATCCGGAACGGTCATGATGCCTATGATGATTTCGATGATGATTTTCAGCGTAATCGGCGGCCAAGTCGTATACAAAATCGGCGTTCGCTTGCAGCTTGCCATCGGCATGGTCATCGTTGCTGCCGCATTCTTCCTGCTGACTACGCTGGATGCCACGACAGCTAAGCTTGCTGCCTCTTCGTTTATGGTCGTGCTCGGCATCGGGATCGGTCTCGTTATGCCTCTGCTTACGCTCGTGCTTCAAGAATCGTATCCGAAGTCGCAGCTTGGCGTCGTAACGTCATCCAGCACTTTCTTCCGTCAAATCGGCGGCACTTTCGGAATGACCTTGCTCGGCGCTGTCATGAATATGCAGTCGAGCAGCCACTTGAAGGAACGCCTTGTCCCGCTGCTCGGTGAGCTGCCCGAAGAAGCGAAGACATTCGCAGACCAAACCTCGGCTACCGTTGCTTCGAATCCGCAGGCGATTTATTCGACGCTGCTTGATCCGAAAGTGCTTGCGCAATTTCCGAAGGATCTGACCGACAAAATGGTGCCTGTCGTAAAATCGACGCTGATCGATTCGCTGCATACCGTGTTTTGGGTCGGCCTTGCATTCATACTGATCGGAACGGCGCTTACGCTTCTGCTTAAAAACGTAAAGCTCATTCAGCCGGTGAAGGCAGATAAAACTTCCGAAAGCTCGGAGCCGCAATTAAACCACATTTAATTTCTTTTTCTTAAACGGGACCGCGAATGGCTGCCTAAAGCAGTATCGCGGTCCTTTTTCTTTTGGCTGCGCGCAGGCTGTTTAGTTAGCTCCGTTTCGGGTACATAAAAGTAGAAACTAGTAAACTCAGCATAGGGACAAGTATGAATAAGGAGGACGATTTGATGACGGAAAAGAAAAAGCCGAATGGACGTTTACAAGGTAAAATAGCGCTGATTACAGGTGCAGGCTCCGGAATCGGCAAAGCAACTGCGCTGAAATTTGCCAAGGAGGGCGCTGATTTAGTCCTTCTGGATGTAAAGGAAGAAGCCATGGAAGACGTTTGCCGCAAAGTACATAAGTATAACGTCGAATGCTTATCTATCGAGACGGATATTTCCAATGAAATTCAGCTTGCGAACGCCTATCGGCAGATTAGGGACCGGTTCGGCCGACTCGATATCGTATATGCCAATGCCGGCATTAACGGCGTCTTGACGCCGATTGAATTGATGGATTTCGATGATTGGAATACAACGCTGCAGGTCAATTTGAGCGGCACCTTCCTCACCGTGAAACATGCGATCCCGTTATTAAAGGACAAAGGCGGCAGCATTTTGATTACAAGCTCTATCAACGGGAATCGCGTCTTCTCTAATATTGGCTTCAGCGCATACAGCAGTACGAAAGCCGGTCAGGTCGCATTTGCCAAAATGGCTGCGCTTGAGCTTGCCCAGTACAAAATTCGCGTAAACGTCATCTGCCCCGGAGCGATCGAAACCAATATCGAGGAGAACACCGAACGAACGCCTGAGTTGGATCGCGTAACGATCCCCGTGGAATTCCCTGAGGGGGATCATCCGCTTGAGGACGGGCCTGGCAGCGCCTCGCAGGTTGCTAAGCTGGCTTTGTTCCTTGCCTCCGAGGATTCCAGTCACATTTCAGGCACAACCGTATACATCGACGGCGCGGAGTCCTTGCTGCGGGGATAATGCCGTTATTTTGAATATGCAATTCCAAATAGAAAAAGGAGCGGGAGCCAATGTTCAAAGAATGCCTGCATCACTCATCCGATTTAAAATGGGCCTATGCCTATGATTGCGATACCTTCCATCTCAGGCTCCGCACCAAAAGAGACGACGTTGAAGAAGCCGTGGCCGTCACTGGAGACAAATACGACTGGGAAAAACATTCGATCGATATCCAAATGGAAAAAATAGCGGCAGATTCCTTATATGATTACTGGGAAGCTGTCATTAAGCCGGAGTTTCGGCGTTTTTCTTACGGTTTTCGCGTCAGCAGCGGAGATGAAACCTTATGGCTGATCGAAAATGGGATCTTTGAGGAGCAGCCGACCCCGCCGGGCGGCTACTTTGAAGTCCCTTTTATTCATGCCGTTGATTTGTTTGACGCGCCTGAATGGGCAAAGTCCGCTATCTTCTATCAGATTATGCCAGACCGCTTCGCCAATGGAGACACGGACAACGATCCGGAAGGCATACGCCCTTGGGGCGAAACGCCGGGCGGCGAAGACCATTTCGGCGGTGATCTGCAGGGTATCATCGATAATCTAAAGCATTTAACCGATTTGGGCATCAATGCGATTTATATGACGCCTCTCTTCACGGCACCGTCTAACCACAAATACGACACGATCGATTACAAGCAAATCGATCCGCAGTTCGGTGATGCCCAGCTGCTCAAAAAACTCGTAAAGGCTTGCCATGAGCTTGGCATACGTGTCGTGCTGGACGCTGTCTTTAATCATACGAGCGAGCAATTCCCTCCCTTCCAGGACGTCATTCAAAACGGAGAAAACTCCCGTTACAAGGATTGGTTCCATCTCAGCAGCTTCCCCGTCGAAGTGAAGGATGGCATCCCGAACTATGCGACCTTTGGCTTTTACGGCAATATGCCTAAGCTGAATACCGCCCATCCCGAGGTGAAGCAGTACTTGCTCGACATCGCGGTGTACTGGATGAGGGAAGCCGATATCGACGGCTGGAGACTCGATGTCGCCAATGAAATCGACCACGCTTTCTGGCGCGATTTCCGAACGGCCGTCAAAACCGAAAAACCCGATGCCTTTATTATCGGCGAAGTATGGGGCAACTCCCTAAACTGGCTGCATGGGGATGAATTTGATTCCGCCATGAATTATCCTTTCACCAATGAGGTGACTGATTTTTTCAACTCCGTCGACAGCGCTGCTTCGACTTTCGCCGACCAAATCAACCGGCTGCTTATGCGCTATCCGCAGCAAACGAATGAGGCCTTATTTAATCTCCTATCGAGCCATGACATCCCGCGTGCGGGAACAAGATTCGGCGGCAATAAGGATCGTTTGAAGCTTGCCATTGTATTCATGCTAACCTCGATGGGCATTCCCTGCATTTACTACGGGGATGAGATTGGCATAGACGGCGGCAATGATCCGGACTGCCGTAAATGCATGGAGTGGGATACCGATAAGCAGGACCGTGAGCTGTTTGACTTCTATCAGCTTCTAATCTCCCTTCGCAAAGAGCATGCCGTCCTGCGTGACGGACGATTCCGCTTCCTGCAGGCAGATAACGAGAGCGGTACGCTGCTCTTCGAACGGTTAAACGGCAAGCAGCATTTTACCATTTGGATGAACAACACGGAGGACACGGTTACGCTCAAACATCCTATGAACACTGACGATTGGCATGATGCCCTTACGAACGATGAGGTCCATACCATCGATGAACAGCTTCAAATCGAGCTTGCACCGCTTGACTTCAGAATCCTATATCGGAACATATAGATGCATAAAGGCCCATACCTTGTCATATTGACAAGGTATGGGCCTTTTTTCTGTTTGTTTCTTCTACATCCTAACTTATTGGAAGAAATTAGCTCGCGCGCTCCACCTTTTTTTAATTATCAGTTTCAAACTCGTTTTTGAAGGTTAATGATTCAATAACAGAACGCAGCAAAATAACCACACATACCAGACAGGGGGAAATTGAATTGAATAGTCCTACAGAATGTATTGCCATGTTATTAGCAGGTGGAGAAGGACGCCGATTAGCGCCGCTGACGAGTAATGCCGCCAAGCCCATCATCCCCTTCGGTGATCGCTATCGAATGATCGATTTCCCATTGAATAACTGTGCAAATTCAAATATTAAAACCATTGGCGTACTCACGCAGTACTGTGCCGATAGCGTCCATAAATATGTATTGACAGATAAACACGAAGAAGAGGCGAAAAACACGCCAAACGGTGTTTCCATTCTGCCCTCCTCGCGCAAATGCGCGGACGGCTATGCAGGTACCGCAGATGCCATTTACCAGAACATGGATTATATTGACCGGCATAATCCCGAGCATGTGCTCATACTCTCAGGCGACCATATTTACGAAATGGATTATAAGCCAATGCTCGAATTCCATAAAAACCGCAGCGCAGCCGTAACTATTGCGGTCAAACAAGTTCCTTGGCGGGAAGCAAGCCGTTTTGGCATCCTCAAAACGGATGAGCAGTTCCGGGTCAGCTCGTTCCATGAGAAGCCTGTTGAGCCAAATAGTAATTTAGCTTCCATGGGCATTTATTTGTTCCGCTGGGCGGAGCTGAAAAAATATCTTTTGGAGGATGCCGCAAACCCCGATTCCAACCATGATTTTGGCAAAGATGTTATTCCTGCTATTCTTTCCTCCAACGCCAATATGGTCGCTTATCCTTATGAGGGCTACTGGCGCGATGTCGGTACGATCGACAGCTTATGGGAAGCAAACATGGACCTTTTGGACGGCGAGCTGAAGCTGGACAGCCATGACTGGAAGGCGCAAGCCGGTGTACATAACACCATGGAAAAACCTTATTTGAGCCAGAAAGCTACGGTTACGGATTCCATTCTTCATCCGGCATGCGCGGTTGAGGCAGATGTCACGCGTTCTGTCATTTGCACAGGCGTAACGATTGGCGCCGACAGCGAGATTTACGAGAGCATCATCATGCCAGGTGCCAGAATCGGAAGAAACGTTACCATTCACCGTGCGATTATCGGTGAGGGTGCGGTCATTCATGACGGTGCGTTTATCGGAAAACTAAACGATGAGATATCGGTGGTTGGCCCGGGTGAAGCGATTACCGCGGCAGCATCGGCCTTAAAGGATTACCAAATGGAGCCGATGGCTACTTTGCTGAGCTCTTCGCCAAATCGGGTTCACAGCAATATTCTCGGATAAACAGCTTAATATTAAACAAGGCAATCCGCTGAAGCATTGGCTCCGCGCGGATTGCCTTGTTTTTTAGCACCTCATTTAGCTACCCGTCATGTTTTTTTGGCGATTTCATTCCTTTCGCCAAAAATTGTTTTAATTCTCTTTGGATACGGCTGCTTCTGTCTCTCCTGCTTCGATCGTGCTTACGGCCTCGTCGCTGCCAGCTGCCGGCAATGCTTCAATTGATACTTCCGTTTCTTCTGTGCCTTTGCTGCGCGTCCTGACACTGCTCACGACATTGCTTGCTGCCTGCTTCGTTTTATCAGCAATCTGAATGGCTTGATCACCGATTTGTTTGGCGATGCGGCCCGTTGTATCTCCCACTTGGCCTGCCACCTTTACCGTCGTGTCGCTTACTTTCTGAGCGCCGACCGAAATATCATGACGCAGCTCCTTACCTGGCTTTGGAGCCAATAACAATGCCGTAATCGAGCCAACGACACCTCCGGCTAATGCGCCTAGGAAAAATCCTTTTGTTTGTTTACGTGTTGACATTTTTTTCGCTCCTTTCGAGTTTAGCGCGCGATTCGCCTTTTACAACTGACTAGGTTTCCGATTCGAATACGGGGCCATTATGTTCATCCTCGGTTCTTGTTTCTGGCTTTCGGCTAGTTTGCCACAGCTGCCACGCAGCCATTCCTAGCTCAGCCCATTCAAGCGCTTCGCTGACCTGCCGCTTCGTCCTATACCGCTTCGCATGCTGTTCGGCCGATTCCGATAGTACGGATGTGATGCGCTCAGCTGCCGATGTCGTATGCGCAATTGCCCCGCCAACCTGACCCGCTGCCTCGAACAGCTTGCTTGCCGCTTGCAGCTGGCGATGGGCTTCACGGATTGTTTTCTCTGCCGGTTGTATAAGCCCGCTTAGCTCTAGGCTCAGCTTATTCAAATCCTGCCGCATCGCTTCTGCCTCCGCTTGTACCTGGCCCAGCCTGCTTAGCGCTGACCGTAATGCCACGAGAATGCCTGCCGCTAAAATGACAAATGCTCCCGCGGCTATTCCTGCGATCCACGTCATGACCATGCCCGTATTCCTCCTCCTCTGTCAATTGCAGGGCCTTACGTTTCAAAGTCCTAGACGAATGCCCACTTGCGTAATGACAGTATAATCAGCATGGGCTTGTCATGACACAACCTCATGAAAAATCATAACCGGACCGGTTCCATTTTTTTTTGAGCAAAATAGTAACTACGGAAGCAAATACAAAAAAAAGCCGTCTCCACAAATCCCTTGGGATTTGCAAAGACGGCCTTAACAGGCCTCGCTCGCTCGTTCGTTAACCGATTTGGTAACTGCACTTGCCTCCGCCTTTGGCCAAGCACTCTGTTCGCACAACGGGGACGTCTAACAGAGACTTAAACAAGGAAAGCTCGCAGCTGCATGCTTGAAGGTATTTGCCGGCAACCTGGGCAATCGGGCAGTTATATTCATACAGCATGTAGCTGCCGTCGGATTTCGCTTCCGTTTCCGCCATATAACCTCCCGCGTTTTGAATCGCAGCAAGCTCGCTAACCTTTTGCTCCAAGCTCTTGCCCGCCATCCGCGGCTCATAGCGCTCCAGCAGCTTTTTCTTGCGCCCTTCGAACATCCGGTCAATAAGCTCTGCGGTATCCGGGTCATCCGCCAGCTCATCAAGCAAATCCAGTGCAAGCAAATGATAATTTTTCGGAAAAAGCTCATCTGCTTCAGCCGTCAGTTCATAGGCATGGAGCGGTCTGCCCATCGCTTGGCGAACGGCAATGATCGAAACGCTGCCTTCGCTCTCTAACGCATACATATGGCGCCGTATCGCCATTTCCGTCAATCCCAATTCGTTTGACAAGTCGCCGGCATACATTCTGCCGCCCGTCTTCAGCAGCATCAAAATTCGCTCGCGCGTAGAATGATCTCCCTGCGTTGCCGCTTTGACGCCCACAGCGCTTGATGTTTTTATCAGCTTCAACCCTTCACCTCCTTCGCAGGCTTGATAGCGTCATTGTAACGTATTTTAACTTTTTCGTAAATGAACCAATTCTAACCGGTTATTGCCGTCCTCTTCGGTAAATGCCATCGTTTCGCGGAAATCTATCCACCATTGATAGTGATAACGCATAAATTATTCCTTAGCAAAAAAAACGGCTGCAGCCGTTAAATTGCGGCTGCAGCTCGCTTTGCTTGGCATACTGTACAAACTGTTACAACTCGCGTTCCAGATAATCCTCGATCGCTTGCTTATAGGCAGGCAATACCGTTGGAAGCGTACGGGCAAGCGGATGCAGCTCTGTTCGCTCCCAGACATAATAGTCCTGTACCAGCGGCTTACGCAGCTTTACGAGCGCGATCAGCGTATCCTGCATGTCCGCTGGAAACGCGCCCGCTTCACCCGTAATTTCAATGATGTCCTCGTAGCTGCTTGCATCCCGAAGGATAAACCCGTCAATCAGGAAGCTTCCGACATCCGTCACCGTTTCGACGGCCAGATGCAGCGCTCTTTCCTGAGCCAAGCCCTCAAGCAATGTGGCCTGCCAATTTGAGGCAAGCATGTCCAGTGCGGACGCGATTTCGGTAATCGATTGGAGCCGTACTGCTATTTGTTCTCGATTCACATAATACATCGGTCAGTCGCCCGCTTTCAGCCTTGTTTCTTCTTCTTCGACTTGCGTTTAAGCCATGCCACCATAATGATGCTGCTAAAAATAATAACCAGCAAATAAGTCATTATTTCATAAACGTCTCTCATGTCGCTCATTAATCGTTAACCTGCCTCTCAGCTTTCAAAATCAACGCTGACGGAAGCTTCGCGGACCTGCATCATATGCTCAATAACCTTTTTATGAACAGGATGCACTTGGTAAACTTCCAGCGCTTCCAATGAATCGAATTTCGTAATGAGCGCAATATCGTAAGAACGCTCCGAATGCAGCACATCAATGCCTACTTCGATGGATTTCAGCACTTCAATTTTGCCTTCCATATCTCTAAGCACCTGTGCGGTGCGTGCGACATTTTCTTTGCTGCCATCTTTTAATTTAAAGAAAACAATATGTGTTAACATTTGTTGTTCCTCCTCAGATTTCATTGTATAAATTTCAAGCGTTTGTCACATAATAACCTATGCAGTCGCATTACGGCAATCTTTAACAAGAAGGAGATCGGTACGTTATGCGCTATCGGGTTACGATTATTGCTACATTGATTGGACTAGCCATTTGCTTGTTCAACTATACCGGTTATGACCCTCACAACTTCGTGTTCTTCATGCTCAGCATCCCGGCGTGGGTCGTTGATTTATTTGTCGACATACACGAGGTAAGCGTCCTGCTTATGTACGCACTTACCATCCTGACATGGGCTTTGCTCGGTTTTATCGCCGATGTTCTCATTGCGCGCGGACGTGAAAACGAACGTTATCCCCGCTCGGCGCGTTAGCTTCAAACCAACAAAAAGGAGCCTTTCGGCTCCTTTCGCGTTATTACAGCACATTCATCAATTAGGCATTAGGCAGCTTCAACGATAAGCGTAGATTCCATCGTTGTGTGTCCTTGCCCGCATGGAATGGAGCAATAGATCTTGTAAGTGCCCGGCTCCGTAAATTCCAAATCCGTTTCCGGATGATCGTTATCCAAAGCTACTTTTAGCTCGTCAATATGTAGCCCGTGAATACCGCTTTTATTCGACAGCTTCAATCTAACCTTGTCTCCAACCTTGACTTTGTACTCTTCTTGATCGAATACGAAATCGTTAGAAGCGACAACCTTCAGCAAACTCATGCCCTCTGGCAGCGAGGCAGACTCGTCAACCGGTTTAGCGGGCAGGGCGAATGTGAGCAAATATAAGCCCAGCAACGACGCCGCTGTAAATAACGTAAACATAATCCACTTGTGCATTGCTATGTGCTCCCCTTTGCGTTCATAATGTCTACCTCTTATATTACATAAGATTGTCCGAAGTTCTCAACCTTAAACTACGGAAAGAGGAAAAGTTTTTTTGTTATTTTGACAAAACCATGAACAAATTCAAAATTAGCTGGACAAATACTGTTTTAATACCCGTTCAGACTCCGCCTTGACAAAGCCCCACAGCATAAAAAAACGGTGATGGTAGCCTCTGCAGACATAATCGGCGTGCAAACCGTCCGCTTGGCGTCTTTCTTCATAAACCTTGATACCCATTTCACGAAACTGCCGTTTGATCGCAGCGAGGTCAAGCAGCACCCTGTCCTGCATGCCGCGCATCATGGATTCATAAAACCGCGGGAGCTTTATGGCGGATGTTCCGATCACACGTATATCATGATCCAAAATACGCATGACAATTCCAAGCAGAACAAACCGTTTGACAAGCTCCAGCTCTTCTTCGGTCTGTATCGGCGGACTTGCTGCCGTTCTAACTTTGCCGCGGGTTGTTTCCTCATTAGCGGCCATTGCTACCCCTCCAGATAAGAACATTTGTTCTTATTATAGCGATTTGCCGCGATTTCATGCAAGCTAAATAAGTTTTATCCAAAAGTTACCGTTTATCCTTTAGCACCTCGATGATCTTGCGAAGCTGCTCCGGAAGCGGAAGGCCGAGCCTGCCGTAATTTTCAGTGATGGATATCAGCTCATTCGCCAAATAGAAATAAATGGCGGCGCCCATTGTCACATTATTGGTCTCCAGCAATATATCTATTCGATGGGCGAGTAAAATAACGAGCAGCGTCAATCCCTTTCGTGTCAGTCCCCAAGATCCGATAACACTGTTTAATCCTTTTCCTTCTTTAATGGCGGCGGCGACTCCCGTAATATAATCAATTCCCATCGCCACAACCAATAAAGTAAGAGATTCCTGCCAACTGCCGAAAGCAAACGTAAGAATAGAACCCATAAGACCGCAAATCGAGCATAACCAGATCAAGGACATTTTCGCCGCCTCCCCCTTCATTTCCATGTATAATACTATATGCGCGAAAACGTATGGCTGTCCGTCCTCCTTATGGCTGACAGGCGGTTTTCTATGAAAAAGGCGCTCGCCAAATCTTATTGCGATATTGGAAAATGCTAGAAAAGATAGTATTGTGTATAAAGCAATATATCGAATGAGGGTGACAGGCATGCAGTTATTTTTGAAACTTACCGTAAAGCTTCTTCGTTTAAACAATTACTTTGTCGTCTTGCTTACGTTATTGCTTGTATTTATCAGCTCTATCCTCGCATTCCTGCTGGAGCCGGATACCTTCGGACATTGGTTTAACGCTTTTTGGTGGGTCATGACGACGGTGGCGACAGTCGGCTATGGCGATTTCTTCCCCAAGAGCATTCCCGGCAAAATACTCGCAATGCTGCTCTACGTGTTCGGCATTGGCTTGCTCAGCTTATTAATCGGAAAGATTATCGATTCCATAGCTGAACTTCAACGAAGAAGAGAAGGTGGAAAATTGAAATATCAAGGCCGTGATCACATCATCGTCATTAATTGGAGCAAAAAAGCGCAGCTGGCCGTAGAAGATTTGCTCGACTCGGATCCCGGTATTGCCATCATTGTCATTGATAACAGCGATAAGCATCCCTTTGACCAGCCTCGGGTGCATTTTGTAAGCGGCGATCCGACATCGCCCGAGGTGCTTGCGATGGCTGGCATTCAAAGCGCCCGCTCGGCGATTATTTTTGCCGATCCCCGCATTGAGGATACCTCGCTGATCGACGGAAAATCGCTATTGATCGCTTCCAGCATTGAACAGGCCGCTCCTGCGGTCCATACGACGGTGGAAATCGTGCTGGAGAAGCATATTCTTAATTTCCGGCACGTACAAGTAAATGATTTTATTTTATCGCATGATGCCGTTTCCAGGTTGGCCGTACGATCCGCGTTAAAGGAAGGCAACGTCGATATCTTCATGCAGCTGCTCAGCAGAAAATACGGCGAGGACGTCTATGAGATTCCGGTCGACCCCCGCTGGGCGACATATGGCGATGCCTTCCAAGCGCTGCTCACGAAGGGAGCTACGCTCATTGCGGACCGCACCGACATGGGCATTAACCGAAAGCTTGATGAATCGATCCCGATCAATGCCCGCTTATTCGTGATCTCCAATGACGAGACCATTAACCAAATTAGATCAGAGAGGAAGTAATTCTAGTGAATAACGTGCTGACTTACCTGGAATGGTCCGAACCGGATCTACGCGTGGTACGAACCATAACGGAAGCTGCCGTAACCCGTGACGATATTTTTGTGCGCAAGCTGGTGAATGCGACTGTATTCCGCAACGCCTTGTTCGAGCATACGGCGAACGAGTGCGAGGACGGCAAACGCCATCATATTTATGCCAAACCTTTCAATAAATTCGACGATGCGGTTTACGGGCAAGCCATTCAGAATGCCCTGCATGAGTACGTCACCGTCTCGCCTTATATGGAAGTCGAATATTTGCTTTGGAACGGCTACCGCTTTAATCCTTGCGCTTTACCGCTTCTTCAACCGGCCAGCCCTCTCGAATTTGCCCAGCTTTTGCTCGATCATTATATTGTGAGCGAGCAGAAAACCTATGAGACGGTCTATACCGTCTACGACATGGACCGAAGCAAAATCGTTGTTTTTTTGAAAGGAGCGAACCTTTAGATGTCCGATGAACAGGCAAAGGCGGCCGGCTCCAAATTAAAAGCGAGAAGCCAGAAGGCGCTTGCCTTCGCTCTGCTGCTCACCGTTCCCGTTGCGCTCAGCGGCTGCAATACGTCGAGCTCGCGCGTCTGCGTGGATAATGATAATGACGGCTACTGCGATGATGACGGCTCAAGCCGCGGCAGCACCTATATTTCAAACGGCAAAACGTATAAAAAATCTTCCAGCTACAAATCCAGCTCCTCGAAGGGCTTTGGCAGCTCCGGCATAAAGAGCAGCAGCGGAGGCTGATTCTATGAAGCGTGTCATACCGCTTACACTAACTCATGAAGAACTGTTTCAAGGCGATCTCGCTGAACGAATTCCATACCATCGTATGTATGGCAAGCAATACTGCCTGCCTTCGGTTACAGGGTATACACGGGCTGAATACGAGGAGCTCCAAGCCGCCTCAGAGCAAGTAGACCGCATTTACTGGAAAGCGCTGCGGTTTGTTCAGCGGCATTTGCCCGACGAGTTTTTAAAGGCACAATTAGGCATTCATCCCTCCCTTATTCGAGCAGCACGCATAGAGACGCCTTGCCACGGGGTATCCAGGCAGGACTGGATCCTATCGGCGCAGGGCATGAAATGCATTGAAAATAATACCGATACACCGACCGGCATTCCGGAAACGGCCTTTTTGGGAAATGCGGCCGTCACCAGACACACGGCGTTTCGTTCCGCTTCCGCGGGAATGGACGAAGCGCTGGAGAAAGCTTTCCTGAGACTGATTAATCATTATCAAAACGCAGGCTTAACCGGAACGATCGCCTGCACCTGCTACGATTGGCATGTCGAGGACAAATGCAATACGGAATATATCATGAATGTAATTTCCGGGCTTGGTTATTCCGTTATCTTCGTTCCTCTGGACCAGCTCGTGATCGCGGAGGGTGACGGATTGTATGGAAACGGCGAGCGCATCGATATCTTATACCGGCTATATCCGCTTGAATATTTGATTCATGATACCGAGGAAGAAACAGGCCTGCCTGTCGGTGAGGCGCTTATGGAGCTTGTTGAGCAAGGGCGGCTGGGGTTAATTAATCCGCCGCAAAGCATTCTCACGCAAAGCAAAGGATTCATGGCGCTCATTTGGGCGTTATATGAGAGAAACGAGCAATCCGCAGACCTGCTTGGCCAACCGCTTTTTGACGAGGCAGAGCTCCGGACCATTCAAAAATATCTTCTTCCCTCCTATTTCGAGGATACCGTATTCGTTCAGCAGCAAATTCCTTATGTCGCCAAAAGCTACTGGGGACGCGAAGGCAAGGGAACCACTCTCTTTGCAGGGGATGGAACGCTGGAAAGCGAAGAATGGGGGATTCAGGAGGAGGGGGATGAATCCAAGGAAATCAAGCAGTACTACAGCGAGCAGCAAAAAATTTATCAGCAGCGCGTGACGATGCAGGAAGTCGCGTTACATACCGAGGCCGGCCCGCTCCAAGGGTACTTATTAACCGGAGCCTACGTCATCGGCGGCGCTTTCGCGGGCCTGCTGCCACGCGTAGGCTCGAAGATCACCGGTGACATGGCCTATTATTGCCCCGCCGCCATCGTGGAATAACGGCGTATGCTTTCGAAGCGAGTTTTGCTTCACAAAACTTTAAGCGTATGCTTTCGAAGCGAGTTTTGCTTCACAAAACTTTAAGGAGGAACAACAATGAATGAATTTTTGCAAAATGCCGGCAACGTTGGAATCGGCCTTGTTCTTCTGCTCGTCATTTTAGGCGCAGGCGCATTTGTATTCAGTAAGCTGACTCGTTACAATGATGCCGCGGAAATCAATAAAGGCAATCAAGCCGCGGGCATTTACATGGGCAGCAAGCTGCTCGGCTTGTGTATCATTGTTGCTATGGTGTCGTACAGCTCCGATTCATGGGTATCCATGTTGATTTGGTCCGCTATAGGCATCGCCATTTTATGCCTCGTCTATGTATTATTCGATTTTCTTACGCCGCGCTTTAAAGTGTGTGAGCAGATCGAGCAAGGAAATCTAGCCGTCGCACAGCTTCTTCGTTCGATCATCATCGGGGTATCGATTGTGATCGGTACATTCTTAATGTAATCTTCACTAATAAAAGCCGCCTCACAGCAGAATTATATTGCTGTGCAGCGGCTTTTTTTCATCTTATAAATGCAAAAGGAACCATCGCTGTAATTCGCGTGATTCCTTCGGTGTTTTTTATTTAGTTTCGCTTGTTTCTCTTGTAAAGTCGGGGTGCGTTTTAACATCGGATTAACGCCCTGCCAGCTCCCACGCAGCGCATCCGGCGCCATTCGTCCTTGCTGCGCCAGCTTCTGTCTTGCTTTTTTCGCTTTGCTCATGGTCATATTTCTTACCCTCCCGGTAATTTAGTTTAACGTTTTGCGAATCATAGTCCGCTTCACTCTATTATACGCGGGATGACTCATTTGCGAAAGTCGTTACAACATTTACAAGCGCCTATAATCCTTGCGCAGCATGGAAAATTGCAGAAGCTCCACAACCTGCCCTTGCTCGAACTCGTATTCCCGCAATTCGCTGTCCTGACTAAAACCAAGCTTAGCCAGCAAGCCGATGGAGGCCGTGTTAGCAGGATCTACTTTTGCTTCGATGCAGTGCAATTTCATGCAATCGAAACCAAAAGCGAGGATCGGCGCCGATACTTCGCTCATGATTCCTTTCCGCCAATAGCCGGGAGCCAAATCATAGCCTATTTCGGTACGGGCATACTCTTTCTCGTAATGAAGAAATCCGCAGGTTCCGATAACCTTGCCTGTAAGCTTATCCTCAATTAGCCACCGTATGCCCACCTGAAGAGCGAACGTTTCGAGATGCCAATTCATCTCTTGCCAAGCTTCCGCTTGATCGGACAGCGGCAGCAGCGGCGTATATTTCACAACCTCGCTATCCGAATAAAGCTCATAAAGATCAGCGACATCCCGTTCCTCTGACTTTCTCAAAATAAACCGTTCGGTCTCCAGCCGGGGAAAAGTCTGAAATGAGAACGCCATTGCCATTTATCCAGCCCCTTTTATCATAGCAAATCGAATTCGGCCTGCTGCTAAACATTGAATGCTGCCAGCTGCATACAAAATAACCGCCGATTGCGGCGGTAAAAGAACGGAGCCTCACTGACTCTGACAATATGATGACAAAACAAAGCTTTGAACCGTTTCGCGCACCTAAAATTACTGCTTCACTCGTTGCCGAAGTACTGCTTTATTTTAGCGCAAACAGCCGAGAAAATACATCACATTATGTTATATAAAGGCTTCGGGACGTATGATCGCTGCCAACAGTCCAGGAAAGCGGGTATTCAAATCGTCGTCGCGCACCGTCAAAAAATGCTGGGTCCCTTGCTTGCGTACATTCAGTACGCCAGCCTCCCGCAAAGTGCGGACATGATGGGTCATCGTAGATTTCACAACCGGAATATCAAAGTGACCGCAGGGCTGCTCGCCGCTTCTCACGATCGTGGTTACGATACGAAGACGGATGGGATCGCTAAGTGCATACAATACGGAAGTCAGCTCAATATCCTCTCGGTTCGGATGAAATAAAATTTTCAAACGCCTTCACTCCTATCTGTCTCGTCATTCCTTTATTGCATTATAACATAGCCCATGCTATATTTTCATTGTACGATAATTATCGTACAATGAAAATATAGAGAGACACAAATACTCGCCTTGGAGGTTGTATGAGAAACACTGCCGCAGTTAACGTCCCGCCTTTAATATCCGAGGAACGCCCCGCTTTTCGGGACGCCCTTCTCATTCCCCTTCTAGGACTGACGATCATTATCGTCATTATGAATACCATGATGTTCAATTTGGCGCTGCCTCAGGTAACGGCCGAATTTACGCTTTCACCGACTGCCGCCTCTTGGATCATAACGGGGTATTCGATCGTCTTTGCCATTTCCTCCATCACGTTTAGCCGGCTGTCCGATTTTGTGCCTATACGTCTTTTGCTGACCGTTGGATTAATCGCGATGGGCGGAGCGTCCGTGCTCGGTTTTTTTAGCCATCATTATACGCTGCTTCTGGTAGCCCGGCTGTTTCAAGCCTCGGGAGCTGGGTCGGTGCTCAGCTTAACCATTGTGCTCATTACGCGTTTCATTCCGCTCGCCAGACGCGGGAAAGCGATGGCGCTCATTACTTCGGCCGCTTCACTTGGACTAGGGCTCGGCCCTGTAATCGGCGGCGCCATTACCCAGTACTTAGGCTGGAATGACCTGTTCATCGTAACCGGCATTTCATTGCTGCTGATCCCGGTATTCTACCGTTTCCTGCCGAATGAGGCTTCGAACAAGGGCTCCTTCGATGTCATTGGCGCTGCCCTTGTCGGTATCGGTTCAACAGGCGTACTGCTTTATATAACCAACCATTTTTGGGTCGCGCTTATCGGCGGCGTTACCGCGCTGGTCTTGTTTTGGATACGAATCAACCGTGCCGCGAATCCGTTCGTCCAGCCTTCGTTATTCCGCAACAAACGGTATATCCGTCTGATTTCGCTCGGCATTATTTCGTATATCAATAATTTTGCAACGCTTTTCTTGCTGCCGCAGGTGCTCATTCACTTATTCGAGCTCACGCCGGGCCAAGCCGGTCTCATTATTTTCCCCGGAGCGCTCGTAGCGATGCTGGCCTCAGGCCGCATCGGAAAAATCATCGACCGATACGGAAACAGCCTGCTGCTTCGCGTCGCGCCTTGGCCTTTGCTCCTCGCGGCCGTTTTCTTTGCCCTTTTTGCAGATCGCTCCATCTATGTTGTGATGGTCATTTATATTTTGATGAGCGTAGGCTTCTCTGCTTTAAACTCAGGCGTATCTAACGAGCTGTCGAGAATCTTGCCCGGTGAGCATGTAGGCGCAGGCATGGGCTTGTTCCAGCTGTCCCAATTCATTAGCGGTGCTTTTAGCGTCGCGATCAGCGGGATCATCCTATCCGCGCAAAGCGAGCTGCCGCTAAGCCGAGCATTCTCCAACATTTTTTGGGGCATGGGTTTGATTGCCGTATTCGCCATTGCGGCCTCTTGGTTGTATTACGCATCAGCGAAGCAGCAGCAACTAGGCCGGCATACACGGCTATGAACCGGATAAATGCTTCAAAGCCTCCTTCTTGCTGAGCGGCGAGAGCGGCGTTTCTTTAACAAACCGATGCACGCTGACTGCATCGGTTTTTGCATATTCCCGAAGCGCCCAGCCGATCGCCTTGCGTATAAAAAATTCACTTTCATCCTTCGTAATGCGTATATAGCCGAATAAACGCTCCGTATCGGTGTGATGCTTATAGCGCAGTTGAAACAATAACGCGGTCCGGCGCAGCCACATATTTTCCGATACGATCCAGCGCTCCGTGCAGGCATCGATTAATTCCGGGTATTTCGAGAGCTGATAGCCGACTAAATGGGAAGCCAAAAAATCGACCGTGTCCCACCAGGAATGGGTCGTTATCCAGCGCTCCAGCCGATCGATATGCGCGGGCAAGGCCTCCTTGCCGTATTTCTCCAGCAACCCCATCGCAATGTAATGAAACTCGCGTTCGGGCAGCTGCCATAAATACTCCGCGGCTTCAAGCAGTTCTTCTCCCTTCGGCTTAACATGCTGCTTCCAAAATGCCCGCAGCAGCGCTGTTCTCTCCGGCGTTTTAATTCCAAGAAATACAAATTGGCCGCGCATGTACGCCTCCATCGGCAATGCTTTTTCCGGGTCGGCATGCTCCCTAAACAGAGCTTCGAGCGCCTTCGCAATATTTGTCATCAAAGCGGCCTCCTTTTCCTTGAACGATAACATAAAGCAGCCCCGGCCATCAATCACGGCCGGGGCTGCTTCAATATTCGTTTAGGAATGCATGCCGTTAAGCCGCTTCACCATTCAAATACCTGTAGAATGGCTTATCGACCCAGAATTGCTTAGGCGTAACCACCACATTTGGATCAATCGCTTTAAATCCTGCCACTACCTTGGCGGAATCCTCATTCAGCGAGAAAGGATTAACGGTATAAGGACTGTCTGGATCCGTAATAAAATTGTTCGTAATGATTTCATAATCCTTTAGCTCGGTTTGCGAATAGTAAAGCGGCTGCCACCAGGATGCGGCAATCAGGCCCGCTTGGCCCTCTTCGTTTTTCTTCGCATACGTCAAAATCACGTTTTGGAAAGCTTCTTTGTCAGCCGCATTTGCAAATTCGAATGCAAGGTCATATTCTTTATCGTAATTAATGTAATTGCCGTTTTCAATTTGCACGACATTAGGTCCCGGCGTGCCCCATTCGGCTAAAAAGATAAAAGCGGAAGTCTTTGGCTCGAACTGCACCTTGGCGTTCAAGCCTTCGCTGCGCAGCAGGCCGATCAGCTGAATCGCATGCTTAAAGTCGGAATGCCCGTAGATAAGGGACAGGGAATCAATGAAATTAGCATCGAAACGGGAGTCTTTGATATTGTAACCCGTAATTAAATCCTGCTTCAGCGCGGTGTTGACAATCGTTTGCAGCTTAGGAGCGTTAATGATATCGGAAGTCTCGTATGCCGTGTTCAGCTTCGCAAAAATATCGCTGTCGTTCACATAGCCGAGATACTTTTTGTACAGGCCTTTCGTAATTAACACTTTGCCGAGCAGCGTATGGATCAATTGCGTGCTTGCTGCGTTTTTCGGCTTAAAGCCGGAATAAAGGTCAGCCGTCAGCAGGCCTGCGTCCATCGCGGCTGCAACCTCTTGCGCGCCTTTCGTGCCGAGCGCGCTGCTTTTTACATTCAGCTTCGCCAATGCTTTATTCACCTTAGCAGCGGGGTATGTATATGCAAGCTCCTTCAGGTCGGCCGCCCTTACCGCAATCGCAACCGCTACGGCATTCGTGAGCGCTTGCTCGCCTTGAATGGAAGGTCCGGATAAAATTCCGTTTTCATACAATGCCGCAGCCGATGCGTAAAGCTCGCTGCCAGGCTGCACGTCAGAAAAGGTTACCGCTTTGCCCGAGGGCTCGTAGCCAAGAATAGCTGCGACTGCTTCAATAAACTCGCCTTTCGTTACTGTGCCGGAGAAGCTGACATCGAATTTCTCCTTCAAAAACTGTTTATACTGCGCCGCGCCGTCTTCCTGTGAAGCTGAAGAAGCTGGTACAGCTGCAGCTGGAGAGGCCGCAAAGGCCGTGGACTGCGCAAAAAGAATAAAAAAGGACAAAAGAAGCGCTCCCAGCAGTTTCGCATATGAAGCTTGTGTTTTTCCCATGAATATAACCTCCGTGTTTTTATAATTCCGATGAATTTAATCGGGAATAAGTAATTTCCATAGTATACCAACAGAAAAACACAAGTGTCAATAAATATATTCTTTATTCCGAATACAAATGGTCATCGTCCGCGATGCTTTGAATATCCTCGGAGCTGATGCTGATATAGGCATAGCCCTCTGCCTGCTGCTTCTTTAATGCTTTTTCTTTGAAAAACTTCGGGCTGCCCTCGCCTGCATCCTCATCGTAGACGAGCAAAATGCCATCCGTTTTGCGGAACAGCAGCTCGTCCCGCGCTGTAAACTGCCATATGCCGTTATACGGCTGGTTGCTGACCGACGCGTAATAATCGACCCCTTTTAAAACCTGCTGGTAAAATTCCTTTTTATCGTCTTTCCACTTTTCTTCCGGGTTGCTGTAAGCCGAAATGATAGACAGCCTCAGGTGAGGATAGATTTCTTTGAGCGAGATCACTACCTCGCAAGCCCATAGATCAACACCGTATTGGCCGGGCGTAATGACCCATTCCAAGCCGTCTTCAATAAGGGGTACCAGCTTGCCCATCAGCGCTTTTTTGATATAAACGATGCCCTCATGCTTTTGGCTGAAAATATTAAGCTCATGGGCGCGATAGCCTGTAACGAGTAAATTTTTCATTTTGTTCAACGCCTTTTCGGATAATTATGGTTTACATCTCTCCAGTGTATGCTATAGTAGAAAAAATACAAATTGAATATCGACCTAATTAATTCACTAGGGGAGTCTTACGGCTGAGATGGAGCACATGCTCCGGACCCTTGGAACCTGATCTGGATCATTCCAGCGGAGGGAAGTGGAGCAGAAGCATTCATTCATGCGCGAAAGCCTTGTTGAACGTTAGACCCGCTCATTTTCCTTCGGAAATGGGTGGGTCTTTATTTGTTTACGGGGGGATGCGTATTACCGCGTTATTATCGCTTCATCAGTTAGGCTACTCGTTTGCTTCCACCTCAGAGAAACCGGTCTTATCCCATTTATCCTTAGAAGCATACGCAGGGGAATTCGTATCGATCATCGGCGCAAGCGGCTCTGGCAAGAGCACCCTCTTCAAGCTGATTGCCGGATTGCTGCAGCCTAGTCAAGGCGAAATCAGGCTGCGCGGCAAGCCTGCGCCGGATCGGCTGGGCAAAATCGCCTATATGCCGCAGCTGGATTTGCTGCTTCCCTGGAGAACCGTGCTCGAGAATTGCTTGCTTCCGCTTGAGCTGGCGCGGGGGAATCAGCTGACCGGCATCTCCCGCATCACGGAGCTGCTGGAGCATTTCGGTCTCGCAGGCTATGAACACGCTTATCCCGATGAGCTGTCCGGAGGCATGCGGCAGAGAGTTGCTTTCTTGCGGACCCTTGTGACCGGCCAAGAGCTGCTCCTGCTCGATGAGCCTTTCGGAGCACTGGATGCCATGACCAAACGCGGCATGCAGAAGTGGCTGCTAGAGCTTTGGGGCAGCCTGCAAAAAACAGTCCTCTTCATTACGCATGATCTCGAGGAGGCTATTTTGCTCAGTGACCGCATTTATTTACTTTCCGGGAATGAACCGCAGGGCGTTCAAGAGATCATCGTCAAGCTGCCTAGGCCAAGACATTATGAGCTAAATTACGAACCGGAATTTGTAATGCTGCGACAAGATTTGGAGCGAAGGCTGCATGCGCAAACCGCTTTTTAAAAAATGGCTGAACGATTACGGCCTCTTTATCCTGCTGCTCGCCTGCCTGCTGATGGCTTGGGAGTGGGTTGTACGCTTAGGCTGGGTTCCTGCCTTCATCCTTCCTGCTCCAACCTCGATCGGCGGGGCTTTTATCGGTGACAGCCAGCTTCTGCTCGGCCGGCATATGCTCGCTACGCTGCGCGAAGTCGCGTTAGGCTTTCTCTTATCCGTCTTGATCGGCATCGCCCTCGCCGCAGGCATGCAAACTTCCCGGACGCTGGAGAAGGCGATGTATCCGTTCATTGTCATTAGCCAAACGATCCCGCTCATCGCCCTGTCACCGATCTTCATCATGTGGTTCGGCTACACGATTTGGAGCAAGGTCGCCGTCGTATTCTTAACGGCCTTCTTCCCGATCGTTGTCAGCACGTATGACGGGCTTCGGAAGGGAGACCGCGAATACCGGGAGCTGCTGCTTACGATGGGCGCGACGCGCTGGGACATTTTCCGCAAAATACAAATCCCGATCGCGCTGCCCTCCTTTTTCTCGGGACTGAAGCTGGCCATCGTGTACTGCGTCGTTGGCGCCACGATTGGCGAGTGGCTTGGAGGCAATGAAGGACTTGGCTATTACAGCCGCAGAATGTCGAGCAGTTTGAATGCTGATTCGATGTTTGCGGCCGTCTCCCTGTTATCCCTGATCGGCATCGTCTTATTCGCTGCCATCGTGCTTTTGGAAAAAACGATATTGAAGAAAAGAGGAAAAAAGAAATGATCGCAATAACAAAATTAAAAGCGGCGGCTCCGCTGCTATTGGCGGCACTGCTGTTCATCAGCGGCTGCGGCGGCGATGCTGCCACAAAAAATAAGGAAACCTCTGCGTCTCCCGCCCCCGCTGCTGAGACGAAGCTCGAGAAGATCAGCATTATGCTCGACTGGTACCCGAATGCCGTTCATTCCTTCCTCTATGCCGCACAGAAGAACGGTTATTTCGAGCAGCAAGGACTTGAGGTGGATATTCAGATGCCCGCCGATACAAACGACGCATTGAAGCTCGTAGCGGCCGGTAAAGTCGATCTGGCCCTCAGCTACCAGCCGCAGGTGCTGATGGCTCGCGGCGAGAATATTCCCGTGAAGTCGATTGCAGCGATCGTTCGGCATCCGCTCAATCATCTCATGGTGCCGGAAGGCGGAAATATCAAATCGCCGAAGGATCTGGTCGGCAAAAAAGTCGGTTATTCCTCCATTCCGCTATACGAAGCCATGATGCGCACAATGATCAAACAGGATGGCGGAGATTCTCAAAATGTCGACATGATCGATGTAGGCTTTGACTTTATTCCCGCTGTTGCCACTAATAATGTGGATGCCATCATAGGCGGATTCATCAATCATGAGCAATTGCTGTTAGCCAAGGAAGGACATGTCATGACGGCAATCAATCCTGCAGATTTCGGCGTGCCTGATTATTACGAGCTTGTGCTCGTTGCCAGCGATCAAGGACTTAGCGAGAAGCAAGCGCTATTCAAAAAATTTACAACCGCTATAACCGAAGGACAGCAATTCGTTTCGGAGCAGGCGGAGCAGGCGCTGGCCATCTTGTTCGAGCATGAAGACCAAACCTCTCCCCTCGATAAGGAAATCGAAACGAAGAGCTTGGAGATCCTCCTGCCCCTTATGGATGCGGGAGAGCAAGCGTTCGGATATCAGGATCCCGCTTCGTGGGCCCAAGTTAAGGATTGGTTAACTTCGAACGAGCTGCTGCCGCCTGACATAAAGGCCGAGGATGCCTTTTCAAATTTATAATGGAGGAGATGAGTCGATGAAACGATATAAAGCGCTAACGATTGCAGGCTCGGATAGCGGCGGCGGCGCAGGCATTCAAGCCGATCTAAAGACCTTTCAGGAGCTCGGCGCCTATGGGATGTCCGTCATTACCGCCGTTACTGCCCAGAATACGCTTGGCGTTCAGGGCGTTTATCCGATGGAGGCCGCAGCCATTCGAAAGCAGCTTGATTCCATTGGCGAAGACCTGACGCCCTCAGCCCTGAAGACAGGCATGCTGTTCAGCAGTGAGATCATCGAGATCGTGGCCGCCAAAATCAAGCATTACGGCTGGCAAAACTTGATCATCGATCCTGTTATGGTAGCTAAAGGCGGCTCCCCGCTGCTTCAGCAGGAGGCCGTTCGAACGCTGATTAAGCATTTGCTGCCGCTCGCTCTTGTAACAACGCCTAATATTCCGGAAGCTGAGCTGCTCGCCAAAATGCCGATAAGAACACTCAGCGACCGTGAGGAAGCCGCCAAGATTTTGTTTCAAATGGGCTCCCGATATGTTGTCATCAAAGGCGGCCACAGCTCCGCTAGCGAGCGTCTCGTCGATCTTCTGTATGACGGCAAATCTTTTGTTTATTTAGAAAGCAAGCGCATCGACACCAGGCACACGCATGGGACCGGTTGTACCTTCTCAGCGGCGGTTACTGCCGAAATCGCGCAAGGAAAAACGGTACCCCAGGCGATTCGAACCGCCAAAGCCTTCATTCAAGCAGCCATCGAGCACCAGCTCGGCTTCGGCGGCGGACACGGGCCTACGAATCATTTTGCATACCGGAGCAGTCTTACGGGCACACGCTTGCCGTAATGTCTAGAATCATAACAAACGCCGCTTCCCATTAGGAAGCGGCGTTCTATGTTTATAAGCGGAGCCGCATTACGGTCTCCACCTTAGGAAGCTTCTCTATCGCCATCGAAGACTCCATGAAGCTTACGGCTTTTTCATATTTCGCCTGCTCGGAATCCTCCGCGGCATGGACACGTTCAGGCACCACGCCATAGCTCGTCAACGCCGCAGCAATCGTAATAAGCAATACTGACATACATAACGCATTTCGAATCATCGAATGTCCGCTCCTATTCCCGCCATCTCTTTTTCATTAATAAAAATAAGTATAGGTGATTTCAATCGAAATGAAATGGACTTCGGGAAGGATAGGATACTGGACCTTAGGCTGGCAAAAAATAAGCCTTACTCCTAAGAGTATAAGCTAGATTGCAGCAGTACCCTTGCGATTTCAAACGTATACAAGGGAAACGTTAGCGATTATCTACTTTTTCCGGGTACAAGTCGTGATTCATGAGGCGATGCTCTGCCATTTGTTCATATTTAGTGCCCGGTTTGCCCCAGTTGCAATACGGGTCAATGGAGATGCCGCCGCGAGGCGTGAATTTGCCCCATACTTCGATATACCTTGGATTCATTAGGGCAATCAAATCATTCATAATAATGTTCATGCAATCCTCGTGAAAATCGCCGTGATTGCGGAAGCTGAACAAGTACAGCTTCAACGACTTGCTCTCTACCATTTTGTGGTCTGGAATATAAGAGATATAGATGGTTGCAAAATCCGGCTGACCCGTCATCGGGCATAGGCTCGTAAATTCCGGGCAATTAAACTTAACGAAATAATCCCGGTTCGGATGTTTGTTATCAAACGCCTCCAGAATGTCCGGGGTATAATGAAATGCGTATTGCGTACCTTGGTTGCCAAGCAGCGTGACGCCGTTTAGCTCCTCCTTGCTTCTTCCTTCCATAATCCCTGCCGCCCTTCCTGTTTTTTTTGGTTTAAACGCCCTTCTTATTGCCCCATACCCAGGTATGAAGCTGCGGGAGCACATGGACCCGCTTCAGCTCCGTGTTCCCCATCACCTGTCCAATCAGCCATTCATAACGCTCTAGCAAATAGGGAAGCATCAAGGCAGGATCTGTTTCCTGCAGCTGTCCGTTCCCTGCTTGCAAATAAATAGGGACCAGCGGATAACGATGATGGACAGAGGTTGCGTATTCGAGATCCGCTTCGTCAAATACGACTGTTTTCAAAGAAAAGCCAGTGTTTCCCGCCGTTAGCTTGGATACAATGTCATCAAGCACCGCCCAATCCGTTTGCATTCCCGAGCTTGGCGGCTTTGGCGACAAGGTCAGCTCGTCGATCGACCAAAACCAATCCTGCCATCGGCTGCCCTGCGTCTCCAGCGCAACGCTAATCCCCTGCTCGTGAAGCAGATCAATCAAAACGTTCAGCTGCGGCAGCAGCGCAGGGTTACCGCCGGATATCGTCACATGATCAAAAACGTCTCCTCCGGCTGCCTTCAATTGCTCTATGATTTCATTTGCCGTCAGCATCCGTATATCTGCTTTGGCGCTGCCATCCCATGTAAATGCCGAATCGCACCAAGAGCAGCTGTAGTCGCAGCCTGCCGTGCGGACGAACATCGTTTTGCGGCCAATGACCATACCTTCCCCTTGAACGGTTGGCCCGAACACTTCCAGAACCGGAATCCGCTTGTTAGCCTGCATCATAATCCGCCTTTCTCTTCGGACGGTAGATGCAGTAGCTCGTCGGCGTTTCACGCAGATAAACCTGAATGCATTGCGGCTTGTTCACCGTGCCGTCCAAATGCTTCTGTACGATTTCGGCAATCGTGCGCGCCACCACTTCCGTCGTCGGAAAACGATTGGACTGCTCGTCGCTGAAGCTCTCCTTGTCGTCATTGAGCAGCGAATGGTCGAACCGGTCGTGAATAAGACGCTTAATAATCGCAAAGTTGACTAAAAACCCTGCCGCATCAAGCTCATCGCCCGCGATCGTTACATTCGCGTAGTACGTATGTCCATGGAGCTGCTGGCATTTGCCCGCTTCCTCGGCCGGCACGAAATGGGCCGCGGCAAAATGAAAATCCTTGTTCAACTCATAGCAATACGGGTGCTGGGCAACGGGATAGACCTGCTGCAGCATTATGATTGTACTCCCTGTGTGCGCTTGGCAAGATATTCATCCAGTCCTTTTCTCCGAAGCAGGCACGCCGGGCATTCCCCGCAGCCGTCAGCAACAATGCCGTTGTAGCAGGTCAATGTCCGCGAGCGTACAAATTCGAACGCGCCCAGCTCATCCGCAAGCTCCCATGTCTCTGCTTTATTCAGCCACATCAGCGGCGTATCGATAACAAAGGGATAATCCATCGATAAATTAAGCGTCACATTCAGTGATTTTACGAATACATCCCGGCAGTCCGGGTATCCGCTGAAGTCCGTTTCGCATACGCCCGTCACGATATGCTTCGCGCCAAGCTGCTTGGCAAGGACAGCCGCAAATGTAAGAAATAAGAGATTTCGTCCGTCGACAAAGGTGGACGGGAGCTCTCCTTCTTTATGTTCAATCGCAATATCATCTCTTGTCAGCGCATTAGGCGCCAATTGATTGAGCAGGGACATATCGAGAACGTGATGCTTAATATTCAGCTCCTTGGCAATATCCGCAGCGCAATCCAGCTCCTGCTTATGCCGCTGTCCGTAATTAAACGTAACGGCCTCTACCTCCGAGAACCGTTCCATTGCCCAAAACAAACAAGTGGTGCTGTCTTGGCCGCCGCTAAACACGACAACCGCCTTTTCCTTTTTCATGCTGCATCTCCCTCTCTGGTTTGAGAAGATCGAGCTCGCCTGACATCCTTCATCGATGGTTAAAAAACCAAAGAAACGGCGCGAAACGGTTGGAACCGGTTCGCGCCGAACGCAAAAACGACGATGTCACCCGACGGGACAATCGTTTCGCATAGTTTTTTATAGAGGGAGTTCGCGAACCTCTCCCGGCCGCTATTTCCATAATGGACATAGCCCGGAATTTCTTCTTTAGCTGGTTATTCTCAAGTACTATAGCATAGCTTGGGCTTTATGGATACAGACAGTATTTTACTGGGAAAAACAGGGATAGGAAGTTTGCCTAACCCCGTTATCCCGCAGCCTCATTAAGCTGCGTCAATGTTTGCAGCATATGCGTAATCAGCTCGGGAATGTCATCCATTTGTTCCTCGTTAATTTGCCGGTTAAAGCTTAGCTCGATCACATTCGAATAAATCGGCGCTTCTGTACCGTATACGTAACTGATCGTCTGCGTAGGCACCGTATCGGGCTCCCAAATCCGCCGCATGATCTGCTCGACCAGCTTGCACTGTTCGTTAATGTCATGCATTTCCATATAGAAACGCAAACGCAGCGCACAGGACGGCGTCTCCCCCTTCAGTTCCAAAATTTCAGCCGCCAAATCCTTCAGCGAGGCGGTAAGTTGAATCTCTGCCGATACGGAAGCACGCTCCGCCAGCTTGAATTGAAGCGCAAATTCCCGCGACATAACAGCCAGCTCCAATCGGTCCTTTCGATTTATAATATCGATCTTCCGATCGAGCGTGTCCAAATCGTAAAGCTGGTTCTCAAAAGCTACTTTCAAATTCTCGAATACGGTTGGATCAAACATCGCTGCTTCCTCTTTTCGCCTGCAATATACTCCTTGTTATTGTAGTTCAAATTCCGAATCGAATCGAGCCTGCTGAAGGTTTTTTTAATGATTATGCTGTGCCAGAAGGCATAAATGTAATATTATTACAGAAAGAAGGGTCGGTGCTGCGGTAATGAAAATAGCTTTTATTTTATTCGACGGCGTTACTTTTTTGGATTTTGTCGGCTTTTATGACGGGATAACACGCTTAAAATACTTCGAAGAAACGAAAGCTTTCACCTGGGATATTTGTGCGCTTCAAGATGAGGTTACCGATGAGCTTGGCATGACGATAAAAATTAATAAAATCAAACCTGCGTTAGCTGACTACGATATGGTGTTCATCCCGGGCGGGTTTGGAACGAGGGCGCTCCGCTATGATGAATCCTTTATCGCTTGGATCAAGGAAGCCAAGGATGCGCAGTATCTCATCTCCGTTTGTACGGGGTCCCTTCTATTAGGCGCAGCCGGATTTTTGGAAAATAAAAAAGCGACCACGCATCCTTATGCTTATGATTTATTGGCGCCTTATTGCCAGGAGGTCGTCCATGCCCGCATTGTAAGGGACGGCAGCGTGATTACCGGCGGCGGCGTAGCCACCTCTATCGATTTGGCTCTTTACGTCATCCGCTTGTTCCTCAGTGAGCAGGACTTGCAAAACATAAAAAAACAAATGGATTACCCTTATGACATGCAGAATATGGTAACCTATTAATTCATCCTTCACGGATGCAGAGAAACACAAAAAAAGAGACCCATCCGGAAATTGGTCAAGCCCCAATATTGTTTATGTTGCTACGTGTACGAGTCACTTTTCTTATACTTCATATCTGTAAATCTTGGTCCTGCAACAAACCCAAGCCTTTGGTATAAGTGTTCTGCTGGATTTCCAATTAAAATATGTAGTTTTATAACCGGCGTAATCGAATATGCCGCTGTAATAGAGTATTTTATCATAGCTTGCGCAAGTCCTTTTCCGCGGTATTCCGGTAGTACAAACACATCATTTATACCTGAAAAATTGTTAACTATCTCCGGATATACACCTGCAATACAGCCGCCTATAATTCTGTCTGTGCTTTTTTCCTTTGCTACCACTACTTGATTAAGTGTATTAGTTGCTGTGTACCATTCGAAACAATTACTTATTGTTTTATTAATTTCTTCAATACTTTCTTCCCCAAAGACTTCATATGCTATTCCACCAAGAAATGAATTCCTGAGGGCTCTAGCCATTTCTGGTATATCGCTTTCTTTTGGCGTTTCGAGGAAATAGCAATCATCAAGTGAGTAGCTTAATTTGTCGGTCGGTCGGCACATAATTTGTCTCGGTCGCCAAATTTCTGCACCGAAGCTCATTAATATATCAATATTTTCTGTAAGTATACCTTTTAATTGGATTTCCCCTTCTGAGCTCATAGCTTCTCCTTGCAGCAATAACAACTTCCAAAATAATCTTCTGTCACAAAAAGGTGCAATTAGAAAAGGAAACATGATTACATTAGGAGCAATAATCGCACCACCCACTTTTTCTCCATCACAATACAAAAAATAACAATCTTCAGACCATTTTGTATCATTTAGCCGAGCATTCCAGTCGTACCACATCTCGATATCTGCTTGTGAATATATGGTTTGATATACAGCAAACAAGTTCTTGTTTGCTTTTTCAAAATAATGATTTTTCATTTACAATCCTCATTTCAAAAATATTTTTGCAACCCTTTGCACCTTGTATCTCCGTTGGAAAATCTACTCTATGTACGAATAACATACATACAAGTCACCCCATAAAAAACCTCCACTTCAAACGATTAATTCATCGTAGAAATTGGAGTTACTTTTGCGTTATTTACCTAGATAGAACAAAATCCCATCTAGATATATTTATTTCGCAATTAACACCTTCAATTCAAACTTCTATTGCTCTAATAATCATGCAATAGAACCCTAATAAATGGAAGATTGAATTTAATTAAAACCGTTCTTTACTGCTCAATATTCATGCGGAGGCATCAGTCTGCCACCACGGAATCCTGCCCGTTAGCTTAATGAAGTCCAGTCTAACATTTGCACTCATGCTGTAAATTGTAGTCGATACTCATTTGGCGTCTGTTGTTTTAATCTAATTTGGATTCGTTCATTATTGTAAAAACGAATGAACTCCTCAATTCGTTGTTGAGCCTCGCTAATTGAACTAATATCATAGGGGTAGAGTGCTTCCGTTTTTAGATGCGAGAAAAAACTCTCCATTGCGGCGTTGTCTATACAATTGCCCCGACGAGACATGCTGATTTGAGCACCGACCTTTGGTAGTAGATCGTGGTATTCGTGGGACGTATATTGGGATCCCTGGTCGCTATGAACGATTAGATCAGCTATCTTACCAGAAGCATCCTTGTGTTGTTTAAAAGCTTTTGCAAAGGTGTTCAGCACCAACTCATTGTCATTTCTAGTGCTTATATGAAACGCTACAATATCATTTCCACACAAATCTTTTATGTCAGACAGATAGAGGCGCTGCTCCCCCACGCGGTATTGAGTGATATCTGTAACCCATTTAAGGTTTGGTTTTGTAGCAGTGAATTCACGATTCAAGAGGTTTGGAGATACTCGGCCATCTGATTGCGCGGCTTGATAATTACCAAAGTAGGGACGTTTAACACGAATAATTGATCTAATACCCATTTCTTGCATCAGACGCAATACTTTCTTATGATTCACCGTTTCATTGTACTGACGTTCTAACTCGCCTTGGATTCTCCTATAGCCGTAAATTCGCTCACGCTGTAGATAAATTGCCTTTATCCGTTGCTTGATTACGCCATCAGGGTCTGCTTGCTTACGCTTAAGATATCGATAGTATGCGCTCCTCCATACATCAAGTAATTCACATAGCAAAGTCACTGGGTAAAGATCAGATAACTCCTCGATAATTGCATGCTTGCCTTTTACACCTCCCGTTTCCAGATTTCTAAGCACTTTTTTAGTACCCTATTCTCCCGTTGAAGTTGTTGGTTGTAACGATCCTTATCTATATACTCTTCTCGGCGACCTCTATTATCCAATAATCCGTATTCGCCTTGTTTCCTGAATTTATACACCCATTTACGAACTCTATCTTTATCTTGTATTCCATACTTTTCGGTAATCTGCTTGTACGTCCAATTATCCTCCTCGTGTAAACGTACCGCTTCTTTCCTTACTTCATTTGAATACAATTTATTCGTTTGCTCTCTTTTCCTCATAAAAATACACCCCTAAAGTATCATCGGTTTCCCATATGGGTTTTTCCAATGTCTACTATAAGGGGTGCACTTCAAACACGGATCGGTCTCTTTTTCTGCACGCCTTATCTTAAATACAGCTGAAGCGGAGACAAGCCGAGCTCCCGCACGCCTTCCGCAACCAATCCGGCAATTTGGATGCCGCCGAGCTCTTGGAAATGCGTATCATCCTGTGCGCCGTTTGGAAAATGAATAAATTCGCCCGGATAGGCCCACATGAATAATGCTTTCGAGGGCTCGTCTCCCAGCTGCTCGTACAAAGCTTTGCTTTTGGCCGCCAAATCGATGAGCGGAACGTCCAGCTCTTCCGCAAGTTCCTTCATGCCGAGCAAATAATCGCCATGCGTATCGATAATCCGTCCCTGTCCGTCAAACTTGCGGCGATGCATCGGCGTGATCAGTACAGGCTTGGCGTCGCGCGCCCGCGCCTCTTCCACATAAACGGCAAGCATTTCCTTGTAGCTGCCAAACGGCTCCGTTGCCCGTTCCTCGTCCGGCTTCTCGTCGTTATGCCCGAATTGAATCCATAAATAATCACCCGGCTTGATTTGTTCCAGGATAGCGGCAAGCCGGCCTTCATTAATAAAGCTTCTTGAGCTTCTGCCCGACTTCGCATGGTTGTCAATGGCGACATCCGTCTTAAAATACAACGGCAACATCTGTCCCCAGCCCGCATAAGGAAACGTATCCTGATCGGTCACCGTCGAATCGCCCGCCAGATAAATGGTCGTTGCTTGCTTCGCTTCATCAATTTGCAGCGCATTGATCCGCGGCGCGATGCCGGAGAACGCAAGCCGGAGGCAGCCGTCTGTCACTTTAACGGTAAAGCTGTGTACCGCGTATTGTCCCGCCGAGGTTACCGCCTTATTAAGCACAATGCGCCCAACGCCGTATTTTAAAGTAGTAGAAGTCGGAGCGATCGCATCGCCGATCGTGGCTGTTACCGTATATAGGCCGTTAGGGAGGTCAACCCTAAACACCGCTTCCAAAGGAATGCAGAATGCGCCCCGCAGGCGGTCCTGCTCATCGCGGTTACGCGAATTTACCTGCTTATTTGTCTCAAAGCCGTAGCCGGGCACCTCGCTGTATACCGAGCCGGGCAGCACATGTATATGCGGGGAAGCCGGCGCGCTGCCGATGCCGAAATCGAATGTAAACGAAACAGTCATGAATGCACCATCCTATACGGTTATTGTCCTATTGTTAGAATAGCAAATAATGCGAGGATGGGAAGCTAATAATTCGGCTATTTTGTTCAAATTTCAGACTCGCTGCAAATCGAAACCGGTGGCGGGCACACACCGCTCGTTTATCGACGCAAATGGCAGCGTGTAAGCGGATACGACAAATGAACGCTAGAATACGTCAAAATTTGCGTTACCCGCGGAATTCCGTATACTAATAGATAGGAATCATATAGGTGCTATTTTCTAATTGAGGTGACACGAGTGGACGAGTTAAAACAAGCCTATGCAACAATGGGGCTGCCAGAGCTTGCGGCCAAAGAGGAAGTGGAGAAGCGTTATACGACGCTTATGCGCCAAGCCCGCTCCAGGACGCAGCAGCAGAAGGACAACGCAGAAGGCTCGGAGGATTCTTTT
Source organism: Pristimantibacillus sp. PTI5 (assembly GCF_048572955.1). Classification (GTDB taxonomy): domain Bacteria; phylum Bacillota; class Bacilli; order Paenibacillales; family Paenibacillaceae; genus Pristimantibacillus. The sequence goes on from NZ_CP183886.1 coordinate 386,443, forward strand.
GCAAAGATTACGCAGGCGTACCGGCTTATTTTGGAGTATGAGGATCGCAAGCTGACCGATGCTTTCAATGAGCAGGAATACGGCAAATACAAGAAAATGGCTGGACAAGCCCAGAAAATGGATCATTTTTGGCGCTATTACAGATTCCACACGCTCGGAGCAATCGCAGCAGTCGCACTTATTATTTACGGGGTAATTAGCTTTATGAACTATCGCGAGGAACAGGAACGGCTCGCCAATCTGCCCCCTGTCGATTTGAATGTATCCTTTATGGGCAATTACATGCTAAAGGAGGATGCGCCGAAAGAAGAGCCGATTGAGACCGCGCTTTTGACAGCGTTTCCCGAATGGAAGAGATTCGTAGCAAGCGTTACCATGGTTCCATCAGATGAGCAGGCACAATATGCCTATATGCAAAAGGCCGTACTCGTCTTAGCGACCGAGCATCCGGATGTTTATATCATGGATAAAGGTATTTTCGAATGGGTAGGCAGGCAAGGCGTCCTTATGAATCTTGATGATGATGTCAGCGGCGAGCTTAAACCGCTTATGAAGGACGGAGTCGCGAAAAAGCTGAAAACCGATGAAGATACCGAGGAGCATGTTTACGGTATTGATCTCAGCAACAGCTCGCTCGTTGATCAAGTGCCGCTTTATAAAGAGAGCATGATTATCGGCATCCGTCTTGACAGCAAAAATCCCGATAAAGCAAAAGCATTTATTAAAAAGTATTTAGCCACGATAAAATAAAAAAAACTCGAAAGCCCGAAAGCGGCACTCATTTTCATAATGAATGCAGCCTTCGGGCTTACTTATTTTTAGCAAGCTTCAGCTGTTGTTTTTTGGTAGAATAATGAAATAAACGGCGTTTCTGATTACAATATACCGGCAGAGGAGTTTGCTAAGGATGGAATGGAATGGTAAACGTTTAGAATTAGAAATGGCTGATATCTCCGGCTCCAAATTTCATAAAGTGAACGCGGAAGGTTCGGTTTTTGACGATGTAAATTTAGCCAAAACGCAAATACATAACGCCAACATGAGCAGCATGGTTTTGGATGATGTCAATATGTCCCATTTCAACATTTCGAATGCGAATTTAACCGGCCTTGAGCTTAAAAATGCGAATCTGAGCCATGCCTTGTTTGATCATATTCATTTATTCGGAACCGAATTTCGTAATGTTGTGCTTCCGAGTGAGAAGGAGGGAAACGTTCACACTGATGGGGAATACAAACCAATCGTTTTCCGGCAATCCGATTTGAGCGGCGCGCAGTTTATAAATTGCAATTTATCCAACCTGGATATCCGTGACTGCAATATCGCCGGATTGAGGATCAATGGCGTATTGATTGAGGATTTAATCAAGGCACAGCAATAATCATAGAGGTAATCCGAACATAAAAAGGCTGACATCACCGGGCTTTTAGCCTGCTGCGTCAGCCTTCTATTATTTTTCCAACCAATAGCCGCTTACTCAGCTCTCGCCCAAGTGCTTTAAGACAATGCGCTCAATATGCTGCAGATGCTGCTTCATCCGTTCGGCCGCGAGCTCGGAATCCCGCTGTACGATCGCCTCGAAAATCGCCGAATGCTCCATAAAAAGGCGCTCCGCTACAGCCGCGCTTGCATACAGCTCCACCCGCCGAATATCATGGATCGCCGTTTCGATATGATTCATGATCGACTCGAATAAACGGACCATGATCGAATTATGCGTAGCTCTTGCAAGCGTCAGATGGAATTGAAGATCCAGCCGCTCACCCTCCGCCTCATTGCCCGCGGTACGTTTCATTTCCTCGATGAGTACCTGAAGCTGATAAAGATCCGTCTCCGTATGCTTCACCGCTGCTATAGCCGCGTTCGATACTTCAAGCGATTCACGGGCCTCTAACAGCTCCAGCACCGTCTTACGGTTCATCCGAAGCGACTCCAGCTCCGGCAGCTCCATATCCGCCGGAACGCTGCGAATGACACGGCAGCCGCCTCCTTGGCGAATTTCAATCAGCCCCATCGCTTTAAGCGCGCTGAGCGCCTCGCGGGTTGTCGAACGTCCGACGCCGAATTGCTCGGACATTTGCTTGGTGGAAGGAAGCTTATCGCCCACCTTCAGCTTGCCTTCGATAATAAGACGCTTCACCTGCTCGGTAATTTCCTCGTAATGATTTCGCTTCGACAGCTTCTCTACATCTAATGACGGCATAACCTGTCACCTCCCAAGCGTTAACGCTGATTTAACCATTAAGCGGCGTTTAACCGCCGTTTCGCAGTGTCATTCTTCTCTCGCTATATGCTTACCCAACGAGCAGCGCATATACGATACCCGGTCCGTGAACACCGATCGTCAGATCATTTTCAATGTCAGAGGAACGGCTCGGTCCCGAAATAAAGTGAATGCCTGCCGGGAGCTGCTCTCTGCCTGCCTCATCGAAAGTAACGAGTACTTCGCCAAGCCTAGTCTTCAGTCGTTCTATAGGGATAATAATAATGAGCACGGTTGGCAGCAAGCTGACCGAACGCCCTTTATTCGGAGCCGATAATACGGTAACCGAGCCTGTATACGCGACGGCATGATCCGCAATGACGATGCCAAAATCCGCTTCGGCCGCGCGCGCGCGCCAAAATTGCTCATCATCCGTATTCCACGTCGATACTTTTGCTTCGGTCAGCGAGTCTTCCAAAGCTAACGCGTCCAGCTCCGGCTGGTTCTGGCGGATGACATATTTGGCGCTCATCTCCTCCGCCTTCTGGACGATAAACGTTTTTGCTTCTTCCATCGATGCTACTCGGGCGGCATGCCCGCCAACCGATAGGAAATTATCCGTAAAAGCTTGGACTCGCTCTTCTTCCGTCCATTCGAACGCGTTCCAGAAATCAGGCGCTCCGCGGAACGGATGCTGCGGCTTCTCGTACATTCTCGGATGTCTCAGCTTAGCGGCAATGCCGTTCATAAACTGTTCCTGCTTCGTTTTCGATTCCGCTTCAAGCTTCTCAAGCCACTGCTTATGCTTATCAGCCATGACCGTGCCCTCCTTTGCCCTGCTTCTCATCCAGCTCGCGCTTCCGCACCAGCTCCTCCATCCGGTTTTGCATGGACGGCTCCATCTGCTTAAGTCCCTGCTTCAGCTCTTGGTCGAGCGTATCCCAGCGATCGCGGAACGATTCCTTCGGCAGGCTAGGCGTAACGCGATAGGTGTTCCAGCCTTTAAGCGGCCCAAGCTTCGTCTTGATGACTCCGCTGCGCACGACCAGCTTCTGGCCCAGCTTCCCTAATCGCAGTACGCCGCCAAGCCGCGAGGAATTTCCCATGACGGTGGCGAAGCCCTGCATGCCGATCGACTCCATCTTGCTGCCGTTTCCGCTTTCCACCTTGCGTCTGCGCAAATAAACGAGCATGTCGTGAAGCGGTATTTTGACTGGACAAGCCTCATAACAAGCGCCGCATAAGCTGGAGGCGTTAGCGACATCGTCCCATTCGGCAATGTTTTTATTCAGGGAAGGCGTCAGGACGGCTCCAATCGGACCGCTGTAGGTGCTGCCGTAAGCATGGCCGCCAATATGGCGGTATACCGGACAAGCATTCAAGCATGCGCCGCAGCGGATACAATTCAGCAGCTCTTGGAATTCAGGGTCGCCAAGCTGGAGCGAGCGCCCGTTGTCGATGATGATGATATGCATTTCATCAGGTCCGTCCGCATCCTCGGAGCGGCGCGGTCCGGTAATGCCGGACATATACATCGTCAGCTTTTGGCCTGTTGCCGAACGCGGCAGGAGCGTCGCCATAACCTCGAGATCGGACCAGGAAGGAATGATGCGCTCCATGCCCATCAACGTAATTTGCGTTTTCGGCACGGTGGTAACCATGCGCGCATTGCCTTCGTTTTCAAAAAGCACCATCGACCCCGTCTCCGCAATCGCGAAGTTGCAGCCGGTCATGCCGATCTCGGCATCGAGAAACTTCTCGCGCAGCTTTTTGCGAACGAAGCCCGCAAGGGCCGTCGTGTCCGGGGGAAGCGTGTAGCCTGCTTCTTTGGAGAGCAAATCGGCGATTTGGTAACGGTTTTTATGAATAGCCGGTATGACGATATGGGAAGGCATTTCGCCCGCAAGCTGAATAATATACTCGCCCAAGTCGGTTTCTACCGCTTCAACGCCGATAGATTCCAGCGCATGATTGAGATGAAGCTCCTCGGACACCATCGATTTTGATTTTACGACCGACTTGGCGCCCGCATGCTCGGCAATATCCAGCGTTAGCTCAACGGCCTCCTCCGCCGTATTCGCAAAATGCACATGGACCCCGTTTGCCCGCGCGTTGTTCACGAACAAGTTCAAATAATAATCGAGATGGGCAATCGTATGGAGACGGATTTGCCTGCCGCGCTCCCGCCACTCCTCCCAGTTGCCATGCTCATCTGTCGCTTTTTTCTTCCCGTTGCGCAGCCGTTCCGTAGTAAACCGCACCGCTTTGCGTAAAAATTCATCATTAAGCGCCAGATCCGCCCTTGCTTTTACGGTTGCTTCCGTCTTTGAGCCTGCCATCTTATTTCACCCCTTCATAGAGAAGCTCTGCCAAATGCATGACGCGAACGGGCTCATTGCGATAGCGCAGATTGCCGGCAATATTAAGCAAGCAGGCCATATCCAGACCGACTAATACTTCTGCTTCCGTCTCGAGCACATGATCAACCTTCTCAGTTACCATCGCACCTGAGATATCGGCCATTTTGACCGCAAACGTCCCGCCGAAGCCGCAGCAATCCTCAGCGAAAGGCAGCGGTACAAGCTCCAGCCCTTTCACGTTTTGAATAAGTGCGAGCGGTTCATCCTTTACCCCGAGAATCCTGCTTCCGTGACAGGATGGATGATAGGTCACTTTATGCGGAAATGCAGCGCCAACATCCGTAACGTCCAGCACCTGCACCAAAAATTGGGTAAATTCAAATGATTTGCTTTGCAGCTTATTCGCCCGCTTCAGCATAACCGGGTCATCTTCAAACAGCTTCGGATAATGATGGATCATGCCCGTGCAGGAGCCGGATGGCGAAATAACGAAATCGCTGTCTTCAAAAGCATCCAAAATCGTTTTTGCAGATTCCCTCGCTTCCTTCCAATAGCCGCTGTTAAAGGCTGGCTGCCCGCAGCAGGTTTGCACCGTAGGAAACTCCAATGAAACCCCATACTTCGCGAGCAAGCGCACCATCGCTTCACCGACTCTTGGATACAACGCATCGCTCAGGCAAGTAATAAATAATGAGACCTTCACACCCGCACCCCTCTCGTGATTCTTATGTTTATTTTATCAGGTTGTCAGACAAGTTTGAATAAAAAAATTTACTTTTGCGAGTAACCATGCCGTTTGTAGGCGCTGTAAGAACCTATTGGTGCTTACAGCCATATTAAAAACGTTGCTTGAGCGCTGTAAGAACACATACGCGCTTACAATCCACAATTGCGAGTAACCGTGCCGTTTGTTGACGCTGTTAGAACATATAGGTGCATACAGCCACTTTAGGACGTTGCTTTGAGCGCTATAAGAACACATACGCGCTTACACCGCAACAACCCCCATCACCCTACAAACGAAGAACGGCGCTGCGCTTCTGCTGAAGCCAGCGCCGTCTCTGCTCTAAACCGTGGTAACGGTAATTTGCTTGTCATTCAGCTGGGTGAGCAGCTCGGGTGACAGGCGACCGTCAGTAATGATCGTGTTGACATCGCTCAAATCAGCGACATGCGTAAACGCTTGGACGCCGAACTTGCTCGAGTCGGCGAGCAAAATCACCTGGTCCGCCATGCCGACCATCTTGTGCTTAATGCGTGCTTGCAGCTCATTCGACTCGCTGATCCCGCGCTCCAAATGAACGCCCTTGCACGAGAAGAAAGCCTTATCCACATGATACGCATCGAGGGAACGCTCTGCTAGCGGACCGACATAGGACAAAGAGCGCGAGGCTAAAATACCGCCCGTCGAAATCACTTCGATCTTTTCCTTGCTGCTCAGCTCCATCGCTACTTTAATCGAGTTGGTAAGCACCGTAAGCGGAATATCCGGCATGCTTGCCGCCATATACCACGCTGTCGTGCTGGCATCGAGCAGAATACGGTCTTTGGGCTGAATCAGCTTAATCGCTTCCTCGGCTATCCTCTTCTTCTCATCCGCTTGCGCAATCTCCCGCTCAAAATAAGGAATTTCCGGCTGCTGATCCTTTACGCTAACCGCACCGCCATGGGAGCGGCGCAAACGTCCGGCTTGCTCCAAGCGGTCGAGATCACGCCGAATCGTTTCCTCGGTCACCTGACATAGCTCAGCCAGCTCCGTTACCCGGATGCTGCCTCTCTCATTAACCAGCTGTACAATTTTGTCGTATCGTTCCTGGGCCAGCATAGCGTACCTCTTTCACACTTATATTTGAATTCGCCTTTAAGCGATTCCTGTCTTGTCTTTAAATAATACGTAAGCCTGCTCCCAAGCTTCCTTTTGGTCAGGCTCGTAAACATCAACCGGGAAGGACTCGCGAATGGCCTTGCGCGCTTCCCAAATGTCCGCAAGCTGACCGCTGGCAATCCACTGCACGATCATATTGCCGATTGCGCTGCCCTCGACGGGGCCTGCCCATACCGGCTTGCCGATCGCATTTGCAGTCCACTTGCACAGCAGCGTATTCTGAATGCCGCCTCCAACCATATGCAATCCGCTAAAGCTTTGGCCGGACAATTGCTCTGTTAGCTCAAGCACATTACGGTACTTCAAGGCTAAGCTCTCCAAAATGCAGCGAACGATCGCTCCCGCATCCGAAGGTGCCGTTTGCCCTGTTCGCAAGCAATATTCCGTTATGCGGGCCGGCATATCGCCAGGATGCAGAAATAAAGGATCATCCGGATCGATGAATGCGGCGAACGGCGCCGCCTCATTGGCCAGCTTTACTAATTCGGGGAAGGAATAAGAAATTCCTGCTCGCTCCCACGACCGTCTGCATTCCTGCAAAATCCATAAGCCCATAATGTTCTTCAGCAGGCGATAAGTGCCGTAAACGCCGCCTTCATTGGTGAAATTCAACTGCTGAGCCTGTTCATTGATAACCGGGGCATCTACCTCCGTACCCATCAGTGACCATGTGCCGCAGCTCAAGTACGCAAACGACCGATCAAGCGCAGGCACCGCCGCAACTGCCGAACCGGTATCATGCTCCGCTGCCGCATAGACGGGAACGGATTCGATACTCAGCTCCTCGCAAAGAGATGCCCTTAGGCTCCCAACCCTCGCGCCAGGCTGAACAACTTTGCCGAACAAGTCCGGCGATATGCCGATTGCGCGAATCAGCTCTTCATCCCAGCTGCCCGTTACTGGATTATACAGCTGGGTTGTCGTCGCATTGGAGAACTCATTGTACATCTCGCCGGTTAGGAAATAGCGGAGCAAATCCGGAATCATTAGAAAATGCTTCGCATCCCTCAGCAATGGCGAATCCGCCTTTTTCAAAGCTGCCAGCTGATAGATCGTATTGAACGGGAGAAATTGAATGCCCGTCTTCTCGAAAATACCGGTTGCCGTCAGTTCGCTGACGACCTCCTCCATCACGCCATCCGTGTGGTGGTCGCGATAATGATATGGATTGCCGAGCAGCTCGCCATGGCTTCCGATCAAACCGAAATCGACAGCCCAAGAATCAATCGCAATACTGTCCAGCTTTATCTCGCGATGCTTTACTTTAAGCAGTCCCTGCTTAAGCTCATGCAGCAGCCGCAAAATATCCCACTGCAGCCGATCGCCTACCTGCACCGGATCATTCGCGAACCGGTGCAGCTCCTCGACCTCGATCTTGCCGTTATTCAGTCGGCCGAGCAGCGCTCTTCCGCTGCTCGCGCCGAGATCAAAAGCGAGAATGGTCACCAGCTGGCACCACCCTTGCCTCTCACTAAAATATCCTTGCCATAGCTGCTGCTGAGGTAGGCTTTCATTGGATCAAGCGGCAAGCCCTGCTCTTCGCGGATTGCGTGAAGCAGCGGCGTCACGTCAAATTCAAATGCGCGGCGAACGGCATCTTCAGCGCCTAGAACATCATTGCGTTCAGCCGCATCGTTGACTTCGTCATGGTTGATAAGTAGTGCCTTAGCGAACTGTGTTTGTACGTTCAGTACGGAACGAAGCATAGCCGGAATTTTTTGCTCGATATTATGCGATTGATCGATCATATAAGCGATATTGTCCACATTGCTGCGAATGGCAGCATCCGAGTCGCCTGCCGCGCTTAAAATTTGATAGAAAATCAAGAACAGCTCGTACGGGTTAACGGAGCCTACGATTAAATCATCATCCGCATACTTGCGGCTGTTGAAGTGGAAGCCGCCAAGACGCTTCTCGTCGATCAAATAAGCGACGATGTGCTCGATATTCGCCCCTGGCAGGTGATGGCCCGTATCCACTAGCACTTCTGCTTGCGGCCCAAGCTTTTGCGCAAGGTTATAAGCCATGCCCCAATCCGCAAGATCCGTGTGGTAGAACGCCGGCTCAAAGCATTTATACTCAATGAGCATTCTCATTTGCGGTGTCATTGCATTGTACATCTCAGTTAAAGCCTCTTGCATCCATGCCTTGCGCTTGCGGATATGCCCTTGACCCGGATAATTTGTACCGTCAGCGAACCATAGGCTGAGGTCGCGCGAGCCTGTTTCCTTGGCAATGTCAACGCATTCCAGCAAATGGTCGGTCGCTTTCCGGCGCACCGCAGCATCCGAATTCGTTACGCTTCCAAGCATGTAATCCTCATCCTGGAATAGGTTCGGATTAACCGCCCCAATGGATAGCCCGAGATTCTCGGCATGGCTTCTTAACTTGCTGTAGTCCTCCACCTTATCCCATGGAATATGAATAGCTACCGATGGAGCAAGCCCTGTCAGGCTGTGCACCTGCGCCGCGTCCTCGAATTTTTCGAACGGATTGCGGGGAACGCCCTCTTTTTGAAAAACCTTGAACCGCGTACCGGAGTCGCCGTAGCCCCAGGATGGCGTCTCAATTTTGAGCGCTTTCAATCTTGCTTTTACTTCATCTATATTAATACCTCTAGCTTGCTGCTGCTCTTCGAAAAACGCGTATGCGCGGTCGGACATATCGAACACCCTTTCAAGTTTAGTTAACTATTTCATAGGAAAAGCCATGGTAGACATTAACGTGTTTTCTGCCTGCGTAGAGTCTAGCCGGCTGTATTGTACAATGATCGGGATATCGCTCTGCACCTCGATGGCATAAGGAACGCCGATTGGAATCGACGCTCCCTCCTTCATCAAAGAACTCGTACGGATATGCTTTGTACGTCTGCCTTGAACGACAACCAAAATATCTTCAATCGGCTCGCGGTCCTCAAAATAAATCGTTATACGAATAAGTGCTTCTTCCGAGGAACAGTTCAGTACACAAATCGATTCATGGCTCGTGAGCGCTCCCGTGCTATCCGGCGGAATGAAACCGTCCGGAATGTACCAGTTCTTTTCCCCTCTTGCTTGGAACATGTGCAGCATTCCTCCTAACGGGTGAAAGCAGCAGGTACGCCGCCATCAATAGTCAGCATGCAGCCAGTCGTTTTATCCGCTTTGGAGGATGCGAAGAACGCAATACCTTCCGCGATGTCGCGCGGATAAATGTTCACCAGCAGCGTCGTGCGTTTGCGGTAATACTCTTCCAATTGATCCGGCTCAATGCCGTAAGCCGCTGCACGTTCATTGCGCCAGCTGCCGTTCCAGATCGCAGAGCCTTGCAAGATCGCATCCGGCAAAATCGTGTTCACGCGGATTCCGAATTCGCCGCCTTCTGCTGCAATACAGCGAGCCAAGTGAGCCTCAAGCGCTTTTGCCGCGCTGTACGCGGAAGCATTTTTTCCTGCGTACACCGAGTTTTTGGAGCCGATGAATACCATGTTGCCGCCGATGCTTTGCTGTTTCATCAATTTAAAGGCTTCGCGTGCCACCAAGAAATAACCCGTGCCCAGCACGTTCATGTTCAGGTTCCACTCTTTTAGGGATGTCTCATCGAACGGGCTCGAAGTCGCAAGACCCGCGTTGTTCACAATGATGTCCACGCCGCCGTATGCAAGCGCCGTTTCAGCATAGGCTGCCACAACCTGCTCTTCGCTGGTTACATCCATTTTGACGGCTGTCGCGCGGTTATCGCCGAATTTCTCGTTGATTTCTGCGGCAACCTTCTGCGCGCCCTCTAGATTAAGGTCAGCAAGTACGACATGCGCACCCTCGGATACTAGCCGGCGTGCCGTTTCGCTGCCAATGCCGCCTGCGCCGCCGGTAATGAAGGCAACCTTGCGGGAAAATTCGGTTTCTGCGGGAGCAAGCGACAATTTGTAAAGCTCAAGCGGCCAATATTCCACGTTGTAGGATTCATTTTCGCTAAGCGAAACGAAATCTCCGAGCGCCGTTGCGCCGCGCATAACCGCAATCGCACGGTGATAAAGCGCGCCGCTGACCTGTGCCATAGCCCAGCTCTTGCCTGTATTGATCATGCCGATACCAGGGATCAGAATCACGCGAGGCGCGGCTTCGAACATAACGTCGCCTTCGTTCTTGTTGCGATCGAAATACGCTTTGTATTGCTCTTTGTATGCAGCGATACCTTCCGATAATTTCGCTTTCAGGCCATCGATATCCTCTGCATTCGGCGTCCAGTCAATAAACAAAGGAACAACCTTCGTGTGTACGAGATGATCCGGGCAAGCAGCGCCAACCTGAGACAATTGCGGGGAATCCTGCCCGCTTACGAATGCAAGCACATCCGCCTCATCGTCAAAGGTCAAAATCATTTTTTTCGCATCGCTGACTGCGCCGCGAATCGTTGGCATTACTTGTGCAGCAACGCTTCTGCGTACATCTGCTTCAAGCACCTCGTGCTTCACGCCGCCGAATAGGGACGCTTCGTCAAAGCGGGATTCAATAAAGGCTTCCGCTTCGGAAATGATTTTGATCGTTTGCGCGTAACATTCCTCGCTCGTTTCACCCCAAGTAACCAGTCCGTGCTTCTCCATAAGCACAAGCTCCGCATTAGGGTTAGCCAGAACGCCTTCCGCGATCATTTTTGATAGATTGAAGCCGGGACGAACATAAGGTACCCATACGAAGCGGTCGCCGAAAATTTCTTTCGCAAGCGCTTTGCCGTTATCTGCGCAGCACAAGCTAATAATAGAATCCGGATGCGTATGGTCCACATGTTTAAATGGAAGGAAAGCATGCAGCAGCGTTTCAATGGAAGCGCGCGGGTGCTTCGAATCGATCATGCAGTTGACAAGATACGCAACCATCTCCTCGTCCGGCATTTCAGAGCGTTCGAATAGCGGGCGGATATCATCCATGCGAAGACCCGTAAAGTTGCCTGCTTTCATGGAAGCAAGGTCAGAACCGCTTCCTTTCACGTACATTACTTCAACGTCGCGTCCGCGGAAATCCTTCACGGTTGTTTTGCTTGAAGTATTGCCTCCGCCGTAGTTGCATACGCGGCGATCTGCGCCGATGATGTTGGAACGGTAGACAAGCTCGGCTAATCCGCCTTCAAGCTGCGATGCTTTTTCGTTTTCCCATAAACTCTGTACCATGAATATACCTCCGAATATTGTTTTGTATTTGTTTGAATTGATCATATCATATTTGTTTTCTTTTGAATATATTAATTTCAAAGAAAAACGGAAATGAAATAAAGGATAACGGATCACAAAAAAGAAGCCCGGAGAGATCGATTGAATCGACCACTCCGGGCTTCTGCATAGGTTGTTTAAACTAAACGTTCTTATTATTGGCAGCGCAGCGTTACTTCGATATCTTGGTTGTAGTTGCCAAAGCCTTTGCCAAACAAAGTAACGCCGCCGCAGTTTTTCGCAGCGGTGCTGCTTGAAATACGGAACAATATTTCTTTGTCGTAAGCCAGCATAAGCTCGTCAATCGTAACCGCCGACACTTGAATCCCGTCAATAAACGATCCCTGCCGGTTTACCCGAATCGTTTTGATTAAGCCATGCTGGATGTTTTTATGCCACCATTCGGGTGTATACAAGCCTCTTGCGCTGCCGAAATCTCCTGGATAGGTCCATACCCCAACCCCGACACCGTTTATCGCAAAAGAAATGTCCGATGGCAAATGGTTAACGCTGCACGGCGTATCCGAGCAAATCTCCATCGAAATTTCAAGCGATTCGGGCATTTCATTATTGACCATGTAATTAGGTATCCGATATTCAACAAAGCCGGATCCGAACCAAATCACCTTGGCTTGCACATGCTCCGGATCGGCAAAATACCGCGGATCGTCGCACATGCCGATCATTTGAGTATCCGAAGCTAGTCCGCAGGTCGGCTTAATTTGATATGACGAATAATGCCCGACCGGGAGTGATACCTCATAACGCTTTGCTTCATCTATTACCGGCGAGCTCTTGAATAGCAGCATCGTCTGTGTAAGCTGGAGATGGCAGATCTTCTGCATGCCGCGCTTGCCTGCCACGCTCTCGCAGCGGACAATGCCCGCTTCCTCCAACATATGAATATGCCTGGTTACTATAGGAGACTTTATGTCTAGCGCCTCAGACAAGCTTTTGATATTCATCGGTTGAACGCCGAGCAATTCGATCATTTTCACCCGTGTCAGCGATGAGAGACATTCAAGAAACTTAATATTACGACTGCTTACTTCTACTTCCATTCCGGCTTCCCCTTCGACTCTATCTCATTGCCACTCATTATATAACTAAAAAGTTAACCTTTCAATGCTTATTTTCGGTATAACTTGACAATTTAATTCGATTTCACTAAAATAAACGGCGTATACATAACTTAAAAGATATTTGGTTACCTAATTAGTTATCTAAATAATTCTAGGAGGTACAACATGAACTCATTTCAATTCGTAAACCCGACCCACATTATTTTCGGTGAGGGCACTGCTAATCAAGTAGGGAAGCTTACTTCAAAATACGGAAAAACGGTCCTGCTCGTTTATGGCTCAGGCAGCGTCAAAAAAACTGGTTTGTACGATAAAACCGTCGGCCTGCTGCAAGAAGCCGGCATCACCGTGCACGAGCTTCCTAATATTGAACCTAACCCGCGCCTCACTACCGTCAAAAAAGGAATCGACCTTTGCCGCGAGCATGGCGTTGATTTCATTCTCGCAGTCGGCGGCGGCAGTGTCATTGACGCTTCCAAAGCGATTGCTGCAGGCGTCCCTTACGAAGGCGATGTTTGGGATTTCTTCACAGGCAAAGCTGTAATCGAACAAGCGCTGCCGATCGGCACTATTTTGACGCTGGCTGCAACCGGCTCTGAAATGAACGGCTCCTCTGTTGTTACCAACTGGGAAGAGAACCTAAAGCGTGCTTTTGGAAGCTCTCATACCTATCCTAAGTTCTCCATTCTTGATCCGACGCTTACCTATACGGTGCCGCGCAATCACACCGTTAACGGGGCTGTCGACATTATGTCGCATGTTTTCGAACAATACTTCAGCTTAACGGAAAACACGCCTCTGCAGGAGCGCTTTTGTGAATCCATTCTCCAAACTGTCATCGAAAACGTTGAAATCGCGCTAGAAAATCCAGAGGATGCCGCTGCTCGGGCAAACCTGATGTGGTGCGGTACGATGGCATTAAACGGCGGCATGATCAGCGTCGGCATGGCCAATGACTGGGCTTCCCATGGCATTGAGCATGAAGTAAGCGCGATTTACGATATCCCGCACGGCGCAGGCCTCGCGGTTATTTTCCCGAATTGGATGAAATACGTGCATGAGGAGCGGATCGACCGTTTCGTGCAATATGCAACACGCGTATGGGGTGTAAATCCGGAAGGGAAATCCGACAAGGAAATCGCACTCGAAGGCATTCAAGCTACAAGGGACTTCTTCACGCGGATTGGAGCCGAGTCGCGTCTTGCCGACTTCGAGATTGGAAGCGAAAAGTTGGACCGCATGGCTGAAGAAGCCGTTCGTTACGGCGCAATCGGTTCATTCAAACGTTTGGAAAAGCAGGATGTTAAAGCGATTTTGGAATTATCATTATAATAAGGAGGTTATATCTCAATGACTAAAGCGCTAATTGAATCCACTACATTAAGCAACGGCGTGAAGATGCCTTGGCTAGGCCTTGGCGTATGGAAAGTTAAGGATGACGGCGAGGCAGAAAGAACGGTTGCTTCCGCCATTGAAGCTGGTTACAGAAGTATCGATACAGCTGCTGCCTATAATAATGAAACGGGCGTTGGCGCAGGAATTCGCAACAGCGGTATCGCTCGTGACGAAATATTTGTAACGACAAAGATTTGGAATGCCCATCAAGGCTATGAAACTACGCTTTCGGCATTTGAAGACAGCAGAAAGAAGCTTGGCATTGACGTTGTCGATCTGCTGCTCATTCACTGGCCAGTTAAAGAAAAGTACACGGAAACCTGGCGCGCTCTTGAGAAGCTTTACCGTGACGGATACGTACGGGCGATTGGAGTCAGTAATTTTCAGATTCATCATCTGCGGGACGTCATTACCTCCGGAGAGTTTGTTCCGATGGTTAATCAAGTGGAATACCACCCGCTTCTCACGCAAGCAGAGCTTCATCAATTTGCAAAAAGCAGCAATATCCAGCTGATGGCATGGAGTCCGCTTATGCAAGGAAATCTGGATCACAGCATTCTTGCAGAGATCGGCGCGAAATACGGCAAGTCACCTGCTCAGGTCGTGCTTCGCTGGGATCTTCAGAATGGAGTCGTTACGATTCCAAAGTCGGTTAATCCCGTTCGCCTGAAGGAAAATGCGGATATTTTCGACTTTGAGCTGAATGCGGATGAAGTCGCTCAAATTAGTGCGCTTAACCGAGATCACCGCTTTGGTCCCGACCCGGATAATTTCAATTTTTAATCCGGTCACAACGTATGATATAACGATATTACATTGAAAAAGCGGCAGTCTAAAACATTTGAAAATGTTTTAGACTGCCGCTTTAACTTTACTATTGGACCAACGTCCTGCCTTACCATCTTATATTTTCCCATTCCTTCTGGCGTTCTTCCCGAAACCTTTGCACCCACTGCTCTGAAACATCATCCGCTAGTCGGTCCAGGGACGGCGGGGATATGTTAACGTTGTCCGTAGGAATAGCTAAAAACTCTAATACTTTCATGACGGTTCCCTCGTAATCTAGAATAAAATCCTCGTAGACAATCGTCAGCGGGATGATCCCCTCTTCCGAGAAAAATTATTCCATCGCCGCTTCACGAATCGAGCTTTCTATAAATAAATGATTAATAGCATCGAAACTATATTTATCGGCAATATCATGCTCTTGCGGCTTTTCGCCATATTTTCTATGCCACTCCCCGGATACGATCGCGCGCCACCAAGAAACAGCCAATCGCACTTTGTTTCTCCGCGTCATCCAAATATGCTTGTTGCAATTGGGAAAAGCTGCTCTCCATACTTCAGCCTGCGTTGCCGCCTCAGGAAGTTCATAGAGCTTTCTGAATCCCTGAATCCACTCCGGTGTTAGACATGTCTTCACCCCGAATACCCCATTGGAGGTTGTGCCCTCTTTCCACATGGCTTCAACCTCTGCTTTAGTGATTGTATTCGGGTCTCTGGGGTACATCCATTCACAAGGATTGCCTGCTGTGCCAGTGGAAGAAAGCGCATAGTTCAATAGAGTGCTCCCTGTACGCTGCGAAAACCAAATGGTATAACTCTGCTTAGGCGGTTTCATAGAATCCTCTCTTTCTGTGCGCTTCCGGCATAGTTTTTGATAATGAACTCCACAAGTGCATGCATTCCGTTTTCTACGGATTCCTGTTCTGTGTTTATCGTCAGCTCCGCGCGAATAGGCGGCTCATAGATGGCGTCAATTCCTGTGAACCCTTGTATCTCGCCCGTTCTTGCCTTTTGGTATAGTCCTTTTGGGTCACGCCGTTCACAGGTTTCAAGCGAGCATTGCACATAGACTTCCGCAAACTCATCCGCTTGAAAGCGATGCCTGATTTTATCTCTAACCGTTCTTGAAGGCGAGATCATGGAAACGAGAACAACAAAACCGGCATTTAAGAACATCATTGCGACTTCAGCAGCTCTCCGCAGATTTTCTTTTCGGTCGTTTTCTGAAAATCCAAGATCTTGATTTAGCCCTTGCCTTAGTTGGTCTCCGTCAATGACAATACACCGGATTCCGCGGTTTAATAGTTCTTTTTCAGCCATGCGGGATAAGGTTGTTTTGCCAGCTCCCGACAAACCTGTAAACCAAAAAACACCGCTTTTATGGCCATTTGCTGCTTCCCAATCGTTTCTATTCATCGTTCGCTTTCCTTTCTATGAGAACAAACGAATGTAAGAAATATGGAAGTAAGGCTAGCTATCAGAGCCGTTTTTCCTATGGCCTTCCATCCGTTCAACATTTATATCTAGTCTATTCGTTTATCTCATCGTAATCGAGGTATTGTTTACTTTTAAAGAAATATTACCTGCCTCTTCTCACATAAAACAAACAAGCCACATAAAATGCGGCTTGTCTGTCGTATTGTTCTTGTTCTCCGGCCATCGATGACAAAAGCATAAGGGATCGTGTTAGCGCTCGGCAGCCTTTGTCGGTTCTAAATCTAAGCTAGGCCTACTCCGTCATCCGCCCTCGAATTTCCGCCAGATCGGGTAAAACATTAGATTTGTGGTTCATCATTATTTTATCCCCTTCAAACAAAATCCGGCTTGTTATGGCGAATGGCGTTTCGATAAACCTCAGGGTCATTAGAAGGGTATCCTCCTGCTGCCAGGTAAAACTGGAAACAACGCGTTTATCCCCATCCTGCAGCAGCCCCGTGATTCCCTCCAACCATTCCCCCCGGCCGAGTTTAATACGATATTCATTTTCTTCTTTGCTCAGTATGACAACTGCATGATTGTCAATAAAGGCAATGGAAATGCCCTTCCAATTTTGTTCATTGTCATCGAGCTTGTAATACTTACCGGAGATCGCTGCTTCCAACGGTGAATCCGGCTGCAGCCGCGGCTGTTGAAGGGTTAGACCCTGCAGCCTCTCCGGAAGCTTTGTTAGGGAGTCCTCATCCGAGGAAAGCGGCGACGGTTCCATTGCCGGAAGCAAGTGATCCCACACGGCATTTAAGACACCCTGCAGATCGTTTGTGCCGCTGGTCATCGCCAGCACGGCATCCAGTTCCGGCATCACGATACAGAACTGGCCAAACGCGCCATCACCGCGATATACTCCATGCCGGCATCGCCAAAACTGGTAGCCATAGCCCTGAGCCCAATCACTGTCACCGCCGTCTCCATTGGCTATTTGCTTGGACGTTGCCTCTTCAATCCACGACTCCTGCAAAAGACGCTGACCGTTCCATACGCCTTTTTGAAGATAAAGCTGGCCGAACTTAGCGATATCCTCCGTGGTCACGTTCAATCCCCAGCCACCGACATGTATACCCAGAGGACAGGATTCCCAAGTCGCCCCCTCGATACCAAGCGGTTCAAACAAACGCGGCTGTAGATATTCCAGCAAAGTTTGGCCAGTCGCCTTCTGCAGGATGGCTGACAACATATATGTAGCACCGCTGTTGTAAGCAAAATGTGTACCAGGAACATGCTCGACGGGATCATGAAGAAAAACCTTAGCCCAATTTCCGTCTTCGCTCTGGGTCATCTTAGTTGTTGTATCCTTATCGTGGCCCGTTCCCATCATTAGCAAATGACGAATGCGCATTGCGGATAGATTCGGCTCTATTACCTCAGGAGCATCTTCCGGGAAGAACGATACGACGGTGTCGTCCACCGACAGAATACCTTCCGAAGCGGCGAAACCGATGGCCGTTGAGGTAAAGCTTTTGCTGAGTGAGAACAGCATATGCGGAATATCTGATGCATAAGGATTCCACCACCCTTCTGCTACCACCTGGCCGTGCCTAAGCAGCATTAGACTATGCAGCTCTAAATTACGTTCTTGTACAGCATTCAAAAATTCAATTACAGCTGTGGAGGGAATTCCTTGTGCTTCCGGCTGACTTCTGGGTAAATGCAGATTTGTCATTTCCATCATTTCATTCCTCCTTTATAGTACTAACTTACTGCAACCGGAGAGGACTGGCAAGTATTTTTGTGAGCGCTCTCATAAAAAACAAACAAACCGGCTATCATTATATACCTCCTGATGATAACCGGTTATTCGCCTATTAATTTACTCTACGGCGATCCTATCGCCTTTACTATTCGGTTGAGAAATCACCATAAACTCGATTTCATCGTTTGACTTATTAAACATTTGATGCTCTCCCCAAATATAATGTTTAGCACTGTGTTTGCTTATTTTCATTTCAATATCTCCCGTCAATTAAACTCGACCTCCCGTTCCCTATTTTCGAAGTAGTGGATAGGGCGGATCTCTATGCCCCAGCCAAGCTGCTCGCCCGCACCCACTTGCGTAGTTGGATGTAAAGAGGCCACTCGGATGGCTTCCTCCATATCCCGTGCTTCTATGAGGAATGCGCTGCCGATCATCTCCTTCGTTTCAATAAAAGGACCGTCAATAACCCTTACCTTTCCGTTAACAAGCCGCAAACTTTTGCTTTCCACGTCGAGGCCAGCATCAATGATCACTTTGCCGCTCTCGTAGAACTCCCCAAGGCGGGTCTGGCATTCTCCCATGATAGCATCAATCTCCGGCTTAGGCCGGGCATCCATTTTCTCTGGTTCGAAGTAACCCAAACATAAGTATTTCATATTCATTCTCCTTTATTGGCAGGATTTTGGCTTGCCCTCGTCCATCCCTCAATACATTGCACCCCTATTTTGATTCATAAAGACAAGGTTCCGGTGCTATTGGGCTGGTCTTATACATGCCTATATTAAGTCGACGAACGGCTTACAGCAAAGTCGACATACTCTCAATAAAATTTTCAAAAAAAATCCGGCATTTCTTTAAATACTTAAATTCTGTTAATGTAATTACACAAACAAAGGAATCAATTCTATTAACGAATTTATGACGTAATCCGGGGAATATTTTTCTGGCAGTGCTTTATTTTTCCGATTAATCCAAGCAACCTTAATTCCTGCGTTTTGGGCACCTGCAACATCACTTGTGAGTGAGTCACCTATATGAAGTACCTCTTTGGGGTTAAGTTGATTTGCCGCAAGGGCCTGATGAAACATCTCTGGTCTTGGCTTATAAGATTTTACGTCCTCACTGGTAATAACATTTTCGAACGATAATCCATTATGATTAATTGCTGATTGAATATCTTTTCGGTCAATATTCGAAAGGATTATTTTCGGGACACGGATACTTCTTAAAAATATATTGGTATCCTCGAATAGTTGGGGGGATTGCCATTGATCAAACAAAATTCCGCTAAGTTCTCTTGGATTTTCAGTTGAGTTGTAAAAGGTTAGGGTATCCTCTAAAGAAGATAGTTCGATTTCACGCTGAGTTTTAAATTTATCGCCATAAGAAGAGTAAAAAGTTTTAGAGAAGGAATCCCACCAATAACGTCCGATATCCTTGGCTGTAGTTTGTGTTGAGGTCGATGCCAAAATTTTTTTGCATATATCCTCAATAAACACATCATCCTCGTGCACGAGTGTACCGTAAAAATCAAGAAACACCGCTTTATACATCATGTCGATACACGCCTCTTCTCATCGCTTATTAGAAAAACAAGCACACTACTCAGACATCTTCAAAAACTCTTAAAAAGTAATATTCAAATGTCCCTAATATCATCATGTAATTGTCCGAATAATAAACGACAAGGAACACGCATGTTAATACGGTGGCGCCGAGTGGTAACCATTTCAACACACTAGTTTTTGACTTCTTCAAATAAATTATAGATAAAAATAAGTAACTTATTATCGTAAATATTGAAAGATAAAAATAAAAAGGGTTTGGATAGTCATAATCTCTTAACATACCCCTTTCTTGTTCCTTATGAAATCCTTCTGGATAGCCTTGTCCATATACATATATGTCTATAATGTCTACTGTTTGTAGATTATACATACCCTCAAAATCATATTCTTCTTTGGTAAATCCCAAAAGTTCACTAATTGACAAAGAGGCTTTAATATTAGCAGCAATAGAAACAGAGCTAACCACAATAGGTATAAATAATAGAATGTTAAAAAGAATAAAAAAGATAGGATGAAATAATTTACGGTTCAATAGTACTTTATTCTCCCTTCTTTCCTAAATAAAAAGATACAGCTGCGAAATCCGTTGAAGGCAATTTCACTACTTTATCCCTTTTATCTAAAGCCGTAAATAATACTTTATCATGACTTTATTTATTGCACAATTCTTCCATTTCGCCTGCTTAGGATTTGTTGTTTTGCGCGAGAGCAACATAATTAGCTTGTACAAACTCTATTGGTGTCTAGTAAGATTTCTTACATAGGGCAAGACTGTTTCTCTAGACCCACATGAAGCTCGTTCTGTATAATGACACGGTACCTTTCAACGACGCTGGAGGATTGACAATTCAAATGGAATCAACAAACAGACAATCGGCTTTTGCAATTTGGACAAGCTTAATCAGCAATATTCTTTTAACAGCTATGAAACTTAGCGTTGGTCTGCTTTTTAGCAGCCAGGTTCTCATTGCGGATGGCGTACATAACGCAGGTGACGTATTTGCGACTGCAGCAGCTTTGGTTTCAATGATGATTTCAAAACGGCCGCCCGATAAAGACCATCCCTATGGACACGGTAAAGCGGAGGTTATCGGTGCAGGTATTGTAGCCGTTATCCTGGTCCTTGCAGCTGTCTACATGGGTTATCACTCGGTCATGGCTCTGATGGAGCCGCCACATGAAGCATCAGTACTTGTTCTCATTGCCGCAGGAATCTCACTGGTATGGAAACAGTGGCTATATGTCTACACCATCCGAATCGGCAAAAATACCAATAGCAGCGGCTTGATCGCAACCGCTTATGACCATTTAGCTGATGTATACGCTTCTCTTGCTGCCGTTATCGGTATCGGGCTAGCCATGCTTGGAGAATATTATAATATTCATTTTTTGAAATACGGAGATCCAATCGCCGGTATCATTGTCGCATATTTTGTCCTCAAGCTGGCGATTCACATGGGACGAACTTCAGTCGATGTATTGATGGAGAAAAACATAGATGACGATAAAATGGAGGAAATTTTACAGCTGGTTCAATCCATCCCGGAAGTAAAAAGAATTGACCGTATACGGGCTAGAGAGCATGGCCATTACATGATTGTTGATGTTCGGGTAGGGATTCCGGCTGAGTTGAGCGTTCAAGAGGGCCATGATATTAGCAAGAAAATAAAGCAGGCCATCAAAGACCAAAACCCAATTGTTGAAGAGGTTCTGGTTCATTTAAATCCATGGTACAAGGGAAATAGTAAAAAATAAGTGTACCTGTAATTTGAGATGAGGATAGTAATACAAGTGATTTTCGTATTTGATGAAGAAAAGGGCTGCCTCCTTGGCAGCCCTTTTTTTATTGAGGGTTAAAAGCGTACAAAATAACAAGGGCGATAATATAACGTTGAGATATCCCTATTTTATTTTGTGCTAAACGAAGCTAAAACGTAGTGAAATCCAGCAAGCCCTGCACTCTATATAATATACGTTTCAAAAATACTGTCTCCTCCTGATAGGCACTATAATCCAAGGTATACTCGGCGCCTTCATTTTCCCATAATTTCTCGAAATACTGCTGAACCTGCTTAGAGACTCTGCTGTTCTCGGAAGCTTCGACTTTCAGATTGGTCTCTAAATTCAAATCATCCAAATTACGCGTGGTATAGTTACCTGATCCATTGTGAATCACCACATCGCCCTTATGACGGATGAGCATCAGCTTCGTGTGGAACTGCTCCTTTTCCGTATTGTACCATCGGATTTGAATGCGATCATTCGACTTGTTTATCAGCTCGGAGGCTACCGGCCGGTTCGGAATGCCGATCTTTTCGCTGCCAAAAGCATTCTGGTTGGGATCGAGTATCAAACGAATCTCTACGCCCCTCTCAGATGCTTTCAAAAGCTCCTCGATCACCTGCCGGTCTGCGAGATAAAACATCCCTATCCAAATCAAATCACCGGATTCGGTTTTGGATAAGTCCTGGCTTACATGCTTCAAGATCTTTCCTTCCGTTAAGAGCCGCACCCGAATATCGCCCTTTTCTTGAGCCGCCTTGCTGTATGCAGGCAGTTTAAAAGAATCCGACAGCCCGACAGCCGCTTGCTCACTAGCCAGCGCGTCCCCAATGATATTGCCATTTACCTTGAAGCCGCTGTTTGAGCTATAGTAGCTTGCGTCATGGGGATTTGCAGTAGATACGATAAGTGACTTATCCGTCACGATAACCTTACGGTGGTTGGCTTTGATATTCAGCAGTTTCATATAGGAGCGCAGAGTCATATCAGGAGCAGCCGTTGCCATTTTATTCGTTAACCAGCCCTCTCCCGCTTCCCCGAACCACTGCGCGAAAATACGCCAACCTGCTGAATACAGCGGATTAGAGTCCCGCAATGGATTTACATCGGTAATATGGGTATAAATGCCTGCGGCATGTAAGCGTTCAAGCTCCGACGCAGGATGCGACCCGTAAGAACTATTGATTTCATCCGTTATAAAGACGATGTCCATCTGCGGATATTTCATCTTTTTGGCGATCAGCCTGTCCGTCAAGTTTCTGCTGAGTGAAGGGAACGACTGCTCTTTATCGTAAAGGCTGTTATATAAAAACATATCGATTACGATAAACTCTGTTGCTTCTTCGATCGCTTTATAAACAGAATTAAAGATCATTTGTTCTGTTTTGATCTGGCCTTCTGATGACCCATGGGAGGTTAAATCATATAAAAATTCAATATCCTGCTCCGTTACATAATGGACAGGCCCTTCCATGGAGATGCCTTCAGGCAAAGGTTTTTCAGAATGGTAGGCAGCCACGCAGGCATAAAAAACCACAAATAGCAGGAAAGCAATCAACCACAAATTTTTGTTTTTTTTGTAGTTTTTCTTTGGTCGAACAACGAGAGTCGGGGATATAGGGGCACTTTCTGGGTTCGTTTGGTTCATGGATTGGACTCTCCTCTTTTCATCATTTATGTATTACTACCGCGTTCGAATTAGAGTGAAACAACACAATATTTAACTTTGGCTTGAAAAATAACTTTTTGGCCTATGATAACTGTCCCAACAAAAAAAACAGCGGGAGCCATGGACAAGAAAAAAGTCCTGGACTTCCGCTGTTTTATAAACGAAACGTATCTAGATTGGTAAATCGTTATGCATGTCTAACCGTTATCTACTTTTTTCCATTACAGCAAAGTAATTTTCTTCTATGTCTGCAAAGTTAAATACTCTTCCGAAAGGCATATTAACAATTTCTCCGACTTTAACCTCTTTGTTTGATAAATCGGCATGGAATTGCTCGAGATTTTCCGAAAAAAACATCAAAGAAGGTGTACCGAGGTTTAATCCCGGTGACATTTTAGCAACGAATTCCTTATTATGTAGAATGATGCTTGTTTCTGCATCCTGTGTCGGAGCAATTTCGATCCATCTCATTCCTTGACCGTTATTTTCTTCGGAAATCACAGTAAACCCTGCTTTTTCTGTCCAAAAATCCAGTGCCTCATCTTGATTGTTTACATACAACATAATTTGGCCGACTTTACTAATCATTGATTTATCCACTCCTCCAGATAAGTATTTGTGATGTACTTCATCTAATTTCTAGCTTGTCACCATTACCTCCTCCTTTGTAGCATCCACAGATTACATCCCCATTTCCGTAACATTCATGTCTTAAGACGAATACTAACGAAAAAAACTGATTAAAACGGTCGCCGCGCCCATTAACACCAAAATCGAAAAGAAAACGTAGCCGAAGACTCTTAGAGGCCGCGGCATGGTATTTAAATCTATTTTTTTCATTGGTCCTCCGGCTTCAATATTTTGAATAGAGCGAAGGTTCTCATCGATATAATTATCGTTATGATATAATTTCCCCTTCTCAGGTTGGGTTTCATGAATGTTATTTGCGCTCATTCGGAGTCCCCTTTCTAGTTTACTTCTTGGAATATTTTACCACAAAAATGATGTTTATGAAACCATTTAATACTCATGCTTGTGCCAAAGAAATATGCTTAGGGCAGCCCGGTGCTTTTTTATTTACAATCTGATTGTTGTATTAGGTGATAATCCGTTTCAACCCTGTTCATGTGCTCATACCATAAAAAGAAAACAGGGGAGGAAACAAGCATGAAAAATAACGGATCGCTTTGCCAGCAGTTCTCAAGGATTATTGGTGGCCAACCCGGCTTCGCTGGAGGGAAATGTGTGTCGACCATTACACGAGATCAAATAAGAGCAACAATATTGGGAAAAAGTTTTAGTGTAACGTCTTCTTTTTCGTTCGAATCTTTAAATACTAGAACTGGCAGAGCACTATGTTTAGGTAGAGGAGCATTCTTACAAAAAGAAGTCAATACATTCATTTCGGCCATTCGTAATCAAGGAATAAAAATAACGTCTGTTGGCAACGAGTGGCTGTTCGAGCAACCGCGGCTGATTTATATCAATATAGAATCGGTTGATAATCCGCTTGTTTTTGCAAGAAAAGTCAGGCGAGCCTTGGATGCCATTCAGTAAGTCCCTTCTTTGCGCGCTGAATCCCATGAATTGCTCATAAGGCTTGTGGCAAAATCTATCGGTTTATAATTCTCTCCGCATACAGTCGAAATACGGTAAGAGCAGTTTGTTTAGGACATAACGCAAGTAAGAAAGCCCGGGCAGAATGAAGTGCACCCCTTATAGTAGACATTGTAAAAACACCCTGGTGTTT
Source organism: Pristimantibacillus sp. PTI5 (assembly GCF_048572955.1). GTDB lineage: Bacteria > Bacillota > Bacilli > Paenibacillales > Paenibacillaceae > Pristimantibacillus. The sequence goes on from NZ_CP183886.1 coordinate 411,298, forward strand.
AAACCGATGAAACTATAGGGGGTGCTTTTCGTTATGGCGAGAAAAGGACAGAAATTTGAGAAGTATAGTTTTGAATTGAAGAAGAAGGCTATTGAGCTACGACATGGAGGTATGACCAAGCAGAGGGTAGCGGAAGAGCTTGGGATCGCAGATATCGGGCGTTTAAAGGTGTGGATGAGGAAGTATAAAGAGCAAGGCGAATATGGACTTATGGAACACCGAGGCAGACGAGTACAGTACAAGGATCAGGAACGTTATCTTAAGCGATTGGAGATGGAGAACGCTGTCCTAAAAAAGTGGTTAGAAATTACGAAGAAGGAGGTATACCAGAGAAGTATCGGCTCGTCTGCGAACTTCGTGAAGGTTTTAGCGTCAAAGAACTCTGTAAAGAAATCGGTGTCTCCCGAAGTGGATTCTACGCATACTTGAAGCGACTGAAAACAGATGAGAATAAGGAGGATAAACAGTTAATTCGTGACACTTTTGAATACTATAGAGGCGTGTATGGGTACCGCCAAATTCAATTGTTCATGTTCCAAGATCATGGCGTGTGGATGAACCATAAGAAGGTTCTCCGGCTCATGCAAGAAATGGAGCTGCGCTCTAGAGTACGTCGTAAATACCATCACAGTACTCGAAGCTGGAACATTGGTGATCGCGTTACGAAGAACATACTGGAACGTAACTTTCAAGCGGAAGCACCCAATCAAAAATGGGTAACTGACGTCACACAGTATCGAATTGGTGATGTTTGGTTGTATCTCTCCGCCATTAAAGATTTGTGTCAGAACGAAATTGTCGCTTACCAAACCAGTCATCACAATGACAAGCAACTTGTTCTACAGACGTTCTCTAAGGCGTTTGAAAAGGAAAAGGACGTGGCTGGGCTGATCGTTCACAGCGATCAGGGGTCCCAGTACACGTCCTACGATTACCACGACATGCTGCCAAAGGTTGGCGCCCAAATCAGCATGTCCAGGCGAGGCAATTGTTACGATAATGCCTCAATGGAAAGCTTCTTCTCGCATTTGAAGACAGAAGCGCTCTATCCTTATGATATTCGATCAGTAGAAGAAGCACAAAGCCGAATTGAAGAATATATACACTTTTACAACAATAAGCGTCCACAAAGAAAACTAAACAAGCTGGCTCCGATTCAGTACCGGCTCCAGCTTGTTAGGTAGGGTCTTTTATTCAGTGTCCGCTATATGGGGTCTTGACCACAATGCCCGGGCTTTTTCATTTTTAATGAGACACCTCGTCCGGCATCAGCTGCCACAACAGTTCGAACGCTTTCTGCTCCACCCGGAAGAACAGACGGGCGGTCGAATACCAAACATAACCGTTCTGGAACAAGCGAAGCGTGACGACGCTCTGATCCGTAAGCCGCAGATGAAGGAAACGTTGCTCAGGCTCATCGAAAATACCTTCTTTCTGCAGCTCCTCCTGCTTAATCGGCTTAGCTTCGCCGAGCGCCGCTAGAAAGTCGGAGATTGCTGCGGTATCCGATTGCAGCGCCTGCTTCTCTTCTTTGCCGTAATTCCAGCTGTTAAACGATTCCCACTCGGCCGATTGAATCCGTCCATCTAGCCGAAGCAGGCCGAAGACATCCTTTCCGCTGTATACACGAATGCCGCTCAGGCATTCGTAGAACTCCGTGATGACGTCGCCATTATCCAATTGTTCATACGACATAATGCGAAACTTCGGGTCGTACCCCGTTACTGTGTACATGTCGACCTGCCCGATGCTGGAAGCAAATTCGGTGGCGAAGGCGTCCTGCTTGCTCCACTCGTCGATCGTTCCGATCGTCCGGCCGAGCTTGTCGCCTACGAGCATCGCCGCGTCCTCCGGCGAAATCTTGGTACTCGTCTGCGTATAGATCCGGCCTTGGTAGACGACAAGACCGATCATATCCGCATTCTCGAGATTCTGGTCCGGCAAATCGATGCTCGGGATCTCGATCCCGCCGCCGGATCCGGCGCTTGCTTGAATTTCGGTTAGAGCAGCGCCCTGCTCCGGCGTTTGCACCTTCGCCAGTTCGTTCGTTTTCGTGCCGCAGCCGGTCATCGCGGCAGCTAAGGACAGGATCAGCATCGCCCTCAGCGGACGGATTCTTTTCATTCGATCACCCTCCCGTTCTTATAGACGGACGGTTTTATAGAAGAGTTGCAATCTGGAGGGGGAACCAAACTGGAACTTATGCGATGGACGCATAGCTGCATCCTCCGACTGTAATTAGAGCTGGAACATTAACGTAAAATGACCGTTAGCTGATTAAAGAAAAGGAGCAGCTGCCGCAGCAAACTACTCCTTGTGGATCAACTATAGTACGTTCCGTTGTTTTATGAATTCGAGTTTGAACTTTTATGAGTCTCTTGTTTATCATTAAAATCATCAATATAATATCCTTCTGAAGCCCAATAATCTTCATACTCTTTATAAATATCGGTGATATTATCTTTTGGTATCCCACAGTGCTTTAATAGCCATTCTCTTATATAATTAATATCTTTATTTTCATCTTCCCAGATGAAATCCATAATCGCCGATTCTTTCGCAGCATTATCTGGAACATAAATAACAAATGAAGAGTTAAATATTTTCATAAATCCGTAGCTTACATTCCTCAGCCACTGTTGGATTTCGGTATCTACTAAAAATCCTCTCCATCTAAAATAATGATGAAAGTAACATACTTTCTCTGACAATGTGAGAGATATTCCACAGGGGCCGTCCAAGCTAATTGTTCCGCCTAGACTATCATGAGTAATACGCCACTTCCTATCAATATCCTCTGGATTAAAGGGTAAAAGTGTGTCAATAAACTCACGAATGAATGGGAATCGAGAACTGTTTTCATTTAAATCAATGCATAACTCTAGTATATCAGTTTCGTTAAGGTTATGTGACATATACGCAGTAAAATCCATTCCCATAGATAACACCTCCGAGTAAATGCTTAGAGATTGATAATAATTTCCGATTAACTAAGGTATTCGAGAAGTAATTACACCTCCCTGCTTGTTAGAATATTAAATCAGTCTATTTCTAATTCGTATGTATTCGATAATGACCCCAAATATGGGGATTTATATATGTAAAAAAGAATAAAATAGGATGGTTTGTTGACTCTCGCGGTACCGCACCTTAATTTTTATATCTTTGTGAAAAAAACGGCTCCATCCCGCACACAAGGACGAAGCCGTTTGATTTCATATGTTAAACCGCGTTTAAAGCGCGCAATAAGGTGTAGCGATTCGGTCTTACCTGATGGGCTTCCTGCAGGCTTCGCATCAGCAGCTCTGCATCTACGCCTAGCTCCTCTGTCGTCGACGGTCCGCCGACCCGCTTCAGCCAACCTCTAATCATCGTTTCATCCGGAAGAGCCGCTATCGCTTCCCTCACCTTCTCCGGGTTAGCCGTAAAGGCAAGCCCTGCTTCCTCCGATGCGAGGCGGTGATAAAGCTTGGAAATTTCCGCGCAGGCTACGCCGACTTTGGCGCCATGCAGAAGCTGTCTTTTGCCAAGGCGAATATATTCCATCTCCCAATAATGCGAAAGATGATGCTCGGCACCTGACGCTGAATGCGACTGTCCGAACAATAACATAGCGAGTCCGGATTCAATAAGTGCCTCTATTAATATACGAATACCGTCTTGATCGCGGCTGGCAATTTGCTCGACATGCTCAACGCATTTATGAAGCGCGATTCGCGTAATTTCCGCTACCTCTTCCGAATACGGCTCGCCGCCTTCTGATGCGCCAAAGCTCCAATCGAATAACGAGGTATATTTGCCCAGCATATCGCCAAAGCCTGCCGCTACCATTGCAGCCGGAGCTTTTGATAGAATGTCCAGGTCTGCGAATATCGCATCGGGCCCGATGGCGGCAATGGTCTTCTTCTCGCCACGGATGATGATTGGAGCACCCTTGGAATTAAAACCGTCGACCGACGGTGCAGTCGGAACCGATACAAAAGGAATGCCCGCCGTATACGCGGCATACCTGGAAATATCATGGATCGTACCCGAGCCGGCGGCAACGACAACCTGGGCATTTTTCTGCTGGATATCGAGCAGCAGCTGCACGATCGAGGCTTCGTCGGCAATCACGTCACCTTGGCGATCAGGCTTAATGAGCGTAACCTGAACGGCAATGCCGAGCGCAGCTATCGCTTCCTCAAGCGTCTCACCCGCGATGCCATAGGTAATCGCATCCGCCGCGATAACAACCTGGGTATACAGCCGTTCCTTCAAATAAGGAGCAACCTCTTGAATGGCGCCCGCTTCGACGAGCAATGGATTTATTTCAATCGACCGCAGCGTTTCTTCGTCAAAGCCTGCTGCAATCTGTTTGACTCTTTCGATCAAGGATGACATAGCATCGCCTCTTTTCACTAGGGTATGCTTTATTCTGCTCTCGCGGAGCTGGGCTTGTCAACTTATGCGGACGAGAATGCCAAAGCTCTTTGAATCAATATTCTCGGCTTGCCAGCGCGGTTTTGGCGGATTCCTGCGTAAACACGCCTTCGGACGTGATGATTTTCATTGGCAGCTCCTTGCCCTCCGATAAATCCTTGACGGCTTTCATCAGCTGAGGTCCAAGCAGCGCATTACATTCCACCGCAAAGCTCAGCTTGCCGATACTGAGCGCTTTAAGCGCAGATTTGGTCGCGTCAACGGAAATAATGATAATATCCTTTCCCGGCCGCAAACCGAAATCTTCAATGGCCTCAATGGCACCCAGCGCCATATCGTCATTATGGGAATAAACGACCTTGATCTTGGAGCCCTGCCGAGCTAATGCCGCAGCCATTAGTTCTTTTCCCTGCTTCTTCGTGAAGTCTCCCTGCAGCGACTCAAGCATCGTAAAGTTCTTATCGGTCTGGATAACTTCCCTAAACCCCTGCTTGCGCCCGACTGCCGGAGCGGAATGCTGCGTGCCTTGAAGTTCAACGATTGGATTGCTTTCTCCTTCCTCAGCCTGTTGAATAAGCCATCTTGCTGCACGTCGTCCCTCTTCGCGAAAGTCCGATCCAATATAAGCCGTCCAAAGGGTATCATCGCTGACGTTGACCTCGCGGTCCGATAAAATAACCGGTATTCCCGCTTCCTTCGCCTCTTTCAGTACCTCATCCCAACCGGTTTCCGTCTTAGGCGAGAAAGCAATCACATCGACCTTCCGCTTAATAAACCGGCGAATAAGCTCGATTTGCTTATCCTGCGATTGCTCGGCATTCTCATAAAGCAGCTCTACGCCAGCCTCCTTCGCAGCATCAATAACCGATTTCGTATGCGCAATCCGCCATCCGCTCTCCATCCCTACCTGCGCAAACCCCACAACGAGCGGAGCATCAGTTTGGTCCGGCGATGGATCAGGGGACGGCGAATTAAGCAATTCGCTGTTAACCGTGGATTGATCTGTTATTTTCTGGCTCCGCAAAATAATCTTCTTCGGAATGCCCTTTTCCTTGTTCAAAATATCAATCGCATACTGAATCGCTTCCTTGCCGCCCGGCGGACTCGTAAAGGTTCCGGTCAGCTTGTTCTTCGATACGAGCTGCAAGCTCCCGTTCTCGGAATTAACCCCGTCAATGCCTATAATATTGACATGGTTCATGTTAAGCTTTTGCAGCGCTCGATAAGCCCCAAGCGCCATAGCCTCATTTTGGGCAAATATTAAATCAACGTCGTGATTCTCCTTTAACCAGCTAACCAATAAATCCTCAGCCAAGTCACGCTGCCAATCCCCGTTCATCGTCTGGACAATGCTCAGCTTTGAATCCTGAATCGCGTCCCGGAAACCCTTGCTGCGTTCTTCGACGGTTGGCGAGCCTGCTAATCCTTGCATTTCAACGACTTTTCCGCCGGATGCCCCCAAGGTCTCCCTTGCGAATTCGCCTGCTTTCCTGCCGATCATTTCATCATCCGTTCCGACATAGAGCGTGTAATCATAACCCGCGACACCCCGTCCCAGCACAATTACGGGAATATCCTTGTAAACGGAGCTTACCGTTGGCGTTAGCGCGACCGGATCATCGAGCGAAATAATAAGCAGGTCTATGCCGTAACCCATCAGTTTCTTTACATCCTGCGCCTGCTGGTCGCTGCTTTGCGCCGCATCGGTAAAGATGACGCGCATGTCTCCGTGCTTCCCGACTTCCTGCTCGATCTCCTCATTCATGGCAACGCGCCAAGGCTCGCTTAAATTCGGCTGCGACACACCTATCAAATACTTATAGCCGATATCGCTTTCTTTACCTGGGTTCTCAGAATTCAAAATGCAAGAACGCAGGAGCAGAGCCGCGGCAATAAACAGCGCAATAATAAGAATAAACCTAAAAGCATTCCTTCCGATCATGACCGTATTCCTTTCTTGTAAACCATGGGAGAGGTCCCGGTCACCTTCTTAAACGCGCTGCTAAAATAATGCTGGCTGCTGTACCCAACCTTCTCCGCAATTTCATAAACCTTATATAAAGGATCGCTCATAAGCTGAATCGCTTTGCGAATACGCACCTCTGTCAAATAATCAATAAATGAAAGACCCAGCTCGCGCTTGAGCTGCTTGCTTAAATAAGTAGGGCTAACCTGTACGCCTTCCGCCACATCGCCAAGCGTCAATGCGGGCATGCCATAATTCCGATCGATAAATTTTTTGGTCAAAATAACGATGGGGGACAAGCTTCCTTTTTGGCCAAGCTCCTTCAATAAGGTTCGGTGCAGGGCTGGCAGCATATCGGCTGATTCTGCTGCCTGCTGTTCAACGATAATGGTCTTCTCCAGCAGCGACTCCATCTTGTCTTGGATCTTCGTGCCTAGCAGCAGCCACCTCGCATAGTTATCAATACTGCCTAACACGACAATATGGCCTTTCTTGTCATTGAGAACCACGTGATTCCTGGCTCCTTCGGCAGCGAGCAGGTCCTCGGTAATGTTTTTTAATGCAAACTCTAGTAAATCCCGGTCCCATACCCGCATAGACTTGCCGGATTCCACATTCTGGATGACTTTAAACGCAATTAATCCGACGGCCCCTGCCCAGCCTAGTTTTAAAAAAGCCGTTTGGCCGTGAATTTCCTCCGGGGCTACGATGCCATCCAGCCATTTCAACAAAAACGAATCTCGGATGGCGATGGAATTTGTTTTGAGCTGCTGATCCATCCATACCATTTTCCGCTCCTTATCCCGTTCTTGTTCGAGCTCGCTAATCGCTTTCCGGACGACGCCCTCCAATTTGGCCTTCACGACTGGCTTCAGCATATATTCAAAGACATGAAGCTTTACCGCCTGCTGCGCATACCGGAATTCATCATGTCCGGAGATCACAATCACGATGCAGCGTTCCAGCGTTTGCCGCAGCCTCTCGATGAACTCTAATCCGTCAACAAAGGGCATGCAAATATCGACGAACAAAATATCCGGTTTTCGTTCTGCCGCAAGCTCAAGCGCTTCCAAACCGTTCTCGGCTTCGCCGACCAGCTCGATGCCCAGCTCTTCCCAAGGCAGCACCTTTGCGAGCCCCCTTCGAATCTTCGGCTCATCATCTGCAATAAGCAGCTTCCACATGTGATTACCACCCGCCATTCAAAATTATCCAAGCATTAATGGAAGTCTAACCATGATTTTAGATCCCTGTCCACGTTCGCTCTCGATGGTCAGCCCGTAGCCGGACCCGTGCGAAAGCTTGATTCTCTCATTCACGTTATACAAGCCATAACCCCGATCCTCGCTGCTCTGTCTGATGGCATGGAACGATTCATTCATTTGGGCCAGCCTTTCGGGTTCAAACCCGATCCCGTCATCCGCGACAACGAGTACCAGCTTATTGTCCTCCTTGTAGCCTGAAATCAGAATCTTGCCCACGCCAAGCTTAGCCTTGATGCCATGATAAATCGCATTCTCGACAAGCGGCTGCAAAATGATTTTGAGCACGTTCTGCGACTCCAGCTCCTTCGGGATATCGATCGTGTAGGATAGCTTATCCTCATACCTGGCCATTTGGATGATCAGATAGCTCTCGACATGCTGCATCTCGTCGCTGAGCGGAATGACCTCCCGTCCCTTGCTGAGACTGATCCGGAACAAATGAGTGAGCGCGACGACAATATCGACGATATCGTCCGCATCCCGGTCCTGTGCCATCCACTGTATCGTATCCAGCGTATTGTAGAGAAAATGAGGCTTGATTTGCGCCTGTAAAATTTTCAGCTCTGCCTCGCGTTTTTCTTTTTGCTCCAAATAAACCAGATGAATCAAATTGTCGATTTCCTGCACCATATTATTAAAGCTGTTGCCCAGCTGTCCGATTTCATCCTTGGTCTTGCTCGGAAAACGCAGATGCAGCTCGCCCTCTTCAACCTTCTTCATTAAACTGCGCAGCTTGCCTACGGGACGAACGATTGAGTTCGTAAAGTATAGGGAAGCCAGAAAGGCAAGAAGCAAGGTAACCAGCGCAATGATGACCGTATAAAATTGAATATCGGCAACGACCTGCAGCGATTCCTTCAGCGGGAATACGCCGACGATGCGCCAATCAAATTCCGGAAACGTGTTATAGATCATTTGGTATTCCAGATCGTCAATATAGCGAAAAACCTTGCCCGAACGCCCTTCCATCCATTGTCCGGATATGCGATATACGATCGGGTTTACGGGAGAGTAAACGACTCCGCCGCTTTCATCCATAATGAAGATAAAGCCGCTTTTGCCAAGCGAGGCCGACTCCACGATATCCTGAATGATATCGAGTTTCATATCGATCAGAATAACCCCCAGCACATTGCCGGTTTGCGGATCCTTTACCGCTCTAACGAACGATAGTACCTGATCGGCGCTTAGATTTTGCTCTGCTCTAATATTTCTGCCGATCGGGTGGCTGAACAAGTGGATGTGATCCGGGGCAAGAACGGCTTTTTTATACCACTGCTCATCCGTCATCGGATCCCTCGTTATTTGCTCCAGCCCGCTGCTGGCGAACTGATTGTTACCGCTTACAATCATTGCCCCAGCGATTTCAACATGCTTCTCAATATAAACCCCCTGAAGCTTTCGCACCTCATCTTCCAAACGGTCGAGATGAACGGATTCCGTATTGGTCCACCTCATAAACTGAATCACCGACGTATCCTGCGACAGATAATAAATGATGTTGTCCATTTCTTGTATGTATACTTCAATATGATTTTTAACCTGGTCCATCATCTGCACCGTGTGTGCATTCGTTTCCTCTTCGATCGCATTCTTATACAGCGTGCTGCCCAAAAAGCTGAGCGCCAAAATTGAAAATAAAGTTATGATGACGAAATAAAACAAAAGCTTGAAACGGATACTTCTATTCGCAAATAAACCGCTCAGCATAGACATCTAATCCGTCCTTATAAAATAATGATCTATTTACATATTAATTCAAAAAACGAAACTATAAAAGAGAAATTTCTCTTGAATAGTTTCGTATTTTCCTTACTTTTCCATTAACTTATAAATTAATATTTACGGTTAGGCAATGCATCGATTGCTTTTTGGCCAAAATATACATCCTCATCGGATTTGATCCATTTTTCGAGCGTTTTGCCCGCTTTGTAATCAAGGATAGCTTGCTTCAATTGCGGTCCTAGCAGCGGATTACATTCAACGGTGACGTTCATTTTCCCTTCCGCAATCGCTTCGAAAGCGGCTTTAATGCCGTCCACGCCGATGATTTTAATATCAGTGCCCGGTTTCAAGCCCGCTTCTTCGATCGCTTGAATAGCGCCTAGGGCCATGTCGTCATTGTGAGCATATACGACTTGGATGTTTTTATCCTTTTTCAAATAAGCTTCCATAACTTCTTTGCCTTTGGCGCGTGTGAATTCACCGGTTTGGGAATATACGATTTTGTAGCCGGCTTCGCCAGCGATTGCATCCTCAAAGCCTTTTTTACGGTCATTCGCTGCGCTTGCTCCAACAGTGCCTTCAAGCTGAACAATGTTTACTTGCGCGCCTGTGCCGAATTCCTCGATCATCCATTTTGCGGCATTTTGACCTTCTAGAATAAAGTCGGAGCCGATGAAGGATACATACAGGTCTTCGTTGCCTTTCGTAATGCCGCGATCAAGCAAGAATACCGGGATGTTAGCATCTTTCGCTTCCTTCAAAACCGTTTCCCAGCCTGATTCTACAACCGGCGCAAGTCCGATTGCGTCTACTTTCTGAGCGATGAAGGTACGAATGGCTTTTATTTGGTTTTCTTGTTTTTGCTGCGCATCCGAAAATTTCAGCTCAAAGCCCGGATCCTCGCCAAACGTTGCTTTAACCGAATCCGTCTCCGCATCGCGCCAACCGCTTTCGGCACCGATTTGGGCAAAGCCGACTACAAGCTTCTTATCGGCCGCGGGCGGTGCTTCGGTTGCCGCATTTTCTGTTTTCGGCTCGTTAGTCGCATTTCCGCTTGCCGGTTTGTTCCCCCCATTGTTGCTGTTGCTGCCACAGCCAGCGATTAAACCTACCAGCATAATCGTAGCAAGCATGGTCATGAAAAACGGTTTCTTTCTGTTCATCCTTACTTCCTCCCTTTCGAACTTGTAATGGCTACACGTTAAATATACAAATTTTATAATCGGTCTGTATTTATAAATTAACGACTTTATTTTCAAATTTCGGTTTATTTTTGGCAGCAGGCAATGCGCTTTTTTCTTTTCTCATCACGATAATTCGTTGAAATGCCATGAAAAGAAATAATAAAAATCCAATCGTAATCTTTGTCCACCAGGAGCTTAACGTGCCTTGGAACATGATGATCGTCTGAATGATGCCTGTGCATAGCACCCCAAGCGTCGGCCCGATCAAATAACCGAATCCGCCGGTCAATAAAATCCCGCCGATTACGCAGGCCGCGATCGCATCCATTTCCATGCCCATTAAATGCAGCGAATAGCCGGACAGCATATACAAAGTGAAGACTACGCCGCCAATCGCCGAGAACAAGCCGCTTAAGGTATAGACGAGTATCGTTGTTTTTGCAACGGGCAAGCCCATCAAAACCGCTGATTTCTCGCTGCCGCCAATGGCGTATACCGCTCTTCCGAACGAGGAATAACGGCCGATCAATATCGCGGCTACGACCACCGCTGCCGCAACGAGGACACTAATCGTGATAAAATTATCGCCCCACAGATGAATCTTGTACTGGGACAGCTTCACGTAGGTTGGATTGCTGATGACGATGCTCTCCGTACTGATCAGAAAGCTGATTCCCCTGGCAAGAAACATGCCCGCAAGCGTTACGATCCAAGGGTGAAGCTGAAACCGCTGGATCAAATAACCTTGCCCTGCGCCGAACAGCGTACCGATTAACAGCGCAACGACCGTCACGGCCAACGCGTTCGCTCCCTGCTCGAACAAGCCGGCGGAAACCATGCTGATGAGCGCCACAACCGACGCTACGGATAAATCGATACCGCCCTTAATAATGACGAATGCCATTCCCGTCGCGACGATAATCAGATAGGCATTATCAATAAAAAGATTCAGGAAAACCTGCATCGAGAAAAAACCGGTGTAAAGGGCTGCCCCTGATCCATACAATATGAATAAAAGCAGCAGCGTCGCCAAAACAATAATGTTATTGTGACTAATTTTTAGAGAGAACTGTTTCATTGTGCTGCCACCTTCTTTTTCGCCAATTTAAACGACTGCCTGAACATGTCGGATTGAATCAAACATACGACAATGACGACAACCGCCTTCACGAGTAAAATACTGGAGGGCTCAACGCCCAAGGAATAAATCGTGGTTGTCAAACTCTGGATAAACAAGGCGCCGACGATCGTTCCGCCTAGATAAAAGCGTCCGCCCCGCATCGAGGTTCCGCCAATGACGACGGCCAAAATCGCATCGAGCTCAATCCATAATCCCGCATTGTTCGCATCGGCGCTCGCTACGTTTGCGCTAATGATAATACCCGCGATCCCGGCGCAAATTCCGGTAATGGTATACGCCGTCATAAAGATAACCTTCGGACGGATGCCCGCATAGCTGCTCGCCGTTTTGTTGCCGCCTGCCGCCTCGAGAAACAAGCCGAATGCGGTACGCGTTTTGAAGAGATAAACGATGAGGAACACGCCCATTGCGAGAAACAACGGGAACGGCAGTCCAAGCAAATGCCCTTTTCCTATGAACTGGAAGGCTTTGTCGCTTGTCGTAAGTACCTGCCCGCCCGTAATAAGCTGGGCGATTCCGCGGCCGATGGTCAAAAGGATCAAGGTAGCTACCATCGGCTGAATGCCGAGGATAGCCACGAGCATGCCGTTCCATAATCCGCATAATAAACCTGCCCCGATCCCAACCAGAACCACAAGCCAGAGCGGATATCCATCGAGCATAAATACCGCGATCGCCCCCGAAATGGCAAGCACCGAACCAACCGAAATATCAATGCCCTCCTTCGCGATAACCAAGGTCATCCCAATCGCGATAATGATGAGCGGTGAACCGTTCTTCAAAATATCGATGAGATTACCGAATAAATGGCCGTCCTTCCACTCCATCCTGAAGAAATCAGGAATAACAATCAAGTTAAACAAAAATAAAACAACGATCGCTAGGATCGGCCAAATGATCTTCTGCTTTCCTAAATTAAGCGCCAATCCCGTCAGACCCGCCATACAATTCCGCTCCCTTCGCAATCATTTCCATGATGACATTCTCGCGCATATTCGCTCCCGTAACCTCGCCAATCTTAATGCGGTCACGCAGCACGACGATTCGATTGCAGCATTGCACGATTTCCTCGAGCTCTGCAGAAATAATGAGAATGGAAATGCCGGTTGCCGCCAAATCGAGAATGAGCTTGCGTATCTCCATCTTCGAGCCAACATCGATACCGCGAGTCGGCTCGTCCAGAATGAGCAGCTTAGGCTGCGTGGCAAGCCATCTCGCCAAAATCACTTTCTGCTGATTGCCCCCGCTCAGGTTCTCAATCTTCTGCTCTGCGCTTGGGGTTTTTATCTTTAACAGCTCGATATACTTATTCGCGATCTCCTTCTGCTTGCGCAGCGGAATGAACGAGAACAGGCCTTTGCGGGCTTGCAGCGCCAATACGATATTCTCACGGATGGTCAGCTCTCCTACGATCCCTGCAACCTTGCGGTCTTCCGGCGTGAAGCCGAGCCCTTTCTGAATCGCTTTCTGCGGAAACATCGACGAAATCTGTTCACCATCAATGGTCAGTGTTCCTTCATCCGCTTTGTCGATGCCGAATATCAGCTTTGCGATTTCGGTTCTGCCCGAACCCAAAAGCCCTGCAAGGCCCAGCACCTCGCCTTTGCCGATTTGAAGATCAATCGGATTGATGCTTCCCCTTTTGCCAAGCGAGCTGGCATTTAGGAAGTTTTCGCCGGCAATACGTTCCACTGCCCGTTTTCCAGCGGCTTCCTCGGTGCTCCATTCGCGTCCAATCATATGCGATACCAGCTCTGTTTTGGACAAATCCTTCGTTACGTACTCTCCCACGAGCGTACCGTTGCGAAGCACCGTTATTCGGTCAGTCACCTCATACACCTGGTCGAGAAAATGGGTGACGAATACGATGCCCATGCCCTCCTGCTTCAGCTTGCGCATGACCTTGAACAGCTGCTTTACTTCATTCGCATCGAGGCTGGAGGTCGGCTCATCCAAAATAAGAATGCCGTTTGAAATATCAACCGCTCTGGCAATGGCGACCATCTGCTGGATGGCTACCGAGTAATGCGATAACGGCTGCTTCACATCAATGGCAAGGTCAAGCCGCTCCAGCAGACGTTCGCTTTCGTGGTACATTTTTTCCCAATCGATTAATCCGCGTTTTCGCGGATGGCGTCCGATATAAATATTTTCCGCAACGCTTAGATTGGCGCATAAATTAACCTCTTGATATACCGTGCTGATGCCAAGCTGCTGTGCTTCAAGCGGAGATTTGGGCGAGATCGGCCTGCCGGACAGTTTCACCTCACCTGAATCCCACTTGTGTACGCCGGTCGCAACTTTAATTAACGTTGATTTCCCGGCACCGTTTTCCCCCATCAGGGCATGGATTTCACCCTTCCTCAGTCCAAAATCAACATTCGACAGCGCCTTAACGCCAGGAAACGATTTGCTTATCCCTTTCATATGCAGCACGTAATCTGTGCCCATGACCTTCACCTCTTTCCAGTTTCACCTCCAATTGTAGAAAAAACGGCACCTGTCCGTATTTAGAAATATAGGTCTTTTTTTTAACATTTCGGACATTTAGAAGGTTGAAACCATCGTTAAAAACAAATAAGCAGCGGAAGTCCTGGACTCGTAAATACAGTCCTGGACTTCCGCTGCTTATTTCATGTTCCGCGTATTATAAGCGTTTTACATAACAATGCCTGGGTTTTCCTCCATACATAAGGCGAGTAAATGCAAGGCTAAATCCTTCGGATTCTAAGTTTCGAATGCTGACATGATTGTCAGGATGCGCCGTTGAAAAGAGGTAACGGCAGCCGTTCTCCCTGGCTCTTTTTTCACGCAGCCGATGGAAATGCCTTTGTAAACCGCGCCCGCGAGCCGATTCATGAACTACGGTTGCTTCCAAAAACGCCGCGTGAGATAACTCGCTCTCCGGCACCCAGAATTCCCTTCCGAGATTATGCTCGCTCCGCTTTGGGAAAGTCAACACAGAATAGGCAGCAAGGCTCCCGCCAAGATAGGCTCCATAGATTTCTCCATTTTCGAGGACATAGTCATGAAAATAATCCTCTTCGTCCATCGCAAAATGATCTTGTGACGGCAGCCGGGACATTACGTCGAGCATGAGTGTTTTGAGGTCTAAAATATCTTCTTTTCCTAAACGGCGGATTTCCAAATTCATTTCCTCATTCATCTTGTTCCCCGTCCCTCCTCAGCTGCACGTCCAGCGATCCTCTTGTACATGAACAGCAATATTATACTCGCCGCAAATGAAAGGACTATCAGCAGGAATGGCATGGTCGGATCCCATTTGTAAGCCCAGCCTCCGATAATGCCGGACGGCGAAATGACAAGCAGAATCAGAACCGAGAGCATGGCAAATATGCTTGCGCGGTTTTCGTCGTCGATCGCGTTTGCAACAGCCGCTTCCAGATAGGGGTATGTCATCATCGTCCCCACCGCAGCAAGAATCGTACTGAAGATCAGCCAGAACATCATGCCCGGAAGGGATAAAACCAGTACCAGATTCGATAAGAGCGAAATAAAAAAGCCCCAAAGCATAATCGTATGAAGCTTGTCATTTCCCAGCCGGGGCAGCAGCAGCCACATAGATAGCAGCATGAACACGGAGGTTACAGCCGGAAATATCGATACGATGCCGCTGTCTAAATGAAGATGATCGACAAAGAAGAGCGATAAATAAGTGCTTTTGAGCGTGAGCTGAAACTGGAACAGAATGTAGACCCCAAAAATCAGCAGCAGCGGTCCATTCCCTGTCATCTCGCGGATAACCCCTTTGTATTCCCGCAATCCGGCCAGCAAGCCTACGCTGCGGGTTTCCTCCATTTTGCGAAGACCGATCTCCGTTTCACTGGTGGCAAAATGGCGGCCGATGAATTGGATGGTCATGCAGACGCATGCGAGAAAATACATGATCCGTGTTCCCGGAATAAGACCGTAGTGGGCGACTAGCAAACCTCCGAGCGGTGCAAATAAGCCGCCCAGCATGCCGACAAACTGGAGAACCGAAAAGACGTACGTCCTGTCCTTTGGGGCAGTGTCCTCAACGAGCAAGCAGTAAAACGCGGTATGCGGCACCCTTTGAAACCCGTTCACGATAGCCGCCGCTATAAAAAACCATATATTTTGCGATACCGCCCACAACAGGGTACCCACCGTCCAGCTTAGCACGTCAAAATAAAGCAGCGCCCATTTCCTGCCAAGCCTGTCGGTTAAATAACCGCTAATGAAGGATGAGAAAACCTGAACGAGCAGAGTCAGCGTCGTAATCCAGCCGATCGCCGTTTCGTTCATCCCCATCTCGAACATATATATCGTGGCATACGTGCTGAACATACTGTAGGGAATTAGAAAAAAGGGCTCGTAGAGCAAACAGCCCCGCGCGTTTTTGGGTAACTTGGATAAGCCGAGCATCTTCCTCCTCCATCCTATAAACTTGCAGCTGTTATTAAATTTGAGATCCATAGGATCGCAACAGTAACCTTTAGGTAATCAGGTAAACAAAATGTGCCTACTTTTCAGTTATTCCATTTTGTTTTATGTTGTATTTGCAGATTGACGAATTTATGTCCAACGCTTACTGGAACAAATATCCAAACAGATAAACCAAATTCATTTATTAGATGGGTGGTATTTTCCATGGAATATCGTGTATTAGGCCGTTCCGGACTACGGGTTAGTGAGGTTAGTTTGGGTTGCTGGGCAATTGGCGGACCTTCTTGGCGAGACGGAAGCCCGGTGGGTTGGTCGGGTAATGATGACAAGGAATCACTTGCGGGATTACGCAGGTCCTATGCCCTAGGAATCAATCATTATGATACAGCCGATGTATATGGCGATGGCCATTCTGAAAGGGTAATCGGTCAATTTTTGCAGGAAATTCCGCGCGAATCGGTTATTGTTGCTTCAAAAGTAGGCTGGTTCAAGGGTACAGCTCCTAATGCGATGCAGCCCGTTCACATCCGCCACCAAATCGAACAGTCACTTACTAATTTGGGTACGGATTACTTAGATATTTATTATTTTCATAACACGAATTTTGGTCCTAATGATCAATATCTTGAAGAAGCGGCTGATACAATGCGCCAATTGCAAAAAGAAGGAAAGGTTCGCGTAATTGGCCAATCTGCCTATAGTTACGCGGATTTCATGAGAGTATGTCCTTTCACACGTCCAGACGTGCTGCAATTTCATTATAATGCGTTCGGGAACCACTTTGATCTGCCTGAAACCAACCTGTTCCGCTGGGCGGAAGAACAAAATCTCGGGATCGTGCTTTTTGGGCCGCTAGCGCAAGGGCTGCTGCTGGATAAGTTTGATCCGAATCACCCTCCTCAGTTCGGCGATGGAGATATTCGCGCAAACAATGAATCCTACACAAGAGAACGTTTGCTCGAGATTCGCAGTAAATTGCAGCCGATTAAAGAGCGTTTCGGTTATGAGGTGCAGGATTTGGTTCGGGTTGCGATTCAGTATCCTCTGGCTCAATCTCCAAATGCTTGCGTCATACCCGGATTTAAAAATGCCCGTCAGGCGGAATCAAATGCCTATGCCGCCGGCAAGCCGCTCACCGATGAGGAAATCTCAATGATTAGTTACTTTCTTCACGAATGACACCTAAGACCACTCATTTCCCCATTTCTTCATTTCGTGAATAATGGCGTGCAGGGCATGTCCCTTCTCTGTAAGTGCATACTCTACCGTCATAGGGACGGTTGGATAAGCCGTTCGGGTAATGACTCCATTATTTTCAAGATGCCGGAGCGTATCGGTCAATGATTTGGAACTAACCCCGCAAACGGCTTGCTTTAATTCGCCGAATCTTTTTTTCTCATGAAACATCATTTCCCTTATGACAAGAAAAGACCATTTCCCGCCAACAATATCAAGAGATTTCTCTATTGAACAACGCTTATGGACTGCTTGATTCTCTGCCTCTTCCAATCGAATCTCTCCTTTGGTATGGAATCCTGGATTTTTTATCATGCTTTAATTTCGAACTTTATTATACGATACCCAATTGGTTAAGAAAATGTATTTCTATTATTATCTACTATAAATAAAAATGAAAAGGCTGAATGGCTTTTCATTCGGAGGAGATATACGATGAACATTGGATTTATTGGCTGTGGAGTTATATCGACTGCTCATTTAGAAGGACTGGAAGAATTAAAGAAAGCAAACCGGGATACATTCGAATTATCGGCCGTTTGCGACCTAAATGAGAATAGGGCAAATGCATTTGCTGCAACTGCGGAAAAACGGCTTGGTAAACGTCCAACGGTATATACGGACTATAAAAAAATGATAGACGAAGAAAATGTAGATGCGGTTTCTATTTTGTTGGATCATGATTTGCATCACATTGTGGCGGAAGATTGTTTTGCCGCCGGCATCCATGTACAAATGCAAAAGCCGCTGGCCATTTCACCATTTTATGGACGAAAAATTCTGGCAGATGCCAAAAAGTACGGCCGGGTGTTAACCGTCTCCGAACCGAGCGTTTTAGGCGCAGAGAACGTGGCGATGGCCAGAGCGATTAAGGATGGAATCATCGGTTCCGTAAATCTACTAATGGATTATGCGACGGTTACCTTGCACCGGACTTTTTTCGCAGGCACCGCCTGGCGGCATTTTAAAGGAAGGGCTGGCGCAGGCTGGATTAACGATCACGGCGTTCACCGCACGCATATGTTTACAGAAGTGAACGGTCCTATCCGTGAAGTATTTGCTTATACAGAAATATTTGAAAAAGAATTGAGCGACGGTAATACGACGATCCGCCCGACAGGAGAAGACACAAGCGTCACCGTTTTTCGTTTTGATAACGGCGGTTTGGGGCATTGGATGTGCAGTACGGCTGCACATGGAGAAGGTATGGGCGGCGTTTGGATATATGGCAGCAAAGGCTGTTTTCGTCCCGGGAAACATATTGCTCTGGCAAATGGTCAGACCATTCCCGTTGGAGACTTAATCATGCAATACGCACCCGAAATAGCGGCACATCCGTTTGCACACTCCTATGTGGAATTGTGGGAAGCAATCACTGACCAGAAAGTCCCGATTTCCAGCGGCGAACGAGGGCTTGAGGCTCTTAGCATTGTTTTTGCCGCGCTGGAATCGGCGTTAATCGGTCAACCGGTTAAGGTAGAGGATGTGATGAATGGAGTTAGACATGCTTATGAAGATACCGTAGTTAAAGAAATGATACCTGAACGTAAATTGCCATTATTATAAAAGATGCCCTCGAACGGTTTGCGAAGGGCAATAAGAAAAAGATCACCCAGGTCGGATGATCTTTTTTCAGCTTTTATCCATTAAACAAGAGGTTCTTGAATCAATGTTGCGAATTTAAATTGGTGCACATGGCCGTCATTTAATGTGGTTTGGCCCGTTACAAAATGTACGTGTTTTCCATTTCCGACCGGAATGGCAGGCCCTGTTACAATCTTTTTCAGCTTATGGAAATGGTTAAAGAAATCCGTTTTCGTGAGATCAATTACATGGACATGGCTTTTTCCTACTCGAATCGCTTGCCCTGTAACTCCTGCAAAGCGATGGTTATGTCGATCAGCGCCTTCTTCAGCCAGTTTAGTGCTTCCTTCAAATTCATGGACATGGCGCTGTATTTTTTTGCAAATTTTTGTATTCTTCCATACGGTAGATTTCTTTTTTTTCATTTGTGGCATGCCTCCTAATGATGATGTGACTCACCACATTCTATTAAGGCAAACAAAGATAAGTGCTAGGCAGCTATCGATGACTCTAATTTTTTTTTGAGATGATAGGCTGATTTCATTGCATGGATCTGCCCTTAAAATGAGAAAAGGCCGCCGATCATCCGGCAGCCTTGCATTTCCATTATACGATAAGGGATAGCTTTAATACGTTTGTTGAAAGAAAGCTTCATGAGCTTTCTTCGGTTGCTCAAACCAATGGGCGATTTGATCGGCAGCTTGTTGGTCCGCGGCTGCCTTTAAAAGCATTTGCACGATGTGTTCAGGCATCGGTCCGGTCATCGCATTGGTCCATTCCGTCACTTCCGCCACATAGGGGCGAGTGCGGCTCCAATAATCGATTCCAACTTTTTCATCCCAAGCGGATTCCTTGTATGCTATAAGCGTCTCATATAATTGCTCCGCGCAATAGGAGGCCGTATTGCAGCCCTGACCCGTGATGGGGTCACCTAGAAACACACTGTCACCGCAGCCCAGTACCAAAGTACCGTTCAGCATCAGATAGGGCCTGTGAACCACCGGGGTAACCGCTGTCTGGAGATAAGACGTCTCATTCGCCAGAGCAAAACGATCCAAATCAACGCGACTGTAAATCTCCGGGAAATGGTCCCGTAGCATGCTTTTCATCTGTTCCTCGAAAGCTTGAGCGCTTTTTACCGGTTTAAAAACATCCAACATGCCCTCAGGCAATGCCTCTATGAATAAAATCGTAACCGCTCCTTGTTCCGTTAACGCGGGAATTTCAAACATTTCGCCGGCTCCCGGAACTACCGTGATGGAAATCCCCTCAGGCTCTACCGGGGCTACCCCCTTAAAATAACCAACGATACATTTACGCTGCGGCGCAAGGAATGGCGAGAGCCCGGCTTCAACGGGGAAGGCTGGCAGCGGGCCTGATTTGCCGGATGAATCAATCAACAGGTCAAATGATTCAGCCAAGGCATGAATCTCATCCCGTGCTACGCGGGTCTTACGAAAGTTTACGCCTTGCTGAACCAAATCGTCCATCGCCTTAGAATAGGCCATGCGCTGATCAACAGACGTTGCCGCACCTGCGAGCTTCCCCACAAACAATTTTTGCTGTCCCATGCTGAAGTGAATCGTTTGAATGGAAGGGGCAGTATCCGTGCCCGGCATTTGGAACCGCTGCTCACGATCCAAAGTCGGATGGAAATGGACCTGGGTCGATCGAATTCTTCCATGGCGGACCTCATCCGGTTCCTCATAGTGAAACAGAGTCACGTCAAAATCGTTTTTCAAAGAATAGGCCAGCTGAAGCCCTGCCGTACCGGTACCGATAATTCCAATCCGTTTTTTCATCATTTCATCTCCCCCTTTAAGGTTTTCTGTAATGATACAGAAAATTTTCTTGAGCCAAAAGGGAATTTCTACCTATATTGTGAAGAAGCCAACCGGACAATCGGTTGGCTTCCATTGATTATTCGGCGACGGCTCCGACGATGGTCGTTCCCGTCTTCGTAACCGTATATTCGACGATTTTTCCGCTCCAAAAGTGGAAGGTCAGCACAACTTCGCCGTCATTCACTTCGTTGAAGAAGTTTTGCGTGAGCTTAATCTCATTCGTGTCGTACGACGGCGAGAAAGCATACGCAAATTCCTTGAAGGATGTCCAGTTCTGCGGACCCGCGTTGCCTCCTGCAGCGTAAACAGCTTCCATCGTGGCAAGCCGGTCGCCATTGAACGCTGTCGGGATCGAGAAGTCGCTTGTCGTTCCGGCTGTATTCTGCAGCTCTGGCGTAGAATAGACGATGACATCAAACATCCAGTCCTCGCCCTTGTTGAAGTCCGCTGTAAGCTCCGCGTTTTCGCCGTATGCGCCTGATGCCGTCAGCTTGGAGAGTAAGCTCGCCTTCACGGTCAGGATATCGCCTTCTACGGAATAGTCCGTGCCTTTGCGCAGCGTCTTGCCATTATGGCGAAGAGCCGTCAGGCGATTACCGTTCAATTCGAGCTTAATGACGGCATCCTGCGTCTTCTCGCCCTTGGCCAAATAAATCAAGTCGGTTTCCGCGGTTGCAGAGCGGCCCTTCCAACTCGCTTTAAGCATGCCGTGCAGCTGCGGATCGTTCCATTTCAGCTGGCTGCGGTCAAGATGCTGTCCATTGTCCCACAGCATATGGGTAATGCCTCTTTCTTGGATGTAATGAAGCAAGTACTCGAAAAATTTAAGCTTTTCGCCTTGTTCGATCGTACCCGTGTTTTTGTCGAAGCCAAGCAATCCGTATTCACCCAGAATAACGGGGATGCCCTTAGCCACTAATGTAGTATAGACGCGGTCGAATGTTTGGACGATGTCATTTTTTGTTTCTTCATTGAAGCGCGTGAAGCCGGCGATATTGACGCTGAATGGCCAAAATCCATAATAGTGAACGGTGGCAATCAGGTTCGGGTCGTTCAGCCCGGCAAACGTATCTACCAGCGCGTCGAGCCGGTCCTGGTTCGCGTTCGTCTCAAGCGTCGGCAGTACGAGCGGACGCTCGGAGTTGTTGCCGCCGGAAGCACGTACAATCTCATGGAAGGATGCATTCAATTCATGCAGCATCGCGAAGTTATCTTCGCCGTTTCCACCCCAGCCGTCAGAGAAGCGAGGCTCGTTGATGCTCTCGAACGAAAGCTTCTTCGATTCGTTTTTGAACCTTTCGGCGATCTGCGTCCAGGCTGCGTTATATCGGGCCAGAACAACATCATGTTCGCTGCCCATACGGTTAACCCACAGCCAAGAGTCGTGATGCAGGTTGATCATGACGTACAAGCCGGCGTCAAGAGACCAGTCAACGACCTCTTCAACGCGGTCCAGGAATGCCGGATCGATCGTGTAGTCCGGTGCTTCGCCCATCCGGTGATCCCACGTTATCGGAATGCGAATGCTCTTGTAGCCTTGCGAAGCGATATGCTTAATGAGCTGCTTCGTCACGCGCGGATTGCCCCAGGATGTCT
The DNA here is from genome assembly GCF_048572955.1 of Pristimantibacillus sp. PTI5. Lineage (GTDB taxonomy): Bacteria > Bacillota > Bacilli > Paenibacillales > Paenibacillaceae > Pristimantibacillus. Next base: position 433,689 of record NZ_CP183886.1, read on the forward strand.
CGTCGACGCCTGTCGCGTCAAACGTATTGCCGAGATTCCAGCCTGGCTGCATAGCTTCGACGTAGGATTGGATCTTGCTCTTCGGAATGGCGATCGCGGGCCCTTCTTGCGAGGCTGCGCTCGCGGATGGTAGGATCATAGCTAACAAAAGCGTTACCGACATGATGATGCTAATGAGCTTTTTGGATGAATGCATATAATAAAATTACCTCCTCCAGGTTTTGGTTCCGAAACAAAATGCCGTGCATGACGAACAGGTAGAAGCTCCACCCCTTTCATGAAAGCGTTATCATAAACAGGATACAGGGATGATTGTACCATGTCATATTTTTTGGAAAAACCCTAACAATCAGAGAAAAAATCAGATGGAAATTACAGGATGGCGGCAGTTATTAGAGTAGATTACGTATTTAGTTAGTCTTGAAAATTGAAAAACTCTCATCTCTCCAAAAAAAAGAAAGTATCCCCCGCGGCTTTGCCGCTTTGGAGATACTCTCTGCTAATCCTATCTAAAACAATTCTCTGCGGCTGCCGTTACTTCAGTGCCGCTGCATCCATGAAATCGGAAATCTGCACCTTGCGGCCGGTATTGGCGCTCTCAACCGAAGCGAGGACCATCGCCATGCTAAAAATATTGTCGCTGCAGTCGGTTTCCGGCTTACGGCCTTCCTCTAACGAAGCAAACATATCGTCCAGGCAGCCTTTATGCCCGGTGTTAACCATATCAGGAAGCTGGGTTTCTACTCTCTCGTAGTCCCTGATAAACTTTCCGGTCTGATCACCGGCCGCAACGATCTCCGCGTAGGGATTTCCATGCCCGTCCCAAATCGCAGTGCCGTGCTCGCCGGTTACCCGCCATGATGCTTCCCATGAGGTAAGTACGCCTTCCGCGCACCAGGATCCGCGGTAATTAAACACGGACCCGTCGGACATTTCGAAGATACAGATCGCCATGGCATTGCCTTCGTACCAGGAGCCGGGAGGATTAAACTCATGGCAGTAAACCGATACCGGATTTGCTCCCACAATATATCTTGCTTGGTCAAACGTATGAATCGACATGTCGAGAAGCAGAGGACTATCCATTGCGTCGCGGAAGCCGCCGAAATGGGCGCCTATAAAAAAATCCGCGCCTATAAATCCTGGCTTACCGATTACGCCCTCCGAGAGCAACTGGCGGAAAGCGCGAATACGCGGATCGAACCTGCGGTTTTGCATGACTGCATGCGTCCTGCCCAGCCCGTTCGATAACTGAACGATTTCGTTGCAGTCATTCATCGTTTCGGCAAGCGGCTTCTCGCCAAACAAATGGCAGCCTCCCTCTAAAGCAGCTTTGCTTATCGTATAGTGGCTTGCTGGAATGGTAACATCAAACACCAATGTGGCACCCGTCTCCGCGATTGCTTGATTTATGTCGGTAAAGACGGGACAGGCAAGCTGCTGGCGGTCAGCCATGGCTTGCGCAAATTCCATTTTGATATCCACGAGCCCGACGATTTCCGTATCTGTTCTTTGCTTGGCGTATTCCACCCATGTATTTGCCATGCCGCCGCAGCCGGCGACGACGACCCGATGCTTGATTGTCATCCTAATCTCTCCTCGCGTTCACTCTGGATTATTAAACGGGATTTGGAACAAAATCGCCGCCGCGGCAGCGCTTCAAATAATTCAATGCATGCACCTGCCCGGTCATTTCCAGCTCGCCCTTATAAACGGGATCATGCCAGCCTTCAATATCGATCGTGCCTTTATAGCCGTTTTGTCTCAAAATAGAAATAATATCCGTCCAGTTCGTATCGCCAAAGCCCGGCGTTCGATGCCATACAAATTGCTGCTTGCCATGGACGCCATGCTCTCTAACAATGTCCCATGCAATGGTTGCATCCTTGCCGTGCACGTGGAATACTTTATTCACCCATTTGCGAAGCTGCGGAATGGGCTCAATCAAGCTCACCATCTGATGGCATGGCTCCCATTCCAAGCCGATATTGTCTTCCGGCACGGCGTTAAACATAAGCTCCCAAGCGGTCGGGTTGTGCGCGATATTCCAATCGCCCGTTTGCCAGGTACCGCCCATGTCGCAATTTTCAAAAGCAATCCGCACGCCTTTGTCCGCTGCTCTGCGCGTCAGTTCGCCGAAAACTTCCTTGAACTTCGGAATCGATTCATCGATCGACCGGTTCGTTATGCGCCCCGTGAAACCGGATACAATATCGGCTCCGAATAAATGGGCATGATCGATAAGGCGCTCCCAGCTTGCAAGCGTATCGGCATTATCGCCCGCGCCTGTCAGCGGATTACCGAATACGCTTACAGCTGGAACGACAAAATCATGTTCATCCGCCAGCGCTCTAACCCGCTTCGCCATTTCAACCAAATCCGTCTTGCCCGTCGTTTGCCAGAACGTTAGATTAAAGGATTCGAAGCCATGCTTTACAATTTGCGGAATGACATGATCCGCGTTGCCCCCGCCTACTAATGTTCCGATTCGCAATTTGTTTTCCACTGTTGTATATCACTCCAATATTGGCTTATAGTATTCGTAACAACTCCATTATAGCTAGGAGTTTAGCAGATTACTCTATACAATCTTGCGCAATACTAGTCTAATCTTGTGGTGGTGAACAGGAGATGTCCTATCCTAAGGAACTGTGGGAAAATACCCGTTTGGAGCACAAAAGCTATCCGATCCAGCTGTTTCAAAATCACTGCCATGATGTCAAGCCCAATGACTGCATCCTCTATCTGCATTGGCATGAGCATTTCGAAATTATCGTCATGCGGCAGGGCAGCGCGTTGTTTCATATCGACAGCAGGCCATACGTTGTCAATGAAGGCGATGTCATTATCATCCCTGGCGGCGGACTGCATGTCGGCTATGCCCTAGGCTATGGGCATATTTATTATGATTGCGTCGTCCTGAACGCCTCCCTCTTCAATGATTGGGTGCATGATCCCGTGCATGCGCAGTTTGTTGCCCCTTATCTGGAGGGCCGTCTTCATTTTCCAGTCAAGCCGGCCGAACAAGAGGAAAGCTGCCGGCGCTATTTTCCTTTGCTCGATGAAGCGGTGGCCGAGCTCGCGGCAAAGCCGCCCGCTTATCAGCTTGTCGTAAAGTCTAAGCTGCATGCTTTATTTACGCTGCTCTCCCGCACCTTTCTCGAGCGGCAGCTTGCTGGCAAACCGGCCGAGCCCTACTTCGTCAACCGTGACCGGTTTAAACGGCTGCTCCAGCGGATCGAATCCGATTTTTGCGAGAAAATATCGATCGAGCAAGCTGCGAAGCAGGTCAGCTTGAATCCTTACCATTTCTGCAAGCTGTTCAAAAAGCTGACTGGACGTACGTTCGTTGAATATGTAAACGTCAGCCGGATGAATGAGGCCGAGCGCCTGCTTCGCGAGAGCAACGATACGATAACCGAAATCGCCGCAAAGGTCGGGTGTGAGAATCCGAATTATTTTACGAAGCTGTATAAGCAATATAAAGGAATGACGCCGTCACAGGCACGGAAATAGCAGCATAATACAGTGATTGCCTAATGTCTATCGCATGGAAAAATGTCGCAAATCGTCAAAATAGCAACTTTTGTCCCTCTTCTAGCGTCTAGATTTAATAACGACGTTTAAATGGGGTTAATCTGATGTTCATGGTAAAAAAGAAATATTTATCCATTGCTTTATTGGCTGTAGCCGCAGCAGTCATCTCGGCTAGCTGCAGCAATGCAGGCAACCAACCGGAAAATAACGATAGCTCCGTAAATATATCTCCTACAGCCGGTGAATCGGACGAGCCGCATGAGACCGCTCCAACTGAAGAACCCGATGCTGCCGTTTTGCCTACGCCGGCTGTGACGGAAGAAGCAGCAGCCTCGCCGGCTCCGACGGAATCCGCAGCTGCGGCTAAGCCGGCTGCCACCGAGAAGCCTTCAATTGAAACGTACGAGAAACCGGAAGCGACTGCGAAGCCAACGAAAAAACCTGCTGCTTCGCCAAAGCCGTCACCTACAGCAGAGCCGACCAAGAAGCCAGCCTCAGCTACAGCGGCTCCTACGGTGAAGCCAAGCGTGAAGCCGACAGCAACGCCTAAACCGTCACCTCTCACGATGGCGACTCCGTCGCCTACGCCAAAGCCGATGACTAAGCCTGATCCGGAGAACCCGTCCGCGGAATTTACGGTTGCCGATATCACGGCCATATTAACAACCGATGCCGGACTTGGACCTCTCAAACCCGTAGAGGGCGATCAGATCAAGGAGACCTATGGCATCGACACGGAAAAACAGCTGGTCGACGGCATTTTTTATCAACCCAAGATGGTAATCCAAGCCGGTGAATTTTCGGTTGTGCAGCTGAAAACGGATCAAGACTACGAAGACGTCAAAGCAGCTTTCGAGAAGCGCGCCGAAACGGCGAAGAAAACGTTCGAATCCTATCTGGAGGATCAATATGAGCAAGCACAAAACTACCAGATTATCCGGAACGGAAACTTTGTCCTTTTCTCGATAACGCCTGATCAGAAAAAATCAGCAGAAATCTTTAATGGCTTCTTTAAAAAAGAATAGAGCGTCCTTTCAAAAAAGACTCCTTACAGCCTTTGGGCTCTAAGGAGTCTCTTGGTTTAATGATGCAAGGATGACGGCTGCTTACGGATGCCTTGCAACCGGCTTTCGCTGACCAAGCAGCGGAAATTCGCCGATACGCAGCTTTGCGCTTCCGTAAGGGACCAGCTCAAGCTCCTTCGTCGGCTGCCCCTCGGTGTTCGGGTTGAGCGGCGGCGTACCTGCATTATTGCCTTCCATTCGCCAGTCGCTCACCAGCTTGCCTCTCGCTTTCAGGCGAACCGGTGCGGCGGATGCATCGAAAGGCTGATAAGGAATGGCTTCGCTGCTCACGGTAACCTCGAAGTCCGTATCAGCCAGCAAGCCGTATTTCCATGCAGAGGCCGGATAAACCTCCCAATCATGGAACCTTTCGCGCTCACGCAGCAGCTGCCAATTTTCCGCGATTGGCAAAGCATACACAAGCGGTCCGCGTTCAACGCTTATCGCGTATAGATTGCGGGAAACGGTGCGAACCTCCATCGGCAGCTGGAGCAGCAGCTTATCGCCGCTATTCCATTCGCGCTCAATTTTTGCATAACCATTCATCGGCTCCAGCACGACCCTTTCGCCGTTCACAAGCAAGCTAGGCTCAGCGCACCACTCCGGCACACGCAGTGAAATGCCGAACGTCGCAGCCCGATCCAAGCTAAGCGCAATCGAAACCGAATCCCGGAATGGATACTCACCGCTTACGCGAACCTCGATTGCATCCCCGCCCGCAACATGCGTTTTCACATGGCAAGGCGCATAGGATACAGCCGCCAGGCCGCCGCTTGCATCCGTCATCCATAGATGCGAAACCAGCTTCGGCCAGCCTTGATGCATATTTGCCGTACAGCACCCAAAGTTAGGCTCTAAGCCAAACAAATTCGCGTCTGCGCCGTTGCTCCAATTTCTTGGTGCTACGTTGCACATCATTTGGTTCACCTGCTGATCATATTGATGAGAGGACCAGTCCTTGGAAATCGTTGCCGGCAGCGCGTTAAATGCCACCTTTTCCAAAATATCACCGAAGCGCCCTTCGCCAAAAATCCGGGTCAGCTGTTCCATGGAATACATGTACTCCACCACCGCGCAAAGCTCGACGCCTTGGCTCGGATGCGTGCCTGACAACCATTCATCGCCGGAGAACATGCCATGCGCCTGACCGTGATAGGTCATCAGGCTGTCGATACCGCGATGGACCGCATCGCGCTGAAGCTCTTCTCCGAATAACTCATAAAGTATGCCGGGCGTTTTGATTCCCATTGCCACGTTTACCACATGGGTCCGCCAATCCCATTGTTCAACCTTTCGCCAGAAAGGGAAATCATGAAAGATATCCGTCCAATCTAATGTCTGGCCCGCAACGATATCGGCCAGTTTCAGCAGCTCGTTGTCACCCGTTTTTTTGTACACCCACAGAATACATAGCAGCATTTCTGATCCGCGCGACTTCGCCCACCCGCTCAGCGGTATTTCTTCGATTGTAGCGCGTACATATCCAAGAAATTTGCTCAGAAACGGGACAATTCTTTCGTCTCCCGTCGCCTCTTCAAACTGCGTCATCACCTTCAGCATAATCATGAAATGCCACCAGTCATGCTGCTTATCGACGTCATTGTTTACCGTTTCGATGCGGGCCGGACCAAATGAACCGTTCTCCTGCTGGCTTGCGAGCGACCATTCTACCCATCGGTTCGCTTTGGCAATAAGCTTCTCGTCGCCCAGTATATAGGCTAGCGGCAGCAGCCCGTCCACATAATAAGGTCCGCGCTCCCAGCTCTCGCCATTTCCGCCGATCCAGCCGTTATTAGGCCCCACGTCTTCCCAGTGCTCCTCCAAATGGCCTGATAATCCGTCTGCTTGTATCCGAAGCTGATTGTACAGCCAGCCTTCAGCCTTAATGCTCCCTAACGGCAGCGCTTTAAATGCTTCATGTAATTTACTCATCCTTCATTCTTCACTCCCTTTGCCGAGATGTTTACTACCCGACTATAACATGCGGAAAGGGCTTGCTTGGATAGCTGATCCCAACTACTTTTTATCTAATCACAACATCAAACTTAATCGATAGCTTTGCGCATAATACAATAATCGCTTATGATTATCCCAATAACTTGCAGCAAGGAGCGAAGGGGAATGTTCCAATTCATTTGTCCGCCTATGCCTCATTACATTGATGGGGGCGAAGATACCTACCCGGTACAAGGCAAGCATGCCGATCGTTCCCGCATCGGTGTCTTCGATCTCATATTCGTCACTAGGGGCTGTTTATATATGGAGGAAGAAGAAATACCGCTCCCTATTTCGGCTGGCCAATTCGCGATTTTGCGTCCCGACCGTTCCCACCGATCAACGATGCCGTGCAGCGAGGAAACCCATTTTTACTGGCTTCACTTTCAGACGGTCGGGGAATGGAGCGAATCGCAAGAAAAACTACCTTTTGCATTAGCTAGACAAAGCCAGCCTTATGCCCATATTGAATATTTTCCGTTTCATCTTCCAAGGCACCGGTCCCTGCAATCGCCGCAAGCCATTGAGGCCCAAATGCGCGAGCTGCACCGGCTGCGCGAGCAGCCCTCCGCTCATTCGCGCTGGAAGCAGCAGCAGCTTTTTCACGAGCTGCTTCAGCAGCTTCAGGAGGAAAGCGGAGCTGCTGCCGACAGTCCGCAGCTTCAAATTGCCGAAGCCGCGGCTTTGTACCTGCGCCGGCATTATCAAGACCCGCTCAAATATAAGCAGATGGCGGAGGAACTCCATTTTCACCCCAACTATATTGCCATTTGCATGAAAAAAACGTTCGGCTGCACGCCTCTCGAATATTTAACAAGCCATCGGATCGAACAGGCCAAGCGTCTTCTCATCCATACGGATGAGCCGGTTGGCAAAATAGCCGAGGACACGGGCTTTGGCTCCTTTCCCTATTTCGTCCGGTGCTTTACCAAGCACACGAATACCAAGCCAAAAGCGTTTCGGATGCAGTACCGCAGCAAGAAACCGGAATAAAGCCTTAACCACCCGAAAGCTAGACCTTCTTCCGCTGCCGCGTATAAATATCGACGTACACCGCAAGAATCAGAATTCCACCTTTGACGATATACTGCCAAAAGGATTCCAAATTCATTAAGCTCATGCCGTTATCCAGGCTTGCCATGACGAGCGCACCGATTATGGCTCCCGCTATGGTGCCTGTGCCTCCCATCAAACTCGTGCCGCCAATTACGCAGGCTGCGATAGCATCAAGCTCATAGTTTTGACCGGCGCTCATCGTTGCCGCATTCAGTCTTGCCGTCAGCACAAGCGCGGCAATCGCCGCTAAAGTATTGCACAGCACAAACACAAGCAGGATTCGCCGCTTAATGTTGATTCCGGATAGACGCGCTGCTTCCGGGTTTCCGCCAATCGCATAGACCTGCCGGCCAAACGTCGTATTTTTCGCAATGAAGGTAAAAATGAGCGAGAGAACAATAACCATCACAAAGGGAACCGGGATGCCCTTATAGCTGTTCATTAAATATACAAAGCCGATGACAAGGGCGCCGATCACGCCTAAACGGAGAATGCTTACCGCAAATGGCTCGACATCGAATCCGAATTTGGCTCTTGCTGTCCGCTTGCGCATAACCATATAGCCGGCAACCGCCAATGCCGCGATTCCGAAAATCCAGCCGATTAGGTCTCCTACATACGATTGTCCGATCGCTTTCACGGAAGGCGTCAGCGGCGCAATCGTAACGCTGCCGGTCGTTCCGAACAAAATGCCGCGGAAGATAAGCATTCCGCCTAAGGTGACGATAAAGGCCGGCACCGCCCGGTATGCAATAATCCACCCCTGTATGAATCCGATAGCAGCGCCAATGGCTAGCGTAGCTAGAATAACCGGTATCGTATTCCACTCGTACCAGACATTTAGGATCGCGGCGATCCCGCCCGTCAAGCCGACCAACGAACCTACCGATAGGTCAATTTGGCCCGCAACGATGACCAGGACCATTCCAATCGCCAAAATGGAGGTCACCGACATTTGCAAAAATAAATTCGAAATATTCGTCGGCGATAAAAAACGGTCATGCAGCAGCGAAAACAAAACCCAAATGGATATTAAGGCTCCAATCATCGTATAAGCGCGCGCATCGAATTTAAACCAATTCGGACGCTGTTTCGTTTTGCTTGGACTGAATACGGTTTCTTGATTCATGCTCATCTTCCTTTTCCTCCCGTTGCGGCGGTCATAATCAGTTCTTGCGTTGCTTCTTCCGCCAGAAACTCCCCGGTTTGCCTGCCTTCGGCAATCACAATAATTCGGTGGCTCATCCCAAGCAGCTCCGGCAGCTCCGACGAAACCATAATGATGGCTACGCCTTGTTTGATTAAATCGTTCATGATCGTATAAATTTCAAATTTCGCTCCCACATCGATTCCCCGTGTCGGCTCATCCAGGATAAGAAGCTTAGGGGCAGTCATCAGCCATTTGCCGATGACGACCTTCTGTTGATTGCCGCCGCTTAACGTTCCGACGATCGTCTCAACCGAATTTGCTTTTACCCGGAGAGAACGTAAATACTGGTTGCCAGCCGCAATTTCCTCATTATGGCGAAGAATGCCGCTTGCGGATATCGAACCAAGGCTCGCAAGGCTCACATTGCTTTTCACGTCCATCCCCAGCACGAGCCCGTATTTTTTCCGGTCCTCCGATACGAGCGCCAGGCCTGCTTTTATCGCTTGCTGGGTGTTTTTAAGCTTCACCGGTTTGCCTTCCATTTCAACCGTTCCATAGCTTTGGCCCGCGTACGATCCGAATAAGCTCATCACCAGCTCCGTGCGCCCCGCTCCCATCAAACCGGCTATGCCCAGTATTTCCCCTTTGCGAACCTCGAAGCTGAGATTGTCGATCACCTTCTTGCCCTGCCGTTCCGGATTCATGACTGTATAATCCTTCACCCTCAGCACGACCTCGCCCGGCTTTGCTTCCATCCGCGGGAATCGCTCCTTGAGCTCCCGTCCGACCATAAGCGAAATCACCTTGTCCTCATTAATATCCGAGATGCTGTAAGTTCCGACCGATTGTCCGTCGCGCAGCACCGTGACCGTGTCGGCTACGGCAAAAACTTCGTTTAGCTTATGAGAGATATAAATGCAGGTGACGCCGCGTTTCTTGAACTCCTGCAGGATTTGGAGCAATATATCAACCTCTTGCTCTGTCAAAGCGGCGGTCGGCTCGTCTAAGATAAGAATATTCGCCTTCTTGGACAGCGCCTTGGCAATTTCGATCTGCTGCTGCTTGCCGATGCCAAGCCCGCCGATCAATTGCTCTGGAGAAACGTCCTCCAGACCGACCTCCTTCAGCCATTTTTCGCTCTCCTTGAATACCCGCTCCCAATTAATAATCCCGAAGACAGCCGGCTCCTTGCCGAGGAACAAATTCTCGCCTATTGACAGATCCTTGACCAGAGCAAGCTCCTGATAGATGATGGCAATGCCTGCTTCTTCCGCATCCTTTATTTTCATGAAGCGTCTTTCTTCCCCGTTGATTAGAATTTGGCCTTCATAAGTGCCATGCGGGTATAATCCGCTGAGCACCTTCATCAAGGTTGATTTGCCGGCTCCGTTCTCGCCGCAGAGCGCATGCACCTCGCCCTTTTTCACCGAAAAAGTAACATCATTCAGCGCTTTAACGCCTGGAAACTGCTTCGTGATATTGCGCATCTCTAATGCCGCCGTCATCTCATGAACCCCTCCTTAGTCAAGCGTTTACGGCTGCTGCCGCCTAATTGAAACTGATCACTGCTTCCAAAAAAACAAAAAGGGGAAGAGCGTCATGGCACCCCATCGCTTCTTCCCCCTCTTTGCCCAATTGCTGCTACTTCACGTTTTTGTATACATCTTCCTCGGAATGGAAGCCGTCTGCGATAACCGTTGCGTCTATATTCGTTTTATCGACCGCTTTTGGATCAAGCAGCACGGATGGCACATCGATTTTCCCGTTGTTGACCGATTTGTCAGCGCCGACATTCTCGCCTTTGGCCAGCTTCACTGCCAGTTCAGCCGCTTTTTCCGCCAAATCCTTAATCGGTTTATAAACAGTCATCGTCTGTGTGCCTTCCACGATCCGCTGCGCTGCCGCGAGCTCGGCATCTTGGCCGGATACCGGTATTTTTCCAGATAGCCCCTGCGCGGCAAGCGCTTGAATGACACCGCCTGCTGTACCGTCATTGGCAGCCACAACCGCATCGATTTTGTTATCGTTCGCAGTGAGCGCGTTTTCCATATTCGCCAGCGCGTTCGCCGGGTTCCAATCCTTCGTCCATTGGTCAAACACAACCTCAATGTCACCGCTGTCGATGAGCGGCTGCAAAATATTAAAGGCGCCTTTCTTGAATAAATGCGCATTGTTATCCGTCTCAGAGCCGCCGATATAAACGAATTTGCCTTTTGGCGCCAGCTTAACGATCGCCTCCGCTTGCATTTCGCCCACTTTCTCATTGTCGAAGGAAATGTACAGATCCAAATCCGAATTTTTAATTAATCGATCATAAGCAAGCACTTTAATGCCGGCAGCGTGGGCTTTTTCCACGATGGCAGCCGTCGCTTCCGCATTATGCGGAACCACGACCAGCACATCCACCCCTTGGCTGATGAGATTCTCTGCTTGCGAGATTTGTTTCGCATCGTCGCTGTTGGCTGCCTGAACCTCAACCTCTGCGCCAAGCGCTTCTGCCGCGGCGATGAACAAATCGCGGTCGCGCTGCCAGCGTTCTTCCTGCAGCGTATCGAGAGAGAAGCCGATGACTAACTTGTCATCGCCTGCTTTAACGTCGTTTGCTTTAACGTCGTTTGCTTCGGCTGTCGATTCTGTATTGTTCGACTTGGCGCCTTCATTTCCGCTGCTGCTGCCGTTTCCGCTTGAGCAAGCCGTCAAAACGAGCACCAAAGCCAATACAAACGATACTGCCCCGCCTCTTGTAAACCTTTTCCCCATTTTCTTCGCTCCCTCATTTTCCAAAATGTAACTGCTTACATTTACAAATATAGCACGGTGCCGGAAGACGAGGGCGCTGTTCTTCCAGCACTCTTTTGCCATCGTCTGTACTTTTTTAAGATGGCAGGATCCATACGTTTCAGTGTCCGAAAATCGCTTTGCGGTATTCGGACGGTGTTGCGCCGCAAACCTTTTTGAATACCTTGCTGAAATAATTGGGATCGTTATAGCCAATCTCGAACGTAATTTCCTTTAAGCTGCGCTCGGGGTCCGCCATCAGCTTCTTAGCCTTCTCGATTCGGCATTCCGTCAGAAAATCAATATAATTGATGCCTTCATGGTCCTTGAACATTTTGCTCATGTAAAAAGGGCTCAGACCGATTCGCAGCGCCATTCCTTCCAGCGTAATATCCTTTTCCGAATTTTCAATGATATACTGTTTCATTTGCCGGGCAGCATCCGGCTGCACGCTGCTTTGATAAGCTGCGATAAAGGAAATAAGCTTGCCTAACAGCCCTTCCGTTTCTGCCCTAAGCTGTTCATACTGCGTGACTTGGAAGGAAAATAACGGCTTCTCTACCTCTATCCCCATCTCCCCGGCTACGCGGGCTATCATCCATAATCGTTCCAAAATCTCCTGCGCCGAGCGCGTAAGCGGGGTTTGCTGCCGATCATGTCTGGCAAGCAGCGCCATGACCGCTTCTCTTACCGTCCCCCACTTACCTTGGCGTATATGTTCGATAAATTGTTTTTCGGATTCTTTGCCTTGTTTGTCGCTTGACGACGGGCGGTCGGCCTCGGCCTCACCGTAAAAACGATGCTTCGCTGACGGCCCCATTTGCGCCGACGCAAGCATAGCCTCTTGATAAGACAGCTTTACATTGTCAAGCCCGGTATAGGGTCCCCCGATCCCGATGCGCAGTTCTCCCCCCGGCTCTCGCTGCCGGAGCATGAGAAGCTGCTGTACAACGGAATAAGCTTGGGAACGATAGGTTTTTCCGGCTTCGCGAAAAACAATAATCGGAATTTGCCTCCCGGACATCGCGCCGACCCAGCCGCTCTCCGTTTGGCGGATCTTCCCTTTAACCGCGGCATACATCGCTTCCGCTTGCGATTCGCCAGACAGCATGACGAGCAAAATAAACGCTTCGCTCGTCAGCTCGCCTCCAAGAAGCTGCAGCATATCGCTGATATGGACATCATGGACACGGTCGAATAGAAGCTGCGTGACGACATCGGCTTCCACAAGAGGCATCACTTTCCGCAGTGCTGCCTTCTCCTCCCGCTGCTGTGCGGCAATCGTTTTTTCAAGACAGATGTCCTCGATCACTTTTCCAACGATGCCGATGATTTCGCTCGCCTTGCTGGGTTTAAGCACATAGTCTTTTACCCCCAGCTTAAGCGCTTGCTGCGCATATTCGAATGTGTCGTAAGCCGTCACCATAATAAATTTGGTCATGGGCAGCAGCGCTGCAATGCGCTCAATGGCCTCAAGCCCGTTTATGCCTGGCATCTTAATATCCATCAACACGAGATCAGGCTGCCACTCTGCAGCTGTCTCAATCGCCTTGGCTCCGTTTCTTGCCTCCGAAAATTGACAGGTTGGGAAGCCTTTGTTCAAAATCGCCTGCAGCCCTTCCCGCTCAATCTGCTCATCATCCACGATTAATAGTTTAAGCATGCTTTGCTGCGCTCCCTGTCATCGGTATTTTGATCGTTACCTTCGTTCCGCAATCCGCTGCGCTTACGATATCGATTACGTCATCATCGCCCACAAACAGCCGAAGCCGTTTGACAACGTTGCTGAAGCCGATGCCCGTGGAATGTCCGGTCCCGTCCGCGTTTCCGCCTTCCGTCAAAATATGGTTTGCCTTCTCTGCCGACATGCCGGCGCCGTCATCCTCAATTTCAATCATCGCGCGATTGTCCTTCTCATATATGCGAAGCGCAATGGTACCACCATCCTCCAGCGGCTCGACAGCATGTATGACTGCGTTCTCGATGATCGGCTGAAGGGTGAGGCACGGAAGGCATGCCGACAGACAGCGCTCATCCACCTCCAGCAAGAAGCGGAGCCGGTCCGTAAAACGGGCACTTTGAATTTCTATGTATTTCATTGCGACGGAAAGCTCTTCCGCAAGCGTAACGGAACGATCCAAGCGGCGGAGGTTATAACGCAGCAGTCCCGCTACATTCGCGATAAGATCACTCGTTTCCTCCGAGCCTTCCAGGTATGCTTTTTTGGAGAGGGTATCTAAGGTGTTAAATAAGAAGTGAGGGTTGATTTGGCTTTGCAGGCTGATCAGCTGACTCTCCTTAAGGAGCAGCTTGCTCTGCTGCAGTTCGCTTTCGAGCTGTGCCTTCTGCTGAATCTCTGAGATTAAATTGTTGATATTCACGCGCATGCGGTCAAAGGTTTTGGCGAGGAAGGAGATTTCGTCGTTGGAGTATATCTCTATTTGTTTATCGAAGCGTCCCCGTGACAGCTCCTTGGCGGCGATCGTCAGCTTCTGGATCGGCTTTGTTATGCTGAGCGAAAACCAATAAGTAAATAGGAGCATGATAATCGTAATGAAGGAGAGCAGCCATATGCCCAGCCGCTTAAGTTCCGTACTCTGCTCGATAATACCGCGGTAGAACGCATCGTAGGTCCGCACTTCTTTGTCGATCAGCGTAATCGTCGTCTCGGCGATATACTTATCGATACGGGCAGCTTCCTCGAATTTCTCGGCAGATAACTCCGCGCTGCCTTGCTCCAGATACATAACCGACAGATCAGCAGAGGCCACCAGGCTGTCAATCATATTAACATAGCTTGCGAGCGTAAAAGCATTGTCCTGATTGCGCAGGCTCACCGTTTGCAGCTTTGCCATCATCATGCTTTCCTTGTTCTGATTAAGCTTGGCCAGTTTGAGCGCCGAAGGCTTCTGCAAATAATCATTTAATGAAATAATCGTTTGGTGGCTGCGGTCCGTCACCTCATTCATCCTTAAATAACGCTGCAAGATATCGTTGTACTGCTCCTGCGTTTTTTGATTATAGTAAGTAAGCACCATCCAAATGGTCACCATAATAAACAATAAGATTAGCGACATCGTCAAAATTTTCCGCTGAATGCTGTTCACTGTGCATCCTCCGCCCTTAATACCCGTATATCCGTAAAATAACCGTCAGGGTTTAGCGGAACCTGCTCGCCGGTCAGCCACTTAACCATATAAGCAACGCTTTTCTCGCCCATCGTCTCCGGGGATTGGGCGATCAAGGCATCGATCTGGCCTTGCTGCATCAGCGTAAGCGTCTCAGGCGAATCATCGAAGGAATAAATATAAAAGCCGCCTACCTGCATCCGTTTGCTAATTTCCTGTATGATAGACCCTGCATGCTTTGCCGATACGGCAATAAATGCATCCGCATCCGGCTCTTCATTGAGCAGCTCGTTCGTCGCAGCCGCCACGTCCTCGCGCGAATCGCCTGCCGCTACGATCTTGGTCTCTATTTTGGCGTACGGCCTAAGCACATCGAGAATTCCTGTCAAACGGGAGCGTTGAAAATCCTCCTGACGATCGGACACCATCAGCACTACCTTTCCTGCAAAGCCCATATCCGACACAAGCTGCCTTGCGATCATACGGCCGGCCTCCAAATGATCGGAGCCCACGTAAGTGCGGCGCAAGCTCTCGTTCATCGGTACGTCATTGGCGACGGTAATTATCGGAATTCCGCTGCTCGCTGCCTTCACCTTCGTTAATTCCTTAAATTCGTCCGTATCCAGCCCTTGCACGATGATTCCGTCGACTTTAGAGGCAATCGCAACCTCCATATTTTTCAGGAAATCATCCCGGTTTGACCCGTATGTACCCCATACCTCCAAGCTTGCCCCGTACTGCCCGGCCGCTTTCCTCGCTCCCTGCTCCACCTTTGCCCAAAAAGGGGTGTCCAGCTCTTGCGTAATCAGGACGAGCCTGTAGCTGTTATGTAGTTCTGCCGTCATCACGGGCTCATTCAAGTCGGAGGAGAATACCTTAATCATCGAGGTCAACGTAAAAAATAAAATCACTAAACAGCCTGCAAATAAACTAACGATAATCGATTTGCGCAAACTCCTTTGCCTCCTGCCAACAAAATAGGAATATTTTGTGATAGCGTTTTCATATCCAAATCATAATCAATGCTGCGCTCGCTGTCTACGGGCAGAGCCAAAAGGTTAAGATCTGCCCGGCGTTAACATTCTTACAGGAATGCGAACGCAAAAAAGCTGCCTCGGTTTTTAACCGTAATGGCAGCTCTTTGCTTACGTAAATCTATTCCCAGACCTGGCTAGCTCTCTGCAATAACGCCCTTTTTCAAAATCAAGTTGGCATAAAGCGCGCTTTCCCCTGTCGCAATAACGGCGTACGCTTTTTTCGCCCTTTCATAAAAAGCAAAGCGTTCCACCTGCTCAAATGGCTCCGTCAAGCCTGTTCGCTCTTCAATTATGGTGCGATACTGCTCCCAGATCGGCGTTTGTACCGTATCCCCTGGCACCACCTGCATTAGCGCGGCTGGTTTTTCCACATATTGATCGAGCGGAAACAGCTTCAAAATGCCGTCAAGCAGCTCGGGAATAGAATGGCCGTCCGCGCGGATCAGCCGCTGCGCGTGGCTGGCACCGGGAAAGTTGCCGTCCGCTATAACGATTTCATCGCTGTGCCCCATCTCGCTAAGCACCTTAAGCAGCTCTGGAGAAATCAGTTTCGATATGCCTATCAGCATAAGGGGATCTTCCTTTCAGCACATGTTCTTAGGCGGTTTTTTATTGTTTCTCGCTTAGACGCTCGAAGGTTCCGACCGCTATATTCCACTCGTCCGCTTGAACCGGGATGTATTCTTCGATCTGGAACGAGTCAGCCACCAGGCGGCGCGCTTCCGCTAGCCCGTCGCACTGGCCAAGCGCAACCAGCTGCATCAGCATATTGCCGACTGCGCTCGCTTCAACAGGTCCCGTCCAAACGGGGCGGCCAATCGCACTGGCGGTAAATCGGCAGAGCAGCTCATTCTGAATGCCGCCGCCTACCATATGCAGCCCGAGGAACGACTGCTTCGTCAAGGCCTCCATTTGGGTAAGTGCCTGACGATACCTAAGCGCAAGGCTTTCCAAGATACAGCGCGCAATTTCTCCCACTGACTGGGGAACCGGCTGCAAGGTTGCCCCGCAATAAGCTTGAATTCGGCCAATCATGCCGGACGGCGCATAAAAGGATGCGTCATCGGGGTAAATAAGGCTGCGAAACGGTACGGCTCCTTCAGCCTGAGCGACGATATCGGCAAAGGATAATGTCAGGCCCTGCTCATCCCATTCCCGTTTGCATTCCTGCAAAATCCACAGCCCCATAATGTTTTTCAGGAGTTGGTAGGTTCCGCCGACTCCGCCCTCATTGGAGAAATCGAGCGCTTGCGCTTCCGGTGTGACCAGCGGACTCGCAAGTTCCGTACCTAGGAGTGACCAGGTGCCGCATACGAGATAAGCAAACGACGAATCGCCGCTTGCAGGTACGGCTGCGGCCGCGGACTCGGTATCATGGGTGCCGACCGCGACCGCTTCCATTGGCGGAACATCCAGCTCCGCGCACACCTCATCGGTTAAGCGGCCGAACCGCGTCCCGGGAGGAGTCGGCTCGAGGAACAGCTTGCTTGGAATACCAAGCTGCTCCATTAAAGCCTTGTTCCACTGCTGTTCCTTTGGCTGGTAGAGCTGCGTCGTCGTCGCCATCGTAAACTCGCATATTTTTTCCCCGGTCAGAAAATAGGCTAGCAAATCCGGCGTAAGCAGCAGCGTGCTGGCTGCCGCAAGCTTTGGCGATCCCGCCTTCTGCATGGCATACAGCTGATTCACCGTGTTAAAAGGCATAAACTGCAAGCCGCCTTCCTCGTACAAGCGGTCTTTTCCTATGAGCGCGTTAAGCTCCTCAACGATACCTTCCGTTTGTGAATCACGGTAATGATAGGGATTACCGAGCAGCTCCCCGTTCGCGTCAAGCAATCCGAAATCCACGCCCCAAGTATCAATGCCGAACGTCTGCGGCTCGTAGCCGAGCTGGAATGCTTTGCGGATGCCTGTTTTCAGCTCCTGCAGCAGACGCAGGATATCCCAGTGCAAATGTCCCTGCACCGCAACCGGCTGATTGGGAAAGCGATGAATCTCTGTTACCTTCAACTGTTTTTGCCCGCTTGCCTCATCCGGCACCAGCTCTCCGATTAATGCCCTGCCGCTGCTGGCGCCGAGGTCAAAAGCAAGCACCGTAGCAGGCTTCGCCATGCTTAGATCCTCCCTTCCCATAGGCTCTTGCCGCTAATCGTCGAAAAACGCCTACTTCATCTTTTGCAGCAATTCTATGCGGTACGCTTCGCTCTCGAGCGACGCGATTTCCTCGAATTCTTCCTTCGTCAGCACTTTCGGCTCACGGATCGCTTTCGCTATCAAGTAGATTTTGGTGCTCTCCTCCACAACCTCGGTCCGGTAATAAGCCTCGCGCAAATTGCGTCCCGAAGTAACAAGGCCGTGGTTGCCAAGCAGCACCGAGCTCGCTTCGTTTACTTTGGCCACATAAGCATCCGCCAGCTTATCCGTCGTAGGGAGCACATAGGGAACATAAACCGTTTTGCCGACCAGCGCCGCTTGATCCGGGAACATAATCGGAAGCTCCTGCTCCACCAGCGTAAAAGCGATGCAATACGGCGGATGCGTATGAACGATGGCGCCGATATCCGGATTAGCCCGGTAAGCATAAAGATGCATCAGCACCTCGGAAGACGGACGCAGCCCGATATCCGTAATTTCACCCGTTTCGATATCCACCTCTACCCATTGATGCGGCTCTACCTCGTCAAGCGCAAAGCCGCTTGGGGAAAGGTACATTTTACCTTCGAATTTAGCACTGATATTTCCGCCTGGGCCGACCACCAATTTGTTCGTGACCGTCTTTCGCGCATATTTGCAAAGCTCGTTGCGAATGTCCGTGCTGCTCATTGTAAAACCTCCAATTTATTTATAAATAGGTCCGAAGTTCTGGCAAGCGCGATAATCCGAGCTCTCCGCATTAGCGGTGCCGAACAATCCCCATGCTCTAGGACGGAAAATACGTTCTTCCGGAACGTTATGCATATTGACCGGAATCCGAAGCATCGAAGCGAGCGTGATCAAGTCTGCTCCAATATGTCCGTAGCTTATGGAGCCATGATTTGCTCCCCAGTTGTCCATTACTTCATAGACAGAGTGAAATGCGCCCTCGCCTGTCAGCGTCGGAGCAAACCAAGTCGTCGGCCATGTAGGGTCCGTACGGTTATCCAGCGTGTCATGCACATCCTGCGGCAAATCAACCGAATAACCTTCGGCGATTTGAAGAACAGGACCGATTCCTTTGACAAGGTTGATCCGGGACATCGTCAGCGGCATGCCGCCGCGCGTCAAGTAATCGGATGAATAGCCGCCGCCGCGGAAGTATTCGACGGAAGCCGGACGCCACGACGTCGCATTGAGGCATTTTTGCGCTTCGTCTTCGGAAATTTCCCAGAAAGGCTTCATCGCCGGCTGGCCATCCTTCGTTTGCTCGCCTGTTCCGTCCATCGTCGCGGAGCCCGAATTAATCAAATGAAGAATTCCGTTTTCCGCTGCGCCAGCCAGCTTGTGGCCGGTTACGCGCTCGACCGATTCCGGGCTCCAATAAGTGCGGACGTCAGCGAAAATTTGAGCCGTATTCGTCAACAAGTAACCAAACAGCATTACCACGCCGTTCAAGCTGTCATTTTCCGTCGCTACCATGTAAGGCGCGCGGATACCGTTCCAATCGTAAGAGGAATTCAGCAGCGTTTCCATGAAATCGCCGTTCGGAAAATGATCCGTCCATTGCCGCTGGCCTTGGAAGCCCGCCACGATCGCATTATGACCGTTTGCTTCCTCCCCGAAGCCAAGCTCGTCAAGCCTTGGATTGCCGACCATGAGGTCACGCGCGATTTGGGTCATTTTTACAACCGTTTCCCAGTCCTTATCCTTCTGCTCTCTCGAGGTTTGAAGCTCGGCAGGATTATTGTCCGGGCCTTCGATGCAGTTTTCTTTCACCCACGTAAGCGCTTTCTCGAATTCCTCGCCATCGAATATGCCTTCTTCCATACGGCGAACGAATTCACTCATGTCGATATATTCCGTGCGCATGCCCAGATACTCCTGGAAGAACGCGTCATTAACGATCGATCCGGCAATCCCCATGGAAACCGAGCCCATCGACAAGTAGGATTTGCCGCGCATGTATGCAACCGCAAGACCTGCTCTCGCGAAGCCGATCAGCTTGTCTTTCACATCGAACGGAATGGATGTATCGCCTGAATCTTGTACATGCTCTCCGTAGATACCGAAAGCAGGAAGACCTTTTTGGGCGTAACCGGACAATACGGCAGCCAGATATACGGCACCTGGACGTTCCGTTCCGTTAAAGCCCCAAACCGCCTTTGGAATGGATGGATCCATATCCATCGTTTCCGTGCCGTAGCACCAGCATGGCGTTACCGTTATCGATACCCCTACACCGGCTTTGACGAATTTATCTGCGCAAGCCGCAGCCTCGGACACCCCGCCGATGCAAGTGTCGGCGATAACGCACTCTACCGGTTCGCCGTTTGGATAACGCAAATTCTCCGATAAAAGCTTTGCCGTGGCGATTGCCATGTTCATCGTTTGCTCCTCTAATGATTCGCGAACGCCTTTCCGTCTGCCGTCGATCGTCGGTCGTATGCCAATTTTAGGAAACCCTGATTGAAAACGAGTGCTTGTATCCGTCATAATAAAACCTCCATTAGGTTAAAATAATGTTATCGATAACCTCAAAATAACAAGATTAAAGCTTGCTGTCAACTATGATTTTTTTGTATGATAGAAACTATGATTTATCGATAAGGGGACAAAGATATGGTAACGATTTATGATGTAGCGGCTAAAGCAAGCGTATCCGCTATGACCGTCTCCAGAGTTATCAATAACACTGGCAAAATAAGCGAAAAAACAAGAGCGAAGGTAAAGCGTGTCATGGAGGAGCTTGGTTATGTGCCTAATCAGACGGCCCGAAGCCTCGTGCTCCAGCAAACAAAGCTGCTCTTTCTGCTCATAACCGATATTATGAACCCGTTCTATACGACGCTTGCCCGGGGCGCCGAGGATGCGGCCAAGCGCTCGGGCTACCGGCTGCTGTTTGGCAACAGTGATGAAAGTATCGATAAGGAATCCGATTACGTGACGACGATTTTGACCACGCGCGTGGATGGTGTGCTTGTTGCGCCTGCCGGCGATCCGTCGCTGCCCCATTTGGAATCGCTGCGGAAGCATAAAGTTCCGTTCGTGCTCCTCGACCGGGAGGTCCCGGGCATCGCATGCGATATCGTGCTCGGCGACAGCAAAGACGGCGCAAAAAGACTGGTTGAGCATCTCGCTGCGCAAGGCCATCGCATCATTGCGATCGTAAACGGGTCGCCTTCGATTTCTAGCGCAAGGCTGCGGCTTCAAGGCTTCCAGGAAGGGATGAAGCTCAATGACCTAACGTATGATGAACGGTATGTTTTCGAGACCAGCTTCGGCCCGTTAAACGATTTAACGGAGATGGGCCAATGGCTGGATCAGCTAGACCCGCCTCCGACCGCGATCGTTGCGGGAAACAATGTGCTTGCCGTCGAAATATTACGGCTGCTTCGTGAGCGCGGCATCGGCGTGCCGGACGAAATGTCTATCGTTTGCTTTGACGATTTGGGTCCTTATTCGGAAGTAGAGCCGTTTCTGACGGTTGCTGCCCAGCAGGCCTATCAATTCGGTTATATGGGCATGCAAATGCTCGTTGAACGTATTCAAGAGCGGGAAACGGCGCAGCCTTGGAAAAAAATCGTCCTCCCCGCCGATCTGATCATCCGCAGGTCGGTGAAAGCCTTAACGTAGCCGGTGCTCTCCTTCGCCAATCTAAATGAGACTGCTTATTACAGCCAATACCGGCTTAGTAAGCCGTCTCTTTGCTGTTGGCTTAGTAACCTTAGAACGTGGTCAGCGGCTTGGCGCGCACTGCGCGCCGAGTTCAAATTAGAAGGCGTCCATTATCATGCCATTGCCCGTACATTTTATTTTCTTTCGTGTTTGTTATAAATTTGTCTAATCTACTCTTAAATAATTCCGGCTGATTTTTATTGCTTTGTATCGTGTCGATCCGAACTCTTTGATAAAGAGCCGGAAATGCCAAAAAATTCTCGTATACTTGCCTTTCCTCTTTTAGCCTTTGTTCTATCACCCTATCAATTTTAAAAGAATCGTGGTCCATATCAGGAAGTACCTTTCTTCCTTCGTCTCTCATTAACCCCAACTTTTCGAGGCGGCGGACACGTTCTTTATTCAATTCCGTCCATGAGCTTCCTTTGCTTCTAGGTGACAGTCTCTGCGCCAGCCCCGTTTCAGATATTTTCTTTTTGACTCCATCGATCCATCCAAAGCACAAACATTCTTCGACCGCGTCCAAATAGAGCAGCGTATCCGGGTTTGGCGTCATACTGACTACGACCCAACAAAATTTTTCAATCTTACAATTCCCCTGCAGCCAAGCCCTCAAATCTTCTCTCGATTTTACTGTAAGCAGATTTTCAATTTCCATAGTTAAAATACATTCTCCTTTCTAGGTATGGAGAGTAGTTATATTCATTATAGAGCTTATGACCCTAGTCGATGTCGGAGTTAGGAGCAAAATGATTTATTTCATAAATCCAAAAGCGACTTATTTCTCTTTTGAAATTGCTAGAACGCTGCAAATCAATTTACAAGCAATAAAAAGGTCGATTTCTCTGTTCTCAGAAATATCGACCTTTTAGACTGAATTGATTTCATTCAAAACAACATTAAATGGATACTGCAGGTTCCTGATACCAAAAAAGTGAATAGTCGTTCATGGTGGATGCGTGTCCTAACTGACGTAACATTGTAGAAATATTGCCCCTGTGATAGGTCCCGTGATTAACCAGATGCAGCACAATTTCCGATAAGCGTGTTTGGCGTATTCCGGCGAATGGATTGTCAAGCAAAATGGTTTGCTCCAAATCGGCTTGGCCTCGGAACCATTCTCTAAACTGTTCTGATAACCGGGCAAAGATATTGGCGTATTCATCCACAGAATACAGGATGCTCTCATTTAGCGGTATGCATGCTTGCAGCGCCTCTCGCATATCAGTGCCTGTTAAAACCAGATACCACATTTTATCAACCGCATAGAGATGACTAAGGGCATGGGCGATCGTGGGAAATGAGCTGTTCACTTCTTGACTCAGTACAGAGGACGGGAGTTCCTTGATTCTCCCCAGGATCGTTTGGTTGGCCCAGGTGTGGTAATTAAACATTTCAACTGAATGATTCGTCATTCGTATCGTCTCCTTTTGACTTTTCATTAATTTGATTTTGTTTCTGTTGTTATAATAATAAAAAAAGTATGACAACAGACTGTCATACTTCTTCATAGAGTTTGAGTGTATTTTGAAGCTGTTCTTGTAAGATGCCTCGCAGTGCAGGAGGTTCGAGAACTTCGGCGCCGCTGCCAAAACTCAGCAGAATTGACCAAAGCCAACGTGCTTTCAACGGCTTATAAACAAGAATTCGCATTGTCATACTTCCATTGGCATAAAATTCCTTATCAACCTGGTGAAACTGATCCATCGCTTCTGCCATCGCCTCAGGTCCCACCCGGATCACTACTTCCTCCACCTGATCTTGCCATGCCCTGTTTGAAGAACCAGCCTCTTTCGGTACCTCGGGATGAGGCTGAAAGGCATCCTGAGTCAGGAACAAATTCATCATCCGGGATAGCCGGAACTCTCGATAATCCCGCCGTGTTTGGCAATAACCATAGATGTACCAATTGCCGAATTTAAAATGAAGCCTCACCGGTTCCAAATCACGGGTTGTTCGTTCATTATCTGCATTGACATAATCAAAGCGGACGATCTTTCGCTCCGTAATGGCCGTTCGTAAATGTGGAAGCGCGTCGGGATCCGTACGGCGGGTTTCAAAGTCCACCGCTAGACTCGAAGATTGAGGCTCCGTTCCAATCGTTCGCAGTCGTTCAATGGTTCCTTGCGCACGCTCGTCTTCAAACACGGAGGAGAGGCTGCTGAGCACGGTGATCAGGGAATCGACATCATACGAACCGAGCAAGCTTTTATCCATTTTATATCCGTCCATCATGCCATATCCACCTTTAATCCCCTGGTACGATACGACCGGGAAGCCAGCGGCACAGATCACATCGATATCCCTATAGATGGTTCTTTGGGAAACCTGATATTCTTCAGCCAGCGTGGAGGCAGATAAAACTTCGTTGTTCAACAGCTTGTAAATCATTGAGATTAATCGTTCCAATTTCATAGGTATCCCCACCCGTTATTCCATTTCGTATTGCTGGTCATTATTGCTGCACAAACTACACTATAGCTGAGCAAAAGCTCGTTAAGTTGAAAATACGTTGTATAAAGTGCATTGTAGCTCGGACTTGCGGCTCGGACTTGCGGCTCGGACCTGCAGCTCGGACGTTTCGCTGTGATGCGAACCGTGATGCAAGAAGCAGCGCTGCACCTACTCATCAAGTTTGGAGCTACACTGCAGAAAGTACAGCAGAAACCTGACATAGATACTCAATTGCAATGCTACATTGCAGAAAAGACATCAGAAACAGCCAATAACCCAGCATACGAGGCCGAAACCATCATTTCTGCTGCACAAACTACACTGTAGCTAAGCAAAAGCTCGTTAAGTTGAAGATACGTTGTATAAAGTGCATTGTAGCTCGGACCTGCAGCTCGGACGTTTCGCTGTGATGCGAACCGTGATGTAAGAAGCAGCGCTACACCTACTATTCTAATAAGGACCTACACTGCAGAAAGTACAGCAGAAACCTGACATGGATACTCTACTGCGTTACTACAATGCAGAAAAGGCATTAGATTCAGCTTATTACCCAGCATACGAGGCCGAAACCAACATTTCTGCTGCACAAACTACACTGTTGCTGAGCAAAAGCTCGATAAGTTGAAGATACGTTGTATAAAGTGCATTGTAGCTCGGACCTGCAGCTCGGGCGTTTCGCTGTTGCGAACCGTGATGCAAGAAGCAGCGCTACACCTACTATTCTAGTAAGGAGCTACACTACACCTACTATTCTAATAAGCAGCTACACTACACATACTATTCTAATAAGGAGCAACACTGCAGAAAGTACAGCAGATACCTGAATAGGTACACAACTGCGATGGTACAATGCAAAAAAAGGCATCAGATTCAGCTTATTACCCAGCATATGAGGCCGAAACCATCATTTCTGCTGCACAAACTACACTATAGCTGAGCAAAAGCTCGTTAAGTCGAAGGTACGTTGTATAAACTGCATTGTAGCTTAACAGCCGAGCCACCATAATGCAACTTGCATCCTAGCTCAACGGCCAAACAACCGTGATGCAAAATGCATTGCTGCTCAGCCAATCCATTGTGATACAGAGCCAGCGCCATATGCCTACTCTTTTCCGCGAAGTCCTTTGCGAAAATCCGTAGGCGATTGGCCGCTCCATTTGTGGAATTGTTTCGTAAAAAACAACGGATCATTGTAACCGACAGACGCCGCGATTTGAGCGATCGTCAACTCGCCCTCCAGCAGCTCCTCCGCTTTCTTCATCCGTACCTTATATAAAAACTGCATCGGCGGAAGCCCTGTCGCCTCTTTGAACAGCCTCGTGAGATGGGCGCGGTGGTAGCCGAGCGTCCGAGCGATTCCTTCAATCGACAGCTGTTGTCCGTACTGAAGTGACATGAGCCTGACAGCTTGGTCAATTTGGCGGTAGGAGTGGGATTCCGGCGTGCTACCAGTGCTGCTGCCAGTGGGAGACAGGCTTCCAAGCTCATGCAGCACGAGTCTAAGCCATCCAGATGCCTCCATATTCCCTAGCGCTGGGGCATTCGTTTTCTCCATGCTTTTCCTTATGCTTCTGAACAGCTTTTGCATGGCAGGCAGCGAGCAGCCGTGAATGACAGAAAAATCCGGCGTGATGCCGATCGAGCTGAGCGCAGCCTCTACGATATCGCCCGAAAAGGCCACCCACATATATGTCCAAGGACTGCTTAGGCTTGCTTCATATTTGACCAAAATATCAGGGAAAATGACAAAAGCATCGCCAGCCTTGCATGAATATGCTTTTCCAAGCGTCTCAAACGTCCCCTCCCCGTCCAAAACGATATGGATCAAAAAATAATCATGGACGGCAGGTCCAATAAAATGACCGCCGACCGGCCTTCCTTTTCCGCTGAATAAGACAGACATTTCTCCTTTAAGAGGAGCTCTATTTATACTAAGCGAGAAACTCTGATGCGTTTCCATGATTGCACCTCCATTAAACCAGCTCTACACATTTTACTAAATGATGCTACATTTCTCCATATAATCCTCCCTTCCTTCCATATCCATTTTTAGATGGCCTCTTTATACTAAAGGAGTCAGCACACAATTAATAGGAGGCCATTATCAAATGCCCAAAATTACTTTTATCGGAGCAGGAAGCACCGTTTTCGCCAAAAATATCCTTGGAGACGTGATGCAGACGCCCGCCCTTCAAGGCTTTGAAATCGCTTTATTCGATATTGACGGGGAGCGTCTTCATGATTCCGAGCAGATGCTGCTCAATATCCAAAAAACAAGCGGAAGCACTTGTCAGATTAAAGCTTATACCGATCGCAAAGAAGCGCTTCGCGGCGCAAAATACATTGTAAATGCCATTCAAGTAGGCGGCTACGACCCTTGTACGATAACCGATTTTGAAATTCCAAAAAAATACGGCCTGCGCCAAACGATAGCGGATACCGTAGGCATCGGTGGTATTTTCCGCAATCTCCGCACCATTCCCGTTATGCTCGATTTCGCCCGCGATATTAATGAGGTTTGTCCGGATGCCTTATTCCTGAATTACACGAATCCGATGGCCGTTCTAACCAATGTGATGAACACCTATGGCGGCGTAAAAACAGTCGGATTATGCCACAGCGTTCAGGTTTGCGTACCGCATTTATTTGAACACCTGGATCTCGATCCCACCGGCGTAAAATATAAAATCGCAGGTATCAACCATATGGCTTGGCTGTTGGAGGCGAGCAAAGACGGCGTCGATCTTTATCCGGAAATTAAACGGCGCGCAGCCGAGAAGCAGAAGGAACAACATCATGATATGGTCCGCTATGAGCTCATGCTCAAGTTCGGCTACTATATAACCGAATCCTCCGAGCATAACGCCGAATATCATCCCTATTTCATTAAACGCAATTATCCGGAGCTTATTGAACGCTTTAACATTCCGCTTGACGAATATCCGCGCCGCTGCGTGAATCAAATCGCGGGCTGGAAATCCATGCGCGACTCGCTCGTGAACGACAGCAATCTCGAGCATTGCCGCAGCCATGAATATGCTTCCTATATTCTTGAAGCCATTGAAACGAACAATCCGTTCAAAATCGGCGGCAACGTCATGAACACCGGTTTAATAACTAACCTGCCGAAAGAAGCTTGCGTTGAAGTGCCGTGCCTCGTGGATGCTAACGGAGTTACGCCTACTTATGTCGGCGACCTGCCGCCGCAGCTTGCTGCATTAAACCGCACAAACATCAACACGCAGCTGCTCACGATCGAAGCCGCCATTACAGGCAAGCGCGATCACATTTACCACGCGGCGCTGCTGGATCCTCATACCTCAGCCGAGCTGTCTATGGATGATATCGTATCCCTATGCGATGATCTTATTGAAGCGCATGGCAGTTGGCTGCCTAGCTATAAATAAGCGTGAACGGCTGACGCCGTCATAGGCGGCAAAGCTCTTTTCGCGGAGGAAGATAAGCATCTTATAAGGTTAAAATTCATATTTCCTTATATTCTTAAATATACAGCCGTTCCCCAGCATTCATTTGCCCGGAACGGCTGTTTTTTATTTCTAAAGATACTCACGCCGAAATAGGCAAACACATACTCTATTTCCATAAGAATTCAAACACCATATCGAAAAGGAGCAGAACATTCGCATGAATTCATATACGGACTACACATCCCCGGGGACGCAATTTGCATTCGATGTAAACACCAATCCGATTTTCAAAAAAGATCCATACAACTACTTAAATTTATTATCCGTTAAACAACTAAACACTTTGACCAATTTATCGCTGCTCGATATTTTCCTCAGCAAAGGAAACGTAGTCGAGCCGCATTACCATCAGAATGCCGCGGAGCTTGTTTACTGTATTTCAGGCGCAGCAGAAATCTCTCTCTTAAACCCTTTTACCAAGCAGCTCCTCCAATTCAATGTAGTGCCCGGTCAAGTCGTTAACATCCCGCAGGGCTGGTGGCATTACGAAATCGCCACGCTCGACAACACGCATCTGCTGGCGATCTTCGATGCCCCGGTTCCCGATGTTATTTACGGATCTGACATTTTGCGTTTAACCCCTTCCAATGTGCTGGCCTATACCTATTGCCTGGATGAAGCTAAATTAAAAAATACGCTTGCCCCGTTAACAGACACCGTCGTTTTGGGACCGCCGAACGGCTGCAGCTACAATCCCGTTCATGCTCAAACGGCCCATAAGCAATCGGTTAATCAAGCCCCTGTCGAGCATCAGGCAGCGAACCAAAAGTACGGCCATCACCATCGAACGCAGCAATACTAAATAGACAGTGCGTTCAACAAAAACAGGTGACCGACAGCGAATGGGCTGCAGGTCACCTGTTTTATTGTCGCGCCATACCAAAACGATGAATACGAATTACCCCAGAATCCATCTTGCAAGCATCGCGATATCCTCGATATCGATTTTGCCGTCTGCATTAAGGTCAGATTTCTTATACTGCGACCAGCTAGGATCAGCGCTTGTTTTACCGTAGGCAGCCGCTAAGATACCAAGATCGCCGATCGTTATCTTCTGATCGTTGTTAATATCGCCAGATAACACGGAAGCTTGGAACACAGTTACGGCAGCACTTAGCGCAGCAATCGCTTCATTTACCTGAATGTCGCTCGCGTTCGGGTTGACTGCAACCTCTTTCGCTTTCGCAATCGCCGCAGCAAAGGCCGATTTCGCAGCTGCTAGATATTGTCCCGGCTGATTGCCGACTACGGCACGGTCATAGATTGCTTCTGCAGCCGCAATCGCTTGATTCAAACCAGACACATCGACTTTGGCACTAATCTGAACGGTATGCGCAGCCCCCTGTGCTTTAAGCTCTTCGCCTTCGCCATTGGCCGCTTCAACACCGCTTAGCGTAATCGTTGAGGTGTTAGGCGCTCCAGACGCATTAGCCAAAAAGCTCAGCTTCAGCCAATCCGAGTTGGCATCCACGCCATTTCCTTGACCAGCTGCAATGATGCGAACCTTTCCTGGCTCAAGCGTTTTCTGCTCAAGAATGCCAAATCCTTGCTTTAAGGATGTCGCCTCCGAAAATGCCAATTTCGTTGGATCGAAGCTTATGACCAGCATTTGAGCATACAGCGTCTGGAATTTCTCGGCTGTAATATTGGCCAAACCTACGGTCACATCAAAGGTTTGGCCTGCTTTAACCTGTGCTGCGCCGGCAATCGTTGCAGTCGGTTCGTCAGCAGCCGGCACTATCGCAGCGGCGAACGCAGCAGACGCTTGATTTAAAGCTGCCACAGCCGCATCAACTGCCGATTGCACGGCTCCCGCATCGGCCGCAACCGATTTCGCAGCAGCTATTGCGCCTGCGAATGCATCTTTTGCCGCTTGCGGATATTGCCCCGGCTCCATGCCGATTACGGCTGCGCCGAGCTGATCATCAGCAGCCGTCACGGCAGCTTGAAGCGCTGATTTATCCGCCACTGCGACAGGCCCAACCGAGAAGTAATCAAAATTAGCTTGAATGGAACCTTGATCTCCCGCGGATAGGCCGTAAAATCCGATTTTCAACTGGCTTAGATTAACGGTCATCGGATCAGCTGCCTGTTTCCAATCGGTCCCGTCCCAATAGAACGTAGTGACGACGTTACCTATCTTTCTGATTTGTAAATACGAGGTATCGTAGCCGGGATGCAAAACCATATTAGTCGCTTTTTTATAAACCGCGTTTTTCTCGTATGCGGTTTCTAGGCTTTTGCCTGCAGCGCCCTCTGTATCCCATACGTGGCCGAACTTAAAGTAATTGTCTTCATTTTGCCAAATAAAAAGCCCTGCCTGCTGGAAGTTTTTCCGAACGGGAGCGTCGACTTTGGCCGTCATCACGAAATCCCCGGCCGGTGCGTCTTTAAGGAATATGTTCGGCAGGTTATTTGACGTTTGGAAGGTATCTCCTGCAGACGTATCCAAGCTTAAAAACCCTGGTTTACGCGTCAGTGACCATTTGGAATTGTCTGGTTTAAAGACTGTCCACGCGGCATCTAACACCGCAGCATTAAAATTGTCAGCCAATGAGCCTGCCGGAATCGGATCGTTCACGTTGTTGAAAAATTGCATGCGTCCGGCTTGAAGCGCCTTTAGGTTATTTTGGATATCGGCAGCTGACGCGTTCTCGTTCTGGACAGTCGCTTTGGCCGAATCAATCTGTGCTTGGAAAGCATGCGCCACTGTTTGCTTATACTCTCCCGCTCCTTCGCCAACTTTTGCTTTGCTTGATAATGCTTCTGAAGCAGTAATTTCTGCAAGCAGATCCGCTTTTGTAGCCGTCCCGATCAGATCGCGGTGAGCAGCCGCTATGCGGTCAAAATCCATTTTCTCCACTTTGCGGTCGTACGACAGCAAACCGTTGATTTCGTATTCCACATCCGTGATTTGCGTATATATCGCCGCGCTTAAGCCGGTTTCCTTCAGCTGCTTCACCTTATTGATATACGCGATGTAGGTCGAAGTCAGCTGCTCTTTGCTGTTCATCAATTGATAAGAGAAGACGAGCGGACTCCACTCATGCCCCGGCACATGCAAGCCTAAACCGCCGTATTCGCCCAGTACGGCTGCTCTTGTATCGCTTGGGCTCGGTGCGCCCGGTTCCGGATACCGATGCATATCCAGCAAATCGCCTGCTCCTGCATCCCACCAGCCGCTCGTGCTGTTAACAAGGCGAGTCGAATCCAGGCTTTTTACATAGCTGGTTGCATCCCTTGTCTGCTGTCCGCCTTGGTCGAATTGTCCCCAGCCTTCGTTAAACACCGTCCAAACAATAATCGATGTCACGCTGCGGAGCTGGTCAACCATCTCTTTGTACTCTTTAAACCACTGCGTCTTCGTGGCTTGCGTAATATCCGAGCCTCTATTGCCTTGACGGTCCTCTAGGCTCGGCATATCCTGCCATACGAGCACGCCGAGCTTATCCGCCCAATAGTACCAGCGGGCAGGCTCCACCTTAATATGCTTGCGAATCGTATTCATGCCAACGCGTTTAACTGCTTCGATATCAAATTTTAGCGCTTCATCTGTCGGAGCCGTGTAGATGCCGTCCGGCCAGAAGCCTTGGTCGAGCGGACCCATTTGGAACACGAATTTCCCGTTCAACAGCGGACGGGTTATGCCGTCTACTTTGCCCAGTTTGATTTCTCTCATTCCGAAGTAGCTCGTTACCTCGTCAACCGTCTGCCCGCCATCCTTCAAATAAACCTTTAAATCATAGAGGAACGGATCATCTGGAGACCATAACCTTGCATTCGGTACGGGTACCGCTATTTCAGCGCCAACCGCGCCGGCTGCGGTTCCGACGACTTCCCCGTTTGCCATCGCGACAGCTTCAATCGTTTGGCCTTGGATGCCGCTGCCGGCTGCGGTTAATTTCAAAATCCCGTTTTGGATGTCCGTCGACATATCCAGCTTATCGATATGCGCTGCGGCAACAGGCTCGAGCCATACCGTCTGCCAAATACCCGAAACCGAGGTGTACCAAATGCCGCCGAGCTTTTTGACCGTTTGCTTCCCGACCGCTTGATCGGCGCCCATATCTGTCTCATCAAGCACGTGCACGATCAGCTCATTCTCGCCTTTCACGAGATAATCCGTAATATCGAAGCTGAACGAGGTGTAGCCGCCCTTGTGGCTGCCTGCCAATTGGCCATTCACATACACCGTTGCCAAATAGTCGACCGCTCCGAAATTAAGCTTCACACGCTGGCCGTCCCAGCTCTCCGGAACCGTAAAGCTGCGTTTGTACCACATCAAGTCTTCAACGCGATTGATGCCCGAGAGCTTTGCTTCGGCAGCAAACGGAACGAGGATTTTCTCTTTCAGCGATTTGCCCGCCGGAATCGCTTCTCCTTTATGGGCCGCTTGGAACTCCCACTCCCCGTTTAAATTCACCCAATCCTCGCGCACTAATTGAGGCCTAGGATATTCAGGAAGTACATTTTCTTTCTCCACGTCATCCGCCCACGGCGACATGATTTGATATTTCGAGCCGTTAAGCAGCGGTTTATCGAAACCCTCCACGGCTGCGCCTGCCAGCGTTTCCAGACCGCCTTGACCGTCGTAAACCACCTTGACATTGCCAACGTCCTTGGAATAAACCGCTTCTTTGAAGTTGACAACGACAACCTTATCATCGCCCTCCTTTAAAGCCGCCGAGACGATAGCCAGACTGCCCGTCGAAATGTTCACCTGCAAATGATTAATGAATTCGGCTGTTATTGGCTTAAGCGATTGTTGAAATGGAAGTTCGGCGCTGAGGCCGTCCTCGAGTATCGTACCGCCCGGCGCAAAGCCGTCCGGCAAATAAAAGGCTTCCGTCGGCACCGCTTCCTTCGTAACGCTTGGGCTGGACCAGCGCATATGAACATTCGAACCGCCGTTATCCTCAAAGAGCTCCAGCTTGATTTTGTGTTTCTGGCCTGCCGTCAATGCAACCGGAAGCGAGGTTTGTTCTTTGTCCCAGTCAGCTATCCAGTGGTCAATCGTAAGCTTATCGTCGATCCAGAGGCGGAAGCCATTGTCGCCGGTAATATAAAAGGTATAATTTTCGGTGAATGCAGGCTGTATAAATCCGGTCCACCTAATGCCGACACGGTTCTCTTGGCCTGTAAACATTTTGATAGACGGCTCAAGATTGGATATATCCAAGTTCGGATCATAGCCGATGCCTTTTAAGGTGCCGAAAGTGAAATTTGGCGGACCTCCTGCCGTATAATACTCGGATTTCAAGCCGTGGTACTGAGGCTCTGCCGCCCCCTCCGATGCCGCAGCGCGAGGCGTAAAAGATACGGCGGAAGCCAGCATGGTAAAAAACATGGAAAATGCCACTAACGTGCTTAATGCTTTGCTTCGTTTCAACATGTATGAACCTCCAAAATTTCATTTTAATAAAAGTTGAAATTGGCGGAGAAAGTGATGCGCCTTCCTCCCTGGTCCTTTTAGTCGATGATTCGGCCTGCAACCATAGCGAGATCCTCGATGTCTACTTTTCCGTCACGGCTTAAATCACCCTTTTGGTACTGCGCCCAATTCGGATCGCTGCCCGTTTTGCCATAAGCGGCAGCCACAATGGCCAGATCGCCTATCGTAATTTTATTGTCATGCCCGCCGGCATTCACGGTAATCCCGCCAGACTGCAATTTCCAATCACCCTGCACGGATTGCCAATTAGGCAGTGTCAAGCCTCATTAATGATCGACCGGTTGAAATGATCCTCGAAGAACCCAGGCACTGCCTCAGCTGAACCTCATCTTGCTTCACTCCCTCAAACTTTGGTCATGATGAAAAGCGGTTTTGTTGGAATCTTTGTGCAGCTTTCACCGCCTTCCTCGTCGCTTCGCTCACCTCCCCTCCGTTAACATATCAGCTTGCTCTCGAATTCCATCGAATCAATCAGATGGAAAGTATCCAGCACAGTGCCGTCCTTATCGATAATGAATGTGGTAGGCAAGGCCGTCGCCTTCACGCCGGATGTTGCCGTCGATACAAGGCAGCCTGATCTACACTTAGTACATTCTCTAGCGCAGCTGCGTTCAATTTTCCGCCTTCGGATCCGCCGCTAGAAGAAAAACGCCAATTATCAAAATCGAGCTTTTTATTTGATCTGCTCCTCATGCATCAGTCACCAGCTGCTTCACGGCAGGGCTGCTTATTTCTTTACATCAATGGCGGCAAGCAAAAGAGTTACCGCCTCCGCCCTGGTCGCATTCGCGTTAGGAGCGAATTGGTTATCGCCTCTGCCCCTCAGGATGCCCGCTTCGGCAGCCATCGCAACGGAAGGATGCGCCCATGCAGGGATCAAATCACGATCGGCAAAAGATGATTTTTTGTCCGGATCCGCCTCCCAAGCAAGCGCCCTTGTAACCATCACGGCAATTTCGCTGCGGGTAATCGGCTTGCCTGGCCGGAAGGTTTGGTCCTCATAACCCGTTAGGATGCCTGCCTCTGCAGCCGTGGCTGCAAAACCGGAGGCCCAGCCCGGTATGCTGCCTGCATCCTTAAACGTTGTGGTGTCCCCTACCCTTGCTTGCAAATCCAACGCCCGGACGAGCATAGCCGCAAACTCGGCACGGGTAACCTGGGCATTCGGACGGAAGGTGCCATCGGTATAACCGGTAATGAAACCCAGTTTGACCGCTCGTTCTATGGCTGTTCTTGCCCAGTGGGCTGCAATATCTTTGAATAAAACGGCAAAATCGTCCAAAACGGCTGCCAGCTTAACGTTCGGTTTAAGCGTAACCGATCCGAGTGCGCTGTTTACCAGCTTTACATCGGTGAGCTTTACCTCCGCCTCCCCTTTGCCTAAGCTTTCAAACAGGAAGCTGGATAATTTGCTTTTCCCGCTGTCGCCCTGCTTTTTTCCGATTTTTGTCGATGCGAACACGATTTGTCCGCCTTCCACGATCGGTGAAATCGAATAACCAGTGATGCTGCTGCTCGCGCTCTTCAAACGAAGCTTCTTTGCATCAAAGGAAAGCTTGATTTCAAAAGCGTACATATCCGTTAATTTATCCGCTGTAACAACGATCTCGATATCGTTGTCCGACTTCTCCTGCGTGAGCGTAAATACAGGAGATTCAGCCGCAAAAGCAAAGCTTGGCATGGCCATGGCCAGCAGTAAAACGATTAGGCCAGCCGACATAAAACGCTTACAATTCAACATTGAAATCGTCCCTTTCAAATACAAAATGTGAGATGGAGCGATAAGCATGCTTGCTCTAAAAAAAATGCGAGGAAATGATACAAAATGTATCATTGAAGCCGAGAAAGAAAGGCGCTCCTCTTGCCAGGAGCTCCTTTAACCGAAGTTCAGCTGTATTCGCATCCCTTCATTAGCTTTATTTTACAAAGATGATTTCGGAATGTATTTGCAATATCAGGTTTTAATTTATGAATTTCCGCCGTTCCTTTCCCTTGCGTTCCGTAAAATAACAAAGACCGCTCTCCGTAACAACGGAAAGCGGTCTTCTATTTATTTTCGCTTACGCGAACTTCTTCCAACGGCTGTCACCGGGATTCGGGCAAGCTCGGTCTTTATATTTGGCAGCAATGCGCACGAAGCAGCCGCAAACGGTACAAGTTGTGCCGTACTGAAACTTTGGACAGCCTCTGCAAGCCTGCAAGCGCTGCTCGTATACGTCATCCGGTACGCTAATATCGGATTGAAACATCGGCGCCGCCAAAATGCGGTCGATCTGCTCATCGGTTACGCGGTAATCATCCCGGCAACCCTTGCACTGATTTCGGCTGCTCATCATAAAAGCTTGCCTTATTCCGAGATAAGCTCAAGCACCGTTACGGACATAGGCGAGAGCTTCGCGCTGATTTTTGTACCGTTAACGGAGAAAGCTTGATAAGCTGTCGGCACGACCGCATCCGGCTGCTCAAAGGTATTGTGCGCATCCTTAATTGACGCTGTAAGCTCCGTCCCCGTAACTTGAAGTCCCGCTCCAACTAGGCCGCGGACATCGATATCAACATCGGCGCCGGAATGGTTATCCAGATTACACAAGCTAACATGGATACGGCCTTCCGCATCCTTGGATGCCGATACCGATACCTGCGGAATCTTCTGGTCGTTATGCGCATAATCCTGGCTGTCAATCGAAGTTGTCAGCAGCGTCGCGTCTTGATGCACCTTATACATGTCAAAAACATGATAAGTCGGCGTCAGCACCATTTTCTCGCCCTCGGTCAAGATAACCGATTGCAGCACGTTAATCACCTGAGCGATATTCGCCATTTGAACCCGGTCACAGTGATCGTGGAAAATATTTAGCGTCAAGCCCGCCACGAGCGCATCGCGAATCGTGTTCTGTTGGTATAGGAAGCCATGGTTCGTACCTGGCTCAACGTCGAACCAAGTGCCCCACTCGTCTACGATAAGGCCAATGCGTTTGCTCGGGTCATAACGGTCCATAATTGTAGAATGGCGCTTGATCAGCTCGTCCATCCAAAGCGCTTTCTTCATGGTGATATACCATTCATCCTCAGAGAAACCCGTTGCCGCGCCTTTTCCTGTCCAGAATTCGCCTGGAATCGTGTAATAGTGCAAGGAGATCGAATCCATCATCCAGTGCGCTTCACGCATCACAACATCCATCCAGCGGTAATCATCCACGTTTGGACCGCATGCGATTTTGTGGATTTTGTTCTCGCCATAGTTGCGGACATACGTTTGATATCGTCTATAGAGGTCAGCGTAATATTCAGGACGCATGTTGCCGCCGCAGCCCCAGTTCTCGTTGCCGACGCCGAAATATTTGACGTTCCAAGGCTTTTCTCTGCCGTTCTCCTGGCGTAATTCCGCCATTGGCGATACGCCGTCAAAGGTCATGTACTCGACCCATTCGGACATTTCCTGCACCGTGCCGCTTCCTACGTTACCCGAGATATACGGCTCGCATTCGAGCATTTCGCAAAGCATCAAAAACTCATGCGTACCGAAATGGTTGTTCTCAAGGACGCCGCCCCAGTGCGTGTTGATCATCCGTTTACGCGACTCGCGCGGACCGATGCCGTCCTTCCAGTGGTATTCATCGGCGAAGCAGCCGCCCGGCCAGCGGAGAACCGGAATTTTGAGCTGCTTAAGCGCAGCGACGACATCGTTGCGGATCCCGTTCGTGTTCGGGATGGGAGAATCCTCGCCTACCCAAATCCCTTCATAAATGCAGCGTCCCAAGTGCTCGGAAAAATGTCCGTAAATATTGCGGTTAATCGTGCCTGCTGCCAAATCGGCATTAATCGTTATACGGTTTGCCAAAAGAATCAACCTCGCTTCGAATGTTGGGTTAAAATAAGTTCATCATTTCATTGGATTAATATATTTGTTTATCCACACGTATAAATGTTAATCCTACTCAAATCATAATGGCAGCGGATTCAATTTGCAACCCTAATCTTTATATATCCCATAAAATATTTATCGAAATATGCTCCTGCCGATAAAAAGAAAAAATCACGCGCGATTTTGCTAATAATCGCGCGTGATTTTTTATCGTTGATCATTTTTCTAACGGAATCCATTTCAAGAAAGACTGAATATGCGTATCCCAATAACCCCACTCATGGCTTCCCGGGCCCTCGACATAAGTCAACGGATAGCCTGCTGCCTCACAGGCGTCCCGGAATGCGAGATTATCATTGTAGAGAAAATCTTCCGTTCCGCAGCACTGGTAAAGCGGCGGCTTCGTCATAGACGCTGCATTATGCTCTGCTACTAGATGAAGCAAATCTTCATCGGTACCCTCAATATCTTTCTCTCCATAGATCAGATGGAAATAAGGCTTCATGTGAGTTATCGCCGGGTCTTTGATATGAGCAGCCATATCAAGCGCGCCCGACAAGCTTCCAGCGGCTGCAAACCGGTCAGGATGCCTCAGCGCCCATTTGAACGCTCCATATCCTCCCATTGAAAGGCCTGCAACATAATTATCCTCCCTTGCGTCTGATAGGGGGAAGAAGGAACGGGCGATGGCCGGAAGCTCTTCCGTCAGGAAAGTCCAATATTTATTCCCGTATTCCATGTCCGTGTAAAAGCTTTGATGGACATTAGGCATGACAACAGCGAGCCCAAGCTCGGCTACATATCGTTCGATAGACGTTCTTCTCGTCCAGATCGTATCGTCATCGGAGAAACCATGCAGTAAATATAAAGTTTTGTGCAGCTTCTGGCTGCTTCGGTTATTCATACCGATTTGCGAAGACGTTTGCTGAGGTAAAATAACAGTCATTGATGTGCTGAGACCTAGCGCTTCAGAGAAAAAATTACAAGTAATGAACGCCAATCGATTTCCCTCCCTAAATATAATAGTAACAAGTTGTTCTCATCACTAGTAATGTAGCATCATTATGAAGCGCTTGCAATCTAAGCTGCCGTTACCGCTAACCTTCTTTGCCAGCGCGTAATAAAGTTACTTAGTGAACTTTTTTTCAGTGCTTATATGAAAAACGATAGCAAGGTATAATAGAATCCGTCCGAGCTTGAAATAAACTATTTGGAGGTTGATGAAAAATGAAATTGATGCCATTAGAGCGTCGCGGGATATCTGACAGCCGTTTAGCGCTAGGCTGCATGGGACTCGGCGGAAGCTGGGATCTCGCTGACCCCATCACGACAAATCATATTCGTCAGGCTGAAGCAGCCGTTGAAGCTGCCTTATCCATTGGCATTACTATGTATGACCATGCAGATATTTATACGAGAGGCAAAGCGGAGTCCGTGTTCGGACAAGTCTTGAAGCAGCAGCCTAAGCTCCGAGAA
The DNA here is from genome assembly GCF_048572955.1 of Pristimantibacillus sp. PTI5. Taxonomy (GTDB): domain Bacteria; phylum Bacillota; class Bacilli; order Paenibacillales; family Paenibacillaceae; genus Pristimantibacillus. The sequence goes on from NZ_CP183886.1 coordinate 471,980, forward strand.
CAAATCGTCATTCAATCCAAGGTTGGCATTCAGCTCTCCGACGGTACTTTACCCGGAAGATTCAACTTTTCGAAAGAGCATATTATACCTTCCGTTGACGGGATTTTAGAGCGTCTTGGAACGGAATATTTAGATGTTTTGCTGCTACACCGTCCAGATCCCCTTATGGAACCGGATGAAATCGCCGAAGCGTTCACGAAGCTGAAGCTCTCCGGAAAAGTACGGAACTTTGGCGTATCGAATATGAGCCCAGGGCAAATAAGATTCCTGCAGCGCGCGTTGCCTGATCCGATCGTTGTAAATCAGCTAGAACTCAGCCTGCTTCGCCATGATTGGGTTGATCAAGGCATCCATGTTAACCAAAAGGCTGGCTTAAAAGATAATTTTGCTGAGGGTTTAATGGAATTCATGCAAATGGAAGACATTCAAATCCAAGCTTGGGGCCCGCTTGCGCAAGGAAGGTTTTCGGGAAGGGTTTCGGAGAATGCAACCGAAGCGGAGATCCAGACATCCGCAATGGTTAAACAAATTGCTGACGAGAACGAAACAACGCCAGAATCCGTCGTGCTAGCTTGGCTAATGAAGCACCCGGCGCGCATTCAGCCCGTTATTGGCACGGTTAATCCTGAGCGTATTATAGCTTGCAAAGACGCCGTGCGCCAATCTGAGATCATGACGAGAGAGCAATGGTACTCGCTGCTCGTAAGCGCCCGAGGCGTAAACATGCCTTAACCAATGTTGCAATCCATAATTTATTAATATTTTTTCATTTATTTCTCATAATCGCTCAGAATCCTTATAACATCTAACCATTCGCTCTCATGTGGAAATTCCGCCTGTTTCAGATGTGTTATAGTCATATACATATTACGAAACGCGGAGGGACATCCTGACAGCATGAGAACATCACACTTTTTGAAATCGATTGCCAAAGCAGGCATTTGCAGCGCGATCGTCATGTCGGCAATTTCACTTGGCTCTTTTGCGCCTAAAGCGCATGCAGCAACGCCCGTTACCATCAACCTTATTTCTACCGGTAAACAATACCTCGGAACACCTTATAAATTCGGTGCACCAGCAGGCGTTACATACGCTTTTGACTGCTCATCTTTCACCCAATTTCTCTTTAAAGGACTTGATGTTTCCCTTCCACGCACCTCTGTAGCGCAAGCTGCGGTTGGCAAGAAGGTTGCTAAAGGCTCTTTAAGCATGGGCGATCTTGTTTTCTTCAACACAAACGGCAAGTCGATCAGCCATGTAGCCATTTATGCAGGCAATAACAAAATTATTCACAGCTCCACGAGCAAAGGCGTTACGGTTACAAGCCTCAATACAGGCTATTGGGCTAAGAAGTACGTAACGGCAAGACGTGTATTAAGCTAGTGTCATTTATTTACGACGCGCATATTTGAAGCTGTTGCCGCTCCTTGCGGCAGCAGCTTTTTGCTTTTCATTGTGGATGGAAACTTTATTTCAAGGCCGCTACATGCCGCTGACGATACTTTAACGGCGTAACGTCTACTACCTTCTTAAACATATGAATGAAATATGAAACATTCGGATATCCGACCGCTATACCAACCTGCTCTATCGATTGCGTCGTCGATTGAAGAAGCCTGCTTGCTTGCTTAATTCTCCTTGCGGTCAAATAATCCGTAATATGGCTTCCCGTTTCCTCATGAAACACACGCGATACATAAAATTTCGATAAATGCAGCCATTCCGCCAGCTGATCCAGACTAACTTCTTCGGCATAATGCATTTCGATCCAATGCATGATTTTCTCCGAATATCGCAATGCTCTTCCGTCCGTTTCGATTGCTTCCTGATGCTGTACGCGGCCGTTTGCTTTATGAATGCGGCCCATTAGCTCTAGAAGCAGCAGCGTCACCTCTTCCTGTTCTTGGCCTCTTCCCTGCTTGCTTATCTCATCGTAATTTGAGAACCCGTCCTCCACTTGCTGGATTTCTTGCGTTAAATCGAAGGCGGGCCCTGTCGATCTCCCCTGCCAAAGCTTCATAAACAGGCTGTGACGAAGAGGGAAGTGTGTCAGGCTTTCCGCAAATACGGACGGGTCAAAAAACGCGATCGTACGTTTATACGGCGTGTCTTTGCTCACATTGGCAAATATCTTGTGCAATTGGAAGGGTTGAAACAAGAACAGCATGCCTGGGCGCATTTCATAAGTATGCTGGTTCACGATAACGCTTCCCTCTCCCTCATGCACATACAGCAGCTCCATGCATTGATGCCAATGGTAAAAGCCGGGGTAAGCCGCCTCTGATTTAACGGCATGCGACCACAGCATCGTCTGTCCATCAAATTTAACCGGGTCGAACAAAAAATTCATATAGCCTCCTGCTAGGACAATTGTTCAACATTTTATTATCTAGTATTGCAAGTTTCAGAACATTTGAACAGTAAAATGATATAAAAAAACGGCATGCGGATCATTTGATGACCGGCATGCCGTTTTTATTTTTAATTTGCGGCTCCCGCCAAAATCGATACCTCATCTGAGCTCAATGCTTTTCCATACATCCGGAATTCATCCATAGCACCGTTAAAGTTCTGATCCCAGAAGTTCCCTCCGATAAAATGCTCGTTAAAGCCCTGCGTTGTTCTGATGTCGGAATCGGCTTGAGCTGCCTGGATACCGTTTAAATATAGCGTTGTTTTCCCGCCAGGCACTACCGTCATCGCCACATGGGCCCATTCGCCGACTGGCAACGGGTTGCTGGTTGTTGCTACAGGCTGACTGATAAACAACTGGTTTGTACCGTTCAATCCTAAATTTAAATAATAATTCAAGGGACTATTCGCAGCCACAAACGTATCGCTAAAATAAATACTCGACCAGGCCTGCGCCCAGCTTTGTGCAGCGCCGTTCCATTTCACCCATGCCGCCACCGTGTAGGCTTGATCGCCAGAAATGAGGTTATCCGGCAGCTTTACCGGAATATTGTCAAATGCCGAACCGCTTTCCGCCTTCAAAAATTGAGCGGCTTGATTATTAGCCGATCGGCCGGCAACATATTCTACCCGGTTATTTTTGACCACTGCGTTTTTGTTGTTTCCGCTGCTGTCGTTAACGTTGCCGTCAAAATCCAGCTTGATGAGCAAGCCGTCAGCTTCATCGAAGCCTGACGAAGCTTCGGTTACCGTAATCGAAGCGGTCGCTTTTTGAGTGGAATCTGAAATCGATGCAGCAGTAATTACGGCATTCCCGGCGGATACTGCGGTCACCGTTCCGTTAGAATCAACGACAGCTGCGGCCTCGTTGCTAGAGCCCCATGTAACAGGGCGATTCGCCGTTAAAGTTACTTGCTCGCCTACTTTCAGCGATTTTGCGTCAAGATTAAGCGAAACCATGTTACCGATTGAAAAATCAGCAGCCACCTGTTGAGCCGTGAGCGCCTTGTTGTAGATTTTTAGCTCATCCACTAAGCCTTTGTAAGGCGTATCCCAATAGTTAACACCAATCCCGAATACACCGCTCTCATTCGTAAACACGTTCGGAAAGCCCGTTCCGGAAAACTTTTGGACACCGTTGACATAAACCTTGGCCGTTCCGTTATTTACGGTAAACGCGACATGCGTCCATTGACCAAGATTGATCTTCAGCCCGGCGCTGGCGTCATACCAAGCAGTTCCCGACCAAAGCATCGTATCATGATTGCCCGGACCTCTCGGTACAAGGCTGATCCAGCTTTCGTTCGTGCGGGACCCAAAGAAAGCAGCCGCAAAGTTTGTTGCCTCAGCCGGGTTCAGCCACATGGATACGGAATATACATTCCCGTTAATTATTCCGTCCGGCAGCCGTATGCCCGAACTTCCGTCCAGTACGGCCGCCGCCCCCGCAATGCCGGTCTCGTATGTGATGTTCCCGCCCATGTTATTAATACGGTTGCCAGTTATCAATCCGGCTGGCGCGCGGTCCAACGAATCGGCGAGATTGCTCTCGAAAGCGTAATGCGCCAAATCGCCATCGGTTACATGGACCGTATAGGAAGCGGTATGATGTCCGTCATCCGCTGCCGCAGCCGTAATTGTAGCCGTTCCAATCGCAACTCCTGTTACCTGTCCTGTTGCTTCATCAACGGCAGCTATGCCGGAATCATCCGATGACCAAATCACCGTTTTATTCGCGGCGTTCACAGGCAGAATAGTCGTTTCTGGCGTATAATTCGTGCCCACCGCTAACGTCTTCTGGGGAGCCCCAAATTGAATGTCATCAACGAACACGGAAGAATCCGGCTCACCAAATGCCAGCCAACCGATTTTTTCGGCATTCAACGCCATTTCATAAATACGAACTTCATCGATCAGGCCTTTATAAGGCGTATCCCAATAATTGACGCCAAGCGCAAACACGCTTTGTTTGTTGTTAAAAATGTTTGTCATGCCCGTTCCGCTATATTTTTGAACGCCATTGATATATACCTTGGTTGCACCGTTCTGAACGGTAAAAGCGACATGCGTCCATTCGCCCAAGTTTATTTTCATACCGGTCGAGGCATCAAACCATGCCGTACCTGCCCAGAGCATCGTATTATTTGTCGCGAAATCATGGCCTCTCGGCAAGAAGCTGATCCAGCTTTCCTCCGTTTGGGCGCCGAAGAAGGCAGGGGCAAGGTTTGCTGCCTCCACCGGATTAAGCCACATAGACACCGTATATTCATTCGTAGAAATCAAACCGTCCGGCAAACGCACGCCTGTCGAGCCGTTTAAGCTTACCGCCTTGCCTTTTCCGCTCGATCCTTCAACATAAGCGATTTCCCCGCCCGTATTATTAATTCGATTGCCCGTTACCACTCCGGTATCGGACCTGTCAGCAGCTTCATTCAAAGTATCCTCAAAATCGTATTGCGCAACCAATCCGTCAGCTAAAGCATCATCGCTTTGCTTCTGTACGTTAACCGTAAACGTCTTGTTTGCTGTGGCGCTTCCTATATGAATAGTAGCCGTAAGTAGGATCTCAGCATTTCCGTCGCCCGCATCCGGACGCGTGACCGCCCCGCTGGAGCTTACCACAGCAGAATTGGAGGATTCCCAAGTAATCGGCCAATTGCTTGCAGCCTTAGCGGGAAGCACGATATCCTTATACACCCGGCTCGTATCGCCAATCGTCAATATATTGGCAGCATTCGTCACCATCTCTTGATCAGACAGCTGTTCCAGCTGGCTGCCCCACACCGAAATGCCTTCGCCCGACAAAGCGCTGAAAGCCATGACATAAGCTTCCGAGGTAGGATCCCATTGACGGATAAACACGCCTTTGTACGTCGTTTGCACTGCTTGGTTATCAACCGTTTCATTTACGGTAAGCTTGGCAAAATAATCGCCTTCGATTTCCCATGAGCCAGTCACAGCTCCCGCAACCGTACCGTCTGCCAGAAGCTTGACATAAACAGAAGGCTTAATATCCTTCGTAATCTCTTTTCCATGCTTAATATAGTGGTAAGCGCCTACGACATCGCTTTCCGTAATTTTAGCGATCGTCTCCCCGCCGTAACGGTGCGGAGCGACTACCGGCCAACCGTCCTGATTCACGAACATCTGATGCACGCGAACCTCATGGCCCTCCCCGCGGAACGGGAATCGGCTGTGGAAAATGTTAAACCACTTGCCCGTCGCCTCGTCATAATAGGTCGAGTTATGCCCCGCAGATACATAACCGTAGGTTGGGAAGTTTGTTTCCCCGTTGAGGTTGCTGAAAATAAAGTTGCCGAATGCCTTCACGCCGTAGGGCGCAATGGCCGTATCCTCAAAAAATGTGCCTGTTGATCCATGGGCATCGATCATATCCTGCCCTTCATAGTCGACATAGGGTCCATCTGGGTTCAAGGAACGGGATATCCGCATATTGTAGCCCCCGATCGCATCCAGGCCGCCAAACGTAACGAATAAATAATAGTAGCCGTTAGACGGATTATATTGAATGTACGGAGCTTCGATCCGGCTGTGGTTTTGTCCCATCAGACGTTTGCCATGGCCTTGATTCGCTAACGGGAAGCCGGTTTCCGAATCCATTTGAAGAATGAATATGCCTCCGGAGTAAGACCCGTATACCATCCACAGCTTGCCTTCTTTATCAAAGAAGGTATCCGGGTCCACCGTATTCGGATGCTGTGTGCCGTTATAAGCTGTACCGTCTGCACTGATGCCCTTGCCTGACTTCAGGAAAATCCCTTTATTGACGTATGGGCCTTCAATGTTATCCGCTACCGCCACGCCCAATGCGGAAAGCGGTTGATCCCCTTTACATGCGTTGTAGTACATGTAGAACTTGCCGTCTGCCAATTGAATAACGTCAGCAGCCCACAGCGTATCGGTTTCTGCCCATCCGAGCGCTTCAGCCAGCTCTTTTTTGACATCGCTCTCTGCGCTTTTAAACAATTTATTCGTTTCGGTCACGCCGGAATCTATTAATGACCAGCTCATAAGATCCGTCGATTTGGCAGCAGCCAAATGCGAGCCGAATACATAATAAGTGCCATCAACTTTAACGACCGACGGATCATGTACAGATACGTTCTGAAATACGGGAGCCGGTGATGCCGTTGGTGCAGGCGTAGCCGTAGGAATCGGCGTGACTGTCGGCACGGCCGTAGGCGCCGGCATTTGGCTAGGAACAGCCGGTGTTGAATCGCGATCCAGCTTCGTTCCGTTTTGCGAATCGCTGGACACCTTCCCGCTGCCCGTAACCTTGATTTTACCGTCCACTTGAATGACGATATCCTTGATTTCAGCAGCTTCATCAACATGCAAGGAAGCCTTCTGCTCTAAAATCATTTTGCTGATGATGCCTTTTAATACTTGGATCGTCAGAGAAGTTAACGCGGAAACTTCAACCTCATCAAAATTGCCCGCAAGCGCAATCGTTGCATTGGTACCTGCTGCTTGGTCGATAATAACCTTGCTGAAGCCCGTGCCGGTCGATGACGCTTCTTCCTCTAACTTAACGCCGGATAAGACGAATACTTGGCCGACTGCAGTCGTGCCTTGCGTCAAAATCCGCAGCTTCCCGTTTTTCTTATCTACAAAAATCTGCGCGATATCCGAATCGTTAACTTTAATGCTGTTCTGTCCGCCCCCGTTCACCTGAATGCTGCCTTTCACGGTTACTTTGTCGAGAGTGACATCCCCTTCCGCAATGCCTTCGGTTAAGTAGAGATTGCCTTCGATTACCGTATCCTTCAACGTAATATTCGCTTTGTTGATGATCACGTTTTTGCTTTTAAGGCTGGTATACGTTCCCTCTTGGGTCAATATCTCACCCGAGATGTTGTTCACAAGCCGAAGCGCCTCCGCTCTTGTGATTTTATTGGCAGGCCTAAAGGTATGATCGTCATAGCCAGTAATATATCCTTCGCTTACAAAGGTTTCTACGGCCTCCTTGCTCCATGCCGGCAGGCCAGCTGTATCGGTAAGTACGATCTCATCTGTCCCTGACTCTTTCATTTGGAAGGCTCTAAATAAAATAACGGCAGCCTCCTGACGGGTTATCGGCGCGTTCGGCCGAATGGTTCCGTCACTGTAGCCGGATAAATAACCTGCTGCAACCGCTTTCTTTACTTCGGTATAAAATGAGCTGGATGAGGTAAGATCAGAGAAAGATACCTCTTTTTCCTCCACGAAATTAAAAACCCGATTGATCAGCGTCATAAACTCCGCACGGCTAATCGCTTGATTTGGCTTAAAATTCCCGTCTCCATAACCTTTAATCAACTGCTTCTCATACCAGGAATTAAAATCCTTTTCCGCCCAGTGGCCATATATATCCGACTTTATGATATTTTGCAATGTGTTTTCTTTGACGGCAGGCTCGGCTTCCGCGCTCCCGCCTGTAGCCATAACGAGCTGACCAGGGACTAGCATGACAGCTGTGAGGGCCATGGCGACCCATTTGTTTAATGATTTATTCACCTCGTATAACCCCTTTCGTCTCCAATTAGCGTTGATAATCCTTAGGACATACATGTCTTTATCTCATAAATCCTTTCTCTTCTCTCCCACCTCATTTCACTGTGCCGAATGTTAGATAAGCGCTTTCATTTGTATCAAAAAAAATCTCAGTCTTACTCATGAGCTGAACATTAATAACAACAAGGAAAATATAATTATTAACCGATTACCAATAATGTTAACGATTATATTGTACCGACACCGCCTGCATAACGTCAATAGAAAATTCTCAAAAAAACATCCAAAACTTAGCAGTATTAGCTGATTTACAAGCATTCTCATGTGGGTTCATACGCTCAGAAACAGAAAAAAGGACCCGTTCGGCAAAAGCCGGCAAGGTCCTTTTCAAGTCGTATCCTCGTCATTAACAGTCTAAGAATAAATTAATATTTCCATTAATAAATTACGGGCTATGAAACAAAAAAGCTTTCCCGATTTGCATTCATTGCTAAGTTTTTATATTCCGCATTCCTTACCTTAAGCCAGCTGTCCTTACGGCCTTCGGAGTAAGTACTATCCTTGCGCTTGCAGGCAACGCCCTCTAAATCGGAGTTTTTCACAAGCTCGTACAAAGCCGAGCCTTCCCGCTCGATATACAGCATCTTTTTGAAATAATCGTTGTCCTCCAAAATATAGCTAAGCAGCTGCTTGCGCTCGAGCAGCGGATGCTGTCTTAGATCCACACCGTTGTAATATAAAAGGTCAAACACAAAAAATAATACGGGCATCGAACGTTTCGCATCACGGATTCTCGGTTCTTTTTTCATGCGGTAGCGTTCTTGAAGGGTATGGAACTCAAAAGCACCCGTAGCTGGATTTACATAAGCCACCTCGCCGTCGAACAAAACATCGGCTGGCTCTCGCAAAGGTACATTATGTAACTCAGGATATTGACTCGTCACTTCATTGCTGTGCCTGGTATATAGTTTCGGCTTGCCTCCAATAAAGGATAGCTGCAAACGGTGTCCGTCAATGAGCGGCTCAAACAGATAATTGTCGTCGTCAAAAGGCTTATCGTGCTCGGTTAAAAGCATAGGCTTCACAAACATACCGGCACCTCCTTCCGTGTATCCATTTTAGCATGAACCTACTCCGAAAATCGGCGGTAAATTAAGGTGGATATGGTGAATAATCTCCTGGTTGCTTATGCATAATAATCTCAAGAAGGAGGCTGAGAAAAGATGGCAAACCGGACAAATCAACTTCTTGTACCCCAAGCACGCGCAGCGCTGGAGCAGCTTAAATTTGAAGCTGCCCAAGAGCTTGGCATTCAACTTCCGCAAGACGGCTACTACGGCAATATGACTACGCGCGATATGGGCTCCATCGGCGGTTTGATTACTCGCCGGCTCGTTCAAATGGCAGAGCAGCAGATCTCAGGTCGTCGATAATTTCCGCATAAATAAGCGCCAAGAAGCAGAGCTGCTATCTTGGCGCTTATTTGTTTATGGCAAATCCTATGATTCCAAGCAAATAAATACTATTGCTGCAGGCCAAGAACTTCCCTTCTGCTGCAAAAGTCGGTAAAATGGGATAGAGTTGTCCCGTTACATAACGCATCATTGCAAATTCCATTAAAGAAAGGAATATTCTAATATGATTATTCAACCGAAAACACGCGGTTTCATTTGCACGACTGCTCATCCGGAGGGCTGCGCTGAGCAGGTGAAGCGCCAAATTGATTACGTTAACGCGCAGCCGAGCATCACAGGCCCCCGCAACGTATTAGTAATCGGCGCCTCGACAGGCTACGGCCTTGCTTCACGTATCGTTTCCTCATTCGCAGCAGGCGCTAACACGATTGGCGTCTACTTCGACAAAGCTGCAGAAGGCGCTCGTACTGCTTCTGCCGGCTGGTACAATTCCGCGGCGTTTGAGGAAGCTGCCGCTGCTGCGGGCCGCAAATCCTTCAGTATCGTGGGAGATGCCTTCTCTGATGAGATCAAAGCAAAAACGATTGACCTGATTCGCACAGAGCTCGGTCAAATCGACCTTGTCGTGTACAGCGTCGCTTCCCCACGCCGTACGCATCCAAAAACGGGCGAGACCTTCTCATCCGTCATTAAACCGCTTGGCGGCACGTATACGAACAAAACCGTTAACTTCCACAGCGGAGAGGTATCGCAAGCTACGATCGAGCCTGCAACCGAGGACGAGCTTCGCCAAACGATTGCCGTTATGGGCGGCGAGGATTGGCAAATGTGGATCGACGAGCTGGTACAAGCGGGCGCGCTTGCTGAAGGCGCAACGACCGTTGCCTATTCCTATATCGGACCCGAAATTACTCATGCGGTATATCGTGAAGGGACGATCGGCGCCGCGAAAAATGATTTGGAAGCAACCGCTAAGCGCTTGAATGAGCAGCTCAGCACAAACGGCGGCCGCGCCTTCGTGTCCGTCAACAAAGCTCTGGTGACACAATCCAGCTCGGCTATTCCCGTTGTGCCGCTCTACATCTCAGCGCTTTACAAAGTGATGAAGGAAAAAGGCATTCACGAGGGCTGTATCGAGCAAATGTACCGTCTCTTCTCCGAGCGTCTGTACGGAAAGAACGAAACGCTTGTCGATGAAAAAGGGTTGATCCGTGTCGATGATTGGGAAATGAGACCAGAGATTCAGGCGGAGGTAGCGGAGGTTTGGGCTAAGCTTTCTACCGAAAATGTTTATAACCTTTCTGATCTTGAAGGTTACCGCAGGGAATTTTTCCAGCTGTTCGGCTTTGAAACCGACGGCATTGATTATGAAGCAGACGTTAATCCGGAAGTAAATATCACGAACCTTCGTTAAAAATGAAAAAAGGCCGTTGTTTCGAGAATCCGAAACAACGGCCTTTTTGCTGTTTTTCATGATGTGCTTAGGAAATTAATTTACCAGGTTTTAGAGACTTCATGTCTTTATTCGAATTGTTTAACGAGATAAGCATCTTCTCGCTTCTAACCATGGCAGAATGACACTGAAAGCACGCTGGCACATGATCGAATGCAAAGTCATCGCGTATCCAGCCTGTACAACTTTCGTTCCCGCAAGTCCAGATGATTGTGTTTTCTTGAGGATGATCTTCTAACGATTTTCTGCGAAAATACATTGATTAATCCTCCTTTGTAATAAAAAAGAGCCCTTAACTTTTGTTAAGGACTCTCGAACTGTAAATACTACAGTTTTACAACGTTTTCTGCTTGTGGTCCACGGTTGCCTTGAGTTACGTTGAACTCAACGCGTTGACCTTCGTCAAGGGATTTGAAGCCTTCGCCTTGAATAGCGGAGAAATGAACGAATACGTCATTGCCGCCTTCTACTTCGATAAAACCAAAACCTTTTTCTGCGTTAAACCATTTCACTGTACCTTGTTCCATTATAAAAACCTCCAATAATTTTTTTAACATGTTTTTTCCAGAAAAACTAAAAATCACACATTGAGAAAAGTATCATTATACAAATGACAACCCTTTTCAATATGTGAATTCAAGGTTAAAATTTGTTATTTGTATTAACAATATACCATAGGCTTTTGGAATAAGCAAGTGATCAAGCAAAATCCATAAACATTTATTTTTACACGGGATAACAGCTAAGGTGTCGGGAGATTATAAAAGGCGTGGCAAGCACTTATCCTAATAACCGAGGTGTCCTTAAATGAAAAAGTACATTGCAATCGCGGCATTATTAGTTGTGACAGGCTGTTCGGCCGCCGATACGACTCCAAACACCGTACACAAACAAAATGCCCTTGATTACAATCGAATCAAAACGCCTGTAGTTACCGCTGCGCCTCTTATTACGCGTGCATCATCCATCACTACGCCAAATGCGGCAAAACCGTTATCATCGATGAAAGGTTCGCAATTCACTTTCCCGGATTGGATTTTTGGCGATATTCAAGTCCAAAATCCGGCAACGCGGTATCCGGTCGTTCAGCAGCCGCCGGCACAGAACCCAAATACGCAAAATCCCACAACTCAGAAACCGGCTCCTCAAAACCCGGCTAATCCAAATCCGGGCGGACAAAACGCTGCCGTCGGCGATTTCGAAAAACAGGTTCTTCAGCTCGTCAATGCCGAGCGGTCCAAAGCAGGCTTAGGCGCTTTAAGCATGGATGGCCCGCTTGCGAATATGGCTATGGTAAAGGCAAAGGATATGGCCAACAATAATTACTTTGACCATAATTCGCCGACTTACGGTTCCCCTTTCGATATGATGAAGCAATTTGGCATTACTTACAGCTATGCTGGCGAAAATATCGCCAAAGGCCAGCCGACTGCAGAGCGTGTCATGAGCGATTGGATGAACAGCCCGGGGCATAGAGCCAACATTTTGAACAATAGCTTCTCAAAAATAGGTGTCGCTCATTTTAACGGCTCATGGGTACAAGAATTTACCGGCTAAACAAATGTTAATAACGCAAGAAGCTTCATGATAATTAAAGCAGCCTGTTCAGGATTTTTCCCGGACAGGCTGCTCTTTTTAAGCTATGGCTTCCAAAATATCGTTTAGCGCAGAAAGGAAATATTCATTCTCTTCGGGCGTTCCGATCGTAATCCGCAAATGATGCGGCAATCCCCATGTTTTTCCGTGCCGGACGATAATGCCTCTAGCCATTAATTCTTCATATATAATACCCGACTTCTCCCCCGCTTCCATAAGCACAAAATTGCTCATGCTCTCCGTATAGCTGATGCCCATCGTATCAAAAGCCTTGTACAATCGCTCCCGCTCCGTAAAAACAAGCGTTTGTGACCGCCGCACATGCTCTTCGTCACCCACCGCCGCTGCAGCCGCCGTTTGAGCCAATGCGTTAACGTTAAACGGCTCCTTAACCTTCAAAATGCTTTGGATGATCGATCGCTGTGAAATGCCGAAACCGATCCTTACGCCGGCAAGACCGTATATTTTGGAAAAAGTTTTTAATACAACCAGCGGATAGCCTGCCCGGACAAATTCAGTTCCGTCGGAATATTCCTCGGCTGTAACATAGTGACTGTATGCGGCATCAAGCACAACAAGCACCCGCTTGGGAAGCGAGTCGAGAATATGCTTCAGCTCCGTTTTGGGCAAAAAAGTGCCCGTCGGATTGTTGGGCGAGCATAGATACACTATTTTTGTACGATCCGTCACGGCTGCAAGGATCGCCTCCGAATCATATTGAAAGTCCGTTCTTAATGGAACAACGACAATTTTGGCATTCATGATTTGAGCGCCGAATGCATATTCGCTAAATGTTGGGCTAGGGACGATAATTTCATCATCGGCATCCAAGAACGCTTCTGAAACGAGAGTGATGAGCTCATCTCCGCCATTCGTAACCAAAACTTGCTCCGGGCTTAGGTCATAATGAAGCGCAAGGGTTTGCTTTAAACCCAAGGTTTGAGCATCCGGATACCTGTGAAGCTCCGTTAACGCAGCCTGCATTGCCGATATGGCCTTGGGAGAAGGTCCCAATGGATTTTCATTGGAAGCAAGCTTGATTACCCGCTCCAAACCCAGCTCGCGCTGCACCTCCCATATCGGCTTCCCGGGCGAGTACGGCTTTAGCTGCTCGATTGCTTTACGTGCGCGAACCTCGATATTCTCTTGCATAAATAGAATCACCTTCATCAACAGAATAAAAACCTTTATCACTATAATACATTAATCCTTTGTCGCGGTAAAGTAATGATGTTATTTGTCATGCATACAAATACAAAAGAGGCCCATCCTATATGGGGCCCCTTTTGCTTGAAATTCTATACCGTTTCGTCAAGGCTAATTCATTGCAGCGATACACCTTTACCTGCGGGTTAAAATCACCATCCGCAACAAGCTCAGCGAGCCAAAAAATCAATCATGGAACGAGCCTGTACCTTGCCGGCAGCAGCTCGTTTCCCTGCGGCTTCGCCTTCATTTCGGTGCGTGAACTGTACCGTTTTCGCCACACCCGGAATAAGATCAAAGAAGTTGTCTGAGAACTTGCCCTCATGTTCCGCTGTGACCCATACCTGCTTGGCGAGAACATCCGCAGCAAACGTAAAGGCAGTGCCGTTGCTGCCCTCAACTTCCGTGATGCTAATGACACTGTCCGTTAGCTTCTGGTCTTTTGCTTTTGCGAAATAATAAGTCTTGTTATCCGTGAGCAGGCCGTTTTGCACGAGCTCAGCATACAACACAACGCTGCCTGCTTCGTATCCGTCCAGCCATTCCTGCTCGTTGATCGAGCTGACTACGGCTGCATGATTGCCATCCATGGAAACAAGAGCCGAAGTCTCCTTAATAAGTGCGCCGGCAAAATCATAAAGCCTTAGGCTAAGCTCGCCTTTAATCGGCGTCAGCAAATCGGTAACCAAGTGTACGTTCACCACTCCGTCATCCGTGCGGTCAAATGAAAGCATCGTATCGGCGAAGCTTCTTTTCGCATAGTATTGCATGGCTTTCCACTTGCCGTAATAATCCATACCCGCCCAGGAAGCAACCGGCCAGCAATCGTTCATCTGCCAATAGAGCGTTCCCATGCAATAAGGCATGTTGCGGCGATGGGCTTCAATGGCCATTTTCATCGCTTCCGCTTGCAGGACTTGGCTCATATAAAGAAATGCAGGGAAATCCTTCGGCTGATTCATGTAAATATCCATGTATTCTTTAATAAGCCGGTTTCCGTCGCCGTTCTTCTGGTGGGCGCGCATCACTTTCGAATCCAGCGCCAAATCCTGCTCGGTGGCAAAGGTCATTACCGTATCGTATTCAGGGAAGGATTGAAAGCCGTATTCGCTCATGAAACGTCCGACTTTTATATTGTAATTCTCAAATGGCTCAACCGCGTGCCAAACTCCCCAATAATGAATATCTCCTTCTGCGGAGAGCGGATGGGCGTGCTGATTAATGTCGCCGGTCAACGAGATAAGAGGCGATGACGGCCAATATTGCGTGCCGGGCGCAAATGTCGCAACCGCTTCAGGCAAGATGTCATGGAACACTGCTTCGTAATCAGACCAGATGACTTTACGCTGTTCCTTCGTATATTCCTTCTTCCAGCCCCAACCGCCGTCTTCATCGTACTCGGCCCATGCCGAATCGATCTCGTTATTGCCGCACCAAAGCACGATGGACGGATGATTGCGGAGGCGCTTTACGTTCTCGATGGCTTCAAGCCGAACATTTTCCAAAAAGGCTTCGTCGCCCGGATACATGCTGCAAGCGAACATGAAGTCCTGCCATACCATGATGCCGTACTCATCGCACAGTTCGTAGAATACCGATTGCTCGTAGATCCCGCCGCCCCAAACGCGAAGCATATTCATGTTTGATTCTGCTGCCGCAGCGATTTCATGCCTATAGCGTTCCTCGGTTACATCCGTGATAAAGCTGTCATTTGGAATATGGTTCGCGCCCTTAGCGAAGACAGGCACGCCGTTCAGCTCGAAATAGAAGCTGGCACCTTTTTCATCCTTGTCGCGCACTAAGCGGACGGACCGCAAGCCGGTTCGTACGGATTTCGCCGCGACAGCCTTTTCTTCCTTGACCAGCTCTGCCGTAAAGGTATACATATGGGCTTCGCCCAGCCCTCTGCTCCACCAAAGCTTGGGCTGCTCAATAACCGCTTTCACTTCTACGATGCTGCTTCCTTGCTCCAAAGCAGCTTCCTGCTCCCAAACTTGCCCGTCCGCGCTAATTCTTACGGTTCCGCTCCATGATTCCTCGGACTCGATTTCCATGATGACAGATAAGCTGGCTTGCGATGCCGTTACGCTGTCCTGCTGGACATGCACGTCTACGATCCGGCTCTCGGACCAGCCTACCAGTCTAGCTTCGCGCCAAATGCCGCTCGTAACAAATCGAGGACCCCAATCCCAGCCGTAATGATAAGGCGCTTTTCTTGCAAAAATACTAATTTTCTGCGCGCCTAATCCGCCCAGCTCGGATTGATCGTTTGAAGCAGGCAAATTATAGCCCAGCTTATCGATCTTCGGCAAATCCTCCTGCACGGGCGAACGGAATTTTATTCTTAAATGATTATTTGCAGCCGTCACGATCGATTTAACGTCGGCTTTCCACGTTCTGAACATATTATCGGCTGAAAGCACATGCTGACCGTTCAAATAGACATCGGCATATGTGTCTAAACCGTCGAATACGAGTTCTAATGCAGAAGCCTGCAGCACCTCACCAGCGACATCAAACTGTGTTTCATATTCCCAGTCTATTTTGTCGATCCATTGCAAATCATGCTCGTTCGTTGCATAAAAAGGATCCTCGATAATGCCATTCCGCAGTAAGTCCGTATGTACGCAGCCCGGCACGGCTGCCTCCATCCATTCCTTTTCCTGGCAAGCCTTAAATTTCCAATTATCCAGCACTAGTTGTGTTTCTCTCATTTTGTCCTCCTAAAAATATGTGTCTTCCTATCGCTTAACTATTCTTTAGTTTTGTTATCAATATGCATAACAAATTTATCATCAAAAACAAACATGGTCAATTGTTTTTAATTCGTTATTACAAATAACATTTTATCATTGTTATTATATGTTTGATTGTTCATTAAAAGCGCTTGTAATCGTTAAAAAAACCCGTTATATTAGATCACATAACAAAATAACAAAACGAAAATCTACAAACGAAAAAAGCAGATTATCCATTTCATTAGCTATCATTTCACATACGACGAAAAACAAAATAAGGTAGGATGACAATAATGAAACGTAAAGTAACCATTCAATCTATTGCCGATTTTACCGGACTGTCCAAATTCGCGGTATCAAGAGGATTATCCGGAAAATCAGGCGTAAGCCCGCAAACAAGAGAGCTCATATTAAGAGCGGCAGGACAGCTCGGATACTTTAAGGATGCACAGGCCGCACCCGTTACAAATGAACTTCTTGACATTGAAGCAAGGAGCTGGTCAGGCACGATTCTTGTGCTTTTTCCGAATGTACGTTATCAAAATACCGATTCTTTATATTGGGGCCCGGTCTTTAACGGCATTTCCCTGAGGCTTAATCAGAAGGGCATTAACATTTTAACCTTAACCGAACCTGCGGGTGACTCCATGTTCTCTCTATTGAATCCCGAAGCCATCATGGGAATTATAACCGTCGGGTCAATTTCGACTCCTGTTTTGTTAGACATCAAAAGACTAGGCATCCCAGTCGTGATGGTCGATCATTATGAACCCAGCTTTTATTGCGATTCGATTTTTACGGATAACCTATCCAGCATGAGAGAGATTATGAGTTCGGTTATTTCAAAAGGGTACAAAAACTATCAGTTTATAGGTAACATCAGAGACGCACAAAGCTTTTATGAACGTTATCTGGGATTCCGCTCTTCCCTTGAAGACCATGCTATCGAATTAAAGCAGATCCCCTCGCTTATGGGACCCGAGATCGAAAACTTCCACGATACATTCAAAGCGGCTATCTTGGAGCATGGGTTGCCTGAGGTATTCGTATGCGCCAACGATATTATTGCATTATTCGCTTTGGAAACGATGAGGAATATGGAAATGGAGATACCTGAAAATCTTGTTTTTACAGGATTTGACAATACGCATCCGCAAATTCCCTTTTTGGCAACCGTAAATGTTGATAAGGAGCTGCTCGGCAAACGAGCCGTAGATCAAATGCTTTGGCGAATTCTCAATCCAAGCACCAGCTATGAAAAAACGCTTATCCAGGCTGAGGTTATGGTAAGAAATTAATGCATGTAAAAAAGGTTATTCGTTAAAGCGGTGAACGCCTTAACGAATAACCTTTTTTTCTTGTGTCTAAATACTACAATTAAGTCATGCTGTCTTCCCTTTTCATAAATGACTGCATGTCTTGATCCGCTTTGGATTGATTACAGGCATGACATGCGCAAACGCAATTCAAAGGCGTCGTATGCCCTCCCTTAGCGCGAGGCAGCATATGATCAATCGTATCACCAAATTCGCCGCAAAAATAACAGGTATGGTTATCTCTCTCCAAAATATAACGCCTGAACTCCTTATTGCTAAACAAGCGCCGAATCGTATGGCGGTTTACTAGAACGGCAGCATGCTCATCGACAAGCGTGACTGCAAGCTCCAGCTCTATTTCCTGATACCAGCGACGCCCTTTATCCGTTTTGCCCCGCATCCAAATCGTGCCTTGACGCGTCTGCTTGAGCGCGGCAGAGTCATTCGGCAGCGGGATTGTCGGCATAGGCGGCTGCGAACGCGTTTTTTTGGCCCGCGCTGTTCTTTGTATCGCTTTATGTTCATGATCGGCTAAAGCAGGTAAAGGGTCCGCCGCGGCCTTCGCCTTCCGGCAAACCCGGCAAGCCCCGCGGCGCGACCCTGTGCTGGAGCGTCTGCCTGTCCGACGCAAAAAATCGGAGAGCGGCTTCGTTTCCTTACAGCTTGCGCACAGCTTAACAGCAAGAGGTTCTGTTTCATCCATCGGTTTTCCGGGCATACCCTTACCAAGCGCCCGATTGCTTCCCCTCATGTTTTTTCTACCATTGTAGCATTTATTACGGCCTGGCGGGAGCTTCCCCAAAGCTATGACTCGAGTAGGCCGTATTTTCTCTTAAACCGATGCAAAATCGCGATCCAACTGCTGCCGAACACCGCAAGGAAAAACACATTGGACAAGGCATGCGCCAGATCAAAATAAAAGCTTTGTATATAGGCGATAACAATCAGCTTCCAGCTTAAGGTGTCCGGCAAGCCGATGATAAACCAAACATTCATAATCCATCCAAACAAAAATCCCCATGCGAACCCAAACACGAGCAAGCCTGTTTTTGTTTTTATAAGCCATGTGTGCCGCAGCCAGCCAGCCGTGGCCCCTATCATACCCCAGCAGAACATTTGCCATGGCGTCCAAGGACCCTGACCAAGGAAAATATTCGAGACGACGGCGGCTATCGCCCCGATGATAAAGCCTGACTCCGCGCCGAAAACAATCGCAGCGATTATAATAACGAAGGATGTAGGCTGAACGCTCGGCAGCGGCGCAAAAGGAACTCGGCTGACGGCTGCAATAGCGGCAAGCACCGCAAGGATAACAATCTCGCGTGCTTCGATGCTCCTTCTCTCGAACCGCGCAAAAAAAGGAAGCATGGTTACGAAGAGAAGCACGATGCTCAGCATGAGGTAATGCTCATCCGTAATAGCGGAGGACAGCGCCATCGCCGCAACGAACAATGCGATGCTGGCTAAAAACCAGAGCTTTATTTTACCCATTGATCCATCACATCCCCGGTCGTCAGCGCATCGGGCAGCCACTCGCGCACCGTGCGGTTAATGGCTGTCGTATAAAAATAATTGCTTCCAAAAAACTGAGCCGGAGCCGCCTCGGCTGAAATCGCGCCGTCAAACACCATCGCGCAGCGCGATGCATGCTCCGCCGCAAATTCGATATCATGGGTAACCATAACAATCGTTTTGCCTGATCGGCATAATTGCTGCAGCAGCTCGGCTGCCCGCTGCTTGGCTATGGGATCCATTCCTTTTGTCGGCTCATCCAAGCATAGGACATCCGGCTCTCCCAGCAGCACCAGCGCAAGCGCCGTTCTCTGCTGCTCTCCCCCGCTCAGGTCATATGGATGCTTGGGCAAAATATCGGCAATTTGCAGGGCTGCCACTATGCCGTTAATTTTATTCTCCCGTTCGTGGCCAAGCTCCACATAATCAGCCATCTTCTGAAGCTCCTCCTCGACTGTGTCATAGCTAAAATACAGCAAGGGATTTTGGGCTAAATAGCCGACCTTTATATCTTTTTCTTTCTTCAGCCTGCCGCGCTGCGGCTTCAGCAAGCCAGCCATCATTTGCAGCATCGTCGTCTTTCCTGCGCCGTTTCCGCCCATTACCGCCAAAAACTCATTCTTATATACGTGAAGCGACAGCTTCTTCAACACCTCAGGGCCGTCTTTCTCATATTTAAACGTCATCTCCTCACAGGCGAGCAGCCGCTCCTGCTTGTCGTTCCGGGTGTTTCTCAGTGCCTCCGCTTGCACGGGAGGATGCGTTTGAATTCCGCCTAACCCGGCCAACCACTGCTTCCCCTCGCGTACGGTCAGCGGGATTTCTTTCGCATGTCCTGACGGGCTTACCGGCTCGGCTGACAAATAAAGCTTGGTCACGCTCGGCAGATACGAAAGATCCGTTGACGCTTCGGCGGAGCCGATCAATTGGCACAGTTCTCTGGGTGCAGCATCGAATTTGACCTTTCCGCCGTCAAGCATAACGATTCGGTCAGCAAGCGGAATCACTTCCTCGAGCCGATGCTCGCTAATAATGACCGTCATCGACATCTCTTGATTCAAGCGGTATATAAGCTGCAAAAAATCACGCGCAGCTACCGGATCCAGCTGTGAGGTAGGCTCATCCAGCAGCAGCAGCTTCGGCTGCAGCAGCAGTACGGAAGCGAGGTTAATCAGCTGCTTCTGACCGCCTGATATTTCATGCACGGACTTATGCAGCAGATCTTCCAGTCCAAAAAAATGGCTCATTTCAGCCAGGCGCTTGCGCATAACCGCTTGGCCATAACCGACATTTTCCATCGAAAAAGCCAGCTCATGCCATACCCGGTCCATAACGATTTGATTTTCCGGGTTTTGAAAAACCATACCGATCTGCTCTGCTGCGGTTACCGCAGGCAGCTCCGCAAGCGGCAGGCCGTCAAAAAACACGGTGCCCGAGCGCGTTCCCGTCGGCTGCGCCTCATGTTTCATATGACGGAGCAAGGTTGTTTTTCCGCAGCCGGACGCTCCGCATAAGACGACAAACTCCCCTTGCTTCACCGTTAGGGATACGTTATCGATTGCAGCCGTTGTCGTATCGGGATAATAAAACGATAGTTGATCTACTCGAATGACTTCCATGTCCTTCTCTCCATTCCTTCAAGAACCGCTGGCGTTAATAAAAAAGCACAATAGCAAGCAAAGATGAAGCCTTCTCCCTGATTCAAATGCATCGATTCCAGACGGGGATAGATCGTTAGCACCCCATAACCCTGCATCCAGCCCCAAACGCAGGCAGCCCCCGCCACTATCAAAAATCCGAGCACATACCAGTCCCTGCGATCCATCCGATAGATTACGTAGGAGCTTCGTTTGGCAGAGCCGTACCCTCTCGCTTTCATGGAATCGGCTGTCTGAAGCGCCTCTTCCAAGGACCAGGTCAACAGCACGCGAACGAGCAGCATGCCGTCCTTGCCGCGTTTTTTGAGGCTGCCCTCGTGAATGGTTACTCCCTTCATCCGCTGCACGGTCGTAATTTGCTCCAGCCTGCGCAGGAACAGCGGCACGAAGCGAATCGACATCGAGGTTAGGAGCGACGTGCGCGGCGCGACCCTCGAGAACAGATACATCCATTTGTCAGTGGTTACGATTTGCTGAAAGGAAACAAACGCTAACATTATGCATATTAACGAGAGCATCATCGTCACACCGTACAAAATCGCTTCCAGCGTTACCGGCTGATCCATGAAATAAAAGAGAATATGCCTCCCCCGATGGGAGAACAGCGGGTTAAGAACGGCAACCGATCCGCCCATAAGCGCATAATAAGGAAGCAGCTTAAGCAGCCGCTTCCCTTCGCCATGAATGACAATAATACCCGTAAGCGCCGCAATCGACGCCACGAGGAAAACAGGATGAAATAACAGCATTCCGAAGGCAATGACACCCGCATAATAGCAGAAGCTGGTAATGGGATGAGTGGAGAAGAAGGCATTGTTCATTTTGCCTCAGCTCCCAGATCCTCGCCGAGATCGATGGTATACAGCCATTCAATGACATCGCCGTCCTTGAGTTTATAGGCACCCGCGCTTTTATTTGGAAACTCGCCGTTCACCCGGTACATCCATCCGCTCTTTGCGCCGAGATCAAATTCATACAAATTATCAATGCCTTCAATGTAAGCAGCCGCCTTTACGCCTCTGTATTCCATTTGGATTTTGTTTTTGCGGGTCGTTCTCTTCAGCACCTCAAGCACGGTATCGTCTTTCTGCAGCTCGACGGCGGTAGCCGCGAGCACGGTGCCCGTTTTCTCGTCCGCCACGATCGATATCGTAACCGAACTAATCGGCTGCTTCGTTGCGCCCGGTGAGGCAGACGGTGTCTGGACGGGCTTTTCTGACGCATTCGGCTTTGGCAAAGGTGTCGCCTGCTGATCGCCCTGTACTGGGGAAAGCGTCGGCTTTGCCGGTTTCACGGACGCAGCGGGTTTCTCGCTTGCGGCATCCTTTACCGGATTTTCATCTTCGTCTTTGTCCGCGACCGCAGAGGGCGTTGGCTTTGGTTCCAGAGTCGGGGATGAATCAGCAGGTTGCGCGCTATCGCTTCCGCCGTTAGGCTCTATGCCGCCTTTATCATCCGTAACAGCTGTCTCTTGCGGAGCTTGACTTGCTTGCGTTTGCTCGCTTGCCGTATTTCCGTTCGTTTCCGGATTCGCGCAGCCGACGATTGCTCCAATTACCAGCAGGCTTATCAATAAGCTGAATAACCATCGTTTGCTGTTCTTTGCCATCATTGCTTTCCTACTTCCTTTTTTCAATTCTTTTTGACCGGTCACGCTTCTTCGTTATGCCGCTGGGGGCTGCAAAACAAAAAAAAGATCCCCTGCTCAGAGGGGATCTGCTTATCGAATGAAAGATTTGCAACTGCAAATAAAATAAACATCATGCGCAATGCATAACGTTGTGCTCTCCATTCTTACCCCCGAAGAATGAGAAACAAATAAGAAAAGGCAGGTCTCCTGGCTCGTGCGTCAACACGTTTCTCTACCTTCCCATCCTTATGTCAGACAGTGGCATTTTGAGAGAAACGCTCTTCACATACAGTGGCGGGACCGCGCCGGCGTGATACCGGACTTCCCTATTAAGCAAACAAAAACCCGTTCTGCTTGCACCTTCTCTTAACAAATATTCGATTATTTAATCAATCATATCGGGATTAAGGGGGTTTGTCTATAAGCGATCGCAACAAGCTAACGGCATCGCCCGTGCTGCCTCAATTGAAGCTTGAGCGATCAGCTGCGGCTGTCGATTTGTACGATTCGGCCGCAATGTTGTTCAGGTTAATAAAAAAAAGCCGAGCAGGCATAGCCATCCTGTTCGGCTTTGAGATCATAACGCTTCGTAACTTTATATTTTATTATTTTGCTTTTCTACATGAACCCGTTTAATGAAAAATGCAACAACCAGGCCAATGACCGCAACGACCATCGCGAACATAAACGCATCCTGTATGCCCGCCGTCATTGCGAGAGGCGCATTCGCAGGGTCAGCCGGATCAGCGGCATTCTTCATAAAGCTGTTCATCCCGGCGGTCATAATGCTAACCGCGACCGCCGTGCCAATGGCACCCGCTACCTGCTGCAGCGTGTTCATAATCGCTGTGCCGTCCGGATACAGTTCGCGCGGAAGCTGGTTCAGACCATTGGTCTGCGACGGCATCCATACCATCGAAATTCCGATCATCAGGCAGGAATGAAGCACGATGACAAGCGCCAGCGTCGAAGCCGTCGTAATGCCGGAGAAAAACCAAAGTACGGCTGCTACGATAACGAGTCCGGGAATAACGAGCCATTTTGGACCGAATTTATCAAACAAGCTGCCCATTATCGGGGACAAAATACCATTAATCAGTCCCCCCGGCAATAGGACGAGACCTGCTGTAAGCGCACTAAGACCCAGCCCGCTGATCAAATACATCGGTAAAACGAGCATGGAGGCTAAAATAACCATCATACAAATAAACACCATCAGCGTTCCCACTATGAACATCGGATGCTTAAAGGCGCGCAGGTTCATCATCGGCTGCTTCATCGTCAGCTGACGGATAGCAAAAACGATAAGCGCGGCTATGCCGATAATCATAAAGGTAATCACTTTTGCGCTGCCCCAACCGCCTTCGCCTTCACCTGCGCTGCTGAACGCAAACACGATGCCGCCGAAGCCTAGGGTCGAAAATACAAGCGAGAACACATCGATTTTCGGTTTTGTAATCGTGGAGACATTTTGCATATAGAAAATCCCAAAAACAAGGGCTATAACCAAGAAAGGAAGCGACAGCCAGAAAATCCAGTGCCAGCTTAAATTTTCGATGAGAAGTCCGGCTATGGTAGGTCCTACCGCAGGTGCAACCATAATGACGAGCCCGATTATGCCCATCGCCGCTCCCCGCTTCTCGGCAGGGAAAATAATGAGTATCGTATTAAACATCAGGGGCAGAAGAAGCGCCGTACCTATGGCTTGAATGACGCGTGCCGCCATGAGCACATCAAAGCTCGGAGCGAGCGCCGCCACAAGCGTGCCAAGCACGGAGAAGCTTACCGCTGCTATAAACAGCTGCCTCGTTGAAAACCATTGCAGCAGTAAGCCCGATACCGGAACCAAGATGCCAAGCGTGAGCAAATAGCCCGTTGTCAGCCATTGTACCGTTGGCGCAGTGATATTAAAAACTTGAATTAGATCGCTAAGCGCTACATTTAAAGCCG
This sequence comes from Pristimantibacillus sp. PTI5, assembly GCF_048572955.1. Classification (GTDB taxonomy): domain Bacteria; phylum Bacillota; class Bacilli; order Paenibacillales; family Paenibacillaceae; genus Pristimantibacillus. The sequence goes on from NZ_CP183886.1 coordinate 496,380, forward strand.
TTTCGCTGAACATGCCGACGAAGCCGGCCAAAAGCAAGGAAATCATAATAGGAAATACTTTATAGGTCTGTTCCGTTTGTTGCTGCGATTTTGCCATTGTTGCTTGCAAAAATTCCACTCTCCCATATCTATCTATCTTTATTTATGCCTTCTCAGAAAGAAGGACAATGGTTTATGACGTAGGGTATGCACTTTGCCGCGCTTAACAGCGGCTGCTTATCCCGATTCGTCAACGTCAGGATCAGCGCGCCCTCCAGCAGCGAAATGATGACGACGCCAATCTCTTTTGCTTTGGCCTCATCCATGCCATAACTAACAAGCCTTTCCGAGATGACGGCCTGCCAAGCGGCAAACACATCCTGTCCGGCAGCTCTAAGCGTATCACTGATCGACGAGGTTTCCACCGCCATCCAGAAGCTAAAGGGCATATATCCTTGAAAATCGAACTTCTCGGCATCCTCCGCCATATCGTGAACGAAATTCTGTATGGCTTCCGCCGGCTCTTCAAAAGCGGAAAATTTTTGATTCCACTTTTCGATGACGAGATCACGGGTGCAGTTTATGCACTCCAGCGCCAGCTCCTCCTTGCCGTTCGGGAAATAATAATACAAAGAGCCTTTTGGACAGCTGCTCTCTTTAATAATTTGGCTCAAACCGGTAGCATGGTATCCCTGCGTAAAAAAAAGCCTTGCTGCCGTTTCAAGAATGGCGCATCTGGTATTTTGTTTTTCTGACATCCATTCACTCCTCGATTATAACGATCGGTCTATATAATATAAACATTGATCCGCTTAAAGAGTCAATCATTTTTTATTTACAAAACGCCTAATACAAAAAAGACAACCAGACGAATGTCTGGTTGTCTTGGCTTTACCGCTGAAATTAGAAGCTTGCAGCTACTTTTTTTGCTTGTTCAAGGCCGGCAGCAACAATCGCTTCCGCTTGATCAGGCAATTGGTTGTGACCTTCGATAATGACGCTCTCCAGGTTTTTTACGCCGAAGAAGCCCATTACGTTGCGAATGAAGTTGAACGACATTTCAGCGCCGGCTGCAGGACCCTCGGAATAGATGCCTCCGCGTGCGTTAAGCAGCGCTACTTTTTTGTCTGTAATCAAGCCGACAGGACCTTCAGCCGTATAACTGAATGTTTTGCCTGCTTGAGAAAGGTAGTCGATGTAAGTGTGCAATACAGCCGGAACCGTGAAGTTCCAAAGCGGGAATGCGAATACGACTTTATCCGCTGCAAGAAATTGATTGATATATTTATCGGAAACCGCTACTGCCGCTTGCTCTGCTGGTGTCAGGTCGTAGCCGCGGGCCGCTTTAAAGTTACCGTTGATCATATCCGCATTCAAGTACGGCAATTCTTCTTTAAACAAATCCAGCTCAATAACGGCATCCTCAGGATGGCTGGCTTTGTAGCTATCTAGAAAAGCGTGATATAGCTTAACGCTTGTTCCCATTTCGATTCCGCGATCGTTTGCTTTAACAAATAAAACTGTACTCATGATTTGTTTCCCTCCACAATATGTTATTTACTTTTTGTAAGTACCTTTATTGTATATAGTTTTAAGGAGGGAAGCATCGGTAAATAGACCGAAAAAAAGGTGATATTGAACCGCCTAGGGCGGAGATTCAGTCTTACGACTATAGTCTTACGACCTTTTTTATTCGAGTTCTTTCATTAAATGCACCGCGTATAAAGCCGCTTGCGTACGGTCCGTCATATTAAGTTTGCTCAAAATACTGCTCACATGCGTTTTTACTGTTTTCTCCGCCACGGTCAGGTTTCGCGCAATATCTTTATTACTCATTCCTTTGGTAAGCTCCTGCAGCACTTCCAGCTCCCGCGGAGTCAATAGTTCGATTAATTCCCGGCTCGGCAGCTCCTTCACCGCAGCATTTTCCGGTACCACCTCTGCAAGCAGCGCGCTCGCGATGTCCGGGTGAAGCTGGATGTTCCCCTTATAAGCGCTGCGAATGGCTTCTGCAAGCTGATCCGGCTCTACATCCTTCAGCATATACCCGATTGCTCCGGACTGGAGCGCGGGAACAATATGGCTGCGGTCCGAGAAACTCGTCAGAACGAGCACTTTGATCTCCGGATTTTGCTTGGCGATCCGCGTGCTCGCTTCAATCCCGTCCATGATCGGCATATTCAAATCCATCAGTATGATATCCGGATTTAATTCGGCTGCCTTCTCGACGGCTTCCAGTCCATTGTGGGCTTCCCCGACCAATTCGAAATCAGGCTGCATCGTGAGAAAAAACGAAATGCCCTTTAGCACGATTTGATGATCGTCTACCAATAATATTTTGATCTTCACGGCTGTTCCTCATTCCTCATTCCACATTTCCATATCTGTCGCGACCGGGATCGTAGCTTTTACAACAGTGGGCCGCCCCTTCGCGCTTTTGATCGACAGCTCGCCGCCCAGCGTCTCCGCCCGCTCCCGCATCGTCAGCATCCCCATCGTCAGCTTACCTTTTCGTTTCTCGGGTGAAAACCCAAGGCCCTGATCCTTGATTTCTATGCTGGCAGCCTGCTCTGTTTTAACTAACCGCACGTAAACCACATTGGTTTCCGCATGCTTCTTTACATTGTTCATGGCTTCTTGCCCGATCCGCCAAAATGCCTCTTCTATTGCCCGGGGCAGCTCCCTTACGCCTTCAACCTGTTCAAATACCGTTAAGCCCATGTTCTTGCCGTATTGCTTTAACGCAGTCAGCAGTCCATGCTCTAAGCCTGCCGGGCGAAGCTGCCAGATCAGCGTTCGCATTTCCTTCAGCGTTTCTTGGGACAGCTGCCTTATTTCTTGCAGGGACCGCTCGACGATCGGCTCTTTGCCTGCAAGAACCGTTTCCGCCCCTTTGGCGAGAAAGGATAATGAAAATATTTTTTGAATAACCGAATCATGCAGGTCTCTTGCCATCCGGTTTCTCTCTTCCATTCGAGCCAGCTCGCGCCGCTGCTCATACACCCTCAAATTTTCCACGCTTAGCGTAAAATGATCCCCTAACGAATACAAAAAATCCTCGAGATAATCATCAAATTGCCTGCCCAGCTGGCTGCTGATAAACAATACGCCGATCGGCTTGCTTCGAATACGAAGGGGAATCGCCACGGCTGAGGAAAACGGCGGAATTCCGATGGACGTCAACGATGAGCTGGGTACTTGATGGCAATCCGACAAGGTAACGATCCGATTCTCACGGAAAGCGGTGCTTACCGTCCCTCCTTGGTCAATCTCCATCGAAAGCCACTCTTTCTTGACACACTTATCCGTATAATGCGCCCGCAGCGATAATTGCTCCTGCTCGTACATAAATAACGAAACATGCTGCCAGTTGAAGGTATCGCCAATATAGCGAACGGCCTGGAGCGGCAAATTGTTAATATCCTGTATGGCATTTATTTTTTGAATGACATCGCCGAGCTTCGCATAATGAAGGGCATGCTTCTCCTGAACCTGGTAGAGCCGGATTCGTTTAATCGCCGTGCCGATTTGATAGGCTACCGCTTGCAGCAGCGCCAGCTCCTCCTCCGAGAATTTCGCCTTCCCGGACTGCGCGACGTTCAAAAGGCCGAATCGGTCCGAGCCGGCATGAAGCGGCACGGTCGCATGATGGGAAACACCCTCCGTATCGCCGAGCTCATTGTTAACCGCATATGTAATTCTGGAGCATTCGATAATATTCACCGCTTGCTCCAGCTTATTTTGCTTGAATCTCTCAACGCACCAGCATGCTGATCCGCACATCAGTGCTTGGTTATTTGCCCGAAGCCCCTCCGGTAAATGATGTGTAGTCACGCTTAAATCTTCGCTGTGATGATCGATCATAAAGATCCAGCCGGTCGTAAAGCCTGTTACTTGGAGCAGCTTGGCAAGCACGTCTTTTAGCATTTCTTCCATGTCGTTGGTACTGTTCAGCGTCTCGGCGATTTCCTTCAACGCGACCAACTCATAAGCCCTTTTCTCCGCGGACATGCTCCCACCCCTTCTAACCACACATTATACACCTAGGCAAACAGCAAAAAAAGAGCCGCCCCCTCCTAGATTCCTCTATTTCAGATGAACAGCTTTCCATAAAGATTACCGCTTTTTGAACGGCTTTTTAATTAAAAGAACATAACAGGCCACAGCCCCAAGCTCTGCGGCAGCAATCCAAATCCCCATCGGAAGCGCGTTTGCGCTGCCGCCGAGGCCGACAAGCGGCGCCATCAAGCCTCCGAAAGTAAAGGAGAGGAGCCCTAGCAAGGCGGATGCGCTGCCTGCGGCGCTGCCGTGCTTTTGCATCGCCAGCGAGAAGCCTGTCGTGCTGATGATGCCTACGCTGGATACGACCAGAAATAACGGAACGAGAATATAGATCAGAGCCGCTTCGAGCAAAATCATGGTTAGCAGCGCCGTTCCTGCCGATGCTGCAATCGCCAGCCCGATGACGAACAGCTTATTCTCTCCCACCTTAGCCGCAAGCCGGCCAGTAAGCTGTCCGAATAATATAATACCTAAGCCATTTATTGCGAAAAACAAGCTGAAGCCTTGCGGCGTCACGCCGTAAATATTTTGCAGCACGAAGGGCGACCCTGCGATATAGGCGAACATCGCCGCCATCACGAGACCTTGCGCCAGCGCGTAGCCCATAAAAGAACGGTCGCGCAGCAGGATGCCGAAGGTCGATATCGTTTGACGAAATCCTCCGGTCATTCGCTTATCAGGCGCAAGCGTCTCGGGCATGCCAAACAGCACGGCCAAAAAAATGAGCACGCCCCAAACGCCCAGCACGATGAATACGCCCTCCCAGGACGTTACCCTTAATAGTTGGCCGCCCGCAATGGGAGCAAATATGGGAGCCGCCCCGTTGACCAGCATCAGCATCGCAAAAAAACGGGTAAGCGAAGGACCCTCATACAAATCACGGACAACCGCCCGGGATATAACAATGCCGGCTGAACCGGAAAAGCCTTGGATAAACCTGAGAATGATTAAAATTCCGATTGAGGGCGCCATCGCGCATAATACCGAGGATAGAGCGTATACGGCTAAAAAAATGAGCAGCGGCAGCCTTCTCCCCTTTATGTCGCTCCAGGTTCCGGAGAAAAGCTGTCCGACAGACAGACCGATCATACAGGCCGTTAAGCTGAGCTGAACGAGCGAAGAGCTTGTTCCGAAGTCCTTTGCCAGCTGAGGCAGGGCAGGCAGGTACATGTCTAGCGACAACGGTCCGAACGCAGACAACGAGCCGAGCAGCAGAATGAGCCACACCCGCTTCGTGTCCGCCGAAGGATTGGCCTTTAAGGATTGTATTTGGCTGTGATTAGGCACGATTGCAACTCCTTCTTCAATAAATATATCAAAACTCTACTTTATCACCTTTCATTATTTGTTCCAATACGATTATAGGCACAGCAAACATTTGTCCTCCAATGTTTTGTTTGTTATGATTGAGCAAAGATTGTCGCATAGAGATGAAATTTGCTTACGAAGTAGGTTTGCTTCGCAAACCTAAGCCAATGCTTACGAAGTAGGTTTGCTTCGCAAACCTTTAAGGAGGAACAAATGCAAAAAGTTAAAATTTTTTCCGGCACTTCGAACCAACGACTGGCCGAGGAGCTGTGCAAAGAGCTTGAGCTTCCGCTCGGCAATGTCGCCATATCGAGACAGCAAAGCGGAGAAATCCATGTATCCTACGGGGAGTCGATTCGTACCTGCGACGTTTTTATCATTCAATCGCTCTCGCATCCGGTTAACGAGCATTTGATCGAGACGCTGGTTATGATTGACGCCGCAAAACGCGCATCGGCCAAAACGATCAATATCGTCATGCCCTATTACGGCTATGCAAGACAAGAACGAAAATCAGCGCCGCGCGAACCGATTTCAGCTAAGATGGTTGCGGATGTGCTGACCACGGTTGGGGCTAACCGCATTATTACGGTCGACCTGCACGCTGATCCGATACAAGGCTTTTTCGATATTCCGGTCGATCATCTAACCGCGCTTGATTTGATCATTGAATATTTAAGAAACAAAAAGATTAAAAACCCGGTAGTCGTATCTCCCGATGCGGGACGCGCTACTACGGCCGAGAAGCTTGCCGGCCTGCTCGATTGTCCTTTCGCCATCATGATCAAAAATCGGCCTGCTCATAACCAATCCGAGATTACGCATATCATCGGCGATGTTGAAGACATGACGCCAATCATTATCGAGGATTTGATCGATACGGGCAGCACGATCGTAAACGTTGTAGAGGCGCTTAAGAAAAGAGGCGCCCATGATTCTTACATATGCGCAACGCACGGGCTCTTCTCCGCCAACGCGCTCGAGAAGCTTGACCATCCCAACATTCGCGAGGTCGTCATTACGGATACGATCGCGATCGGCGAGGAACGCTCCGATAAATTTATCGTATTGCCGATGTCGCCTCTGCTTGCCACAGCAATCAAAATCATCACCGAAGGCGGATCCATCGCCACCTTGTTTAAAGCCGGCACCTAGATTAAAAGGAACAGCAAATGAAGCATACCCCCTTGCGAAAGAGCAAGGGGGTATTTTCTGTGCCATGAATAACCATGGATAACTGTGGCAAAATAAGAGCGATGCGTTAAATACACGAAGGAAAGGAGCCGCTTTCCCATGGATAAACAGCTCGATAATGTCTCTCCTCCCCTATCGGATCATATAGACGCTGAGCTGACGAAAATCTTGCCGAGAATCAAAGACATTTTTTCCGAGACACCCGATTTAATTATCCGAAAATTAACAATCAAGCAGACGAACGAGCAAGCTGCTTTAATTTTTATAGACGGCCTGACGGATAGCACGATTATTAATCATGACGTTCTGCGCCCCCTTCAGCTTGAATCCGGCAGCGGGCAGCCTGGCGATGACCTTATCATGACCGTTAGTCATTTCGAACTTGAGACGAGCTGGGCGCGGATTGAAGCCCTGCTCCTGCACGGGCATAGCATATTATTTGTCAATGGGCGGACCGAAGCCTATTCACTGGGAACCATGGGTTGGCCGCAGCGGGATATTCAAGATTCTCAACTTGAGTCTTCTTTAAAAGGCTCACACCAAGGCTTCGTGGAAACAAGCGGGCAAAATATCGCATTGATTCGCCGTTATATCGCTAATCGAGAGCTGAAGATGAGGCGAATCACGGTCGGGCGGCGCGGACAAACTATTGTGACGATATTGTACTTGGCGGATGTCACGAACATGGACCTATTGGAAGCATTGGAGAAAAGGATCCAAAACGTTGACATTGATGTCATTCTAACTGCAGGCGAGCTGTCTGAATTGATCGAGGATCATCCCTTTTCTTTATTTCCGCAGTTCATTTCGACGGAACGTCCGGATTCAGCCGCATCGCAGCTGCTGCAGGGAAGATGCGTAGTCGTTGTCGACCGGTCACCGAGTGTGCTCATTGCTCCCGTTACCTTCCTGTCTTTTTTTCAAAACACGGATGACTACAGCATCCGCTGGCCTATCGCTACGTTTCTCAGACTGCTTAGGCTGTTTGCTTTCTTCACCGCGGCTTTTCTCCCTGCTTTTTATATCGCCGTCGTCAATTTTCATTTCGAGATTATTCCGATGAAGCTGCTGCTGACACTGGGGGAATCGCGCGGCCAGGTTCCTTTTCCGCCATTCGTGGAAGCCATTCTCATGGAAATCACGCTGGAGATGCTGCGCGAGGCCGGCATCAGGCTGCCCGCGCCTATTGGGCAAACGGTGGGCATAGTAGGCGGTATCGTCATAGGACAAGCCGTCGTTCAAGCCGGCTTGATAAGCAACATTATGGTTATCGTTGTTGCATTCACGGCTATCTCCTCGTTTATCTTGCCCAACTACGATATGGTAGCCGCCGTAAGACTCATCCGATTTTTATTGATGGTTCTCGCAACCACATTCGGATTTGTAGGATTGGTTATCGGCTTGATGACAATGCTTGCCCACCTGTTGACCTTGAAGTCGTTAGGGATGCCTTATAGCAGTCCGCTTGGTCCGATACGGTTGTCCGATTGGAAGGATAGCCTCGTCAGAATACCGATATGGCTTCTTAAAAACCGTCCAACAAGCAGCCTGCCCCAGCAAAGAGAAAGACAGGGCCCCCATACTCAGAAGGAGGAGGACCAATGAGTAGAAGCGAGAACACACTCATTACACCCATGCAATTCACATTTATCATCTCAGGCATTCAAGTGAGCGTATCCATCCTCTCGCTTCCTAGACATCTTGCGGAAGCAGGCGGAACCGACGGATGGATGGCGATCCCCATTGGATTTGCCTTTAGTCTGGCAGCAAGCTTTATAATCGTGAGGATCATGCAAAATATGCCTGATGGCACGATACTTGATCTGCTCTCCAAACAATTTGGCGCTTGGGCCGGCAAAAGCTTTGCTTTGCTGCTTTGTTTGTATTTTCTATCTTTTGTGTATGACAGCCTAGACCGGGGGATTCTCATAACAAAGGCATGGCTGATGCCAAACACGTCGTCTTATTTGTTCATGGTTTTATTTCTCGTGCCTGCTTATATCATCAGCAAGCATGGGCCTCAAACCATTGGAAGATATTCCGAGCTCATCTTTTTCTTTTCCGGTTGGATACCGTTCATATATTTATTTACGCTCAAACACGCCCACTGGCTCTATCTTCTCCCCCTGTTCAAGGAGGGCTTGGCGCCTGTCCTGAAGGCTGTGCCTGCTATGCTTTACCCTAGTCTCGGCATGGTGGCTACCTTTATTTTATATCCGCATTTAAAAAAGAAGGAGAAAGCCTTTCGAAGCCTCTTTCACTCCAGCTTAATAACGATGCTTATCTATCTTTACATCACGATGATTTGTTTTATGTATTTCAGTCCCGACGAAATCAATGAGTACAATGATCCCACCATCAGCATATTGAAGACCATCGAATTCCGTTTCATGGAACGGATCGAGGTTCCTTTTATCGCCTTTTATTTATTTTTATTCTCATTGGCATGGATTCCTTCCACCTATATTGCTGCTTTCTGCTTAAAATGGATTTTCGGTTTGAAGGATACGATCCTGCCCATACAGCTATTTTGCATCGCGCTTGTTATAAGCTCCTATTTTTATTTGCCCACCTTTAATCAAAGCGATATTCTCGGCGCTTGGATTGGTTGGTTCGGGATCGGTATAGAATATGTATTTCCATGTCTGCTGCTCGCCTTTATCGCCTCAAAAAAGGCTTGGATGAAAAGGAACCGAATATGAAACTACATCTGCGAAAATGCCTGATTATCTTGGCAGTCATTTGTCTTTCGGCCTGCGGCTGCAGTGATGAACTCTCTCTTGAAAATGCGGCGACGCCCCTTGCCTTAGGCATCGACCTAGATGAGAACGATAAATTCCAATATTACATTACAATACCGGTATTCAGCAAAAACATTAACAAAAAGAGCCAACAAGGCGGAGGCAAAGCGTTTACGCTCCGTCAATCCAATTCACAGCAAGACGCCCAAACGGCCGGCTCCGTGCAGGGTCGGAATTATCAAGTCCTTTTGATCGGAAAACGTTTGCTGGAGCATGAGGATTGGTTCCGAATGCTTGATGTGCTATTTCGCGATCCAAGAAATACGGTCATGGACAGGGTTATCGTCATTGACAGCCCCGTATCGGAGATTATATACCTAAACAAAGATGACCAGCCTCAATTGCCTATTTTGCTCAGGGGAATGGTCGAGACCAAAAGCAAAAAATCGGAAACGTATGCTACGACCGTGCAAGATCTGCATCAATTATTTTATGAAAAGGGAATTTCGCCTTATATGGCTGAAGTAAAAATAGTGAAAAAGGAACTGCGGTTGGAAGGTTCCGCCCTGCTTAACTCGAGAGGAAAATACGAAAAGTCTTTAAATGCCCAAGAAACCGCGCTGCTCCATGTCTTGCAAAAGAAAGCCAAGCCTGGCGTCAGCTTCTCCTATCGGATACCAGGCGAGCCCAATATCGGCCCATTCGCTACCGACATGCTGAGCTTCACGGCAAACAAAATAAAGACGAAAATAGCAACCTCCTACCAAAATGGCCGTTTTGTTTTTGATTTTCATATCAAAATGACGATTGGTCTATCCGAGCATTTGTTTCCTTACGATGTTGCCAATGACGCAAATAAATTAGAGAAGCAAGCCGCTGAGCAAATGAAAGCCCAAATGGAACAGGTCATCCGCTCGTTCCAAAAACATCAGATCGATCCGATCGGACTTGGCATCTACGCAAGGGCATTTGAGTATAAAGCGTTTAAAAAAGTGGAAGATCACTGGGGAGAAGCGTTTGAGGATGCGGACGTCCATGTGAAATTAGATCTCACGATTGGAGCCATGGGGCCGATCAGATAAGGAAATGGCTAGAAATAAGAGGATACCCCAGAAAATCCGAGGTATCCTTAAGCCAATCATTCGGTTTTTAACTTTTTTTGGGTTGAAACCGGAGCCTATGCTCCCGATGCTGCTCTCGGCGATACGCTTCTGCTATTCCAAATTTAGATATATCAGCATGACTTACCTTCTTGTATGACAGAACCGTATCGATATCCAGGCTGAAAGGGAACGGTTCGAGCTCGATCGTCGATTCATTCTTCCACTCGGCAAGCATTTTCGTTTGCCCCGTGCGATCGAACCAATAAGAAAATCCATTGGCAAACCATTCGTAATGCTCACGCAAGGTTCCCGGCTTCTCCATGCAAGCGAACAGCGACAGTTCATCGCAAAGCAGCAATGCCTTCGCATGCTGCTGAAGCAGCTTCACGTCAAGCTGCAGCTGCTCGATTATGGCGCTTTGCCTTGTAAACTCACGTTCGACGAACGTTACCGTATCCTCGTTTCTAAACTGCTCGGCAAGCGTCGTATACAGAATACTGCCGAGCAGAGCGGCATACGGGCTGATTTCCTGTACACGGTCAAGTCCTCTGGAGTAAAAGACGAAGCGGATGTTTCCCGGAAAATCCCGGAAAGAAAATGGAGCATCCGCCGCATCATTCCAAAGCGGAATACGATCCAAATCGATCCAGCTGCTATCATGCTCATAAGCGGCTAAGTTTAGCTCCTCCCTGCGCTCGGCACTGAGGAACAAAGCGTCCTGCCAAGCGGAAACGAGGTCTCCCGAAATACGGGCATGATCCTGCTGCGCAATGAAGATGAACGCGTCTTCCATTTTGTAAACGATCATCCTTACCATCCCTTCCTTCTTGAAGTAAACGGTTGTTTAGTAGGCTTCTATTTGTCCAATTGGCGTGTTTGTCTGATGGGACAGCTCTATTTCTTTATGTCTGGCAATGACTAAATCCATTACGCATCTGTAAATAACGGACGCATAATCCGGGTTTAAATCCGTATCCGCAGCTTGCTTCGCAATTTTTTCGAATTGTTGGGATTCACGGCCGGGATCCTGCGCAGTAAGCTTCTGGGCTGCTTTATAGATTCCCACTTCTTCCGTCAATTGAAACCTTTTTGCGAGCAAGGAAATAATCTCCTTATCCAAATGATCAATGTTTTGTCTTAATTCCTCTAGTTTGGAAGCCTTCATATGTCTCTCCCTTATCTGTCAGTATTAATATATTGTACCACCTCAGCAACCGAATCGGCTACGCGGTTTCATCAATCTCCTCCTCTATCCATACCCAAAAACGAAAGTTTGGTTTCACTCCTATAGCAACTCTAGACTGATCAAAACCATCAAAACCATTTTCCAGCAAACAAAAAAACTGGCAATCGCCGTTTGGACGGCAATGACCAGTCTTCCGTTGACATTATAGTTAAGCGTTACACGGTTTGCGCCGCTGATTTCCGCAGTTCTCTGCGTACTACCGGCATCACCTTCGCCGCCAGCAGTTCAATCGATGCGGCTACCTTCGGGAAAGGGATTCCGCCGATATCGAACTGAGCCATAAAACGATGATGGCCAAAAAGCTCATGCTGTGCCAATATCTTCTCAACCAGCTGCTCCGGGCTTCCCACCGCCAAGGCGTTCATCGGGCTTGCCATCAGCTCGAATTGCTCGCGCGAAAGATGCTCGCCCCTGGCATTACCGCCCATAAACTGGCTCACATAATTCGCATAGTGAGGATAGTATTCTTGTTTTGCCTGCTCGGCGGTCTTTGCGATATAGCCATGGCTTGTTATAGCAATCTTTAACGCATCAGCCTTGTGGCCCGCTTTTATGCCGGCGGTCCGGTATGCGTCGACAAGCGGCTTAAACCGCGCCGGGTCGCCGCCTAAGATCGCGAGCGCCATGCCCGCGCCAAAGCTGCCAGCCAGCTCCGCGCTTTGCGGAGTGCCGCCGACTCCGACCCAAACCGGCAGCTCCGTTTGCAGCGGACGGGGGGCAATTTCCGCATTTTGCAGCGACGTCCGGAAAGCGCCTTCCCAGGTTACCCGCTCGTCTTTGTTCAGATCCAGCAGCATGCCAAGCTTCTCCAGAAACAGAGCCTTATAATCACTGAGCTCGAAACCAAACAAAGGAAAGGATTCTACATAAGCTCCGCGTCCCGCTATAATTTCCGCCCTGCCGTCCGACAACAGGTCCAAGGTCGAGAAATCTTCGAACACCCTCACCGGATCCGACGTGCCAAGCACAGTCGTCGCGCTCGTTATTCGAATGTTCTTTGTCGCTTGCGCAATTGCCGCCAAAACAACGGGTGGCGATGAAATGACAAAATCCAAACGATGATGCTCACCAACGCCAAAAATATCAATACCGGCCTCATCGGCAAGCCGGGCAGCCGCTAGGATCTCTTTCATACGTTCTCTTGCGTTTGGCATTTGCCCGATAACGGGGCTAGGACATAGGTCGCCCAGCGTATAAATGCCAAATTCAAAATCACCATGCTGCTTCTCTGAACGAAGTAAGCCTTCCGTATGCGTTGTTTCCTCTTTGATGACAAACACCACTTTCGTTCTATTCTATTCACGCGCTGATTTCTAACGCTTCGATTATTATAGTAGTTACTTATCGTAAGTAATGATACATAAGTAATTTAATTTCGTCAAGTTACGCATCTGGACGCTCACGTTTCTTATGATCATTAGCATACGCAAATAAGGTTGAAGCAAGCCATGCCTGCTTCAACCTTATGGTATTGCTACTCTTCGATAATAAGAAAGCTCCAAGGAGCCAACTCCAAGTTCTCTCCGCTTGCAACGCTGCGGTCTGACAGCAGCTCCCTGCCGTTCTGATGACGAAATGGAACGGAAATCGCTTGTCCCGAATAATTAAAATAATACCGAATGGTTTGCCCATTGCCATTGACGCCCGTTTTCACGATTACAGGGAACGCAAGCTCTTGATTCGAACCCCATAATCCTGCGTCCCGAACGGCGCCGCTAAGCACTCTGCTCACCACTTCTGCGCTTGGCATGCAGCCGATATAGGTTGCCGTTCCTTTCCCATATTCATTTCGGGTAATCGCCGCATACTCGCCCCACTGCGCATGCTCATAATAAGCCAATACCTCGGCCGTCGTAGGCGTAATAAGCTCCATCCACATCCCAACTTGGCTAAACCCATCGCTTTCCTTGATCAGCTTCCCTTTCAAGCCAACTTGATTAGGCTGCACGAATAAGCTGTAAGTGATTCCACATGCCTCGTTAATAATGCCCGGCTGCGCGGTGTCGCGAACCTTTACCACTTCATCCGTAAAGCCGCTTTTGAACGTATAGACCACATGGCCGCCACCGCTCACATAAGCGTTAAGCCGTTCCAAATCCGCGGTGGCTGCCGCGTAAAGCGCCGGAACGATAATCAGCTTGTACTCATCCAAACGGTCAAATGACGGCTGAATAAAATCAACCTCGACATTTAACTTATACAGTTCATCATATAAAGCGCGCACGACGTCATTGTAGATTTTCCCGTCTGGCAGCTTAAACCACTCCATAGCGGACAATGCTTCATTGCTCACCATTACGGCAACCTGATTCTGTTTCTTCAGGTTCACGAGCTTATCGCTCAGCCTCGCAAAATCGGCTCCCACCGTGGTGGCCTCGTTATAGACCGGATTCGGCTTAAGGTCATGGCTTAGCAAACCTTTCCAATACGTTTCGAATGAATTATGGATGGAATGCCAGTGCCAATAAGCGACCATATTCGCTCCCGATGCGAGATGGCTGAACGCCTGCAGCCGCAATTGCCCGGGATACGGCGTCCAATGCGGAAAAGCCTGCGCTTGCGTCTCGAGAACCAAGTAGTTGCTGTTTTTCAGCGAACGCGTCATATCGCCGCCGAATGAAATTTCGATGCCGGTTAAATCATCCTGTGAGGGATGGTAAATGTCTACGCCCGCGATATCAAAGGGCTCAGAAGCGGCAAAATGATCTACGGAAGGTTGAACGCCGAAGGAATATCCCCGCCATTCAAAATCAAAGTTTTGCGTAACGAATTGTCCCGGCTGCTTATACTCGTTCACTAGAGAGACCTGCCATGCCAGGAATTCATTTACGAGCTTGCGCTGGAACTTAGCGAACTCTGCGCCAAGGCTGCCATTGATCGTTCCGATAACCGAAGGGAATTCCTCCCAGCTGTTAATACGGTTGCTCCAATAATCAAGTCCGAACAATTGATTCACTCGCTCAAGCGTACCGTAGCTCTCCCGCATATATTTCACGAATTGCAGCTGGACATTCGGCCCCGCCGTATCATAATGCTTCGTTTCATTGTCCGTTTGATAACCAATAACGGCTGGATGAGTGCATACGCGGCTAATCAGCTTCCGAATAATCCGTTCCGAATAAAAGAGGTAGGCCGGATTCGTGATGTCCATAATTTGCCGGGCGCCGTATTTGCCGGGACCTCTAGCGGTAATCGCGAGTACGTCCGGATGCTCTTTGACCATCCAAGCCGGCACGGCATAGGTCGGCGTACCGACAATCACCGCGATGCCGGCCTTATGCATGGCGTCCAGCACCTTGTCGACGGAAGAGAAGTCAAACACGCCGTTTTGCGGCTCATGCGTACTCCAAGTCGATTCCGCAATCCGGACGACGTTGATGCCTGCTTCTTTCATCATCCGAATATCTTCATCTAACCGCTCATAAGGCATATATTCGTCGTAATAAGCAACGCCGTACAACAATTTTTCCATCATAAGAGCTCCTTCTTCAGCTGGGTTTGACTCAGATTACCCTTTTACGGCACCTTCGGCAATACCGTGCATAATAAATTTTTGGAAGAACGAATAAATGATGATGACTGGAATTGCCGTCAGCACAAGCGCGGCCAAGATGAGCGACCATTCTTTGTTATACTCGCCGAACAGCGTGTTCGTAGACAAGATCAGCGTGTAATCGTCTACGTCCGTCAGCATCAGCAGCGGAAGCAGGAAATCATTCCAAATCCAAAGGAAATCAAGAATCGCAATCGTTACCGTAATCGGAACCAGCAGCGGGAAGATGATTTTGAAAAAGGTTTGATACTCGTTGCAGCCATCGATTTGAGCGGCTTCCTCCAGCTCTCTCGGAATCGATTTCACAAAACCGTGATAGAGGAATATTGCCATATTGACGCCGAGACCAATATATATAATTGCAAGACCATACGTGCTGCCTTGAACAGACAAGGCCTTGGCCATTCTTGTCAACGGAATCATAATGGAATGAAAAGGCACGAGCATCGATGAAATGAACAAGAAGAAAATAATGCCGCTGATTTTCCCGCTAGTCCGGGAAAGCTTATAGCCGGCTAATGCCGAGCATAGGATGATTCCCCCGATGCCGAGCACAGAAATGATAACCGAGTTGAGCGTGCTGTTCAGCAGATTCAGCTGGCGGAAAGCGTTCACGTAATTATCGAATTGAAAGCTCGTGGGAAACGAAACAAATGATTCGAACATTTCACCCTGCGTCTTGAACGAATTGATGACAGCCAAATAAATCGGAAAGAACGAGATGGCTGCACCTATGGACAGCAGAAACGTAATAAGAATTGAGGTTGATTTTTTCTGATTCATGCTTCTACCTCTTTTCTCTTCATGACTTGAATTTGGATCAAAGTAAAGACGAGTATGATAATAAACAAGATGACTGATTTGGCGCTCGCATACCCATACCGGAAGTTATTCGAGAAAGCTTCCTCGTAAATATTCATCGTAATAACCTGCGTGCTTCGTCCAGGACCGCCGCCTGTTAAGCCGTATACGACCTCGAACACTTTAAACGCTCCGTTTAAGGTAAGGAAGAAACAAATGGTAATTGCATGCGTAATCATCGGAAGCGTTACATTGCGGAACGTTTGGAACGCGGTTGCGCCGTCAATGACCGCTGCTTCCTTCAAGCTTTGCGGTACGCCCTGCAAACCGGCCAAATAGATAATCATCATATAGCCAACGCCATTCCAAAGCGATACGGTTAATATGGAGAAGAAACTGATTTTCGGATCGCCAATCCAGGCTTGGTCAAGAAATGTAATCGCTGTCTTTTCTGCCAGTTGAGGCAGCACCTGCGCGAATACAAACGTCCACATGAACGCGCTTATGATTGTACTGATCATGTTTGGCATAAAGAAGATGGTACGGAAGAAGCCTTTGGTCTTTTTGCGCGATTCAATAAAGACGGCGATCAGCAAAGCGAATACATTTTGCAGCACCACCATAAACAGCACATACTTTAATGTAAATAGGATGGATCCCACAAAATCCGGATCTTCTTTTAGCGCTTCGATAAAATTCCCAATACCAATAAAGCTGTAATTTTGATTTAAGCCATTCCAATCCGTAAAGCTGTAGTACATACCTCCAAGCGTCGGAATGAGCAAGAAGATGGCATATAATATAAATGCAGGCCCGACGAATGTTAACAGCGAGATGTATTTTTTGTAGCTCTTGATCGGCACAGTATCCGCCCCTCTCCTATGTGTCTCTAAAAATAAGGGATGAAGAGAAGACGATATTCTTTCTCCTCTTCATCCTAAGGTCCTACGATTACTTATTTACTTTGTTAAACGATTTCCAAGCTTTGTCTAACGCTTTAATGACGTCATCTTGTGAAATTTGACCCGCATAATAAGCTTGAAGACCTTTACCTACTTCATCTTTAACCGATTGTGGAATAGCTGGATCTTGATA
The DNA here is from genome assembly GCF_048572955.1 of Pristimantibacillus sp. PTI5. Lineage (GTDB taxonomy): Bacteria > Bacillota > Bacilli > Paenibacillales > Paenibacillaceae > Pristimantibacillus. Next base: position 513,462 of record NZ_CP183886.1, read on the forward strand.
CGATTTTCCTTCTTTTACGTATCCCGTTGCGTCATTTACCCAAGGATAGCTCTCATACGTGTGGATGGTTGCAATCGGGTTGAATTTCAGCGCTTGGAAGAATGCGTTAGAAGCAGTGTCATCCAATACGTAGTTAATGAAATCAAGAGCAACTTCTTTGTTTTTAGTCGTTTTTGATACTGCCAGCGAAGTCGAAGCGCTTAGATTGATCAGCGTAGCATTCGGATCGTCATTAATCGGCAATGGTGCCACGCCGAAATCAAGATCCGGGTTGGATTTGAGAATCGTTTCCGCGTACCATGGACCTTGCAGCCACATTGCGCCTTTTCCGGCAGCAAACGCTGCAGCGCCGTCATCGCCGCCCACTTCCGTTGCTTTTTCCGTGCCGTTTGCGTTAATCAGATCAAAGACGTCGAACATCGATTTCATTTCCGAGAATGAGCCTTCATCCTTGTTCATGCGCTCGATAAAATCAGCATTCTCCGTGTTGATGATTGCGCCTGCAGCAAGCGGCAGGAGCAGCTGCGGAATCCATGCTTCTTTATACGAAAGAACGAATGGCGTGATGTTTTTCGCTTTCAGCTTTTCTACAACCGCTTTCATTTCAGTCAGCGTCGTAGGAGGCACTAGTCCGTTATCTGCAAAGATCTTTTTGTTATATAAGTATCCCCACGACAATGTTTCCAAAGGAACGGCAACAACCTTGCCGTCCGTCGTTGTAACGGATGGTTTTACGCTGTCGAGAAGCTTGCCTACGAATGGCTGCCCGGTCAAATCCTCTAAGTAACCTGCTTTATAGTAGGATGGAATCTCATTGATTGCGTGAATCGCAAAAATATCAGGCGCATCGTTGGATGCCAAGCGCGTCTTCAAAATTTGTGCGGCATTATCGGCAGTCGGCATTTCCAGCTGAACCGATACATCGATGTTTTTCTCTGCTTTCTCTTTTGCGACAAAATCTGCAATGTACTTATCGTAATGCTCTTTGAGTCTTGGCTGCGCGATAAACATTTTGAGCTTCACGCTCTTTGCTTCTCCGCCTGCTGCTGCCCCTTCGTTTGTGCTGCCTGTATTATTTGCATTATTTCCGCAGCCTGCCAGCAGTGTTGTAGCGAGTACGGTTATTAGCAAGCCTTTCATTACTTTTTTCATCTAATTTGACCTCCCAGAAGCTTGTTTTGTTTACGCTTTCATTGTAACTAATTTTTGAAAGCGTTTAATTGGACAGAATTAGACTCTTTCCTTGGACAATTTTAAACCTCGCCGTTCTTCCGCATTTCGCCCGGTGCAACGCCGAAATGCTTCTTGAATACACGGTAAAAATAAGTAATATCCTCATAGCCCGCCATCTCGGCAATCGCTTTGATCGGGATGCTTTCATCCAGCAGCCATTCCTTTGCTTTGACCATTCGCAAATGAAGCAAATAGTCGGTGACATTGCGCCCGTACTCCTGTTTGAACATCTTGCTCAAATATTCCTTGCTCACAAAAAAAGCCCTTGCCAGTTGCTCTAGTGTTACCGACTCCGTAAAGTGTTTATCCATATAAAGACGGACTTCGTCCAAATTTAACTTGTTTTTGAACTTACGCTGCTGCGTAAGCTGATCGATGGTTGCGGCATAATGATAAATGAGAAACGAAACCGTATTGGCGCAGGACTCCACCGTTTCCTGCCCAAAGGGAGCGTGTAATCCCTCGCTGTCCTGTGAATTGGAAATTTTCAATTCCTTGAGCAGCAGGAGCAGCTCCTGAACCACCTGTTCAAGCATTGCAGGCTTCGTAATCCCATTATGCTCAAGCTCATTTTGCATTTGAATCAGCGTTGCCGTTATGCCTTCTTTATTTAACTCGTTAAAATGCGTCTTCAGCAGCTGTTTATAGGCTGCCAGCAAATAGGAGATATCAAGATCCAGCGCAAATACGCTTCGCTCCGTTTGCGCGGACTCGATGCTGTTTTTGCAATTGCTCAGCGCCGAATCCAGCTCCTTGGGATCAACCGGCTTAAGCAGATAATCCATCGCTTTATAGCGCAGCGCATGCTTCGCGTATTGGAAGTCATCGTAGCCGCTGATCACGATCGTCTTAATTTGCGGATATTGTTCTTGAAGCAGTTGAAGCAGCTGAACGCCGTCCGTTCCCGGCATCCGCATATCCGTAATGATAATATCGGGTTGAAGCTCCTCCGTTTTACGAAGCGCTTCCTGTCCATCCTCCGCTTCGCCCACGATTTCCATGCCTAGCTTTTCCCATTCGCCAAAGGCCCTGATGATGTCTCTTGTCCAGCTCTCATCATCCACGATCAATACTTTTATCATGATGCTCGCCTCCTGATTCATTAGGAATGGTAACTGTAACCGTTGTCCCTTCTCTGGGCGCGCTTTCTATTGCAATTCCGTACGCGGAACCAAAATGCATCCGTATGCGGGATGCGACATTTTGAATGCCGATTCGATTGCCGTGCGTCCATACTTGCCCGTTCTGGTGATTCAGCCGCCTTTTTAGATCGGCAAGCTTGTCCTCGCGAATGCCGACGCCGTTATCCCGGATGCGGATACGTACGGCAGCAGCCTCGCATATAATCGATACGCTGAGCTCCCAGCTTCCGGGTTTATTCTCGAGCCCGTGAAAAAAAGCATTTTCCACGATTGGCTGTAGCGTCAGCTTCGGAATGGAGCAGGCCATTGCCGATTCGTCCATATCCGTTGTATAGCTGAGCTTGGAAGAAAATCTTTGCGATTGAATAAGCATATAATTGTTCAGATGCTCGATTTCCGCTTTTAAGGAAGCAAGATCATTAGGGTCGCGGATGACATAACGGAACATATCGCTTAACGAACGGATAATTTCATAGCTCTCTGCAGGTTTTTTGGTGAAAAGCATACTGCCGATCATCTGAAGCGTATTTTGCAAAAAATGCGGATTGATTTGCGCTTGCAGCGCTTTAAGTTCCGCTGTCTTTTTCTCCAAATTCATGCTGTATTCCGTTTTGATATGTTCTCTTATGCGGTAAGACATGTTGTACAGCTTCGTTTCAAGCAAGCCGATTTCGTCCACGCGATTGCTTTGCGGCAGCTGTTCGGTTTCCTTTATAATGCCAAGACCTTGCATGGATCTTGCAAGCGTGACGATCGGCGTCGCCGTTCGCCAGGCCAGCAATATCGCGATCAAGATCGAAATTACAATGGAAATCGCGCCTACGATTAAGCCAAAATGCATCGTTGATTGCGCGCTTTTATTAATAAAGCTAGTTGGGATAATCGTAACCAGCTTCAACCCGACCGGATCGATCGTATTGTAGAAAACATACTCCCCCGGCAGCCGGAAGTAACCTTGAACCTCTGTCGTTTGCTTGATTTGATCCATGATTTCTTGCGACGGCTTCTCTCCGAAAGGCTGGTAAAGCACGCTTCCGTCATCGCCTGCGATAAGAACCTTGTGTTCCTCGCCCCTGCCGATTAAATTTAGCGTCTGATCCAGCATCGACCATCGGATTTTCAGCGAAATGCCGCCGAGCTTCTCGCGGTTCTCAAAGCGGTTAATGCTGCGGATAAGCTGGAACTCCCCGTCATCTCCGCTCTTCGATTGAATAATGAAATCCTTGTTTTCCTCAAACAGCTCCTTGTAAGGAGAAGGTATTCCGGTTGACGACTCCAGATCATTTTGATTGGAGCTGATGGTAAACAGTTTACTCGGCTCTTTCAGAAACAGCTCGACGCCGATAACATGGTTGCCTGCGGAATAAAATAAATTGTTCAGCGTATCCATGATGTTTTTTTGCGCCGCAAACTGGTTATAAAGACGAGATCCTTCTATGCTCATAAGATAGTCGTTAAGATGCGGGCTGATTAGAACGGTGTATACGAGATTGTTCAATTGCGAAAACTGCTCGCCTAAATAAATACCCGTCCATTTCATATTGGATAAATTCGTGCTGATGACCTCGGTTTCCATCGACTTCCGGTTATTTTCGGCTGCCAATGCGGTTACGGCTACAATCGGAATAACGGATAAGATAATCATCGTAAAAATCAATTTATTGCGAATGCTTCGCCGAAAGGGATCCGACAACGTCCTCATTAGCTTTGAAAACATGGCGTCGAGACACCTCCTTCTATTCTTCCTGCCTATGGCGCAAAAAACTAACGCCCTATCTTGCTGGCGTTAGTCGGTATGCGCTCGTTATCCGCACGGGATCACGATTGTATGAAAGGATTCGGGCTCAAGCTGGAAAAGACGCACTTCGTCTCCTACGGCTAAGCGCAGCTCTCTTTGTTCTTTGAAGGGATTCGCAAGGACAACGACATGCGTGCCGTCAGGCTTCTTGAAGGCGACCGCATTGCCTGCCCAGGAGCCTTTTAAACCGGCTCGTCTATCATTTGGCGACGTGAAATGCGCAAAATGCTTCATTACGTAATATTCCGGATTGCGCGTTACGGTCCTCGACGCCTTGTCGATGGTAAGCATCGCATTCTGCTCCCAGCCCCAAGTGCTTCTTCCCTTCGGCTCAAGCGCCATATTCCAATAAATATAGGCATTCACGCCGTTCGAGAAATAATGCTGATAGAGGTTGAACACATACCGCGCGTAGAACCATGTGTTCTCCCCGTCGCCGCATTCGTTCTCGGTTTGCATGTAACGAAGCTCCGGATAGCTCTGAACCGTCCGCTGGATCGCGTGCTTCCCTGCCCATTGGTAGCCGACGCCCTTCACATACTTATAGGTTTCCGGGTCGCTTAGCACCGTATTCGCGTAACCGTTGAAATCCGTTTCCTTTTTCTTGAGCCATTCATCCCAAGCTTCCGGCGCGTTGATCGTACCCAGCCAAATTTCCGTATCCAGGCCATGCTGCTCGAAGGCCGGTCCCAAGTAGTCGCGAATAAATTCGCGCAGCTGCTCGCCTGTCCAAACGCAGGAAGGGAACTTTTGATCCGCCACCACTTCGTTTTGGACATGAACCTGGTGAATCGTAATCCCTTCAGCTTGATAGGCTTGAACGAACCGGACGAAATACAGGGCATAAGCCTCCAAGATTTCCTTCTCCCAGCGCAGCGTTCCGTAATTGTAGGATTTCGGGAATTTCATCCAGGTTGGCGGACTCCAAGGGGAAGCAAACAGCTTCAGCTCTGGATTCTGCTTCAAGGCTTCTTTGATATAGGGAATCAAATATTCACGGTCACGGGCTATCGAAAAATGCTCCATTGCCAGATCGCCGTCGGTTTCGTTTAAGCTGTACCACTCTAACGCGTAATCGCTTGCGCCGATCGGCAGCCGGCAGATACTAAAGCCGTGTTCGCCGTCCGGATGGAATAACGCGTGCATAACCCCGCTTCGGTCATCCTCCGATAACTGCTGAAGCGCCGCGTAACCCAGTTCATTAAAGCAGCCTCCGAAACCTTCCAGCAGTTGAAATTGTTCGTTCGTAACCGTCAGGTTGGCATTTTCTATTTCTGTATCCAAAATAGGATTCTCTGACCAAGGCTTGGTTTCCGTACTTGAAAACCATTGTATCCTTTTCTGCTTCATAACCGCAAATCCAACTCCTTGTAAGCGTTTTTTCCATTATAGCCTCTGAATGAAAGCGTTTAATTGGATAAAATTAGTTCCTGTAGTTGGACAATATTAAACCAATCGAGATTTTCGGCTTCTTATTACGCCAATTGTGACAATCGAAAATCGTATATTCAGCCTTCGTCACCGATGCGATCCGATTTGACGAGATTATCGGTTATGTAAGAGCCAGCTTCACCTATGAGGTGAGCGGGCGGAGCTTTAGCGGTACGGCAGAATCCTTGGCTTTAGAAGTAACGGTGAACGGGGATGATGAATAGATTCCGAATGTTCAGCACGCAAAAAAAACCCGACCGGACCTCCTCCGTCCTAGTCGGGTTTTACTTATAACCGCTCCTGCCTCCATAGCTCCTTCACCAATTGCTTCAAATAGAGGGACTGGGACCAACGGTCGCTAATCTCGGTTTGCCTGGAGCCCCCCTCATCCACCGTGATTGCATAGGGCGCTGGCCCAAGCTCAATGACTACGGGAAACCGATCCCGCGGATGCCTGTTCCCCGAACGCCAATGCTTCATCGCGCTTGCCCACCATCTTGCAAAATGGGGAAGCATCGGATGCACTCCCGCTTCGCCCGGATCAATCTGGATCTGTTCCCCGTTTGAAATTCGCGTATGGATGCTGTAAGCGTTTAGCAGCAAGCCCTGCAGCATTTCCTCCGCTTCGGGAGATACGGTATGCAGCTCGCCGGCGACCACATAATGAGAATAGTCGATCGTCAGCATGAGCGCTGGAAGCGCCTCTAAAAATTGCTTGGTACGGATCAAATCCTGTGTTATGGTGCCGCGATGTGTTTCAATGTAAACCGGAATACCCGCCTGCCTTGACAGCGCATCGATGCCGGACAACAGCTCAAGCGCCTGATCACCGATCAGAAAGGGTCTCATCACCTGCGCGTTGATATAGCCGACATGGCCAAAGGCAACCGCGCTTTCTAAAAATTTGGCCATATCCGCAATTGAAGACGGGTATGCATTCACGCTGAAGGACAGGTTGTATTGCTCAAGCAGCTCCTTCCAGTGCGCACTCTCATCCCGAGCAGGTATAAAAGCGTTTATTCCGTCAAAGCCGTTTTCCGCAATGAGCTTCACCTTTTCTTGGAAGGTTGCCGCATGCCCCGCTGTTCCATTTAATCCGTTCATTCCCCACCAAGACATCTCGACCAGCAATTTTTCCTGGCTTGTATCCGTCATTAGTGTGGATACGCCATATCGAATTCCACTCCGCATGGCCCTCCGTCCGTATTGATTTCCAGATCGACCAGCGTTCCATCCTGGCGATGCAGCGGGCGGTAGTGATTGCTGATATGCGTGGCTGAAGCGTTTGCGTAATGGCAAATAAAGGCTCGCCGGAATTGATCCTTCGTCTTATTTCTGTAAGAGCCGTGAATAAGATTCCCGTTGAAAAACAATACGTCACCTTTATCCATAATAACCGGCATCGCTTTTTGATCTTTTGGCGGCTTCACGTAATGGGTGGTGAAGGATTCCGATGAATCCGCGAGCTCTGGGCAGCTAATCTCATGCTCGCTTGTTTTCGGTACGATTAACAGCCCGCCATTCTCCTCTGTGGCCGCATCGATCGCCGTCCATGCCGCAATACAATTGCCCGGCTCCACCTGCAAATAAAAATTGTCCTGGTGGAGCGCTTGGCCGCGCGAGCCCGGCGGCTTGTAATAAAACATACTTTGGGCTGCCAGCGCCTCCTCGCCGTACAAATCGGACAATACCTCCATAACCGGCTTATGAAGCATATATTGCTTTGCGGTTTCATCGAACCGATGCGGGTGCATCACGCGCGGATATCGCTTCAACGGATCCTCCGAACTACCGGTTAAATCCGGCTCGAATAAACCGGGGATGACCTTTTGGCTGATTTCCTCGAATTTTTCTTCAATCGTGCGGACATCCTGTTCCGAGAAAAGGCCTTTTACGATTAAATACCCTTCTGTCTGAAAATGTTCGACTTGCTCTTCGTTCAATACGCTCAAAGCTCTGGTCATTGCATTTCACTCCTTGGACATATGAATTCTTCTTCTTGACATAATCATAGAACTTTCGTTATTTTTAGGGAAGCAAGCTTACTGCTGAAAAGTAATGGTATTCTGCTATTATTAATTTGGGAGGGCCGTTTCATGACCAGATACAGCACACCGAAAATCAAGCAAATTTCATCGTACGCCTCTCTTGTAAGCGGTTATTTCGAGGAATCTGATTCCTACAAATCTCGTAGGCCAAACGGAATGGAAGAATGGCTTCTTTTCTTTACATTGGAGGGCGAAGGGTATTTACGCACGCCTGGGGGCGAGAAGCGCTGCAGCCAGGGCCAAATCGCGCTGCTTCGTTCCGGGATTCCGCATGAATACGGGACAACGAAAGGAAACCGCTGGAACTTCTACTGGGTTCACTTTCACAAACTGCCTGAAATCGACTACCTGCCAAATGACGAGATCATTATCGCAGCTATTCCGGAGGGAAATATGCGGCATCGTGTACAGCAGGCGATTCACGATATATTAACGGATTCCAGAGAGCAAGCCGGCTTCTGGCATATGCTTTGCGAAAACTCGCTGCGCGAGGTTATCCTGCTCGCCGCCCGGCAGCTCGAACAGCGGCTTGATCCGAGAATCGAGCTCTCTTTGCAATATCTATCACGGAATATGAATCAGAACTTTCGCCTCGAGGATTTAGCCGGCAGCGTTGGCCTTTCACTCTCCCGGCTGTCTCATCTCTTCAAACAGGAGACAGGCGAAAGCGTCCTGGAGCATTTGAACCGACTGCGGCTTCAGCAAGCGGCGTTGTTGATGGAACATATGGGGCGAACGGCGACCGAAGCCTCGCTCGATGTCGGCTTTAACAATTACAATCATTTCGCCGCGTTATTTCGTAAAGCCTACGGCAGCAGCCCTAGAACGTACAAAAAAGAAAAGACTACTCGCGGGGAGTAGCCTTTTCCTTTTCTTTATGTTTCCATGCGGGGTATGTCTGCTTAAACCTTCTGTGCAGCAAGATCCAGCCATTCCATCTCTGCCTTGGTCAGCTTAATGAGAGAGCCTGAATCGCAGGAATGGAGCTCGTCGGATGTTTGGGCACCGATTAGCGCGACGGTTGGAAATGGCTGATTCAGCACATAAGCAAGCGCAATTTGGATCGCGCTGACATTTTTCTCCGCTGCCAGCTGTTTGGCACGCTCCAACCGCTCCCAGTTTTCATCGCTGTAAAAAACTCGGACCAAATCGGCATTGTCGCGAATTTCCGGAGAGAATCTGCCGGTAAAGAAGCCTCTTGCCTGCGAGGACCAAGAAAGCAGCGGGAACTGCTGCTCCTCATGCCAAGCGCAAGTCTCTTCATCCGCGGATATGCAGCCTGCCCAGAACGGCTCATTCGCTTTGGCAAGGCTCAGGTTAGGGCTGCTGAACGTGAACCCTACAAGCCCTTTGCCCGCTGCGTATTCATTGGCTTCCTTAATCCGCTGCCATGACCAGTTCGATACGCCGATCGCTCTGACCTTTCCGGCCTGAATATGCTCATTCAGAATGTCGATGACATCGCCGGCCGGCACGGCCGTATCATCGCGGTGGAGAGCGTAAAGGTCGATATAATCGGTTTGCAGGCGCACAAGGCTATCCTCCAAATCCCTTCTGATCGCCTCTTTGTTTACACGCGGACCGTTTTGATCATGATGCGCGCATTTGGTCAATATGACCATCTGCTCTCTATTGCCCCGCTCTTGCATGTAACGTCCGATTACTTCCTCGCTCTGTCCGCCGCAGTAAATATGGGCGGTATCCACCGAATTTCCGCCGATCGCAATAAACGCATCCAGATTAGCTGCCGCTTTCTCGTACGAATCGTGGAAAAAATAATCCGAGCCCTTCATTAAACGCGATACCGGCTTTGGCGAGCCCTCGATTTGAATGTATTCCATTATGAATTGCCTCCTCGTTCATTCGTTTTTTATAGGGTAATTCTAGTGCGTTCACGTGCAGAAAGCAGACATGCGTCAATGACTTTCATATTTTTCAAAGCATCCGAAGCACCAAATTGCAGCGGCTGTCCGCTGGTTATGGCCCGCGCCAAATGATCGGCTTGCTCGGTATAGGTGTTCATGAAAGGCACCTCGATTTCCTTGCGCCCGTCTTTCGTGCTCACGTAAAAATTAGCGAGACCAGGCTCGTTCGACAAGTATGCGGAAGGAACCTCGATCAGCCCTTCCGTGCCGAGCACTTCAAGCGGGTTGCGGAATGCAGCCCACATGCCGCAATCGAAGGTTAGCGAAACCGAGCCTTCAAACTCGACGAGACCGGAAGCCATCATATCGACATCGTCATGCTCCGGCGAAAATAGCGCCTGCACCGTCACCGCTTCTGGCTCCTTGCCAAGCAGCAGGCGCGCGGCATTGATCGGATAACAGCCTACATCGTATATCGAACCGCCACCCCATTCCTTGCGGTATCTGACATTTTCCTTATGGCCTGCGTTGTTGAAGGTAAACGCGCTGCGAATGCCGCGAACCTCACCGATTTGTCCCTCATCGATGATCTTCTTTATCATGTCATACCGCGGATGGTACCTGTACATAAAAGCCTCCGACAACAGCACGCCCGCTTTCGCGGCTGCCTCCGCCATCTCATACGCTTCTTTCTCGGTCAAAGCGAGCGGCTTCTCGCATAAAATATGCTTTCCGGCTTCCGCTGCCCGGATCGTCCATTCCCGGTGCAGATGGTTAGGGAGCGGAATGTATACGACGTCGATGGAATCATCTTCCAGCAAAGCCTCGTAGCTGCTGTAAGCGACAGGGATGTTCAAATCCTCCGCCGTCTTTTTCGCCTTCTCCCCGTCGCGGCTTGCAATGGCCGCTGCTTCATTTAATGTTGAGAGATGAAGGCCGGGAATAACGGCTCTCTTCGCGATACCCGCGCATCCCAGGATGCCCCATTTAAGCTTTTTCGTCGTCATTACTATCGTCACCTCAATTGAAATTTTATGACTATATTGTGATTTCAAGCATAGATAACCGTCACTGCCATCGTACATAGCAGTCTTTAAAATTATCGTGATGAAATTAGAATCATTTGGATATCTAACGCTTTACCCTAGTTTAAAGTAGATTTCAAAAAAATAAAATGATATTATTTTGTTATACATTACAACAATATTGTCATCGAGGTGAACGATATGCAAAGGCAAAGCCATCTGCTTACGCTGCCAAACAATCCTTTCTTCTGCTTTCCTGAATCGGTCGGCAATTACTGGAATCATCCCGAACATTTCACCCTTCGGACCGCAGGCTCGTTAAACAACTTCAATATCCATTACGTCGTTTCCGGCAAAGGCTATGTGGAATGGGACGGCAAAGTTCACACGCTTGAGGCCGGCGAAGCCGTACTCTATTTCCCGCTGCAAAGGCAGCACTACTACAGCAGCAAGGATGACCCTTGGGATATCAGATGGGTGCATTTCTACGGCAGCGGCTTGCAGGATTATATGATTGAACGCGGCTTTCACAAAAGCCAGCTTTGGACGATACGCCAGCCTGCCGCATGGGTCCAGGTCCATGAAGAGCTGCTCGTCGAGGCCGAGACGCACCGCATGCTGCGCCCGACTAAGCTTTCCGCTCTGACATATGCGATATTGAGCGTATTCGTCGAGCAGGCCGTGCCGATCTCAGGCAGCAAGGCAAGCAGTTCCGGGAATCGGATTCTAGAGCTGCTTCCGCTCATGCAGCAGGAAGCGGCGCAGCCTTTCGTGCTCGAGCAATGGGCTGAGCAAGCCGGCGTCAGCCCCTATTATTTTTGCAAATTGTTCCGCAGCGTGATGGAAATGACACCCATGGACTTCATCACGCGAAGCCGGCTGCAGATGGCTAAGCAATGGCTTCTCGAGCGGAAGGATGTCAATATTGGCGAAATCGCTGCTGATGCCGGCTATCCGAGCGTCAGCTATTTTAACAAAAGATTTATGGAGCATGAGGGAATGACGCCTACCGTGTACCGCCAGCTTTATGGAATTTGAAAGCTCTCGCATGAAAAAAAAGAAGCTGAGCCAATAAGGCGCAGCTTCTCTTCTATTCAAGATCATTTAAAGCTCTGCAAACCGACCGCCGTTATCGGCTGAACGCAGCTCTGCTTCTATGATTTCAAGCGTGCCGACCGCACTCTCCGGCGTGCATTTCAATACAGGCTTCCCGCTTTGCACCGATTCGATGAAATAGCTGATTTGGCGGTAATAGCCCATGTCCTCCGATAATTCGGCAACAAATCCAGGCGCGTGCCGCGGATTCACCTTCAGCTGCCCATTTTCAAAAACGAGGTTTCCGCCCTCGAAATTGACGCGGTACGTCATCGAGAAGCCGAAGTCGCCTTCCAGCGTCCAGTCGGCCTGCGCGTTCAGCACTTTGCCGTCAGGGTAAATATAATGGGTGGATACCGCATCATAGCCGCTGCCTGGAATGACATTTCGGGCAATGGCCGATACCTTATCCGGTTTGCCAAACAGCCAGTGGACCATATCCGCGTCATGAATATGCATATCCAGCAGACAGCCTCCGCTCTTGCTGCCATCGAGAAACCATCCCTTCGGCGCACCGGAGCCTCTAAAGAAATAACCGCCCGTGACCGCACCGTATCGGCCATCTTCGACCGCGGACTTCAAATACTCGTAGGCCGGCCAGAATCGCAGGCATTGGCCGATCATTAAGGTTTTCCCAGTCTTCCTTGCGGTATTCGCCATCCGCCAGCCATCCTCCGAGCTGCCTGCCGCAGGTTTCTCGCACAATACATGTATGCCTCTCTCCAGCAGCGAGCAGGCTAAGTCCGCATGCAAATAAGTAGGCAGCGTAATACTCACGATATCAAGCTGTTCGCTATCCAGCATCGCTTCAATGTTGTTATACAAGCGGTAAGGCGAGAGATCGTACACCTCCTGCTCTGTCGCGATATTGCCTGAAGCCTTGCCCTCCTTCCGTTCTTCGATCAGAAGATCGCAAATGGCAACCAGCTGCACCGGCGCCCCTTCTGCTGCAAGCCGAACATAATTATCGAAGTGCATGCGTCCCATAAAACCAAAACCGATTAAACCAACCTTTAGCATGACGATACCTCCTCTAAACTGATAATTAGGTTTGCCGGCGGCCCAGAATGGCATCCATCGCCAGGGAAGAATTGAAAATGATTTGCTCCGAATGATGCGTGTAGGTCGGGATCATTTCTGCCGTTACATAGTTGTTGTAGCCGACAGCCTCCAAAGCACCCATAACGGCTGGATAATTCACGTCGCCGGCCAATAAATCAACGAAGCCATGCAGGCCGCCTGCAGCGCGCCGGTAATCCTTAAAGTGAACCTTCTTGATGCGGCTGCCCAAAATCCGGATCCAGTGCTCGGGGTACCCGTTCTGCAGCGCATTGCCGACATCGAAATACGAGCCCACATAATTGGAGCCATGCGCATCAATAAATGTCCGCAGCTCAAGGGGCGAGAGCAGAAATTTGTTCCAGACGTTCTCGATGCCGATGGACACGCCCGCGCTCTCCGCATGTGGCACCAACTTTCCGATCGCTTCAAGCGCCCGGTCATATGCATACTCATAATCGACCGTCTCGCTTCCGGGAATAAAATCAACGCCTACCGCGCCGGGAATGACCAAAATCGTATCGACGCCTAGCGCTGCCGCAAGCTCCAGCTGCTTTTTGCAGACATCGATGGCTTTCGCTCTCGTTGCCTCGTTCCCGCTAGTCATGGGATATGACCAATATAAGCCCGTAGCCAATCCGGCAATTTCTAGCTCCGCCTCTGCCAACATCTCTTTGATCCGCCGAACTTCCTGATCGGATGACGCCAGGCTAAGCTCGCCCGTTTCGTTCAATGACAGCTCGATGCCGTCAAAACCCGCCTTCTTCGCCAAGCGAATGCTATCCGCGATCGTCGTGCCTTCCCTAAACGACCAAATGTTAATTCCTTTTTTCATGGAATGGCCTCCTACTCCTTTTGGCTAATTTCGCGCTATTGAACGGACAGCAGTTGCATGTGATAATACCAATATAATAATCGATTAGATCAAATAATGATTTAGCCGGAACAGCGATTTTTTGGACAATTCCGTGATTTATTTCATTCTGTATATAAGGAGGATCCCATCCCTTGACTAGCAATGAACCCGTCTTTCCGCTGCAGCGCGCATCCCGGTTCCAAGAGTGGTCGCCGAGCATTCATTACGCTCAATTTCAAAGCATGCCAACCGGAGCGCTGCCGCAGCGGCGGCTCTATGATTTCGAGCTGCTTTACGTCTGCCAAGGCGAAGCGGCTACGCAAATGCACGGCCAACGCTATAAACTAGACGCAGGCCAGCTTATTTTTTTACCCTCGGGGGTCTATCACCAAAATGAAATTACCTCCGCCCCGGAAGCTCGTTTCTTGGGGATTCATTTCGATTTCTTTGACGAGCTCGATATCCAGACGGAGGCTGATATGGTTGTAAACGAATCCGATGTCCAGCCTCATAAATTTACTTGCGAGCCGTATGTTGAAGGACTCCCGGCCTTGTCCCTAAATCCGGTATATACGCCCCCGCTCGCATGCGTTCAGCTGATGGAGCAGCTCGTACACGAGTTTACGATGCGTCACTTTGGATATGAGCTCGTCTGCAAGGCGCTTATGCTGAATATATTTGCCCAGCTGCTGCGTTCCCCGCGAATCCGAGCTCTTTCTCCTGCTTCGATGCATGGAGGAAAGCTTATCGAACTAATGGAAAGAATTGAAGCTTCGCCTTCTTCTCCATGGACGAATACAAGCATCGCGGAAAACATGAATTTAAGCGTCGACCACTCGGCAAAGCTTTTCAAACAAACCTGCGGCATGCCGCCAAGCGAGTATGTGCAGTCCATTCGACACCGAGAGGCAAGGAAGCTGCTGCGCGAAACGGACCTGTCCGTCGAAGCAGTCGGGGAACTCGTTGGCTACTCCGATATTCACTACTTCAGCCGGATTTTCCGCCGTCTTGAAGGCATTTCACCGCGAGAATACCGGAAGCTGTCGCGTATTTTATAAAGGGTATGCCGACTAATGAATTCCTCCTCTTCCAGGCGGCCATTCCTAGCTATACGTAAAAGCACGGATATCGTAATCATTACGCTTAGTTAGCATATACTTATTTATTGCCGCGCAATTAACGTTCATTTTATAGGAACTGGAGAGGAATTTAATTTGAAAATCCCTGTTATCGTGCTTAGCGGTTTTCTAGGAAGCGGAAAAACGACGCTGCTCCTTCGCCTATTAGCAGAAGCCAAAGCAACCGGTTTGCAGACCGGCGTGATTATGAACGAGCTTGGCCAGCTCGATGTTGATGGTCATATTTTGAAGGAATATTCCGGAACGAAGATTGAGAAGCTCTTGGACGGCTGTGTCTGCTGCAGCAAGCGCAGTGAGCTCGCTTCCAGCATTCAATCCTTGTGCCTAAGCAGGCCTGATGTTATTTTCATCGAGCTGACCGGTGTGGCAAATCCGGAGGAAATCGCAGATGTGCTGACGGAACCCAATATCCATGCCAGCGTGCGCTTAAAGCAAATCGTAACGGTGCTCGATGCTGAAAACGTGCTGGATTACAACAGCTTCTTCGAATCCGATACGGCTTTAATACGGACATTTCGCCGGCAAATCGAAACCGCTGATCTGCTGGTACTGAACAAAACGGATCTCGCATCCGCACCAAAGCGAAGGAAGATCGACCAGTTGCTTCTCAAACATAATTCAACCGCTGTTGTAATCCCCACGACACATAGCCGGATTGACTCTGGCCTCTTGCTTGCGGATATCGCGAAGCAGGAACGAAGGACCGTTTCAGCGGCCGCTTCCTCCTTCCGGCTTCTAAAGACCGCCCCTCACGCAGGTGAGTATGGCAGCAGCTCCGCGCATCGCGATGGCGAATCTGCATCTTATTCACGCGTGCAGACACTCTCGCTGCCGCTCGCGGCGGGAAGCTATCCAAGCCGGAAGGCAATCGAGAAATTTTTGCTAAAAAACAAAAACCGCCTGCTTCGCGCCAAGGGCTATGTACGCTTGCTGCCCGATTCGCCCGTCATGCTGCTGCAGTTGGCCGGGAACCAGCTTACATGGTCAGAATCCCTTTATCAAGGACCGTCCTACCTCGTATTGATTGGCATTGATTTTAATAAGCAGGAGCTTGAAGAGCAGTGGAGAATATTGGAGAGGCAATAGCTCTCGGCAACGGCTGCCATCCGGCCAATGATATGATTTGTGCAATCATCCGCGTGGCCATATGGCCACGCGGATGTCTTAATTTTATAGAGGTCATGTCCGTTTCTCATCATTTCACGACCTTTTGAGCTGTGCTAAAGTAAAAGCAACACAACGAAAAGAGGGAAAAGCAATGACGAGAACGATCCGAATTGGAATTATAGGAAGCGGCGGCATCGCAAGAGCCCATGCTTCAGCTTATAAGAAAATGCCGCTCCATGCTGAGATAGTAGCGGTCGCAGACAGCATGCCGGGCAGAGCGCAGGCCTTTATCGAGCAAGAGGGATTAGTCAACGCCGTCGCATTCGAGGACCATCGGAAGCTTCTGGAGCTTGACCTTGACGGCGTCAGCATTTGCACGCCGAACTTCGCTCACCATGAAACGTCTGTAAACGCTTTAAACGCAGGCAAGCATGTACTAGTGGAGAAGCCGATGTCCGTCACCTTGCAGCAGTCTATCGAGATGGTCGAAGCCGCTGAGCGCAGCGGAAAAATGCTTACGGTCGGCTTTCAGCCAAGATACGACCCCAACATGTCATTGATACAAGAGATCGTGCAATCGGGCAAGCTGGGCAAGGTATATTTTGTAGAAACCGGCGGCGGCAGACGCCGCGGCATGCCTGGCGGCACCTTTATCCGCCAGGAGCTTGCCGGAGCAGGCGCCATGGCTGATATCGGCTGCTATTCGCTCGATATGGCGCTTAATGCGCTGGGCTACCCTAAGCCGCTCACCGTGTCGGCTTACACCTCGAATCATTTTGGATCCAACCCGCTTTACCACCGCGAAGCCGCAAATTTTGACGTTGAGGATTTTGGCGTCGCGATGATTCGCCTGGAAGGCGATATTATTCTGAATTACAAAACAAGCTGGGCTATGCACATGGATTCGCTGGGAGCCACCATGTTTCTTGGCACAGACGCCGGCCTCAAGGTCACTCCCGCAGGAACCGGTCCTTGGAGCGGCGTGTGGGATGGCAGCGTGGGCAGCATGACGCTTTACCATGATGTCGTAAATCAACATATCCAATCTACCATTCCCGTTATCGACCATGGCTTGAATTTATTCGATGAGAAGGTTAGGGACTTCGTGGCCGCCATCACGGATAATCGCCCGGCACCGATTCCCGGAGCGGAAATTTTGTATAACCAAGCGATTATCGACGGCGTACTCCGTTCGGCAGCAAGCAAACGCGAAGTAACGATTGAACTGCCTTAACAAGACAAAACTCCGCATGGAGAGCAATTCGAGCCGCCCGAACGGTCCATGACCGTTCGGGCGGCTTTTTTTTCCCAATAAAAAAGCAAAAAGCCGTTCTGCAAGAGAACGGCTTTCAAGCATTTGCCTCGGTTAAACGGATGATATGATGCCGCGGTTGCTGTTCTTCGCAAAGTTGATGATCGACTCGTACTGCGTCTTAGCGATCCGGCGGTCAGACATCGGAAGGTGAGGGTTTTTGACAATCTCGGCTAGCTTCTTGAGCTCCTGCATTTCCGCAGGGGTCACTTTGACCGTAATTTTCCCCACGTGCTCCACCCTCCTTACCATGTATTGATCTGGCATAGATTCATAAGCTTTTTGGTTTATCAGCTATGGTCATTATACGCAAGATATAAATAAACTTGCATGTTATTTTGGCGGCGTGCGCGGATTTGGATCATCCATTTCCTCTGGGAACAGGTCTGCGAATTCTTTGTTTTGTTTGCTTTTCAAATAGGATAAGCCTGCATAGCCGGCAAGCAGCGAACTGCTGACGACTGCAAAGTTGTCCGTCGTATTCGCCATAGACAAGGCTGTTTTGGCCAAAATGCCCGTTCCGATCGCAATCAATAAATCGCCCAAAAAACCGAGATCGAAAAATATCTTTTTTTTCGCGTTGCTATGGTTCCTGAAGCCGATAACAAAAATTGCAAAATAATAGCTGCGTTGAATCCATTTGATTAACCAATTCGAAGACAAAGCAAGTCCATCTTCATCATATTCAATGACGAGCTTTGGCAATTCGATAATCCCGTTTTTCACAAAATGTCCAATAAGTCCGCCCACTAAACTCATGGATATCGATAAACCAAACACTTGAATGAAGGCCTGAAAGCTAGAAATGACCATTTTCCCATGACCACCCTTCAACAACGCATTAGCTTGGCAGCATGTATCGCGCTACTTTCACTTTATGTCGCTGTTTAAAGGTTCACGACTATTTTTTTGCTTGTCCGTCCTCGAACAGCCCAAGCAGCATGGTCGGGAAAGAACCTCTTTCATTGCTCATGAGCAGCCGAATCATCTCATCGCCCAAATCATTTTCGCTTTCTTCCTTAATCTCTTCGATCTCGTTATGCAGCCGCTCCATTTTCTTATCCAGGGCTGCCGCGGAATCCGCTGCTTCCTTCAGCTCTTGCAAGAGGTGAGGCGGTATCGCATGCTTATATTTATAATAAATCTTGTGCTCCAGACTTGCCCAAAAATCCATCGCAATGGTTCGTATTTGCACCTCTACGCATACATTCTCGCGTCTGTCCGATATAAACACCGGCACCTCGATGAGAAGATGGAGACTCTGATAGCCGTTCGGTTTAGGGTTCTTAATATAATCCTTGACCGCAAGCAATTTCAAATCGCTTTGATTTTGCAGCATATCGCTAATGCGATAAATATCGGAAATAAAGGAGCAATTGATTCGCAGGCCGGCAATATCCTTAATTTGCTCGCGTATGCTGGTTAATGTAAGCTCGCTTTGCTTCCGGTATATTTTTTCAATGATGCTCTTCGGCGATTTCAAGCGCGAGCTCGTATGCTCGATCGGATTATACTCATGCAGCAATTGAAATTCCTCTTTCAAAATATCAATTTTTGTTTCCAGCTCCTGCAGGGCAAATTTATACATCATTAAAAATCTTGTAATTTGCTGCTTTACTTCTTTCATCTTTTGCATTTGATTCATTGCCATGCTTTTGTGATCCCCTTCCGCTTCCTGCGGTGTTGTATACTGCGCATGTCTAGCTAGTTGTCGAGAAGCTTATATATACGCCTCAGATGCTCCAAGTCCTCGTCGGAAATGCGCTCGCTCATATATTGTATAATAGCATGGTCTCTTTCTTCAAAAGATTCGATGTATTTCTTCCCTTCTTCCGATATGGCGAGAAGCACGACACGCCTGTCCTCGTCACCGCGTATTCGTTGAATGAGGCCCCTCTCTAAGAGCTTGTCCCCCATGAGCGTAACCCCGCCCGCTGTTATTGACAGCATCTCAGCCAAATCCGTTGATTTCATGGGACTCTCCCGATTCAAATATTGAAGCATTCTAGTTTGGTTTACAGAAAAACCGCAATCCACGCCCTTATGCCACTCTGCTCTCATTTTCTTATAAACGCTTTTCAGAACGGGATACAATTCTATCCATACATTATAGTTGTTCATACTGCACCTCATTTCTCGCACAGGATTGACTTCTGCTGCTGATCGTTACTATAATTGCTTTGGCTACCTAATTAATTTATAAAAAATATTCACCGAGGTGAATCGATTGAACGAAGATAAATACGATAATGTAGCGGATCTCATCGATGTATTCCAACGCTTCGCTAGAGCGGACTGGCGTAAAAAAACGATGTGGGGAGGTCTCAAAGCGAGTGAAATCAGAATGCTCGTATGTGTCAAACAAAGCAACAACAAAGGTGAGACGGGCACAACGGTAACAGAAATCAGCAAAAGGCTGCAGGTTACGTCGCCGACCGTAACGCAAATGCTCAACAGCCTGATAGCCGCCGGCTGCGTGATCCGGACTACCGATAAAACAGACCGCAGAATAACCGAAATTACATTAACAGATAAAGGCGATCAGATTGCCACCAAGGCGATCGACCGTTTTCAATCGGTTTTCAAAGGCATCATTGACGAGTTGGGCAAGGAACAATCCGACCAGCTGATCCTAATGCTGAATCAAGTATTCCAATATCTCCAGTCCGTCAACCATTTAGATGATCTATAATACAGAAAGAGGATTTCACCTGCGGCAGCTGCTGCTGCGGGTGAAATCCTTTCTATAAGAGCCGCTCTTCAGCATTATTGAAGAGCTGGCTCTTTTTTGATCAGCTCTGTTTGTTCAGTTCCCGCTTTGGCTTTCATATCGTTCGAAGAGCGCAAAGGAATTTCTTTCAAGAAAAATACTAATACGAATGCTACGACCAATAGCGACATGCCGAATAGAAATACAACGGTAAGCGAATCGCTTAATACAGAACGCACCATTTCGATAATATGCGTAAATAAAGGCTGAATTTGTTCCGGGAGCGTAGCGTGCAGCTCCTTTAGCTTAGGCTGGTCAAGCAGCATTTGCGGATTCAAGAAGCTCGAAAGCTGCTTTGCCGTTTCAGGATCTACCTGCGATAAATCCGGGCCTTGGCCTGCTTTGACGGCTGCCTCCAGCTTGCTCGACATCGTCGAATTCATGACCGTACCCATCACCGCAATACCGATAGTGCCGCCTAAGTTACGGAACAAGGTTGCAGTTGCGGTTGCCACGCCCAGCTGTGTAGGCGCTACTGCATTTTGAACCGTAAGCGTGAATACCGGCATTGAAATCCCGAGTCCGATACCGAAAACGATCATCGCTGCAATGGCAACTCCGACATTATTCATAAAGGCCATCATAAGCATGCCGACCACCATAAACGGCATCCCAGCGATGGCAAACCGTTTGTATTTGCCTGATTTAGAGATCCAACGGCCCGACAGCGTGCTGAGGAAAATCATTGCGATCGACATCGGCATGTTGACAAAGCCAGAGTTTGTAGGCGAAATGCCGAGAACGCCCTGCACGAAAAACGGCAGGTACATCATTGCGCCCATCATTCCCGCGTTCATTAGAAATCCAATCGAATTGGAGATCGTTACGATGCTGTTTTTAAACAGGGACAATGGTAAAACAGGGCTTTTTGCTTTGCGTTCCACAAACAGCAAAATCACTAGGAAAATGATAGAGGCCGCTAACAAGCCGATAATCTGCACAGAGTCCCAATCATACTTGGTGCCCGCCCACGAGAAGCCTAACAGCAGCGAAATCAACATCAGCGTAAGCAAAATAGAGCCGAGATAATCAATCGATTCCGTGGTCTTTCTTGCCGTTTTCGGAAACATCGACCAAATCATCCCGAATGCCACGAGACCAAGCGGCAGGAAGATCCAGAAAATCCATTTCCATGCGATATGATCGACTAGAAAGCCGCCGAGCGTTGGACCGATCACGCTGGAGAAACCAAATACCGCCATCATGATACCGGTCCATTTCGCTCTCTCGCGCGGTGCGAACAAATCGCCGACAGCGGTAACCGTTGCAGACATCAGGATACCGCCGCCTAAGCCTTGAATGCCTCGGTATGCGATCAACTGAAATACCGTTGTTGACGTTCCGCAAAGAAACGCGCCAATGATAAAAAACACGATACCCGCTAAGAGAAAAGGCTTCCGCCCATAAATATCGGATAGCTTACCGACAAGTACGGTTGCTATCGTTGAAGTCAACATGTAAATCGTAATGACCCATGTGTAATACTCAATGCCGCCCAAAATCGCGATGATCCGCGGCATTGCCGTACTTACGATCGTCTGGTTGATCGCCGCGAAGAACATGGCCGCCATCAGAGCAATCATAATGGTTAATTTTTTCTTTTGAGTCAAATGCTCCATATGCCCTGCACTCCTAAACATTTTTATTTATTATTGCCAATCGGCAGCCAAACTACTTATCCTATTTAGTTAGGTTGCCTACCTATTTTCTAATGATACAATAACTTTAGTACTAAAACAACTGCTTTTTATTTGGTTGCGCTATCATCAAAAAAAGACTTCCAAAACGCAAAAAAACAAGCCAAAGCATGCTCTGGCCTGTTTTTTGCTTATTTATATTAATCGCCTATCGGAAACCAGCCCGGCGTATGGATAATGGCCTGCCAGAGCGGCGTTGGTACAACCAACCGATCTTGATCGTCCTTGCTAAGCGTAGTTTTGATTTCGGATTCTCTTCCCTCTGCGACCTTTTCAACCCAGTCGGGCTCGACGATCAATTCCCGGCCGATGGCAATCAGCTGGATACCTGTATCGAGAGCCTTTACCGCTTCATCAGGCGTTTGAATGGAGCCTACTCCGATAATCGGCACTAAATGACCCGCTCGCTCTTGAATCCATTCGATCCGGGATTTCGTCTCATCTGCGCCGCGTCTCGGCATAGACCAGAATTCCTGCAAGGAGACGTGAAGATAGTCCAGATCCTTCTTAGCAAGCTCATCGACGAGTCGGAATGTATCCTCCATCGTGATCCCCGGTGTCGTCGCTTCTTCAGGAGAAAAGCGGTAGCCGACCAGGAACGGTCCTTGGGCATGGGCAGCAGCGGCACGTTTCACTTCGTCAACCACCGCAAGCGGGAAACGCAGCCGGTTATCTATACTGCCGCCCCAGCGGTCTTCACGCGTATTCGAATGGGCAGAGAAAAATTGCTGTACAAGGTAACCGTTCGCGCCGTGAATTTCAACGCCGTCAAAACCAGCGGCAACCGCTCTTCTCGTCGTTTCGCCAAAATCACGAATGATTGCTTCGATTTCCGAATCCAACAGCGCTCTTGGGACAACGTTCGGATTTTGTTCAGAAGCGACTGCGCTAGCACTCACGACATCACCGTTAGGCACGAGATCAGGAGGGCACTCTCTACCCCCATGGAAAATCTGCAGCACTGCCTTGGCGCCCTTTTCTTTGATTGTCGAGGCCAACGCCCGCAAGCTATCAATCATTTCATCGCTGTCGCTCCCAAACTCCCCTTGGAAACCTTTGCCGTTCCGCGATACATAAACGCAAGCCGTAACGACTAGGCCTACGCCGCCCGAACGGCGTTCATAATAACGAAGCTCGGAATCCGATACCGTTCCGTCTTCGTTCGAAGAGAAATTCGTCATTGGAGCCATGACGATGCGGTTCTTTAATTGCACCCCGCTTTTAAAACTTATTTCTTTGAATAATGGCAAGTAATTTGATTTCATTTATTTCATCTCTCCCGTTATCTGCATATGGTCCAACAAACTGTAACTTTTTTCAATACTGTAATACTAAGTGATACAGTTATAGTTGTCAAGACACAAAAAAAGCATTCCAGCCGTTTAGCTAAGAATGCTTTTATTATGCTTTTCCCTTTATAAAATTACTCTTCGCTTCGCTTCATGAGCCATTCTATTCTTTTACGCCGTTGTAGAGGAGGATTTGCGTTCTTCGAGCTTTGCTTTCAGTCCTCTTTTTCCGCTGAATGCACTGAAAGAAAAATAATAAATGCAGACAATAACGGCCGCCAGAATAGCTAGCGCAAAAAAGATATTGCTGTAAACGTAGGCCCCGTTATACATGGCCACCGGATTCAAATGGAAGGACGTATCCTTGGCGTCCAGCAGTTTGCCGATCACGCTTGTCGACATCGCGCCCGAGATAAAATTGAGCAGCGACATCAATCCCATCCCTACGCCAATTTGCTCCTTCGAGAGCGTTCTGGAAATCGTATTGGACATCGCTATCTGCATAAAGGTTTGCCCCGTATTGCCGAAAATCAGAAGAAAGAGAATCAGATACGGCGATGCTCCCACAAAAACCGAAAGCAATACGAAGCAGACGAAGCTGAGCGAAATCGCCGCATACACTAAAAATGAATTACCCTTCTCATCCGCGAGCTTTCCTCCTTTGCGTCCGAGGAAAGCAGAGGTAATCGCAGCCGGAAACATGACAAGACCAATGACGGCAGGAGACAAATGATTCAATCCGGATAAAAACTGCGGCGTTACGAAAGGCATGCCGAAGCTTAATGCGGTTGCGAGAAAGGTAATAAACAAACCCAAGGAATATTTTTTATTGCCGAATAGCTTGGGATGGATAAACGGATCAGCCGCTGTCCGAATGCGAATAATGAATAGAACAAGCAGCACGGCACCTGCCAAAGCGAGCAGCCACTTCCCAAGCGAAATCGCGAGCAGCGCTAATGCGACTGCGCCGCCTAACAATATGCCTCCCAAAAAGTCGATTTTTTGCGCATTGCCTTTTTGGTTATCCAAATATTTCCGAAAGAATGGCAGTGCCAGCAGCGGGATCAACGATAACAAAAACAGAAAACGCCAGCTGGCAAAGGTCGTAACGAGGCCTGCTACGATAGGAGCCAGCGCGGTGCCGAGCGCAAGTCCGGCAGCAACCGTTCCCAGCGCCCTGCCGCGCTTCTCCGGCGAGAAATAACGCACGGGAACAATCATAGCCGTGGCCGGAATAACGGCCGCGCCGCTGGCCTGCAGGATCCGGCCAAGCACGATCATCCAATATTCGGTAGCTGTCAGCCCCACGATCGAGCCAAGCGCAAAGAAAATTAATCCGAAGGTTAACAAATCCTTAAGCCGGTATTTATCGGCCAGCTTGCCGTATGTAACGGAGCCTACCGCATATACGATCATGTAACCCGTTAGGAGCCAGCTCACCTGCGAGGGCGTAATCCCAAACTCCTTGCTGATGACAGGCATAACCACATTAAACATTGAAGCATTCATAATCGAGAAAACTAACGTAAAAGCCAAAATAGGCAAGAGCTTCTCGCCATTATTTTTCACGCCCGCGGCTTCCATCTCCAATAACATCCTTTCTTCTTTTAAATAGTATATCGTTTGAATTCAAACAAAATGACAAAAAAACGCCGGCCCCTTCCTCTATTCGTAAGCTTTAATTATTTTTCTCAGCAATACTTGAAGGGCGGCTGTTTCTTCTTTTGTTAGAAGCTGGTTCGATTTATCCTTTGCTTGCTGTACGGCGCGGGTAGAGAGCTGATGCATCTCTAAGCCTTGATCCGTCAAGAAAATGCGTTTCATTCTAGCATCTTGATCATGCTCGCGGCGGACGACCCACCCGCGCTTCACCATGCCATTGATGATGCTCGTTACGCTCGACTTATCGATATAAAGCAGCTTCTCCATATCGGCATTCATTGCGCCTGGCTTCATCGCAAGCAAATGAAGAGACTGGGATTGCTGGGGCGTCATGCCCAGCGGGCGAAGAGCGGCTTCGATTTCACGCCGGATGTTGATGAAGGCGAGCTTAATCAATAAGGTATTGCTATCCTCTTGCTCCCAAGGAAAACGGGTGATAAAGGATTCTTTTCCCATGCGGAGCCTCACTCCTTAAAATAGTTTGAATTCAAACCAATAATAAATCGGAGCCATCGATTTGTCAATAAAAACCTATGGCCGCAATCATCGAATATGCCTTGCCGCCAAAGGCAATCCGCCTTTAGGACAACGCTTATTCAACGCTTGTTTCATTTTTGTTTAAACGGCGCGAAGAGCTTTCAGCCCCCCTGTCCCCTTCATCCAAGCTCGCTCTTGGCCCTGATTTAATTAAATCCGAGAAGTTTTCATCAGGCATCATTGTCGTCAAGCAGTAAAGCCTCTCTGAGCCCGTATTGATAATATCATGATGGCTTCCTGGAGGATCTCTTCCCCTCTTCTTTTATTCATTCGCGAATACGTTGTGAAGTGATTCCAATTATAAGCGTTGCTCACTTTCATGTAAACATACATGACATAAAATTCTTTGAAAAAACAATGAGAATACATAATTTTTGGAATTTCAACAAAAACCAATTATTTTGTGTTATATTATCTAACATATAATTCCCTTGGCAATACTGTTTTATCTGTAAAGCCATTGTTTAGTGATTAGGGTTATATATAATGGTGTGATTATTAAACGATAACGGAGCGAAGATGTGGGGAATGGAATTATCCGTCAAAGAGGCACTGCATGTATTTCCCGTATCGGAAGGCATGCTCGTGGCTGCTGACCGGGGGATTTCGCGAATCATTATCGCAATCAATCTGATGTATGCCCCGGATATTATCAATTGGATGAAAGAGGGTGAGCTCCTTCTGAAAACCGCTTATGCCATCAAGGATTCGCCCTAAGCGTTTGTCGTTTTGCTGCAAAAGCTGCATGAGTGTAAATCAGTCGGTCCGGCACATGGGCGCGATGGAGCCGAAAGACAGCCCCGCAATAGCCTCTCCGACATTTTTTCCTGATCGAAGCTATTAATCTATTGTTTCATTCGGCGGAAAAGCGGTTATAGACATTAAATATTACTAAGCTGCATATTATTTAATAGAATGATATTACTACTAGGGGGAAAAGAGATATGGAATACATTATGAATAAAGCATTTAAAAACGAGGACGTTTACTTCGACGGCTCTCATTATATCGGCTGTTCCTTTACAGACTGCACTATCCATATCGAGTCGCTCCTATTCAATTATGACCGCTGCACCTTTTCGGGTTCAAAATTCAAGCTAAGCCCTAAACTGCTTATGCTCCAAAACGTCTATTCACTTCTTCCTTCATCTTTTACAAGAAATTCGAAAGTACAGGCTTCCGTTTAATGCACAAGCCCGGATGTTATAATAACCGATTAAGAGATAACAGAAAGTGAATGCCTCTGCGCTTCGCTTGCTGTTATTTTTTTGTTGTCGAGTTATTGCGATTAGCAGCCCGGCCGCCGGCAAAAAATAAAAAAGCAGGGCCCGTGTGCCCTGCTTTTTATATGGTTTGGTTCGCTTTAATTTATGCTGCTTACAAGCTTCATCACGGCATCTCTCGTTAGCTTGTTGCCGCCAGCCGCGATTAAGTTAACGGTTGCATGCGCCAGCGTAAGAGGGATTTTACAGAAATCCAAAGCTGGTCCGCCCTTTAAATCTACAATGTAAGAATCGGCTATCTTCAAATTGCGGCGCGTGTATTTGATCATTTCCTTCGCGCCCCAGCCGTCAGGAAAGAAATCCACGCCTCGCGATAAATCCTCGTCGCGATTGCGAAGAATATTTACGGCTTGCAAGCCTCTGCCAAAGGCAATGGCCTTTTGTTGATCCGATTTTGTGCCATCGAACCAGAACCAAATCTCGGAAAGCATTTCTCCCACCATGCCGGCGACGCTGTATGTATAGCGGTCAAGATCCTCTTCCGTTCTGATATTCCAGCTCACATAGACCCAGTCTGCCATTTGCTTGGACATCTTGGCGATATGGCGGTAAACGACATCATTGACGGTTGGCGGACATAGCTGCGCCCATTCATGAATCTGCATCGTAACATCCGGGAGTACATCTTGGTAAGGGGTGAGCAGCTTCTGTGATTCGGCGATCACGTCAGCGGATTGGAAAGCTTCATGGACGCCAAGCAAGAGCTGCACTTTTAATTCATCTGACAGCGTCTCATGATCCTCGATCTCATCAATCGCTCTCATGCATAAATAAGCGGATGCGACCGCCTCTTTTAAACCTGCTTTCAATCGGCTGATGGGGATATAAAAAGTACGGCTTGTTTTCTTTAACATGATCATCGCATCATTCAAAATAAAAACTCCTTCATTATGGCAGCTTTACTTTTAGCTTGTTTTAATTGTTCTTATTATCATACCATACATGCATTTAGATGTGCACGGTTACTGCGATTTCCTCCCTGCTGCCTGTAAGTTTTTGGGGAGTGATTGACTTGTTCCTCATAATATTGGAGGCTATTGGGATATTTATTCAATTCTCACGATTCAAATCCCTTTAATTTCTTTAAACGAAATACGTCATCGTAAAACAAACAAAAAAAGCCGCGTACCATGGACGCGGCCAATTGTTCTCGCCTATAGGATCCTTTATTTAAAATATTTCTGAACCGTCGCATAGGCGAGCTTCGGTCGCCGATAACGATCGACAATTCCCTTGCTGTTCTGCGTGCCCGCTCGGGTAATCAGCCAGTCCGTTCCTTCGGTTACCCTGCAATCGCAATACTGCCAGATGAACATGCCCGATAGAAACGATCTCTTCGTATAGGCTGATAAATTAGCTTCGATAATATCCGCTTGCCGCTCCTCTGTGCCGCGGACTCTGCTTGCGTCGCGATGGCCGTAATATCCGTCTCCGCCAAATTCGCTCATGATCATCGGTTTGCCAAATCCGCCGACTGCATCGGCCCAGCCTCGCGCCAGATCGCAAAGCTCGCCCGGATCCTCATCCCCGTACCAGCCGGGATATAAATTAAAGGAGACGATATCCGCCAAGTCGAAGCAAAGCTCGTTTTCTCGATGGTGGGAAGCGAAGGTCAGCGGACGGCTTGCGTCCAGCGCCCGGATTTGTTCAAGCTGCTCCTTGTACATTGCCCTGCCTTCCAAGGTATTGCTTGCGCATTCATTTAAAATAGCCCAGATTACAATCGAAGGATGGTTATGATGCTGCTCCACCATCTCGCGATTTACCTGCTCGCACTGCCAACGGAAATTGGGATTTTGCATCTGCTCCAAGCTAAGGCCTCTCGCATGGTTTTCTTCCCACACCAGTATGCCTCGCTCGTCACACAGATCGAGAAACAGCTCATCATTCGGATAGTGGCTTGTCCGTACCGAGTTGCAGCCCATATTCGAGATTAAATCGGCGTCAACCGCCATTAACTGAAGCGGAATCGCAGATCCGACCATCGGGTGATCCTCGTGGCGATTGACCCCTTTCATCACAATATCCTTGCCATTAAGCTGTATTTTTCCCGCTTCGGTCGTCACAACGCGAAAGCCGACCCGTTCGATTAGATCATCGATCAACGCATCGCCAACCGACAATACCGCTTTAAGCGCATACAAAACAGGCTTTTCTGGCGACCACGCCTCGGCTTCAGGAAAAACAAAGATGCCGCTCAGGCAGGTCGTTCCATCTGCAGCGGCACGAGGTTCGCCCAGCTCATAGGACTTGCCGCAGAGCTCGAAGCTAATCCGGTAATTCTGCTCCTCGGTGTATCGTTGTCGAACGATCGCTTGGATATGGGCCTTCCATCCGCCATTTTCCCAAATCGGGGTAAAAGCGATACGCTCCAAATACAGATCCTTAATTTCCTCCATTGCGACAGAGCGGTTAATACCGCCATATGTATAATAATCATTGGGAATATGCAGGGCTGAAAACTCCCCAAAACTGTTGTCCGCTACCACGACAAGCTCATGCTCTCCCGGCTCCACATCTCGAGCGATCGCATCGAATGCCGTATAGGCGTTATAATGCTCAGTCAACAGCACACCGTCAAAAAACACGCGTGCGGTATGGCTCACCCCTTTAAACACGAAGCGAAGCGAGGTTTTATCCTTGATTGTGATCCGTTTCCGATATGCCCCTCTGCCTCTATAGGTGAGAAAATCAGGATGCATCTCCCAGCAGCCTGGAACAGTCAGCTTATACCTGTAATCGAGCTGCTCCAGCTTCAGTTCCTTCTCCTCGGCAACCGCAGTGAAATCCCAGCTGCCGTCAAGCGGCTGTACCTTCCGAAGCTCATTCGTCTGGAACAATCTAGTCATGCGTTATCCTCCTCTTCGTTTCTGGAATCTCCTAGCCTCAATCTATTTATTATAGCTCCCATTCCTGAGAGAGCCAATTGTATTTGCTTTGGTAACAGGTTAATCCTGATTAAAATAAAATCGTATGAAATAAAAGAGCTGAACAATCAGATCAACAACCTGATTGTTCAGCTCTTTTTCATCTATTCCGTTTGATTCTTACTGAAGAGCGCGCGATTGCTCTTCTTTTCTCTTCAAAGCGTTATTCCAGAAGCCGGCGCTCATGACCGCCAGGATCATTAAGGCAATAAACGACCATGTGAGCAGCGTATTCCCTTCAAACCAGTGCTTAATTTGCGGCTCATGCGTAATCATTTTTGCCGCCGTATACGCAAGCACGCCGGATCCGGCATATATGATCCAAGGGAAATGCGTGATCAGCTTTATGAATAACGTGCTCCCCCATACAACAATCGGGATACTGACGAGCAAGCCAATGACGATTAATGAAAAGTGGCCCTGAGCTGCCCCTGCTACCGCTATGACATTATCCAACCCCATTGCGGCATCGGCAATAACAATCGTTCGAACCGAGGCCCATATGGTATTTCCGGCTTTAATATCTCCATGCTCATCCTCTTGCACAAGAAGCTTAAAGGCGATCCACAAAAGCAGCACGCCTCCGACAGCAAGCAGCCACGGCACCTTGAGGATCCAGACGACAAGCACGGTCGCCGCTATTCTAATCAGGACAGCTCCTGCCGTTCCGAGTAAGACCGCTTGTTTTTGCTGTTCCTTCGGCAATCGTCTGGCAGCCATGCCGATGACGATCGCATTGTCGCCGGCAAGAATTAAATCAATGAAAATAATAGACAGCAGGATCGACCAAAAATCTACCGTTAAAATATCCAAAGGCCCTTCCTTCTTTCTTTTACGATTATCTTAATACGGCTGGCAACTGCTTGTTTGGCATGTCAAGCGCGGATCTTACGGAACAACGGATGCTCCAACTATTTTCTTTATATTAATATGCTTGTCATCTCCACTTCATACGATTTCTGAATCATACGGCAATGCACCGCTATTGCTGCAAAAAAAAACGGCCACCTTCCCCTTTCCCATTTGCCCAGCCATTCGCCCTCGTAAGTTATCATGCTGCGAAGGAAGCGTCTACTGTGAAAAAAACGATTAAGTGTACTTTATTTGAAAGCCCTTGCAACGGATGCGGCTTCGGTTTTATAACTATAATGTACAGTTCTTACTAGGGGGTCTTTTAGGATGACTATGGTTTATTATGTAGCGGCAAACGGAAACGACCATGCGCAGGGAAGCTTGGACGATCCCTTTCTTACAATCAGCAGGGCGCAGAAAGAAGTACGCGAACAATTGAAGAATGGAATCAGCGATGATCTTGCGGTGAATATCCGAGGCGGACTGTATGAGCTTGATGACACGTTGTCTTTCGATGAAAGAGATTCAGGAAGAGATGGCTGCCCTATTCATTATTCGAGCTTCCCCGGCGAAAAAGCGGTAATCGCAGGCGGCAGGAAGCTGACCGGCTGGATGCCGCATAAAGGCAGCATCTGGTGTACCCGGCTGGACGGCAGCCTTTCCCTTCCCTTTCACACGCTTTATGCCGACGGTAAACGAGTCCAGCAAGCCCGGCTGCCTGCCGCCGGTTATTTTGAAACCGAAATGCCTTATGGCCAGCATGATGAGAAGACCAATAGGCAAGGCATCCGATATCATCCCGATCACCTGCCTGACCATTACGATTATTCGGGAACCCAGGTGTTTGTCTGGCCTGGGGAAGGAGAATGGAATTGGTTCTCCGAGACGAAGCCTGTCGCCTCCATAAACAAAGCGGACCAGCAATTACTTTTTGAAAATCCAGCCACATGGCCGATAGGAGCCGGCTCCCGCTATTATATCCAAGGCTCGCTTGATTTCCTTCAAGCACCCGGGCAATTCCATCTCGATTCGGCTTCAAATATGCTTTATTACTTCGTTCCGGACGGCGTGACGGATCCAAATGAGCAGACCATTCTCGCTCCCTCGGTTCAGCGGTTGCTTGAAATTAACGGGAAGAGTGCCGAGGAGCCGGTTCAAAACCTATGCTTCTCCGGACTGACCTTTTCATGTACCGATTTTTTTCGCGAATATCGAATGATGGATGATAACGTTGAGCAAGCGGAACACCGCGAGGGCCTCGTGTATATCAACCATGCCGAGCATATTCAAATTTCCGCCTGCAGGCTGACGCAAGCCGGAAGCTGCGGAATTTATCTGGACCGCTATTCCAAAAACATAACATTAGACGGTAACGATATCCGCCATTTCGGTTACATTGGCATCAGCTTAAACGGGTTCGCGCCGGGCACGGGTCCATTCACAAGTCCTGGTGCTTCCTTTACAAACGGCTATCATACGATTACGAACAACCGGATCGAGGCTGGCGGCGAGCTCGTCGGACACGGCTGCGGCATCCTGCTCTATCAGAGCGGCCATAACAATATCACCAACAATTTGATTGCCAATATGCCAAGGTACGGCATTTCCATGAAGGGACTTCGGCATAAAGCGATGCCGGCTGAGCTGTACGGCCTTCCCGTCACCTGGGAAAACCATTGGGACTTTCTTCACAGCAAAAACAACTATATTGCCTACAACGATATTTCCAGGGTCATGACGGACAGCCAAGACGGCGGACTGATCGAAGCTTGGGGCGCGGGAAGAGGCAATATCCTTCATAGCAACTACCTGCATGACAGCGGGATTCATTTCTCCTTTGGGTTCGGCATTTATTTGGATGATGCAGCCGATGATTTCACCGTAACCAATAACGTCATCAGCAGCCTTTACAGCACAGGCCAAGGCAAGCTTTGGATGCTTATTTTCTCAAAGGGCATCGGCAACCGGATAAAAAACAATCTGCTGGTTTCTAATCCCGATGCGATCTCCGCAATCGGCTCGCAGGAGATGGCCGGCGAAGAAAACAAACATATCGATATTGCCTGCAATATCGTTTACAATTCAGGATATCTATACTATTTTGTTAATTATAGCGGCGAGCGGTTCGCTGCCGCTGACCGCAACCTCTATTGGAACAACGGCAAGCCTTGTGAAATAGCCGGCTGTCTGCCGCTCCGTTCAAACCAAAAGGACGCACTCGGACGTGAGGAATATGCTTGGGAGCAGTGGCGAACGCTTGCGCAGGGCAAATACGACGGAGAAACCGTGATCGGAGAACCTCATTTCATGCTCCCCGAGGAAGCCGACTATCGTCTGCGCCCCGAGTCACCTGCATATCGGTTAGGCTGGACCGATATCGAATTTGAGAAGATCGGTCCGAAGTAAACAGAATCTTGATACGGGGGGCCTGGATCGGATGAAGGTATTCGGATTTTACAAATCCAAAAAATATTTGCAGCGAGTCATGTTCTCCATCATGGCAGCCATGGTGGTTGTGCTTGTTGCCTCATCGGTATCCAACACGTACATTCTTGAAAAATCGGTTAAAAGCATCCAAGAAGAATCCAATCTAAAGGTGCTCTCGCAAATTCAGTACAATCTTTCCTATATGAACGATATCATTACAAGGCTGTCGAGCTTTGTTTACCGCGATCATTTCCTAATCCCGCTTATGTTCAATGATGACCTGCCAAAAATGGATTTAATCCGCGGGCACCGCCAGATGTCCAACATTATGGAGAGCTCATCCTTTCTCCACTCCATGGTCGTTTATAACAAATCGCAATCCAAGCTTTACGGCACAAGCAGCAGCCTCCTGCTTGACGACGGGGCAACCGATCAACGGATTAGAAGCATCCTGCTGGAGTCTGAACAGCCGCAGCCGACAAACCGTCTCATACCGATGAGTCTTGAGCAGAATGACGGCGGAATCGACACCTTTGCGTTTATTGTAACCGACTCCCTGAAACCGTTCACAAACAATCAATCCGCCATTATTTTGTTCATCAAATCCGATTGGGTTTTCGAGAGCCTTAAGAAAATGAATGTGGCGAGCGACCGCGACCAGGGCGAGATTTATATCCAAACGCAGGACGGAATGCTTTTCTCCTCCGATCCGAACGCATCCCTCACAAATGAGCAAGACCAAGTCCGCGTCAAAGAGCTGGTTCAGACTCACAAAATCGAAGAAAACCATTCGGCCGGCTTCTTCATCGGTACGCTTGCCGGAGAAAAAGAAATGCTTACCTATATGGATGACGGTCTCGGCGCTTGGACCATCCTCTACATCCAGTCGTACGATAAGCTGATGGGCGAAGTGACGAAGACACGCAATCAGTCGCTGATGCTGTCGGGAGTGTTCCTGCTCTTTGCAATCGGATTGTCGGTAGGGCTGTCTTATAAGCTGTATAATCCGATAGAAATGATGCTGAAGCGCATTCGTCCCCATCTTCCTGACGAGAGACAAGACGGTTCCAGCTCTAAAGATGAGCTTCGCCTAATGAGCGATAATTATATGAAGCTGTCCGATAAGCTTAATGAGATAAGCTCCGAGCAAATCGTAAGCAAATATTATATTCGCAGGTTTTTATCGGACAGCCAACTCTTCTCGGATCATGACATGCGGCATCTTATCGAGAAACATGAGCTCAACATCTCCGTCAAGGACCAGCTTCTTGTCTGCGTGATGAAGATCGACAACTTCGCGGACTACGATAACAGCATGACCGGAGCTTCCAAGAAGCTCTATAACTTTGCCATCGTTAACATTGCCCAAGAAATAATGGGCAAGCATTTCCCATGTGAAGCCGTTGAAATCAGAGGCGATCATGTCGTACTTATTTTGTCACGAAGCGTTAGCGAACCGGCTATGCTTTTCCAACAAGTCAAACAGCTGCTTCGTGAGATTCAGGAAACGATCGAACGCTATTACAACATCTCGCTTTCCTGCGGCATCAGCGATATTATCTCCCAGTTTTCCTACTTATCGTCGGCTTACACGCAGGCGCTGCGGCTTAGCCAGTATATGATCGTGAAGGGACGCAAGGCGATCCTGACATCAGAGGATATCAAGGGAAATCTGATGAACAAGCAGGTTTCGCTTCCTGACGTTATCGACAAGAAGCTTACCGAAGCGCTCAAGAAGGGACAGCTGACCAATGCCGGCAACGAACTGGAGAAGGCCTTTTCCCTCATCGCCGGCATGCAGTATGACGACATGATTAGAGCGGTGTCCAATCTTGCCTGGGTGATTAAGAATGCGGCAAGCGAAATCCATGATAACCGGATCGTCACCTTTTCCGTCGATCTCGACTATATTCATCAGATTGCCCAAGAGAAGGAGACGCTGGAGGAAATGTATCTCTCCCTCCTATCGCTTTGCGCCAAAATCTGCGAGGGCCAGCGCCCTGCCAATATGGAACGGAACGAAATGATGCTGGAGACGGTCAAAGAACTGATTGAACAGAAGTTTGCCGATATTAATCTAAGCCAGCAATCCATCGCCATGAGCGTCAAGCTGTCCTCCGCTTATATCGGCAAACTCTTCAAAGAAAATTACAAAATGTCGATTACCGAATATATCAACGAGGTGCGCTTGAGTCATGCCCAGGCGCTTCTGGAGCAGAACAACTACACGATTACAGAAATCATGGATAAATGCGGATATGCGAACCAAAGCTATTTTTTCCGTTTGTTCAAAGGCAAGGTCGGCAGTACGCCGAAAGAATACCGCATGAAAAAATCGATCTCTTAAGGCGTATCATTCCAATAAAGGCCCTTCGTTCACTGCTTCCAGTGGGCGAAGGGCTTTTAACTTTGCCGCTGTATCTACGAATATTCACAAAATCGAATATTTTACACCCGCAAAATACAGTAATTCGCAAAACCTATTCTACCCGCCGCCGGATCTGCATGGCATGATGGCATCAGAACAAGAACGCTTCAGATGGAGGAGATCGCAAGTGGCCAAAACAGAACCCGAAGCTCGAGGCTTAAAGGCCCATAGCCGGCAGGCCATGCTGGGATGGCTGAGCAACGAATGGAAGCATTTGAAAAAAAACCGGGAGCTTCTGCTGATCGCCATGCCGGGCATACTTTTCAAGTTTGTCATCGCCTACATCCCTATGATCGGCCTGATACTCGCCTTCAAGTATTTCAGGTATGACCAAGGCATCTTCGGCAGCAAATGGATCGGCTTCGATAACTTTGAATTTCTGTTCAAAGCGCAGGATGCCATCCGCATTATCCGCAATACCCTGCTCTACAATATTTCTTACATTGTTCTCGGAACCGTCGCCGCCCTGCTGCTAGCTCTTCTACTTAATGAGCTGAGCGGAAAACTCATCAAGATTTATCAAACCACGATGTTTTTGCCTTACTTTATTTCGTTTGTGCTTGTCGGCTACATTACGAACGCCTTTCTCGACCATAAAGGCGGCTACCTCAATACGATAATCGGCTGGCTCGGCTTCGAGCCCCATAGATGGTATTTGGAAACCGCGCCTTGGATATTCATTCTGCCGCTCGTGGCGCTGTGGAAGGGAATCGGTTTTTCCACCCTCGTCTACTATGCGGGGATTACGGGCATCAGCACGGATTATTACGAGGCGGCAAGACTCGACGGCGCTTCCCGCATCCAGATGATGTGGCGCATTACGCTGCCGCTGCTTAAACCGCTCGTCATTATCCTTTTCATCTTAGGACTGGGCAATATTTTCCGCGGCGACTTCGGCTTGCATTATTTTGTGCCCAACAATGTAGGGCCGAACTTCCCAACGACGGATATCATCGACACCTACGTTTATCGCGCCCTGACTAAGCTAGGCGACATAAATTCTGCAGCGGCTGTCGGCTTCCTGCAATCCGTGGTCGGATTAATTACGGTCGTATCCGCCAATTATCTTGTACGCAGAACGGATAAGGATAATGCGCTGTTTTAAAAATGGAGGAATGATTGATGCCAAATCCCAAAAGCTTTAACCTTATGAACGGACTGATCAACGGCTTTCTTGCGATCCTGTGCCTGATGATCGCCCTTCCGTTCGTGCTAGTCATCATTATTTCGTTGACCTCTGAGAACAGCCTCGTGCAAAACGGCTATCAGTTCCTGCCCCAGGAATGGAGCATGGAGGCTTATCGAATCGTATTTCAAAAGCCGGATCCCTTGATCAAAGGGTATCTAGTCACCATTCTCATCACGATTGTCGGCACGGTGTTATCGCTGCTGCTGACGGCCATGACCGCTTACCCGATTTCCCGGACGGACTTCCGCTACAACAGGCCCATTACCTTTTATATTTTCTTCACCATGCTGTTTAACGGCGGACTCATTCCGTTCTATATCATGATGACGCAGTACCTGCATCTGAAAAACTCCCTGCTCGCATTAATTATTCCGACGCTGCTTAGCCCCTTCAATATTATGATTATGAAGGGTTTCCTGGACAAAATCGGCAAAGAAATCATTGAATCGGCAAAGGTTGACGGGGCAAAGGAATTCCGAATTTTTTTCCGGATTATTTTGCCGCTGTCGACCCCTGCCCTTGCAACGCTCGGCCTGTTCATCTCTTTTGGCTATTGGAATGAATGGTTCTATGCCCTGCTGTTCATCGACAATGACAAATATATCCCGCTTCAATTGCTGCTCGTTCGCATTCTGTCGCAAATTGAGTTTTTGGCAAATTCTCCGCTTGCTCAGGCAGCCGATAAGCTGGCCTATGCGAACTTTCCGACCTTATCCGTCCGGATGGCGATGGCCATTCTTGCCGGCGGACCAATGCTCATTATATTTCCTTTCTTTCAGAAATATTTCGTAAAGGGTATTACAGTAGGTTCCTTGAAAGGATAAGGAATGACTATTGTGCCATATATAAAAACATTTAACTGGAGGGTTCAAACGTGAAAAAAACAAAAGCAGCCTTGTTGGTCAAATGCTTTGCGCTTATTCTCTGCTTCGCGATGATCGCTGCGTGCTCAAACAACGGAAATAACCAAGCTCCAGCAAAATCCGATAAGCCCAGCAATGCGGCCGAGAAAACCCCGGAAGCTGCGGCCTCCGAAGAACCAGCTCTTCCAGAGGTTAAGCTCACCTTTATCTATCCCGTGTCCGCTAATCCAGGTCCCGACCAACAGCTTGTCAACGACGAAATCAACAAATACCTCAAAGAGAAAATCAATGCAACGGTTGATCTCAAGCCGCTTACTTTCGACGAATACGAGCCTAAGCTGAATGCCATGCTTGCGGCAGGCGAAGATTTTGACTTGGCGTGGAGCTCGAAGGGCTGGCTCGGCAACTATCAGCCTTATATCGACAGAGGCGCTTATCTTGAAATTACGGACGATATGATCAGCAAATATGCGCCGGAGGCCCGTGCTAATATTCCGGATAAATTCTGGCCGGATATGCTAGCTGTCGACGGAAAGGTATACGGCTTCCCGATCTATCAGGTTGCCGCCAAAACAAAAAGCTTAGCCATTCAGAAGCGTTTTATCGATAAATACAATCTCGACGTCAGCACCATTCAATCGTATAAAGATATCGAACCATTCTTGAAAACGCTTAAAGAGAGCGAACCGGACATTATCCCGCTCGGCCTTGCCCAAAATTCATGGGGCTTGTATACCGATCGTGAGAAGGTAGGCGAAGGGCTGGTGCTAAGCTATGCGAAGGACGATGCTTCACTCAAATATATTAGCGGCCTGCAAATACTCGATGAGAAAAAAGCCTATTACGATGATATGCGCCGTTGGTACCAAGCCGGCTATATTAACGAGGATGCTCCGATTATCCAGAACATCAATGATTTGAAGAGTAAAGGAAATGTAGCCGTTTCGCTAGAATTCACATCCAAGCCAGGCGGAGAAGTTGGTGAAATGGCAGTCAACGGAGGCAATGAGGTTGTATACGTACCAATCTCCGACAGCTACTTTACGGGAATTGCCGGAGCTATGCATGTCATCAATAAAGGCTCGAAAAATCCGGAGCGCACATTGATGCTGATCAACCTGCTCAATACGGACAGTTACCTTTATAACCTGATTTGCAACGGTATCGAAGGGAAGCATTACAACAAGGTAGATGACAAAAATATCGAACCGATCAAGGATTCGGGTTATGCGCCAAACGGCGACTGGGTATTCGGAAATCAGTTCAACGCCTTTCTTAAACCAGGCCAGGCTGCAGATACATGGGAGAGAACGATCGCGCTTAATGACAGCGCTATTGTCCCTGCTACGAGCGGCTTCGGCGTAAACGAAGAGTCCATTAAAGCCGAGATTGCTAACATAACTGCAGTTAACAACGAGTATCAAGTCGCGCTCGAATCCGGTTCGGTGGATCCTGCCAAAGAGCTTCCGAAATACAAGGAAAAACTGATTGCTTCCGGCCAAGAAAAGATTCAACAGGAAACCGAAACACAGTGGGAAAAATTCAAGCAGGATAAGGGCCTTGTAAAATAATAGATATGGATTAGAAAAAGAAGCGCTGCAGGAGTCCATACTCCCCGCAGCGCTTCTTCCCCGTCTATTTCATCCCTGATTACAATTCTGATTTTACAAGTAAGACGCAAGCGCACCTTCAAAATACACGATTTGCGCGATACGAATATGCAAAGACCGGTCCTCCAGGTTGATTTGAATATGGTCGACAGCTACGCCTGCAAGTATTCCCTCGATTCTCCCCACTGTCGTCATCAAGCAAAGCCTCTGCCCTTGGTGCCTGCTTATATGCTGGATAAAAACAGGATCCAAATGCGTGACATATTCCGATGGCTGGGGAATGCCCGCTATCGCATATATTGGAGAATGCACGGCTTTCGCTTGATCCACGCATCCCGGCTGCACAATCGGATTCTGGTAATTTTGCGCCTTGCTGGCCTCGTTATTCGAATTCAAGTGCATCACCCCTTATCGCTTTAGAATCCGTAATATGTATGCTCGGAAGCATCTATCTATACATATGGACTCTCGTGATGCCATTCACGAAGGCGTTACCGGCTTGAGGTTATGCTTGGACTTGATATCCGATATAGAAAAATACTTCTCTTAAAAGAAAAGGCAGCTTTGTGCGCCAGCTTCTGTATGCCGATGTTTGGGTTGGCGAGGAATACGCATCCATGCCCAAATCTTCAGCCATCCGGAGGGCACGCTTCATATGGAGCGGATCGCTTACAATGGTAAACGTTGAAATTTGTTTTTCCCTGGCTATGGCATAAGCATTTTGTAGATTTTGTTCCGTAATTTTTGATTTTCCCTCGAGAAAAATATCTTCTTCCCTTACCCCATGCCGCATGGCAAAGCGCTTCGAAACCTCTGCCTCGGATAAGGAGTCTCCGTCTCCCATTCCGCCTGTCACGATGATTTTTTTTACGTATCCGTTGTCGTACAGCCATATGGCATGGTTCATTCTCTCCGTCAAAACCGGTGACGGCTCATTCTTTATCACTGCCGCTCCGAGAACAATGGCCGCATCTGTTCGGAAAAGCTCATTCACTTTGGCAAAAGCCGCTATGGAATACGCCGTGTACAACACAAAAAGCACGATTAATAGAATAACGCTCCAACCCCAGCGTCTCCATTTTCCAGGCATTTATTTATCTCTATGCTCGGACATGGCCTTGGCTCCCATAACGTCCGCTTCATGCTCTAATCCTGCGTCATCATTAATGGAAGCGCCCTTCATCTGAACCGTCGGCTTCACGCGGCCTTGCTTCTGCTGGGCAATATGCCATGCCTCATGCGGCAGATGCTTCTCTTGCCCGGGGCCAAGATGGATATCCGAACCTTGCGCATAAGCAAGCGCATTGACTTCGGACGGCTTGGCGGAGTTGTAATGGACTTTAACATCGTCCATCGCAAGCCCCGAGAGGTTCTCAACCCCCGATTTCAATTGATCCGGCATTCCCGTCCGATTCGTTTTTCTTTGGACTGCATGAGAAGAACCGGCTCCCGCTTGAGACCGGAGCAGCTGAGTGACGCCGCGATTGCCAATTTTGCTCTGCAGCTGCAGTAAGGCCCCCGGCTGCATGCCCGCTGCTTGTTTGGTATGCGAGGCTTCGGCAGACAGGGAAGCCGTTGCGCTGCTAGGGGCAGACTTCGCAGCTCCCGTATTGCCAGAGGTCGTTTTATCTATCTTTTGTGATGCCATTTCCTGCACCTGCTCTCGAATAATAGAAATATTAGCTTCATAGTATCATATCCGGCAGCATGCTAGATAGCGAAATGATGATATCACGAGAAGTTGAATCACCTGCACCGTTAATGAGAGGTATAGGCGGACATCAGCTGAATATAATCCCGTGCTGTTCGCAAGTCTTCAAGCGCCTCTTTTGCGGTGCAGGGCGGTTGAGCCGTTCCTTGGACCGCTGCCAAAAAGTTGATCGACTGCTTTCGCATTGCCGACTGGTTAGGCAGGACGGGTATCGTATAAGCGGGCGGACTTTGCCCGTTATCGGTCATTATCGTCACTTTTCCGGCTTGCTGCCTTGCTAACGGAGCCGGAAGCTCAATCTTTAAATAGCCTTTATCAAAAGCGATTAGAATAAACTCATGCCACTCTATGCTCGTGTGATAGGCTGCCATTTCAAGAGCGACGCATATGCCGCTTGCGCTTTCACCGGTCAGCAGAACGCCGGAGCGATCACCGAAGGTCAAGCGGTAAGGCTCCCCTAGAAAGAAACGGATGGCATTGACCTGATGAATATAATAATTGACGAAGCTATCATAAGCCCGGTTCTGCTGTTCCGTATATAATGAAGAATCCGCCTCCCATTCGCCGACCGGGTATGGCTCTTCGGTCATCAGCGGTTTATCCGCGCCCGCTACCCAGTCGCCTGGCGGCATCGAAATCCGAATATACCGAAGCTTGCCGAATTCACCGGAGTTCTTCCACTCCTGAGCGCGGGCTTTGGCATATTCCATGGCAGGGTCCGACCGCTTGTGATAGCCGACCATATGCAGCACCTGATGCTCTTCACCTATCCGAACAAGCTCTTCGCCCGCTTCTACCGTCAAGCACAGCGGCTTCTCCGTAAGCACAGGTATGCCTGCACGCA
Source organism: Pristimantibacillus sp. PTI5 (assembly GCF_048572955.1). GTDB lineage: Bacteria > Bacillota > Bacilli > Paenibacillales > Paenibacillaceae > Pristimantibacillus. The sequence goes on from NZ_CP183886.1 coordinate 554,661, forward strand.
GAATGTCAGGGACAAGAATGCTATGCTTCCGGTATTGCTGCGGAGCTACAATCGCGTCGAATCCGCCTTTCTCCAGCAGAGACAGGTGATCGGAATAGACGCGTTCAATTCCATAGCGGGCAGCTACCGCAGCGGCCAGCTGAGGACGGGGCTCCACTATCGCGGTCACTTCGCATAAATCGTCAAGCGCCGCATAGTTGGAGAGATGTGCCATCTGTCCCATCCCGCCTGTTCCGACAAAAGCAATTTTCAATTTTTCCATGCTAATCCCTCCCCGGCCCTAAGTTTTCAAAAAGGAATAAACCATCTTTGCCCGGCGCGATAATATCCGGATAGCCGTTACCGCTTAAATCCGTTACCCAAAAATAGATCCCGACGCCCGATGCCCCCTCCGATGCTTCACCAAAGTCAATCCTGTGCTTGCGGAAGCAACCGTCCCTGATCGTAAAGTAATACACCCCGATCGGGTCAAAAGCACCGGGATCACCGTCATTGTGCGCCCTGTACCGTTTTCCCGTTACGAGCTCCAATTGGCCGTCGCCATCCAAATCAACGAGCTGCATATCATGAAACTGCGAACCGCTGGTATCGATTTCATGCTTCATCCATGTGCGCTGCCCCTCATCAGACAATCGCTGCTCCAACCAAAAAAGTCCATAATCATGGGCCGCGCCGTAGATGAGATCACATCGCCCGTCGCCGTTTATATCGTGACCAAGGATCGGTATGCTTGCTGATCCCAGTTCAAATTCCGGATGAAAAACCCACGGTCCCGCGTAAGGATCATCCGGCTGCTCGAGCCAACCGCCCCGGAGCACGATATCCATTCTCCCGTTCCCGGTGATATCGGCAAACCCCATTCCATGTCCGGCAGGCTCCGTGCCAATCACCACTTTCCGAAAAAAACCAGTTCCTTTTCCCGAATCATCGCGCAGCAGCTTAAAAAACGCTTGCGGCTCATCCACTGCATTCGGGAATATTTCCGGTATCCCGCAGCCGTCGATATCATAAAAACGTAGCGTTTCAACATGCCCGGTCGGGCCCGCATCTAGGGTTTCCCATAAGGTATCGGTTCTTCCGGGATTTTTGCGCCAACGAACCGCAAGGCTCCAAAAAGAAGCGGTTACGATATCCATATTCCCGTCGCCGTCAACGTCCATCGGGTAATCGCAAAAGTCATCATGGTAACCGTAAATTTCCGCGATGTCGCAAATCCGATGTTTTTTGATAAAATCGGGTCCCTCATACCAGAAAGCCCCGCTAACGATGTCCAGGATCCCGTCTCCGTTAACATCAAATACGGAGCAGGACTCGTAACGTTCGTCAGAGAGCTTTCTCTTGTGGAATTTAAGCATCGGCTTATGTCTCCTTTATTTGAATATTGTGAAAATCATAAGCCTACTATATCCTATGGTTATCAGGATTTTTATGCTATTTCTTGCTATTCGTCTCTTCGTTCTTGCTTTATATTGAAAGGAGACTTGAGATGCATCGTACACTTATTAACGGGCTGCCCAAGCTCAAGTACATTTTCCGTTTTGCATACACGGCCGAGTCCGGCATGCATTTTCCCTTGCATCACCATTCGGAAATAACCGAGCTTTTATTTATTTCGGATGGCCGCGCAAAATATAACATCGACGGGAAAGACTACGAGGCCGAAAGAAATGCGTTTGTTCTCTTCCAGCAAGGAATATGGCATGAGGAATGGAGCTTGCCCGGCAAGCCTATCGAATTTTTTTGCATGGGTTTTTCGGGGCTTCAGCTGGCCGGGCTTCCCGAGAATTTTATTCTCGAGAGGACAAAGCCCGCAGTCGTTATGCTTCCTACCTTTACAACGGAGGCCGCACGGATCATTCGCGACATCCATCGGGAAGCGAACAGCAGCGCTCCGGAGTCCGCGTTTATAGCCGACCAGCAGCTTGCGGTACTCCTTTCTTATCTATGCCGCCATTTGCATTACCTGCCCGAAGCGGAGAAAAAGCAGCGGACTCACCGTACGGGTTCTGCTGCGTTAGCTCAAAAATTCATCGCCGAAAATTATAACAAGCCCCTCACATTAGCACATATTGCAAGGGCCTCTTGGGCGAGTCCGTCTTACCTCAGCCATTTTTTCAAGGAAGAAACCGGACTCAGCCCCATTCAATATGTCATCCGCATCCGGCTGGATGTGGCCATGCATTTGCTCGAGACAACGGATGATACCGTGGAACAAATTGCCGAGCGGGTCGGCTATGCCAGTACGACGTCTTTTCATAATGTCTTCAAACGTGAGCACCGCATATCTCCTGGGGAGTATCGCAGAAAATCCCCTGAATAAGGGGTGGAAATAGAAAACAAGCTCTCGGGTTCCATGGATCCCGAGAGCTTGTTTGTTGTGATGCATTGGTGCCTGCGCTTTCACTATCGCTCCTTATGCCCGGTCCTGAGCTCTATGCCGTTCGCGGGAAGGCTGCCGGTTTACAAAATAAATGCTGAGAAGAATGAAAACAAGACCGATGAGCAGAGAAAACGTAAATGGCTCGTTTAGAAAAAGGGTACCCGTCAAAATGGCGACCAAGGGGATGAGGAACGTAAAAGAAGCTACCTTGCTCGCTTCGCCCGAGTCCATCAATTTATAAAAAACCAACCAGCCTACGGCTATAACGAATATCGAAATGAAAATTAAACTAAAAATGAAGATCGGCGCCCAGATGACCTCGGACCAGCTCTCGAAGCTGGAACCCAGCAGCGTCATAAATAAACCGCCAATCAGCAACTGGAGTGTTACGAGCCAAATGGGATCCACTCTTGGCCCCGTTTTTTTCACGTAAATCGTTCCTAACGCCCAGCTAAGCGCCGAACCGAGCGCAAGCAAAATTCCCGCTGCGGAAATATGGCCGGATAGCCCCCCTGCGCCGCTGCAAATTATACCGACACCGGTAAAACCAAGAATGAGCCCCGTAATTTTAAGCCCGTTCATCGTCTCCCCGAGCCACATCCATGAGAACAGGCCGACTAGCACCGGTTGAAGAAAAACAATGGCGGAGAATAGGCCTGCCGGCAAATATTTGAGGCCTATGGTTTGAAGCCCGTAATACAAAATGACATTCACTGCTGCTGATATCAGATAAATCTTCCATGTCTTTTTGAATTGCAGCTTTTTATAGCGCGGAATAGCGATCGCCAGCAGCAGGATGCCTCCAAGCAGCGTTCTTGCACCTGAGAATATGACAGGCGGCATGTAGGAAAGAGCTATTTTGGATAAGGGCCAATTCACTCCCCATACGATGACTAAAAATAGGATCAGAAGCATCGTTTGCATTTTCGTTTGTTTTGGCATGTGTGCGTGTCCCCTTGCTGTCTCGATTGCCGATGGCTTGTTGATTTGCTTGCTGATCTTGCTTGCTTACGCTGTTGGAACCCCGCTTAAGCTCGCTCCATGAACGAATAAGCGTTTGATATTCTCTTCCACTGCCGGATCCGGAATGAGCGGCGGCGCTTGATGCGGCTTAATCCGAGCATCAATAATAACGTTATCGCAAGCCCAATGCTTAAATTCATATTGGCTGTTAATGCCGTAAATATCATGCGAAGGGTTGCTGCGCGTGAAAGCGGCCCAGAGGAAATTGTTCAATTCCGCGCTCATAAAGGCACTGTCATCGCAAAGAATGATGAGCGGGCAGGAAGGGAGTGAACCTTTCTCCTGAATGGACATGCAAAAGCTCTTCAATTCTTCCTGCGCTTGCGAATAATCGGTAAAGGCTGCCCCTTGTATGGCCACGATGCCCGGCATGACCAAAGCAGCTTTCTCATACCCTGGAATCTCTTTCAAAATCTCCGGAACCTCTTGGCAAAGGTCTCTTTTCTTGTCGCCGACCGCTGCAAAAATAACCTTGCTTCCGGTGTTCAAACCCGTACCCGAATAATCAAGGGTATCGATGGTCGTATTGGTCTGGAAATGAATATCCCTGCGCAGATCGATGCGCTCCAAGACAAAGGCTAGGAACTCCTCGACATGATGCGTATCCAAAGGCTTCTTATCCTCTGCCGCAATGAATAAATATTTCGCCAGGCTCAGCTGTCCTGTCCCTAAAATCCGATTGGCAATGGTGAGAATTTCCGCCGGCTGCTTAATTTGCTGATAAGGCGTATAGCGCTCGCTTCCAATAGCAAACAACAGCGGATGCACGCCGGCGGCATCAACGGCATGAACCTCTTTTACCCCTGGAATTTCTTGTTTGATTGCCGATCCGGTCAACTCATGAATCAGAGCGCCAAACGCGGTATCTTCTTGCGGCGGCCTGCCAACGACGGTAAACGGAAAAATCGCGTTCTGCTTGGCATACACTTTATGCACCCGCATAACGGGAAACGGATGCGTGAGGCTGTAATAGCCCAAATGATCGCCGAAAGGCCCTTCCGGCTTCGTCTCGCCTTGGTGAATCTCTCCCGTGATCACAAAATCCGCATCGTTGCTGACGCAGAAACCGTCGATATAGCTGTAACGGAAGCGCCGCCCTGAGAGCAAACCCGCAAACGTCAGCTCGCTCATGCCTTCCGGCAAAGGCATGACGGCAGACAGCGTATGCGCTGGGGGACCGCCAATGAAAATGCTCACCTTTAGCGGAGCGCCTTGTTTATTGGCTTTATCCTGATGAATGCCAATGCCGCGGTGAATTTGATAGTGAATGCCAACTTCCTTATTCAGTTCATATTCGTTTCCGTTAAGCTGGACGCGGTACATGCCCAGATTGGAATTCATGATGCCCGGCTTTTCCGGATCTTCCGAATATACCTGCGGGAGAGTGACGAAAGCTCCTCCATCCTCCTGCCAATGCTTGATGAGGGGCAGGTCGGCGATGTTGATTTCCCGCATGGCAGCCGGCATGCCGTCTGATTTTTTTAAGGGCAGCGCGTTTTTTGCCGCGAATCCTGCCCCAACATGTTTAAACGGGTTTTTTAAAGCTTTCATCGGATCATTGCGCAGGGCGATGACCTCTTGAACCGATTCCCAAGTTTCCCGAAACATGAATTTACTGCGTTCCACCGTTCCAAAAAGATTAGAAACGGCACGGAATTTTGATCCTTTTACATTTTCGAACAATAACGCCGGACCGCCCGCTTCAAAAACCTTCATATGGATGGCGGCCATTTCTAGATGAGGATCAACCTCTTCGCGAATACGCACCAAATGCCCGTTTTTCTCCAAATCAATGATGCATTCTTCCAAACTGCGATATATCATTTTGTTGCTCCAATCTATAAAAGGATGTTTAGTCATGCTCCATTGCCCTGATAAAAAAAGAAACGATACAAGCTATTATAATATAAAAAGGGAAAGCGACCAATAAAACAGCAAACCACGTGCAAAAACACGTGGTTGAATGATTTTATGCTCTTCATTTTTTATAAAAAACATCATTTGCGGCTTGAAGGGCGGAAGCTGCTTTCGGCCAGCCTGCGTAAAAGGCAAGATGCGTCATGGCCTCGATTAGTTCTTCCTCGGAAATGCCATTTTCCTTCGCGAGCTCCAAATGAAACGGGAGCTGGTTGGTATGTTCTCCGGCTACCAAAGCGGATACGGTTATGAGACTTCGTTCCCTTAGAGAAAGATTTGCCCTTCTCCATAGATCGCCGAACAGCACGTTATCCGTATACTCTGCAAAAGCGGGAGCAAGCTTTCCGTAGGTTTCCTGCGCGTTCGAGAGGATTCGTTTAGGCTTCATGTCTCTTTTTTCTTCCTCTATTCGATCATCGAGATGATCATCAATCATCTGCGCAAGTCCTTTTCCAAATGTCCAGTCTTCGAGCTCTGTCTCAAGCAGAACGACAAATACATTCTCTGCGTTTATCCTGCAGTGGAGGAATAGCTGTTCAGCTAACCCTTTATAGAAACCGCGTTTTTGCTCTATGCTTCTTCCTGATCCAAGAGAGATCTGTATAAACAGAAGCTGATCCGTCCTCCTTACATTTAAATAATCCTTGCTGTAAAAAAATTCACTCGGCTTATGGGCATGGAATACTTGGAAATAATCTTTTTCCGGCACATTGAAATTCCGTATTAAAACCCTCATTATACATTGGCTGATGAGCTGCAGCTCATTATCTTTGTATTCATCTTCCAGGTAAGATACTCTTATAAACGGCATCTGATTCACCACTCCAATCTGCGATTGATTACTTGAATTTTACATCCCAAATCTTCATCTGTATAATTGAATTAAATGATAAATATCTTCATTTTATCGAATGGAGTGACTATGATGGACTTGAAGGAATTAACGACATTTCGCACCATTATTCAAGAAGGGACCTTCTCCAAGGCAGCAGAAAAGCTGAATTACGCACAGTCTACCGTCACAAACCAGATCCAGCGGCTGGAGAAGGAATTGGGAATCAAGCTATTCAAAAGAGGCTGGGATGCAGAACTAACGGCTTCCGGAAAAATATACGCAGAAGAAGTGGATGACCTTATTAGCCATTGGAATTACGTGCTAGAGAAAGCCGGCTCCTTGCAAAAAGAAGAAATAGGAACTCTCCGGATCGGTGTCATTGAACCTCTAACATCCTCAGTCTTACCCGCTGTCCTGCAAAGCTTTCGCAAGCAAAAACCGAATATTAATTGCCATTTTATCGTTGGAAATACAGAAGCCCTTTCGCATGCTTTAACTCATAACGACTTGGATTTGGCGGTAAGCGGGGAACCCAACGATTTAACAGACTTGCAATTCGAGCCGCTTTATGACGAACAGATTTCCTTTGTTGTATCTGAAGAGCATCCTTTTGCTAAAAATAGCTCTCTTTGTTTAGACGATCTGTTTCAGTTTCCGCTTATCGTTGGCGGTGCAAGCTGCTTGTATCATATTCGGCTGGAGAAGGAGCTTTCCTCATTCCATTCCAAGCCCTTTTATTATACGGTCAGCCAGATCTCATCCATTCCTTCTTTTGTGAGATCGTTTCCTTCCGTCGGAGTTGTCCTTTCTTCCATGGCTTTGCCAAGCGGGGTTGTCGCTATTCCGAGCCTAATGAAGAATCCGTTCATTTCGATTGGGATCCTGCAATCCAAAAGAAAAAAATACGCAACCTCTTCCCAAAAACTGTTTATGCAGTTGATCAAAGAACAGTTAACTACAATTTAGGTCCAATAAAAAAACCATAACTTGACGTCGATTCGTCAAATTATGGTCTTTAAGCTCCTATCATCATTTGTTTGTGCTACTCGTTACTTGCTGCCGCGATCCACTTCCGGATAATCTCCGTCAGCCTTTCTCTTTTGTCCTCTACGTCCGCCATATTCGTAAACTTCAAAGTTGCCCGATCAAGAGACGCCCATTCCAATAAACCAGACGTATCGTCAATGATAGGCCCTTCTCCATTTCTTTCTCTTACTTTTGCGCCGCAGTGAAAAACGAGCATAATATATCCTTTGCCTCGCAGGTTAAATGTGATTCGATCCTCATTGTCCACGTGGAAGCTCGGCGCATTCCACTTGATATGCTCCTGCAATTGCTTATTTGCGCTTAGGATAATGGTTCTGACTGCTGCTATCTCCTGTTTTTGTGGATGCTCCAGCTTCTGCATGAAGACTTCTACTTGCTGCTCGCCGGTCATTGCCGATTTAGCTTTATTACTTTTACTATCCATAGGCTTATCCCTTTCGGCAGGCTTTTTTTACCTCTTTTGTGAAGAGTATACACCATCATTTTCCCGTTGTCCTTATTCACAAAACACTTTCATACACCTAATAGGTATGTTATGATCTGATCATGCTTACAATTAGGAAGTGATTTCCATGGCAATTGTTATTTTAGGGCTTCTTATGCTTCGCCATTTAACGCAATACGATATCAGAAACGTGCTGCAGCAAAAAATATCTCCTTTTTTTAGCGCAAGTCTTGGAAGCATACAAGCAGCGTTAAAGAAATTGGAGAATGATGGCTTTGTAACCTTTCAAGAGGTCATCGAGAACGGCCGCAGAAAAAAGCTTTATTCCTTGAACAGCTCCGGACGGGAGCATTTTATGGAATGGATGCTTTCTTCCGTTACGCCAAGCCGCTTCGAGCAAGATGTGACCACGCGGTTGTTCTTTTTAGGGTTTATGCCCCCGGCTGAGCGTCTTGCCATTATAAGAGCTGTCGTTGCGCAGTTAGAAATCTCTGTTCAGGAATTTAGCACTGCCTCTGTTGAAGCTAAACAGAAAGAAATCCCTGAGGATGTCGTTACTGTCGTTACCTACCAGCTTAAAACGTTAGATTTGGGGCTCTATTATCACCAATGCATGCTGGCTTGGTTTGAAAAATTCGCAATGGAACTGGAGGCTGAGCTAGGTGGAGAACTTACTTAAGACAAAAGCAAGCCAAATGGGCGAAAAGGGTCAAATGACTTATTTCATGCTGGAAAATGAGGGTAAGGATACTCTATTGATGCTCCATCCCGCATTTGCGGACCACACGATTTTCGAAACGCAGCTTGCTTATTTTAAAAATAACTATCAGATCATCGCGATCGACCTGCCTGGTCACGGCAATCGGAATAATCGTGCCGGAGCCTCTAAAATGACCATAAAAGATATACCTGAAGCGATAAGCCGAATTTTGAGCGACAACAACGTGGCTGCCTCCCATGTGCTGGGCGTTTCCATGGGCTCGCTTGTCGCACAGGCGTTTGCTGATTATTTTCCGAACCAGGTAAAGTCGGTCATTATCGTTGGAGGTTATTCCATTCATAAGGCGAATGAGCAGGTATTGAAGAAGCAAAAAAAAGAAGGCTTAAAATGGATGCTGTATCTTCTATTCTCAATGAAAAGATTCAGAAATCATGTGACCTCCGTTTCATGCTTCACTGCTGCCGGCCAGGAAAGTTTTGCGCGGGGAGCCCGGCATTTTAACAGAAGCTCCTTTACCGCCATGGCTGGCATGAACACATTCTTTATCCGCAAGGATACGCCTATGTCTTATCCCATGTTGATCATCGTGGGCGAACATGATCTTCCCATCATTAAAGAAGCAGCCGTTGAGCTGCAAAAGCGAGAAATAGAAGCTCATTTGGTTATTTTGCAAGAGGCGGGGCATTGCGCAAATGCAGATGCCCCCCATTTATTCAATTCGGTGCTGGAGCTTTTTTTATCGGAGATTTAAGCCGTAGTTACGATCGGATCTGAAGGGAATAAATATCTGTGCGGCGGTCACGGAAGGTGAGTACATCCGTCGATTTGCGATGGCGCTGCAAAATTTCCATGTCCAATTCGGCCATAATGACCGTTTCTGTATTTTCACTGCATTCGCCGGCAATGCCATCTCGCGGGAACGAAAAATCGGCAGGCGTATATACCCCTGACTGCGCGTATTGAATATCGACGTTGTCCACATGCGTGAGATTGCCTACCGTTCCTGCGGTGACGGTAAACACCTGATTCTCGATTGCCCGGGCCTGCGCACAATATTTGATACGGAGAAAGGCTTGGCGATCCTCTGCGCAAAAAGGGACGAAAATAATTTGCGCGCCCTCCTCTGCCACGATTCGCGAGATTTCCGGATACTCGATATCGCTGCTCAGCTGGATCGATATTTTGCCGCAATCCGTATCGAATACTTCCAGCTTCATGCCGCCGTTTATCCCCCACCACTTTCGCTCATTCGGCGATATATGGAGCTTATACTGCTGCTCGATGGTTCCATCGCGCCGAAATAGATGGCCGACGTTATAGATCCGGTTATTTTCTTCGACGAAATGGGAGCCTCCAATAATGTTTACGTTGTACTTAACCGCTAATTCGGAGAATAACTCGACATACTGCACGGTAAACGTGGTCAGTTTCCGTATGGCAAGGCTCGGCGAGCGTTCCTCCAAGAAAGAAAGCAGCTGCATCGTAAAATTTTCCGGGAAAACGGCAAAGTCCGATTTATAATCCGCCGAGACATCTACGTAATGCTCGCACTGGGTCGCAAATTCCTCAAAGGAATCGATTTTTTTCATCATATATTGAATGACGCAAATTCGAACGGGAAAGGACAGCTTATAATGCGTTTTGCTATTGCTCGGCTTATAGTCAATATTGTTCCATTCCAGCAGCGCGGCGTAGTTTTTCGAATCTTCGTCGTCGGGCAAATAATTCGTAATAATTCGTTTTAGCGTAAAACCGTTCATCATTTGAAAAGTGAGCACCGGGTCGTATATGTTTTGCTGCAGAACTTCTTCCGCATATTCTCTAGGCGACATTTTTTCGCTGTATTTGTGATAACCCGGGATGCGTCCACCGACGATAATGCCTCGCAGGTTTAGTTGTTCAGCCAAACGCTTGCGGGCTTCATAAAGCCGTCTGCCGATTTTCATGCGTCGATAATCAGGATGGACCATAACTTCCATGCCGTATAAGCTTCCGCCATGCGGGTTATGGTTGCGAATATAGCCTTTATCCGTAATTTCCGAATAGGTATGCTGCTCTAAATAATCATCGAAATTAACGATCAGGCTCGAACATGAGCCGATAATCTCGCCATCGAGCTCTACGCAAATTTGCCCCTCGGGAAAAATGCGGATATGGCTTTCCAATTGCTCCATCTTCCAAGGAATCATATTCGGAAAACAAATATGCTGCAGCGCAATAATTTTCGGAAAATCCGCTGCCCCGATGCTGCGGATTATTATCTTCTTTTCAAATTGTGAAATTTGATCCGATGTCATATACTCTCCCCATTCAAGCGGTAGTTTGAGTTCATTATACGAGGCGACTTTCATACGGGTATTAATGGATGGTCATCGGATTGTAAATCTTTAACGGAAAAGGTTGGATTTCCTCATCATGCCGTATATTCACCTGCTTATATTCTAACTTGAAAGATGAACCGCTATTCATGTCCTCTCCAACATACGGTTAACGCAAAAAACGCAGGAATAAGGGTGTGTGGAACCTCCTTATCCCCTGCATTTATGATATCCAATGGTTCAGCCTTTAACGGAGCCAATCATTACGCCTTTTTCAAAATATTTTTGCAGGAACGGATAGAGCACCAAAATGGGCAGCGTAGATACGATGATGACGCCGTATTTGATTTGATCCGCATACTTTTGCGCGTACCCCCCTGCATTCCCTCCGGAGCCTGCCCCATTTTGAAACACTTGGTTCGATAACAAAATATCTCTCAGAATGATCTGCAGCGGCTGCAGCTTATTGTCCCGGATATAAATCAAGCCCGTAAAGAAATCATTCCAATGGCCGACCAAATAATACAGGCCGACAACCGAGATCAAGGCTTTTGACAACGGGAGCGCGATTTTGATAAAAAATCCGAAATGGGAGCAGCCGTCGATTGCCGCCGCTTCATATAACTCAGATGGCAGCGATGACTCGAAAAACGTTCTTGCGATAATCAGGTAAAACACGTTCACGCAAAACGGCAGGATAAACATTAAAGCCGTATTCGTTAAGTGCAGGTCCTTCATCAGCAAGTAAGTTGGAATCAAACCTCCATTAAAGAACATGGTGATCACAAATAACAGCATAATAACCTTTCTTGCCCGGAATTCACGTCTGGATAAGACATAGGCAGCCGGCAAAGTGATTAACAAATTAACCAGCGTGCCCGCGAACGTATAAAAAACCGTATTACGGTATCCGTTCCATATGCGCTCATCCTGAAAGATTTGATTGTAACCGAAAAAGCTGATATTTTTGGGAATAAACAGCACCTTTCCGGTCGAGACAAGCGTCGAGTCGCTGATTGAGGCGATGATGATAAAATAAAGCGGATATACAATGGCCAAAAAGATCAGCGCGCACATCAGAAATAATACGATTCGAAAGACAATTTCACTGCCGTTTACACGGGTACGGTCCATAATCACTCCTCCTTCGACAACTGGTTAGAATAAGCTCGTATTGGAAGCTTTTTTAGAAATGGCGTTCATCGCAAACAAGAAAATAAAATTAATCAAGGTATTGAACAAACCGATGGCCGAGGCGTAGCTGAACTGATTGGATACGATACCGATCTTGTACACATACGTAGCAATAACCTCCGAAACCGGCAGGTTTAATGAATTTTGCATCAAAAAGATTTTCTCGAAGCCCGTGCTCAAAATATTTCCCATGCTAAGAATAAACAGAATGACGATTGTCGGAATCAGAGCAGGAAAATCGATATAGCGAATCGTCTGCCATCTGCTGGCCCCGTCCATTTTGGCCGAATCGTACAGCTGCGGATCGACCGTCGAAAGCGCCGCAAGATAGATGATGCTGTTCCATCCGCAGTGCTGCCAAATGTCCGATATGATATTCACCGGTATAAAGGTAGAGGTAGACGCGAGCAAATTGATATCCCCAAAACCGATGGACTTCATAAAATATCCGACTATGCCCGTTTCCGGCGATAACAGGACATTCAGCATACCCACCAGTACGATTATCGATATAAAGTGAGGCAAATAAACCGTCGTCTGCATCAGCTGCTTCATTTTTTTCCTGCGAATTTGATTGAGTACTAACGCTAAAATGATCGGTGCGGGAAATCCGATGATGATCGCAGTAAAGCTGATTAAGAACGTATTGGTCAGGAGATCAACGAACAAAAAGCTCTCGATAAATTGCTTGAAATAAAATAAACCCCGCCATTCTCCACCGGTAAGCCCTTTGCTGAAATCAAAATCCCTAAATGCCAATTGAATGCCGTACATGGGAATATAGTTGAATACGAAAATAACGGCTATTGCCGGAAATATCATCAACCACAATTGAATATCTCGTTTGAAGGTGCTGAAGATCGACCAAGAGCCCATAAGAAATTCCCCCTTCTTTTTGAAAAAGAAGCTATACCCTATTTCAGAGCGGCATAGCTCCCTGCATCGCTTTTTTATTATTTCTTGCTCATGTAATCATCATAGTATTTTTGCATAATCTCGATGTTTTGGTCCAAGCCTGCTTTTTTGCTTTGCTTCACATACTCATCCCACTGCGCTTCAATTCCGCCCTTAGTTACCCATTTGGCAAAATTGGTATTGGCGAGGTTCATCACATTCGTATTGCTGAGACTCATCGTGTTATTATCTGCCGTCGTATACTTAATGAACATACCTGGGAAAACATCCTTCTCCGCATCGACTGCTAAAGCATCCTTCAAGGGCTCCGACTGAACGAGAACCTCCTGCATATCTTTGCCCAGCGTTAAATTTAACGAGTCTGGGAGATACATTGGCCCATTATCTGCCCATGTAGAGGTCCATTTCCATGTCCCTGGATCCATTTTCGAATCCGCAGGCGGCAGTACGCTGTATGAACCGTCACCATTATCCTTGATATTCGTTCCTAACGAACCGAATAAAACCTGCATGCTCACTTCTTGTTTATACAATTCATTGATAAATCTCATGGCTGCTTCTTTATTTTTTGTTTTTGCTGACATCACGATTTGATTCACGCCATAATTCAATGTCGAGAAATCATAGCTCCATGATAATTTGCCTGAAAAACCGGCCGATTCTTTAAGCGGAGACATCGATGTATATTGCGGAGCAAGCTGCTCGCCGAAGCGGTCTGAAGCAACCCAGCCCCAAGTAAAGCCTACCTTCGCCGTATCGCCTTCACCGCGTGCCACAGACTGGAATTTCGTATAATCATGGGTAAATACTTCCGGGTTAATCAATCCGGCTTTATACAGCTTATTAAGGAAAACAACCATTTTTTGGTAACGTTCATCCGTTAAGAAGTTTTTCACTTTTCCGTCTTCGACGAAGTAGCCTTGTCCGCTTCCGTCCGTTAACGTAATGCCTAGGCCGCCAAGAAGAACTGCAGGGTTGAAGAAGCCGCCAATACCGCCCGGCCAGTCCATCGGAATCTCATCGTTCGGATTGCCGTTGCCGTTTGCATCTTTCTCCTTGAACGCGACTAACACGTCATACAATTCGTCCCAGGTGGTCGGCATGCTTAGTCCTAAATTGTCCAGCCAGGTTTGGTTTATATATTGTCTAGTTGCGGACGCCGGCCAAAATCTTTGGTATTTGGGCAATCCATAGATTTTACCATCGGGCTGCGTCGCAATAATTTTCGTCTCCGGCTTATCATCAAACATTTGCTGTACATTCGGCGCTTCCGGCAACAGCTCGGTTAGATCCTGGAACAGACCTTGGAACTGTGCGAAATCGGCGTCCGTAATGACATTAGGTCCGACAAACAAATCCGGCGTATCGCCGCTTGCCAGCATCGTGCCTTTCTTCTGGGCCCAGTCTGCCGTAATTTCCTGCCATTCAATATCCACGCCTGCGGCATCCTCTGCCTTTTGCAGCCATTCCATCTCGGCCAGCGGCTTCGTCAAGGGATGCTTCGAGATGATTGCGGTTAATTTCACCTTCGCACCGCCTTTATCCGCATCGGTGTTCGGGGACTCCTGATTACCGCCGTTATTGCTGCACCCCGCGATCAATATGGTGCATAAACAAGCTGTCAGAACAAGCCTAAACGTTTTTTTCATCCTGCTTGGCCTCCCTTTTTCTTCTTTGATATCGCTTACATGTTGATTAAAAAAATAGATCGGTTCATCCCATTGCACGTTATGGACCGAGCGTCTCGGCTGCAGCTCTTGACTGCCTTAATGTTAGCAAGCGTTTACAAAGCCAACAATACGGAAAATCATTGGATTTCGGAGACGATGATTAGGTACTCGCCCGCCCAAGTTGATCATCCACGCTTTGGCGCGCAGCAAAAAAAGCCGTGGCTGCGCCGCGGCTTTCCTGCTTAGTGATTGCTGCTGGAATATGTGCCCTGAAAGGCTTCGGCTATTTTGTCCGACACGCTTTCAAAAGCTTCTTTGACGCTTTTTTTGCCTAACCAAACTTGATCAAACGCCGGCTGCAAAATCGCAGATATATTTTCATTGTTTTTTAAATAGTAGTCATATGAATTGACGCCATTCTCAAACGTCTGCCGCATGACCGCATCCTGATAACCGCTCGGATGTCCGGGATTTACATCCGCCCAGCGCGCAATCAGCTCGGGCTTCGTGTAATAATCCTTAAGCAGCGGCATCCACAAGCCGCTGGCATGCAAATCGATGGAATTCTCGGAATCGAGCTGCCACTTATAGAACAGCCAGGCTTCCCTCGGGTGCTTTGTTGTCGAGGCCATGACAAGCGGTTCCCCAAACTGAATGGTCGTACTCGTCTTCAGCTTAGGCAATACGCCTACGCCGTAGTTGACGCCGGCTGCGCCAAGATCAAGCTGAACCCATTGGCCATCGAGATTCATCGCTACCTTTCTGCTTTGCACGGCAAGTGCCGGCTGCGGCAGATTTTTCTCCTGAATCGGCGATGGCGCGACATGATGAACGTAGATAAGATCAGCAAGCTTTTGGACTGCGTCGATGACAGCTGGATCGTCCAGATTCATTTTACTTCCGTCTGGCGCGATCACGCTCGTATTATTGGAAGGCACCATTAAGTGCCACATCCAGGTGTTGAAGCGTACGCCGAACTGGACAATGTGATTGGGATCGAAATCCGGGCTCAAAGCATTATTTCCGCTGCCGTCGATCGTCAATTTTTTTGCCGCTTCCAGGAATTGCGCCCACGTCCACGCATTCTCCGCTTTTGCAGGCGGCAGTGCTACACCCGCTTCGTTAAAGAGATCGGCATTATAATAGAGGGCGAACGACTCCTCGGCAACCTTGACGCCTGCTACCTTTCCTTGCTCCCAGTACATGAGGGCATTAGGAATGAGCGAAGCTTCATTGATTTGCGTATCGGTGTCTAGAAACCCCTTCAAGTTATAGAGCTTCCCCTGCTCCGCCCATTGCAGCGCGGTATGCTTGTACAGCATAAAGACGTCAGGCGCTTTGTTGCTCGCATACATCGTCGTAAGCTTGGTTATATAATCGCCCGGCTCATACACGTATTCGACCGTAATCCATGGATATTTCTCCATAAATTTCTCAATCATTCTCACCTTGGCCTGCTTCTCGTTCGGAGAGCCCCAGGAAGCATAGGTCAAGACGACTTTTTCCTTATTGTTCATTGCAGCGGCATCGCCTGCGGCTTCACGATTGGCAGCCCCGCTTGACCCACGGCAGCCCGCCGCAAGCAGCATGGCGCATAAAATCAATAACGCCGTGACTCCATGTTTGTCTCTTCTCACGAGTCAGCTCCCTTCTCTCCCCGCTTATTGGACTTCTGTTCGGTCCTGCTGGCCAGGCTGCTTGCCCATACGAAGCAAGATCGTCGTACCGTTTCCCTCGGAGGAGTTGATATCGAGTCCATATTGGATGCCGTAAAGCAGCTTGATGCGCTTCTCCACGTTCGGCATGCCCGTCGAAGCTGCCTTGCCCGATCTTATTTTATCAATCTGCTCTTTGTCCATGCCTCTCCCGTTGTCCACGACAGTAAACTGCACTTTATCGCCGTCGGACCAGCCTTTAATTCCGATTTTCCCTCCCTGCTCCTTCTCGGCAAGCCCGTGAATAATCGCATTTTCTACAAACGGCTGCAAAAACAGCTTAGGGACCTCCATATCCAGCAGCGACTCTTCTACATCCATCTCGACATAGAACAGGTTCTCGAAGCGGCTAGACATAATATAGATGTATTTGTTCAACCAGTCCAAATCCGTCCGCAGCGGCCATGTCTCCTTCTTGTTCCTGGTCGAGGTCTGCAGCATATCCGCTAGATTGTGAATGATCAAGCTCATCTCCTGCTGGTTGTTCTCCACCGCGATCCAGTAAAGGGTCGTGAGCGTATTATAGAGAAAATGGGGATTTAGCTGAAGGTTGAGCGCCATAAGCTCCGCCTCCTTTTCCCTCAGCCGCGATGCGTAATTTTCTTCAATCAACGTCTGAATACGGCCGTTCATATGATTGAAAGTTCGGATAAGATGTCCAAATTCGTCTCGTCCATGCTCCGGGATATGAATATGAAAGTTGCCGCGTTCCATCAGCTTCATCGCCTTTTTCATCCGGCTGATCGGCTTCGTAATGTAGACCGACATCACATAGGCGAGAATGATAGAAACAAGCAGCATGACCACGAGAAAGAAAGAAGAATACCTGCGCAGCGCGTTTAGATCCTGCAGCGCATCCTCCACGGGAATTTCGATATAGGAAATCCAGCCCGTGCTTTCCATTCGGCTGAAGCTGATGACCATGCGCTTGCCGTTAATCACCTTCTGAATGCTGCCGTTCTTCTTCGCCATGGCTTCGCCCAGCCAAGAAGGCGCATCAAGCCTTGCGACCCGTTCAGGATCGGAATCAATCACTACATTCCCACTCTCGTCGACAATACCGTACGACAAATGCTGAAACTCGCTTTGCTGCGCGTAGTCCGCGAACAGCTTTCCGATATAATCGGTCGTTAAGTTGACCATTAATATCGGCTTCGGCATCGTCTGCGGCAGCGAATGAAAAATGCCTTTTTCATCGAGAAACGTAAGGTTCAATACTTTAACCGCCGATGCCAGCTTGCTAAACTCAAAGGTGAGCTCGGACATATCCTTCTCTCCTAGGGTTTCGGCAAACCGGTACGTTGGTATCCATACCAAATCTCCTTTGCCGGCGACCGCTTGACGATACAGGGAGGACGCAAAAAAACCTTGCGGCATCACGAACATTCTCGCTGTGTTTCCAAAGTTATATTCAGGCGTCAAGATAAAAGAAGCATACATATCGGTGTCGCCGCCAAAATATTTGAACAGGATTTGCGTAATCCGCCGATCCGCCTTCAATAAGGATTCATTGTCGGAAGCGTCTACTTCGGTAAGGACACGGTACAATTCATTGTCGATCGGAAGCATTTCGCTTTTGTCGCGGATATACTGGAGCTTCTCGTCGAGCAGCTGGTTATTGTTAATGACGACATTTCCAAGGCTCTCCCTTACGTTAGTAAGCATATTCCGTGAACTAATTTGGTAATAGGCAAAACCAAGAATCAAAATAATGAAGCTAACCAGCACGAAATAGGAGACAAGCAGCTTGATCCGGAATTTTGCGTTGGCAGCCATTTCCGCCATTTTTCTTAGGATGCGCATCGGTTCGGCCTCGTTTAATCAGGATGAGAACATTCTCCGGAATTCTTCCGGTGAATATAAGAACATTTTTTTGAACACCTTGTTAAAATATTTAATGTCTTTATAGCCGACCTGCTTAGCGACATCTACGATTTTTAGTTCCGTCTGCAGCAGCAGACTGCGTGCCTTTTGCATGCGCGTTTTCACCAGAAAATCGGTGAAGGAAAGGCCAAAATTATTTTTAAACAAAATGCTAAAGTAAGACGGATTATAGAAAAAGCGCTGTGCGATCAGCTCCAGACCCAAATCCTCATGCAAATTCGCTTCCACGAACTCCCGGCATTTCTGCATAATCATCTCGCTGCGCGACGATTTATCTTTTTTCATTTGCTTGATCATATCCGCAAGCAAGCCTGCTGCGGTTTGCTGCGTATCCCGGAAGGATTGGGCCGCGATAATTTCTTGATCAATGCGATTCACCAGAATACGGTACTGGTCGTCATCAATCACCAGCTCCACGCGTTTTAAGCAGGTGAGCAGCAGCTGCGTTGCGCTGCATTTCAACCGAAAAGGCGACGGGTAAGAGGCTGCCATCTGATCCAGCAAGGAAATAAGCGACGACATAGCAAGCTCAAGCTGGCTTTCCGTCACGGCTTTCTCCAATATATCGGTATCTTTGGTTGCAACAAGAGGGCTCGCGGCATTGCTCAGCAGGTTTTGAAGCTCGCTGTCTGAGAGCCACATGCCTTCCGGAAAATAATACAAATATTGCAAAGCCAGCCTTGCGCTTTGGCAGCAAGCACGGATATCCGTTTCTATGCATGCAAATTCCTTTCCAATCCCAGCGCTAATGGACCGGTTATACACATTCTCGACCTGATGCAGCGCCCGCCGAAGCTGGGCCAAGCCTTCTTCGCTGGATACACCCTGCCGCCAAACCGCTACGGCATAAAGCTGCTCCTTCTCATGCTCGGGCGCCACCACCATCGCTTCCGCCAAAGGGGTTAAGGCTTGGACTACCGCACGCTTCAAGATGCTCCTCCACTCGAGCTCGTCCGCTGTGCGGTCGTCAGACTTGCTTTCCAAGATCACCACCGTGCCGCTGCCGCTGTACGTAAAATGCTTTCTTACCTCGTTCCGCTCCGCGGCCTGCAATTCCTCCGTCATCCACTTATACAGCAGATGCTCCATATAAACCGGCTTCGTATGAGCCAGTTGTTCGTTCAGGCTCTTCGTTTCCAATTGAAGCGTGCTCTCTCTTCTTAGCTGCTGCTCCAAATCGGAAATGATAGGCTCTAATTGCTCGGTAATAACCGGCTTCACCAAATAGTCCTTCGCCCCGAGCCGCAGCGCCTGCTGCGCATAACCAAATTCATGGAATACGCTTACAAAAACGACCTTGGGCACGCTATTCCCTTTGTGGTTTAACGCCTTTAGAAAATCGATGCCATTCACGATCGGCATTTGGATATCTGTAAATACAATGTCCAGCGAACGGTTCTCCGCAAGCTCGAGCGCTTCCTTGCCGTTTTTCGCCTCATGCACCTTATAGTCCGGCCTTAGGGAGCGTACCATCGCAGCCAACCCGCGCCGCTGCTTGGGCTCATCGTCGACAACCAAGATTTCCATTTTAGTTGAAATCATCCTCACATCCCCTTAAAGGTATCGCGAAAAAATCATCTCCTCTTATTGTAGCGTTTAGATTTTCCATTGGGAATGTAAGCATAGGAGAAAATAGTTGGATAGGGGGAATTCTTTTGGGTTTTCACCGCAAACAGCCTGCCTCATGAGGAGACAGGCTGCATTCATCCGATATTATTTCCGCTCATTGCCGCTCTCCTACTTTGAGTTGCTTATTTTAGCCCTGTATTGCCCCGGCGTAACTCCCGTCCATTTTTTGAATGCGCTTTGAAACGCGCTGGGCTCCGAGAAATGCAGTACATAGGCAATATCGCCCACCGAATACTCCCACTTTTTCAAGTAGCCCATTGCCATTTCCTTGCGAACGCGGGTGGATAGATCATTAAACGTCGTGTTTTCTGCCTTCAATTTATTCTGTAGCGTTCTTATGCTGATTCCGAAAAATTGGGCCGTTTGCTGTAACGTCGGAAAAAAAGAGGGCATGTTCTTTTTCATCCATTGGACAATTTGCTCTGAAAACACGCTTCCCTGTGTCAGTTCATCTTTTGTTTCCTGCGCAATGGCTTCAAATACGCCCAGCAGCTTAGGATCGGAGTACATGACCGAATAATCCAATACTTCCTTGCCCATGCGCAAAACAGTCGCATCCCCCTCAAACCGCGGCGCTTTCCCAAATGCGGTCAAATAGGGAGTCAAATCAGCCGGCGCTGCATGTTCAAACTGTATTCCGGTTAAAGGGATGCGCCGGTTGCTGAGCCTGCCGATCAATCGAAATAAAGAGCTCGCCATATCCTCCACGCAATGACGGGACATCCGCCCGGGATACTGTAAGAACAACCGGATCAGCAACTCGTCTCCTTGTACCTCCCAGTCCAGATTGAACCCGCTGCAAAGGATGACATTATATCTTTGGTAAGCCGATAACGCTTCGGCTATCGTTAGGGAATGCATCATAACGTATCCGAGAACGCCTAAATCGACGAACTCCGTCATTTGTCCTTGATGGAGGCCGAAATAATCGTCCTGCGTATATTCAGCGGCAGCAATCATCAACCGCTCCAATTCCTCGCCGGTTATACGGGCTTCCACATCCTTCATGATACTAGCGTCGAACGAAGCATAGCTGCAAAATTGATCGGTATCATATCCTTTTTGTACGATTGATTTCATAATCGGATAAACCATTGAGATCGCGACCCCGTCGCTTTTCAAGCTTTATTCCTCCTTTGCGTGAATCAGCAACATTTTTGCGTCGTTGATCATTCATTTATCTCTTCATTCCTACTAAGCTAATTGAAGTGCTGCATCACTATCATATATCGAAAACATGCAGGATGGACAGTGTTCATCCGAATAAGCGGCGTTAATCAGAGGAGGAACTTGGATATGAAATCAAAAATTGTCGTTATAAACGGACATCCCGATTCCCAGAGCTTCTGCAAAGCCTTGTCCGAGGCTTATGCGGAAGGGGCTGCCGCCAATAGAGCAGAAGTTCGAACGATTGATCTGAGCAAACTCGATTTCGAGCTGAACCTCAAATACGGATACCGGCAACGAACAGAGCTAGAGAAAGATTTGATCGACGCCCAAAAGCTTATCAGCTGGGCCGATCATCTGGTCTTTGTCTATCCAACGTGGTGGGGCGCGATGCCGGCCGTCCTGAAAGGATTTATTGACCGTGTCTTTTTGCCAGGCTTCGCTTTCAAATACCGCGAGAATTCCAGCCTTTGGGATAAGCTGCTAACCGGCAAATCCGCGCATCTCATCGTTACAATGGATACTCCGTCCTGGTATAACCGCTGGATTTACAGACGTGCCGGCCATAATGTAATGAAACGCAATATTTTACAGTTTTGCGGGATCACGCCCGTTCGCGTGACTGAGATCGGTCCGGTTAAGCCTTCATCACCGGAACTTCGCGCCAAATGGCTGAATAAAGTGAAAGCACTCGGTTCAAAACTGGCTTAGCACGTAAATAAGGCTGCCCTGTGTAAGGGCAGCCTTGGCAAGCGATCACTGTTTTTTCTTAACCGGTATCCATATCTCGCTTTTGAACGTTGGCGATGCGATATCCTTCGATTCGTTCCACAACATTTCGGGACCTTCTATTTGCTCATACTGAGAGGAAGGAAACCATTCGGAATAGATGCGTCCCCAAACCTCTTGCAAAGCGTCGGGAAAACGTCCAACGGCTTCAAATACAGCCCATTCGGATGCCGGCACTTCAAGCTGCGCCAGGTGAACCGGACATTCCTTCGTCGTGGCTGCGCCGATATAATGATCCAGCTCCCCTTTTTCCTCCATTCGCCCCTCCGAGAAATTCGTCGATGCGCTGATTAATCCCAATGGGGCAACATTCGAAAGGCCCTTAAATAAACGGATCGCCTCTTCATCCAAGCTTGCCCACATCGAAGCGATCTCCGGATTGACCCCATGGAAAACAATGCCGACTCTTTTCTTGATTCCGATGATCCGAAATGCTTCTTTATTTTCGATGCGAAAGTTCATTTCATTTCCTCCCTTAATGATTAACTGGAAGGTCATTCTTGGATATGCTTTTAACGGTTGACCGTTATTTCTGGCCTCTGACGGCGTTATGCCATGCAGGTTTTGGAATGCCCTTGCAAAAGAATCGGGCGAATGATAGCCGTATTTCAGCGCGATATCAATAATTTTGGCCTCTTTGGTTTGAAGCTCGAAAGCCGCAAGCGTCAGACGCCTGCGCCTAATGTATTCCGAAAGTGAAACGCCTGACAGAAATGAAAACATTTTTCTGAAATGATATTCGGAGCAAAGAGCTATTCTCGCAACTTCTTTCATATCCATCTCATCCGCAAGATTCTCTTCAATATAGCTTAATGCACGATTCATAGGCTCAAGCATAACCAATATGCACCTCCCTCATCACAAGAGTAACATGACAGGCTTGAAGCGGTCCGACTTTTCGTGATCCGCTTTGGACGCATGATCGCAACGCCCCTGATTTAATCAAAAAACGCAACTTGAATCAAATCCTTCGCCTTCTTCAGATTGCGGGCATCCAGCTGTTCAAGCTGGGATACAATTTCGCTTATCGTTAGCGCCTCATAGGATAATCTCTCCAAGACCGTTGGGTCGACTGCATTCCCATGCCCCTTTGCCGCCATGTTATCTAAGGATTCCTCTTGGACCCACGATGCTTCTGACGTATGCTTCATGCACTGAACAAGAAACCGCATCTGTTCGACATCATATCGCCGGAGGAAGTTCCTTACATTATGCTCGATATGGACATGCAGCCGCTTATGCAATTCAAAAACTATAGTCCATTTAATCGATAAGCATCCGTAGAATTAGAAGCCGCACGCCATCCCCTCCGCTCGTTCCCATCGTTTCATTCATCCAGGTTCATTCGTAGATCTACCGTTGCGGAAATACTGTATACATAACACACTGTATATATCATATACTGTTTACACGATCCGCAATTATTATGGAACGAAAAAGGAGAGTTGAGATAAGATGAGTAACTTGGCCATTGAAGTGACAGGCTTGCGCAAAAAATTCGGAAATCAAGCCGTCCTTGACAGCGTTGATCTTGCGGTTCCTGCCGGCATGATTTATGCCCTGCTGGGACCCAATGGAGCCGGCAAAACAACGCTAATTCACATTCTGACAACACTTGTGACCGCGGATGAAGGAACTGCTAAAGTGTTCGGCTACGATGTTGCTGCCGACAAGGAAAATGTCAAACGGTCCATTAGTCTCACCGGCCAATTCGCGGCAGTCGATGAAGTGCTCACCGGCGAGGAAAATTTACGGATGATATGCAGGCTCTCCGGTCTTACATCAGCCGAAGCCCGTAACCGGACCGCCGAGCTGCTCCGCCACTTTGATTTGACGCCAGCGGCAAACAAGCGTGTAAAGACCTATTCGGGCGGTATGCGACGCCGGTTAGATCTCGCGATCAGCCTGGTAATTGACCGTCCGGTACTATTTCTGGATGAGCCGACTACAGGTTTAGATACAATGAGCCGGCGCGCTGTGGGAAATCATTCTGAAGCTAAAAGAACGCGGGATAACCATTTTTCTCACGACCCAGTACTTGGAAGAAGCCGATCAATTGGCGGATATGGTATCTGTCATTACCGCCGGTCGTGTCGTAGCGACCGGTACCCCGCAGGAATTGAAATCGCGCATTGGCGGGGAAGTGCTGGAGCTGCGCGACGAGAAGGACGAAGTGATCCGGGTCGTACCTACTACAGGAAGCATTCACGATGTCAGGCAAACACTCAATGGGATAGCTCACTCGGTTCCTGATCAAACGCGCATATATCTTCGCAAAACAAGCATGGATGACGTGTTTCTTGCTTTAACTATCCAGCGAACGGAGGAAGCATTGTCATGATAACCCCGCAATCTTCAAGCAAGCCCGCATCCTTCGTCACGACCAATGCGGTTTTCATCGGTCGAAGCCTTCGTCTCAGCCTGCGCAATACGGAAGCCTTAATTATGGCTATTTTGCTGCCTATCATGCTAATGCTGCTATTTACCTATGTTTTTGGAGGCGCAATCGATCCTGTCGGCAACTATGTCAATTACGTGGTTCCGGGCATCATTCTTTTATGTGCCGGTTTCGGTTCGTCTTTTACCGCTGTTCATGTGGCTGAAGACATGACGAACGGCATCATTGACCGCTTCCGGACCATGCCGATCCACAGCATGAGCGTCATCACCGGGCATGTTTTCGCAAGCGTTGCCCGCAACCTTCTGGCAACCGGATTAGTTATTGGCGTAGCTTATCTCGTCGGTTTTCGCCCATCCGCTAACCTATGGGAATGGATTGCCGCATTAGGCGTAATCACCCTATTCATCCTCGCCTTTACATGGCTGTTTGCAACCATCGGTCTAGCCAGCGGCAATCCCACTGCGGCGAGCGGATATGGATTCATCTTGCTTTTTCTCCCCTACATCTCCAGCGCCTTTGTCCCGACAGAAACCATGCCGGTCTGGTTGCGCGGCGTAGCGAACCATCAACCGATCACACCGGTCATCGAGACGATTCGCGGACTGCTCACCGGCACCCCGATTCAGAATAGCGTTTGGTTAGCCGCTGTTTGGTGTACAGCCATTCTCCTCGTTTCCCTCGTATGGTGCATACTGGTTTTCCGCAAGAAAGCCGCTCGCAGATAATGCGCGATGGAGATTCGCACACATAGACAAAAAGAAAGAACAGCGGCTCTAACGTACCGCTGTTCTTTCTTGTAGTCCCGGAAACCAAGATTAGGATAACTTCTTGTGTTCGAGGTAATGCGCGATGCCGTCAAGAATTCGTTCCAAACCGAAATCGAAGTCGTCACCTACCGTATTCTCGCTCTCCTTCTCTCCGGTGTAAGCACCGGAGACGACGATCGGGGCCAGATCCGGAAATCGTTCCGGCTTAACCAATTGCTTAAGCGCAGCCGTATACTCAAATCCGCTTACGGACTCAGGACTTGATCCCGCCTGGACGGCGCGTTCCAAATCCCTTTGTATAATACCCGCTGATCTTGCGTAACTGCTTAACAGCAATATATTCGACATTTTTTCATAATCATTTAACGGAAGATCGCGCATGGACCGAAGAACCCAATCGACGATTTGAAGATTGTTTGGGGTAGTCGGAATGCTCATGATCGGGATATCGCCGAACCAAGGATGCTCCCGAAAAATAAGAATGCTGGCCCGAACGTATTCCCGCATGCTTTCGCGCCAATCTGTTACCGTACCTTCAGTCGGAATCGGAATATCGCAAACCGCGTCCTGCATGAGAATGAGGAGATCTTCCTTACTGGTAATGTACCTGTAGAGGGACATCGCCGAATAGCCCAGGGACTGGGCCACTCGATTCATAGAAACAGCGGAAAGTCCGTCCTTGTCGGCGATTGCGACGGCCGCTTCGACAATTTGCTTGATGCTCAGCTCGCCTTTTGGTCCTCTTTTTTGTTGCTTGACGATCCCCCAGCTCAGCTTCACTCCATGCGGTAAATGATTAATGGCTTCGTTATCCAAATGGTCGTCGTTCTGCATCGTTTCAAATCCCCCATGATGGTTAAACAAGTATCGGTTTGTTTGCATGTCCAATCGGCTTCATAAATTGTTTACAGCATAAACAGTATACCATAACGGAAAATCCAAAGAAAACACCGCCCGCAAAACGTTGGGGTTGTGCTCGTATTATCCTTGCCCCTGGTCTATAGGGAGGGCTTGGCTCATATACATAGACGAGCCCAACCCATGTTCTGAAGAATGAACATTTTAAGAAAGGATGCGATTGCCGTCGTATGGAGCATCTCTTGCCGTTAAAATTAGAGCTTCTTTTGCTGATTGGAATTGCTTTGTTTTGGACAATCGTCTATATTCTCGTCATTTATAAAGGGTTCAAGGATCATTCCTGCGGAATGCCTATGGCCTCCATTTGCGCCAATATTACTTGGGAATTCCTATTAACGTTTATCATGCCGTTTCATCCGCTTCAGCAAATCGTAACTTTAATCTGGTTTCTTTTAGACGGCATCATTTTGCTCCAATTCCTCTATTATTCCAAAGGTTCATACCCCAAACGGACCATTTATGCTTCCGTCCTCTCCCTGCTTGCCATTGCTTTCCTGCTGCATTACGGGATGGCGGTTGAATTCCATGATAAAATGGGGATTTATTCAGCCTTTGGCATCAATTTGCTGATGTCCATCCTCTTTATCAAAATGCTGCTGACCAAAGAGCTTCAAGGCCAATCCCTGTCTATTGCTTATTTCAAAATGATAGGTACCCTGTTTGCGTCCATTCTCTGCTACTCGCTTTTTCCGCAATCCCTATTATTAACGATCATGTATATTTTGATCTTTCTTCTGGATATT
Organism: Pristimantibacillus sp. PTI5; assembly: GCF_048572955.1. Classification (GTDB taxonomy): domain Bacteria; phylum Bacillota; class Bacilli; order Paenibacillales; family Paenibacillaceae; genus Pristimantibacillus. Next base: position 581,139 of record NZ_CP183886.1, read on the forward strand.
GCATATATCCTGCTTTTCAATGGCCAGTCTATCAAAGTTGTTCATAGGCCTGCTGTCCATAAAAAAACAATGTAAATATTAGAAAAACGAAACCCCTTGGAGTAAGCGTCGTGGAACTTTCTCGCCACGCTCGCAAACTCGAAGGGGTTTCTAGAGTTAAAACCATATCCTCTCGATGAACCAATACATGCCGATCAGCGTAATTAAACCGGATAGACCATAAGCCGCCGAGCGGTACCACTGCAAGCGGCCGGCATAGACAAGGAGCGGCAGAACGACGGCAAGCACTGCGATCTGACCAATCTCAACGCCCAAGTTAAACGAGAACAGCGGTAAAATATACCCGTCTCCGAGCGCCCCTCGCAGCACTTCCGCAAAACCAAAGCCGTGAATGAGCCCAAAGGCCAGAGCAATCACCCAGCGCCATTCCATCCGTTTGAACCAAATGTTCTCCACCGCCACATAAGCTATGCTTAGAGCGATCAATGGCTCAACGATGCTAGAAGGCAGGTGGATCACCTCCAGCGCGGATAACGCGATCGTTATGCTATGCCCAACCGTAAATGCCGTCAAAATGAAGAAATAATTACGCAGCCGCTGCTTCAGCAAAAGCAGCGCAAGCACAAACATCAAATGATCATAGCCTGACCAAATATGCTCCATACCGAGCCATACGTAGTCGAACAGCGTTACGGCCCATCGCGGCAGCTTCACTTCCGTTGTTACCGTACCCGTTTCTGCTCCTTCCGCCAGCGCATAGGTAACCGTACGGTGGTTTTGATGAAATACCGTCTCGATATCGCCATTTGCGGTATGGATCGTCGAGAAATTCTGATGCTGCGGGTCGAGGTCTTCAAAGAAGAAATCGTACCGGATATCCAGCTTCTCCACGGGCTGCGCAAAATTATAATTGATGAGAATGCGTGCCGACGGTTTGTTTTCCTTCTCTTGGATCAATACCTCCCCGATCTTGCCTTGAACGGTTTGCTGGCCGCTGCTTACAGCTAAATGATCGGCGATCAGCCTATCCATATCAGCCTTTGCCCAACCGGCTTCCCCCTCTTTGCGGGGCTTGGCGCCAGGCTCAATAATGAATACGCCATCCGATTGGTAGTCCACCCATTGATTAATTTCTTGGGGATCCAGATACAGCTCGTATGAAACGGAGCTTCCTTCAACCGTAATGTTCGAATAACCAATCGTATTCATATGCGCTTCGGCCTTATTGCCCGTAAACAACAGCACGGCTAGTAGAGCGAATAATGCTGAAGCGAGCTTAATTTCAGGCTTTCGTATGAATCTTTCACAATAAACCGTCATCCGTCTCATATCCTCCATCTCGAAAAGGGATGTTCCCATAAAGATAATGGAACACAGCTCCGCTGCTGGAACCATCATAACGAACGACGGTCCATTGCGGAGCTGTGTTCCTTGCTAACTCGTATAACCGAACTTCCTTTACTTTACCGCCTCCATAAGCATATATATGACTTTCGCGCCTTCCGCCCGGGTGGCCTGCTTATCCGGAGCGAACAAGTCGCCGCCTTGTCCTTCCAAAAAGCCGAGCGCAGCCGCTTGCGTGACCGCCTGCTTCGCCCATTCGCTAATTTGGCTGGCGTCTTTGAATGCTGGGCTGCCACTGCCCGGCCCCGTGCTGCTGCCGTTCTTGAATTGATACGCGTTAACCAGGATAACAGCCATCTCTTCACGGGTAATGCGGCGGTTTGGATCGAATTTCCCATCGCCTGACCCTTGAATGATTCCAGCTTCGACTGCAGCCATAATCGCATCCTCATACCATATATCCTTCTTCACGTCAGAGAAGGATTCGGCTGTTCCGCTTGGCTTCAAGCCGAGCACGCCTGCGATTAGCTTCACAAATTCTGCCCTTGTCGTAGCCGTACCAGGCTTGTAATGATCCGCATCCACGCCGTTTATGACCTCATGGAAGGAAAGCTCCTGAATATAATCGAAAGCCCAGTGGGTTTGCGCTAAATCGACGAACGGTTTGTTATACTCCAAGACTGCATAGATGCCCGGTTTATTAATATCCGCCGCATAAATGCCATTCTCCAAGCGGCTTTCTACCCGCTGTAGCGAGCCGTCTGTTCCAATCAAATAAATCGCGGCTAAGCGGGAATTGCGCACGCCATTCGCTTCAAGCGACAGCACGGCTTTGCTTTCAAGCTGTTCCAAGGCTGCCGTTTTCCCGTCCTGCTGGACGACGGCTGCCGTTACCTCCACAGACGAGCCGGCTTTCCCGAGGTAAGCTTGCTGCGCCGCAGAGGCATTTGCTGCTTTAATCGAAACGAGAAGCTGGTCGCCTTTGGAGTACTTAGACAAAAACGCTGTAAAGTACGCTCCTGGAAGAGTGATATTGTCCTCGCCGTTCTTAATCGTTAGATTGATATTGCTCAGCTGCTGCAGCGCATCTGCGGTAAATAATACGGAACGCTGCCCCTCGGATAACGTGACCGTTACTTTGCCGTCGCCGTCCGGATCGGCAATCGCCGCAGCTTTCACGACGAGCGTGTCAGGCCCATAGCTGCCATCGCCCGTATCTACGGCACCGTTGCCGCCGTCACCGCCGTTTAGGATTGACTTGCCGGTTGATAGGGACCAAATATCGGATACGGCTGTTCCTCCAAACGGGTCAGCCGCCGCCGCATACCAGCTATACGTTTGCTCACCTGCTAGTCCAAGCCAGTTGACGGAAGCACGCGAGCCGCTTGCCACTTGTTTCTGGCTGCCGATAAGCTCCTTCGTATATACGTTTAAGCCAATATAATCCGTAGCTACCTGCTTGTCAGGAGCAATCGGTAGGAAAGGAAGATCAAAGTTATCATGTCCTGGGTCTTCATAGTAGTTCTCGTCATTCTTGTATGGCGAATAAGTAGACACATGGATTTTCTCGTTCGCCGTATCAAATTCCAGGAAGCGGATGAATCCGCCGCCGCCTTCCTGACCGCTTTGATAGTCGGCGAGCATTTCCACGACAACGCGTCCGTCAGGCGCATGCTTGACATTGTAGGCCGCACCGTGAATATGGCCGCAGAGCACCATGAACACGTTGGGATTATTCGCGACGACTTCCGTCCATATTTTTTCTCCGTCGCCGGAATAAGCCCCGCTCGCGGAAATGTATTCATGCGTGGCAATGATCGCATGGCGGTCAGGATACTTAGCCAATACTTCATTCGCCCATTTAATCGTGTCCGCTTCGATCCCCCAGCCAAAATACATGATGATAAAATCTTGCCCGCTTGCGGAAATCAGATCGTAATGATCGCGGTTATTGTTAGGGCTGTCCCCGTAATAAGGCTGATCCTCATAACGGTCCTTGCCGAAATATTTGTAATACTCCATATAATCGGCTGCTTCATGGTTCACGTCGTGATTGCCCGCAACGACGCCGTAAGGCACGCCGGCATCCTCAAGCACTTGCTGGCTGTCGCTCGCCGTTTTCCATTCATCCGGACGGTCCCAATCATCGACGAGATCCCCGGTATGGACGGAATACGCGATATTGCGGATATCCTTCTGATTCGCGATATACTGCGTCATTGATTTATAAATATAAGGATAAGAATCCGAATAATATTGCGTATCGCTTATCCAAGCGAACGTGAATTTTTCTTGCGCCGACGGGATTAGATCTTGTACTAGCACGTGAACGATTTGATCTCGAACCATATTGCCGACATTCACTTTTGCGCGCAATTCGAAATCGGTCTCGCCTACCCCCGAAGCGGCGCGTTCCCATACTTCCGTATTGTAATTCCACGTATAAAGCGTGACCTGCCTTCCCGGCATGGAATGGCCCTGCCATACGACTTCGACCTCGTTGTCGGCTGCAAGCTCACCGGCAACCGTAAAGTCAAAGCGCTGATACGGGAACTTCTCCTGGTCGTTATTCGTAAAATAACGGCCATCCAGCTTGCTGAGCTGCTCAATTTCATTCGGCGTCATCGCCGTTTCCCCTGCCGGCGTCAGTTCGAGCGGCGGCTCGCGATCCACAGCATTCCAGTACGCAGCCTTTGTGCTTGTTTCCGAGAAATCGTACCGGTAACCTTTGTAGAACGTAACGTCCATCGCATCGCCGTTCGGATCCGTTACCTTCACGCTTAGGTTAGGGTTCGTTCCGGTTTCAGACGCCTTATCGGCAGGCGCGGGTTCGCTTGGCTTTTCCGGATTTTCGGTTTCAATCAAGAAGGTAACCGAGTCCTCCGATACGTTGCCTGCCTTATCCGTTACCGTTACCTGAAACGTGTGCGCTCCTTCTTTCCATCCCGCAATTTTCATCGTAGACGGAACAGCGACCTGCTGGCCGTCGAGCGTTCCGGTGATCGAAGCAATGCCGGACACAGCATCCGACGCATCGGCAGCGAGCGACAGCGTATCGCGGTAAACCTTACCCTCTTCAAGAGATAGGCCTGCGATGACAGGCGCTGTATTGTCGACAATAATCTTCGATTGCGCCGTACCGCTGTCCGAAGAAAGCAACAGCGTATGCTCGCCGTCAAGCAGGGCAGCGGTATCGATCTCGGCGGACACGGCATTGAATGCTTCAACCGGCAGCGTAACCGTGTACTCGACCAGCTGCTTGGCTGCCGCATCATTCGAACTGCCGTCCCCGATGGCCGTCCGAGGAGCGTTCAAATCGACATTCGTATAGGAGCCGTTAGCATTTAGAATACGTCCCGATTCAATCGCCAGCTTGTCTCCGTTCCACAAAACGACCTGTACGCTTTGGATCGTAAAATCATCGTTATTGCCTTCCTGTTCCGTTGGTCCTTTTCCGTTCCCTGCAGTCAACGTAATCGCATTGCTGCCCGTTCGCAATAAGTTTGCCGCAAGCGGAATGGGGATTTGAATATATTTACTGCTTCCCGGCAATAAAGCAGCATATTCGCCGTTTATATACAGCCCGTTTTTGAAAGACGCTTGCATGTCGTTTACTTCGAGCAGCAGAAAAGCGTCGCTTTGCATCGTTTTGGATGTGCTTAACGGCATGCCATCCATTTCTAACGTCAATGCAGCCGCTGGATCTATGCTTGCACCTGACACACGTTTCTTGCCGCTGACAAACTCTCCGTTTTGCAGATTGATTTGCAGCGGAGCTTGCTCGGAGGTTTCATATTTCAGTTGATAAGGCTGGCCTCCATTTCCGGACAACGAGCTTGCGGTTTGCAATCCGTCCGTTGCTTCGAAATAATAATCGACCGCGTCAGCATTCAGAAAATGCTGCGCAAGCACGTTTTCGGATTTATAAACATGATCTGACGTCCGTGACATATTCACGCTGCGAAATTCCGTTTCATTGCTGCGCTTATAGAATAAAGTCACTTTCTTCACTTGCCCATTATCCGTTACCGTCGTTTCGAGCGACAGATTACCCCGGGCTTGCGGGTCAGCGGCTGCGGAATGCGTAATAACCGGCTGTTCCGTATCCGCCTCCAGCTGAATCGCTTCGGCAGGAACTTGTCCGCTGAGCAGCTGCCCCGGCGTCGAAACTTGCTTAAAGCCGCGCTCGACCATCCGATTGCCGCCGTCTTGCGGATATTCGTATACGATCGACGTGCCGTCATCGAAGGCTTGATCCTCCGCTATGCTGAACCAGGCCTGCGAGACAATATCTCCCGCATCGGTTGTCAATACAATTCGGCCTTCTTCGCTATTGGACATGCCGTCAGCGAAAAGTACCGCTACGCGCGAGCTGTCGAAGCTTATTTTATGATGGCTGAGAAAATCCGTGACCGGCTTGTCCTTGCTCGCTGTCGACTGCACCCAGATCAAACCGGTTTGCTGTGCCGGAATAACCGTGTCCGTATCGATATCCCAGGCCACGTAATCGCCATAGCGGCTCGTATAGCGAATATGATAGTCTTTCAGCTGTATGGAGCGGTTCGTATTGTTGTACACTTCCACGTACTCATAGGCATCCCCGCCCTTATTGTCAGGCAGCACTTCCGTAATAAGAAGCGGCGAAGCAACCGGCTGAAGCGTATCCGTCACTTGGAACTTCAACGTATTATTTGCCGGATAACGAACCGTATTGGCACCGTCAGCCGCTTCGAAGTAGTAGAGAATCATGCCTGCGCCAAGCAGCTTATCCTTTGTTAACAAGGCGCCATATACGTCCTGAACATCGGACAGCGTCATTGGCATTGACGTAAATTCCGGCGCATCCACTTTTTTGTACATGAGCTTCACGCTCTCAAGCTTCTGATCGTCCCTTACCTTGGCGGTAAGAAACAGGTTTTCCGCAACCGTAGAAGAGAACGGCCTTTCATGCTCAACCGTCGGCTTAAGGAAATCTTCGGGAAGCGTCATTCCCGCCTCCGGCTGCTGCTCGGCCAGCAGTCTGCCTGGCGTTGCCGGCTTCACTTTGGAGCCGATCTTCGCCATCATCGCATTGCCGTCTGCATGGGCTTTGTAAATGATGCTGGAATGGTCCAAGTTGTCATGGGTACCGCTTTCGACAAAGCTGGAACCGTCTGCGCTGTCATTGTATCGGGCAGTTGCAATAACCTCGCCCGCGTCGGTAGCGATCGAAACGCTTCGTCCGGAATCGTTTTTAAAATTATAATTGCCGAATCTAATGATTTGGTCTTCCGTCAGGCTCGTTCCATAATTGGCGTTAAAACCCGCAAGATCACCGCTTGACCCTTCGATCCAGTTCCACAGCACGACGGTTTCCCCTGGCTGCAGTATCTTTTCCGTCTTCAAATCAAGCTGAACCGGCGCAGTCGCCAGGTTCGGATAGCCGTATAAGACCTTATATTCGTTCAGCGGAACCGTCCGATTGCTGTTGTTGTAAAGCTCGACATATTCCCAGCTTTCCGGCAGGTCTTTGCCGGCAGCGCGTGCATTCGAAACGATTTCCGTAATGAGCAAATAAGGGCCTTTGCCTTCCGCCGGCTCAATATTCAACGTGTAAAAGCTAGCTGGATCTTCCGGACTGCGTACAGCCGAAGTTCCGTTATTCGCTTCCAAATAATAGGATAGGCTTGTCCTTCCGTTCATGGCCGTTTTTGGGATAACGCCCGAGTATGCGGCTGTACCGTCCACATTCGGACCGCTTGTCAGGGAAACCGGCACGAATGCACCGTCTTCGCCTTCGTAGCTTAATGTCACGTTCGGAACGCCATCGCTCTCGTATACGGAGGCCGTAACGGTATAATCCTGCGGTTCGATCGGTGTTGTATTCGGTACAAAGGTGATGACCGGCTTTTCTGTCTCGCTTGCAATGGCGGCTTGTCCAGCGCCTTGCATGGTTGCGCTATCCTCCGCAAACGTTGACGGAGCAGGAAACGTACCCGCAAAAATAACGGCTGCCGCAATCATGACCGACATGATTTTTTGCGCCGTTTTTCTTTCCTTACCCTTCAATTTCAACTTCAATCAACTCTTTTCTTTAGATTGTAATTGCCTTATGCACGAACACTAATCCTACAAGCCTCTCTATTCAGGATTTATTTTCCAAACTTAATGATAGGAACAAAAAATCAGAGCAGTATTATCGGCATTTGAAGTTATTGTTAATAAATTGGAAATGGTTCCAGACGCAGCATAAAAAAAACCATAACATGCAGCGCCAAATCAAAGGCCGGCTGCAGCATGCCATGGATTTCTTGTTTGCATTAACCCGGAAAATCCGTAATAATCCCGTCCACGCCAAGCTTCTTCATCCGCTCCATATCCCGTTCATTCCTTACGGTCCAGGCCATGACCTTACGGTTGCGTTTATGGATTTCCCGTACGAGCTCCCCGTCAAGCAGATCATGGCTGTAGTTGATGTAGGACGAGTATGAAGCGAGTTCATCCAGCGTCTCGGCAGGCAATGGATGTTGATCCTTGTGAACTAGAACCGCAACGGGAATTTCGGGCAGCAGGGCATGCATTCTACGAATCGATACGCGGTCGAAGGATTGAATAATAATGGCTGAGCTGTTTTCAATGTTCTCCATTCGCTGTAAACGATCCGTATCTCTTAATCCTGCGACTTTTAGCCCCAGCCCGGACCGCCGCACGGCATCCGCCACTTTTTCTTCAATGCCAGGATAGAGATGCGGATTTTTAATCTCGATCAGCAGGCCAATTTCCCCTGCAAACCGGCTCATCACTTCTTGGAAGGATAAGATCGTTTCATCCGCATAATCCGCATGCGAGTAGCTTCCCGCATCCATTCCTTGCAGCTCGCTGAGCGTATAGCCGTTTACATTGCCTGCGAAAGCCGTCGTTCGGTCCACCGTAACGTCATGGATGACGACAAGCTCTCCGTCTTTGCTCATTTGTACATCGAATTCGATGAAATCGGCGCCCAGCCGCTCGGCCAGCTCAAAGGCAGCCATCGTGTTCTCGGGAGCATAACCGGAAGCCCCGCGATGCGCGATGATAAGCAACCCCTCTGCCAAATGGGAACCGGCTGCAGACATCGTGAGTGCCGCACTGCATAGGATGAACAATACCAATCCGATCTTACGCCATACCACGGATGCTCTTCGACTGGCCATTGCTCCTCCTCCTTTTTTCTTAAGCGTGAAGCGCCGGCTTACGAATTCACGCGATCCCTTCTCACGATTCGAAGCACGCGGTCCGGATGATTCGTCGTAATGCGCATATCGGGGTATTGATCGATGATACGGGCGAGAATGTCCGGGTCATCAACCGTCCACACGCCTATATCGATGCCGTTCTGAATCATCTCTTCCACGAAATCGCTCGTAATGAATGCGTAATGCATGGACACGCTCGCAGCTCCCGTATACCGGAGCTGTTCGATCAGAAGCGTAGGCTTGCCTAAGAAAATAAGCCCCGTCCGGATAGAAGGATCGATTTCGTTCGCACGCTTCATCGAATCATGATCGAAGGAAGAGAGATGGACCTCCTCCTGCATGCCGCAGCGCTGAATGATCGCAATGGCTTTCTCTTCGATGCCTTCATACTCGTCGCCCATCGACTTCAGCTCCACATGAAGCTTGCAGCGTCCTTTGGCAAGCAGAAGCACCTCCTCCAGCGTCGGAATCCTCTCTCCTGCGAACGATGGAGCAAACCAGCTGCCCGCATCCAATTGGCGCAATTCCTCTAAAGTAAATGTTTTGACAGGACCCGAACCGTTCGTTGTCCGGTCCAGCACATGATCGTGAATGACGACGGGGATTCCGTCCTTTGACAAATGCACGTCGAGCTCGATAATCGGAATATCCGGGTCCGTCATCGCCAGTTTGAAAGCTGCGATCGTATTCTCGGGCGCTTCTCCCGACCATCCGCGGTGAGCAACGATTGTTATCATATGAACTCATTCCTTCCGAACTTTTATTTAACCCCGTTATAAACAAATGCCTTAATGATCTGACGCTGGGATAGGAAAAACACGACCAGAATCGGAGCGACCAGTATCATATTGCCGGCCATTAGTATGTTCCATGTCGTTACGCCCTCTACTTCCCTAATCTTGGCGATGCCAAGAGGCAGCGTTCTTGCCGTTTCGTTAGTAGTCATGACGAGCGGCCAGAAGTAGTCGTTCCAGTGGGCAATAAAGCTGAATAAAGCAAAGGTGATGAGCACCGGCTTTACCATCGGCACCATAATTTGCACAATGATTTTCCACTCCGCTGCTTGATCAAGCCTTGCCGCTTCAAGCAGTTCATCCGAAATTTGCATGAACGCCTGCCGCAGCAGGAAGATGCCAAACGCGCTTGAAGCAAACGGAAGAATAAGCCCGAGATGCGTATTCAGCAGCTTAAAGGCGCTGAGTTCCAAGTAAACCGGAAGAAAGATGAGCTGGGCCGGAATCATCAACGTCACCATAACGATGCCAAATAGAAAGCTTGAGCCTTTGAATTTATACCTTGCAAAAGCATAAGAAGCCGGAATAATCGTCAGCATCTGCAAAACAAGTATGCCAACCGCGATTATGACGCTGTTCATGAAATAACTTAGGAATGGTCCCGTGTTCCAAGCGTCAGCGTAATTTTGCCAAAGCATTTTATCCGGAATCCATTCCGGCGGAAAAATCATCGTCTCCGGCAGCGTCTTCAGCGAGGTGGAGAACATCCAAATAAAAGGCATGGCGAAAATCAGTACCAGCGCCAGCAGCCCTATTACATTACATACACGCAGCGCGGCCCATAAAGCTTTTTGCAAAATCACCCGTTTACTGCGTATGAAAGTCAACTTGTCATCGGCGGCAGCCAAAGCCGGCTTGCTGCCGATTGAACGGTTTACGGCTTTCAATACCTTCACTCCTCTCTAACGGTAATGAACGCGATTCGACAGCAGCTTGAAATAAATCAAGGTTAATATCCCTACGATGACCAGCAGAATGACGCCTGCAGCGGAAGCATAGCCGATCTTAAAAAACCGGAAGCCGTATTCGTAGATGTAATACACCAGCGTGTTGGTCGAATTGACCGGGCCTCCCTGCGTCATGATCGCGATGGTCTCGAATACTTGGAACGATCCGATCATGTTGATGATCACAAGAAAAAAGATCGTCGGCGACAACATCGGCAGAATCAGCTTTGTGAATGTGGTCCAAGGCTTCGAACGGTCCAAGGACGCTGCTTCGTAAATATCGGCCGGTATGCTCTGCAAACCCGCAATAAACACTAGGGCGTTGTAGCCGAGCCCTTTCCAAACGGCTACCATGACCAGCGAGATCAACGAGGTGCTCGGATGGGACAACCAGTCCAGCTTGCCGAAGCCAAAGAGTCCGATCACCCAGTTCAGCAGGCCGTATTCGGGATCCATCAGCCAGCTCCACAGCAGCGAGATGGATACAAGCGAAATTATATGCGGGCTAAAGATAGCCCCCTGCACAAACCCGTGGAAGAAGCTCTTCCCATTCAGCCATAACGCAAGCAGCAAAGCGAAGCCTGTCGTCAGCGTTACCGTCATCACCGTATAGATCGTCGTGTTGGTGAGCACCTGCCGGAAATCCGGCTCCGAGAGCAGATCAATAAAGTTCTGGAAGCCTACGAATGTCTTGGTCGGGCTGATAAAATTCCAATCGAACATACTCAAATAGATCATGTAAAAGATCGGATAGATGAAGAACAACGAAAAAATGATAATAGCCGGTGCAACCATGCCGTAAGGACGCAGCTTTCCCCATACGGTCATATCAGATCCCTCCAGCAGCAATCAGACTTTTCGTGCCGGCCTGAATGCCGCGGAGCCGTTCCCCGCTCCGCCCAAAATAATAGAGATGTTCATGCGGAACCGTAACCTTCACATGCTCGGCAGTCTCAACCGGAGCTAAGAACGTTTTGACAAAGAAGATGCCAGCCTGCGCTTGAATCTGATAAATATGCTCCGCGCCCAGGCTCTCGCGGGTTAATATCTTGCCTTCTATGACAAACCCTTCGTCCGCCGCGTTTCCGCCGAGGAGCGCCTGCTCGGGACGGAACCCGACATGGCCGATGCTGGCATTCGTCTGAATATCCAATCCGTGGACATCCGATCTATTTATCATGTTCATGGCTGGAGTGCCGATGAACTCCGCGGTAAATCGATTGGACGGATCGTGATAGAGCTTCATCGGCGAGTCGGACTGCTGAATGACCCCTTTATTCATCACCACAATCTCATCACCCATTGACATGGCTTCCACTTGATCATGCGTTACGTAGACAAAGGTAGTTCCAAGCCGCTTATGCAGCTGAATGAGTTCCGTCCTCATCTGGTTGCGCAGCTTGGCATCCAGATTGGAAAGCGGCTCATCGAGAATGAACACCTTGGGTTTCTTCACCATCGCACGGGCGAGGGCAACCCGTTGACGCTGTCCGCCGGACAGGTGCTGCGGCTTCTTGTTCAGATGCGGCGTTAACCCGACAATCTCCGAAATATCCTGTATCAGCTTCTCGCGCTCGCTTCTCGGAATCCCTCTATTCTTTAGGCCGAATTCGATATTGCCGCGTACGGTCATCGTTGGATACAGGGCATAATTTTGAAAAACCATCGCGACGTCCCGCAGTCCCGGCGGGGTATCGTTCACGCATTTGCCGTCGATCCATATTTCTCCGCCTGACTGCTTCTCCAGCCCGGCTACCATGCGAAGTGTCGTCGATTTACCGCAGCCGGAGGGTCCTACGAGCACGGTAAACGAGCCGTCCTTAATCGTTAAATTCAGATCTTCAATGACGGTTTCATCTTTGAATTTTTTGCTGATATGCTTCAGTTCGATCTTCGCCATCCGATATTGGCCTCCTTGTAATGGATTTCCCAATCGCTTGCATGAGCTGCGCCAGCTCATCGAGAGATGTCAACCGCAAATCCCAGATTTCCGGATCACTGCTTGGGTAAGGGGATATAAAGCAGGTTCTGCCGCCCTTACGCTTGACCGGATGCAAATCATTCCACGGGTTATCCCCAATCGACAAAATCTCACGTGCCTGATACCCCTGCGCAAGCAGCGTGGAGATATAGTTATCCATCCCTAGCGGCTTCTCGGCGCCGCAATACACTTCCTCGAACAAATGGCGGATTCTCATGTAATTCAGGAAATCGATCCCGGATTCCAAAAACGTATTCGTCATGAGAATGATTTGATGGGTAGCCGTAAGCTCCTCTATGGCTTCAAATAAACCGCTGTGCAGATCGAACTGATAAGGTGCGAGGAGCATCTCCCTGCGAACCTGCTTGAAAGCCGATTGCAGCTTCTCTTCGGGAAGCTTGTATTTGTGGCTGACGACTGCCGCAATTCCCCACGGATCGCCAATTTGAATCAGATGATGGGCTTGTGAGGACAGCGGTCCGTACGCGAGTGCGCGATCTTCAATCGCGGTTCCCTCCCATGTATAGCCTTGAATGAAACCATCCTCGTTCCGCACCAGCGCCAAATCGTCCTGCTTATGATAGAAATGCCCGAATTGGAAGGGATGCTTCCCCGACAAAATGTCCCTGCCCGCGCTGATGGCAGACTCTGTCTCCCCTTCGTACTCCGTTCCAGCCAGCAAATAGCGAATATACCGTTCCAAAAATTTATCTTCCTGATAGAGCGTGCCGTCCATATCAAAAATAATGATTTTTATGTCAGACAACCATTTTTCGTTGATCATAGGATGTAACCTCTCAGCTCATATAATGGACGGAAGAGGGCTTTCAAGCCTGACGCCCTCTCCCGGCGAAACAGTTTTGGCATCGCGAAGCTTTCCTTATTTGCTAAGCAGCTTGTTGGCTTTCTCCGCAGCTTGGTTGAGCGCATCCTGCGGAGTCGTATTTGGATCGATAATGGCCTTTTGAATCGATTCCTTGATCATTTTTGCGATTTCCGGATAAGCGTTCTCCATCGGACGCGGTCTTGCATATTCCAATTGGTCCACGGCTACCTTGAACTGCGGATACTCTTCGAAATGCTTCTTCAGCTCATCGCTCTCCACAGCGGATAGACGGGTCGGCAGGTAACCGACATGCTTGTGCTGGTAGATCGTATTTTCTTTGGAAGTCATCCATTTGATAAATTCCCAAGCCGCTTCCTTCTCTTCATCGCTGCTCTTCGACGTCATCACGAGCTGGCAGCCGCCGGTCGGTACGCCATAGCTAACGTTAGCGGGCATAAACGCCGTTTCCAATTCAAAGCCGTTGCCCTTCGCGATTTCGAGGCTTCCCGTTACGCCGGCAGTAGAGCCGAACTTAAAGGCAGATACTTGATTCGACCAATCTTTATCCGCTGTCGCTCCCGCTTCATCGCCTACAGGCATTTTGATAAGCCCTTCACTTGTGAGCTTCTTCCAGAACTCTACCGGCGCCACGCCTTCCGGCGAGTTGAACGCAGCCGATTTGCCGTCTTCGCTAAGCATTTGTCCGCCGCTTTGGGCAACCAGGCCTTCATAGAACCAAATGTCGGCCGCTACCGTCATGCCTACCTTCCCCTTTTCCTTCAACACGCGGGAATACTGTTCAAGCTCATCCCATGTTTTAGGACCGGCCGGATCAAGGCCGGCGTCTTTCAGCATCGTGACGTTTTTGTACAAAATCGGGGTGCTGCGCATAAACGGAAGTCCGTACAGCTTGTCATCCACGTAGGCGTTGCCCATTAGACCGGGATTAAAGTCTTCAAGCTGAAGCTGATCCTTATCCCTCTCCGCGTAAGTCGTCAGCTCTTCCAGCATGCCGGAGCGGGCGAATACTCCGGTAGACGCGATTTCGAGGTCGGTTACGGCAGGCGCATCCCCCGCTGCGAATGCCGCCTGCACTTTAGCATGAAGATCTTCGTAGTCGCCTTGATGCTCGGCTACCACTTCGATTTTATCCTGGGATTCGTTGAACTCTTTGACCATATGCAGCTTTGCCTCTTCAATTTTGTCGCCGAATGCGTACCAATACTTAATGGTGATCTTTTCGGACGCTGCGGCATCCGCGCTCTCCGCGTTAACTCCGCTGCTAGCGTTGCCGCTGTTCGCTGCCGTACCGTTTGACCCGCATGCCGCGAGTACTGCTGCCATGAAAATAGCAAGCGTTAGTGCCGTTAACCTTTTAACCATTGTCCAACTCCACCTTTTCCATTTTTAATTGGCTGATGCCGGTCTCTGTGGCCGAAAGCATCAAAAAAAGAAACCTTAATCCTGCCGAGGACATAAGCGTCCGCAGCGGATAAGGTTTCTCCAATGCTCCAACCGATTGCTATTTACTTTTCATAATGAATCATAACCGATGTTTATTAAAACTATGTTATCTGATTGCAAAGATTATATGAATTCATTTTATTGCCGATAGACTATATGATTTGTCTAACTTTCTTCTTGCTCGGTAACGGCTCCGCGCCGCTCCAAAGCTCGGGCTTCGAAGAAGAGATCGCGGTTGCCCCGTGCTTTAGGCATTCCTCCGCATGGCTTTGCTCATACAATAAGCCCCCGGTAATAATAGGAAGTGAGGTAAAAGCCTTCACCTTCCCGATCATGTCGGGAATCCGGGCAGGCATGACCTCAATGATGTCCGGCTCGGTTTGGCACAAGCTTTTGGCAATATTATCAAGCCCCTCCGTGTCGACGAGGAAGAAGCGTTGAATGGTTAGCAGGCCCAATCTTTTCGCTGTTTTGATTACATTGGTTTTCGTCGAAATAATGCCTGTCGGTTTAAT
Source organism: Pristimantibacillus sp. PTI5 (assembly GCF_048572955.1). Taxonomy (GTDB): domain Bacteria; phylum Bacillota; class Bacilli; order Paenibacillales; family Paenibacillaceae; genus Pristimantibacillus. Next base: position 596,224 of record NZ_CP183886.1, read on the forward strand.
GACCTTCGCCAAGTATTCGAGGCCGTAGTTGTCCGTGCTGAGTCCGCCTATCTTCTCGAGATGCAGGAAAATGGGCAGTTGATGGTCCTTGAACAAGTCAACGTAGCTTTTCACGATGCCGATGTGCCCTGTCAGTAGAAAAATGCCGCTTAATTGGCTGCGATACGCCAGCGCAGTTTCGATATGCCTCGGATCTTTAATTGAAGCGATCATTTTATGCGTGGCGAGCCGTTTCAAGAAAGCGTCATGATGGCCTGCGTTCTTCATCCCTATAACCTCGCTTCTATATTTGCGGTTGCTCCGTCTTCAACAAGGAAACCATAATTTCCCGATCCGAATCCATTCCCCGGGCGTCAGGATTAGGTTTGAAGTGCTTCATATGTTGATGCAGCATAGAAGCATGCTTCTGAACGTCTTCGTCCGCGATATCGATGGCCGAGATCCGAATCTCATTATCCGTAAATTCTAGCATTCGGAATCCGTGCTGATCCAGACAGGCGGATAGCTGTACGAATGTCCAGTTATTTTGCGTGATGATTGAATCTACATGCGTGTGTCCATTAAAATAGATGCCAACCCCATTTTTCCGGTTCAAAATGCGCCACATATCGATGCTTGGATGAATCGAGCCTTTGTCTTTCTCTGATCTTGCCGTTGTGTTATACACAGGATGATGGCCAAATACAAGCAGCGGCTTCGAACCCGAAGCTTCGACCATCCTCTCAAGCCATTGCAGCTGTTCATCATCGATCCAGCCGCCCCAGTCTTCGAAATCCAGCTCCTTCGCCGTATCCAGAAAGACCAGCATCGCAGTCTCGGTATCCATGGCGTGATAACGCTGCTGGCCCGTAATCTCCAGAACTTCCCTTCTCGTCTGCGTATAGAGATCATGGTTGCCAAGCACATGAATAAACGCTCTATCCTTAAGTCTTAATAACTCGTATACTTCTTGAAGCTCCAAGGACGATCCCAAATTGGTAAGATCTCCGAGCGATATATGCAAATCTGCGTTGATATCCAGAAAACGTTCAAGCAAGGTATGATAGAATGCCGTGCGCGCCTCCGGCAATCCCAGAATCGAATGATCGATTTCGTGATAGTGCAAATCTCCCATTAATACTAATTTCATCACGTTTCTCCTCCCGGTTTATACAAATTCGATATTTCCTCTCTAATGGTATAGGTGAAGTATAGTTTATCTGTTAAATAGGAAAGTAGATTTTGTAAAGGCTTGATCGGAGAGGTAAATGGCCCCATCCAATCTCCCTACGCAAAAGCATATTAAGCCTTATAATTCCATATTTTTCTGGACCTGCCAAAATATTGACGATATATTGGAGTTTAAGAAACTGGCCGCAGCCTATGCGGACAGTGCACGCAAATGAAAGGCGGGAGCCTCCCTATGTTTACCCCACTTTATCCAATGGTCAACATTCCCGGCGGAGAAATTGAATTACGAGACGATAGGACAAAAAGCAAATGGAAGGCCGAAATAAGCCCCTTCCTTCTTGCCCCGTATCCCGTCACTAACGATTTGTATTTTGCCAACATCCAAAACCCGCCTATTTGTGTTGACGGAGCTCAAACGCCGGTTGTTAATATTTCATGGCAGGATGCCATTTCTTTTTGTAATGTGCTTTCACGGAAGGCTGGGCTGAAGCCTTGTTATTCCGAAAGTATCGATGGTGAAAGGATTATCTGCGACTGGGACTCCGACGGCTATCGCCTTCCTACGGAAGCCGAATGGCAGTACGCATGTAAAGCAGGAACGGCCGGCTATAGATATGGGGAAATAGAAAAGATTGCCTGGTACAATGAAAATTCAGAAGGCAGGATTCATGAAGTAGGCAGTAAGGAGCCGAATGCATGGGGTTTGTATGACATGCTCGGAAATGTATGGGAATGGTGTTGGGATCTATATGATGAAAGGGTTTATGGCTCCTACCGGATTTTTCGGGGAGGCAGCTGGGCTGAAGAGGCCAGAGGCTGCGGGGCAACCTGCCGTCGTCGCAGCCATCCGTCATTTTGCATCGATGACCTTGGCTTCCGTCTTGCCCGGTCTATTCGTTTGTAAAAACAACGATTCGTTATGAACCTTCCAATAAAATGCCGTTCCTATTCTCGATTTCCCATTCCAATTGCTTCATATATTCAATCATAGATAAACATGTTTCTCTTCTAATAGTACCAGGGACGCCTTTCAATTGAAGCTGGATCGTTTTCTCGAAATCCTTGCTTTTTCTTGAGATCGGGACACATCTCTTTTTCTGGTATTGCACCAACAGGTTCAGTAATGCTTCCCACTTCTCCAGCTCTAAGGTCAATACAAAGATTTTATATTGGTTATCTGATTCGTAACTGAAATTAAATCTCTCAAAAGATTTCCGGTTTGTTATTTGCGATTGCAGCCCAATAATTTTCGTTTCAATATCCTCAATAATTTCAAGCATATCATCATCTCCCATTTCCGATTTCATTAAGAGTTATGACCGCATAAAAAAAGAACATGCGTTCCTACTTTAATAGCATGTCCTTTATTATTGAAAATAAACTTATTGGATATGCCGAACCATTTTAAAATAATTTACCAGATGTGTCGATTTTGCCGTCAGCGGTTCGTCGACTTCATATAAGCCTGAAATCACGACAAAGGAGACCTACTATGTACACATTCATTTCGAAGGACGGAACCAAAATCGCTTATGACAAATCTGGTCAAGGACCGGCACTCATATTGGTAACAGGTGCATTCAGCTATCGGAAATTTCCGGGGCAGGTGCAGCTGGCCCATCTGCTGTCCGAGCATTTCACGGTCTACAACTACGACCGCCGCGGCCGCGGTGACAGTGGAGACACGCAGCCCTATAATATCGTGCGCGAAATAGAAGATCTTCAGGCCTTGATCGATGAAGCCGGCGGCTCGGCAAATGTTTGGGGGTTGTCATCCGGCGCGGTTCTTGCCCTGCAGGCTGCAGCGTTAGGGGTCAACATCAAGAAATTAGCCCTGCATGAACCTCCATTCGTGGTCGATGCTGCGGATCGCAAGCCGCCAAAAAATTTTACAGCCCGCGTTAATGAGCTGATTTCCGCTAACCGCTGCGCTGAGGCCATCCAATATTTTATGACCAAGGGCATGGGTGCGCCTTCATTCGTCGTGAGCTTGATGCGCATCATGCCGGGTGTGTGGGCCAGGCTCATGGCCGTGGCCCACACCCTTCCCTATGATGCAGCTTTATTGGATGGATATATGGACGGAAAGCCGCTCCCTGCCAACTTGTGGAGCAAAGTCACGATGCCAACGCTGGTGCTCGAAGGTACGGAAAGCCCGTCTGCGCTGCGCCATGGTGCCCAAGCATTGGCCGGCGTGCTCCCCCATGCACTGCTGCTCAGTAAAAAAGGACTCGGCCATACGAAAAAACTCGATTCCAAAATCATTGCAGCCGAGCTTGCCGCGTTTTTTAAAGGCTAGACATACCTCCCCCTATCTGATTTGGCAGCATAAAAAAACAGCCCATAACGGGCTGTTTTTCGTTCATTATGTTCTATCCCAGTTTCAAGTGCCGCAGCTTATCCGGATTGCGCACGAGATAAATCCGCTGAACGCGGTCGTCTTTGAACTCCAGGCTGACGACGGTGGGATATGGCTCAGATGGGCTGCTTAGCACAAAGCCAAGCTGGCCATTGACTATCACGAGCCTCACGCTTCCTTGGCCGTCGCCCTTGGACGTAAGTCCTTGAATGAATGCGAGGACGCGTTTGCTAGATGTAATAGGATTAATCGCCGCCATGACTTTACCGCCACCGTCGCTGTACAGCACGATGTCCTCGGCGAGCATCGCGAAGAGCCCTTCCATATCGCCCGTCGCCGTCGCATGGAGGAAGCGCAGCACGAGTTGTTCGGACTGCGCGCTGGAGATCAGCTCGGCGGGCGGCTCGTCTTGGATCTTCCGTTTCAGGCGGCTGTAGATCTTGCGGCATCCAAGCTCCGTCTTGTTAACGAAATCCGCAATATCGCGATAGTCGTATTCGAAGGCCTCGCGAAGAATGAATACCGCGCGCTCTATAGGAGTAAGCCTTTCGAGCAAGAATAGGAAAGCATACGATATCGTATCCTCCAGCACGATCATCTGGAGGGGATCCTGTCCCTCGGCAGAGGCCGTGGCAGGCACGGCCGCGTAGTCTTGCACGAGAGGCTCCGGGAGCCAAGGGCCGACGTAAACCTCTCTTTTGTTGCGCGAGGATTTCAAGTAATCCAGACAACGGTTCGTTACGATTTTGCATAAGTATGCTTTCAAGTTGCGGACGGGCTCGCCTTCCTTATTGCTGTTCTGCTGCTGAACCGTTACGAAAGCATCTTGCACCAAATCCTCGGCATGCGTGACGGAACCTAACATGCGGTAGGCTATGGAGAGAAGAAGCGGTCTGTACATTCGGTACACGGAATCAAGCTCCACGAAACATTCCTTCTTTATCTTGTTCTTTACCGGCTATTATACTCCGAGCAGCCTCTTTCGCGCTAGACAATGATGCATTTAACAGCATGCCCGAAGATCCGACCCAATCGCCGGCGACATAGAGCCCGGACCGTCCTTCGACCGCAGGTCCGGGTCTGCCCGAGAGACCGCCGTTCTCGGCGGTTACGACAGCATGCGAAACCAGCATTCGCGGCAGGAAGCGCTGCTGAACGACATGCTTGCGCCAACCCGGTTGTATTAGATCGAGAAAGCCTTCCAGCTCGCGTTCATCCTGCAAGGGCTCCGAATCCTTCGAAGCCGGCAAATATTTCATGACATGCACAACCGCGTGTGCCGGATTATCGGAAAACGTGGAAACGGCCGAATGGTTGGAGTAATACCATGGATAATCGGCGCCTAATGCAAATTTCGTTTTTGGTTGAGGCAGTCCGGCAACGACGAGATCCAGGCATGCCGCGCGAACGGGAATCAGCTGCTCATAGACTGCGGCTTCCGCAGGGGTAAGCGCCGGATGAAGGAGAGCCAGCGTATCGGTTGGTCCGACAGTGGATAACACGTAACTGGCCATCAGCTGCGTTCCATCCTTTAAAGTAACCGTCATTCGGGGATAGCTGCCGGTAATTTCCCGCGCGGGTGAGCCCGTACGGATCGAAACCCCTGCCTGCTGCGCTTGTTCCGTCAGCTTGCTCACAAGCGTTTGCCAGCCTCCGTCCACGTACATCACTTGGCTTTGCTTGAGCTGCTCGATTACGGCGCCGGCGCTTAGCAGCTCCGGAGCATCGCAGTACGTGGACACGCGAACGAGCGCAAGCACGACATTGCGCACGCGCGGACTGGAGATTTGGGATTCCAAATAAGCTTGCATGCTAACCTTGTGCAGAGCAGCGGTGTCTGACTTGCGGAGCCGGCTGTAAAATCGAAGCAGTTGGGTTTTCTCATGCCACTTAAGGAACGATCCGAGCAGCAGCTGCGAGAACGGGAGCGCTTCATTCCCGCCATTTGCGCCTTTGAACACGAACGTGCTTGTCGGCTTCGGCATCCCTCCAGTAGGTGTAACGCCAATCTCCCGCAAAATAGGGAGCGCGCTCTTATATAGGGCATGCGCTCCCAGATTTACGCGCGCTGCCGCAATCTCGTTCGAAGCGGCGCGTCCGCCGAGCTTCGTGCCTTTGTCGAGCAGCAGTACTTTCCGGCCTGCCTGCGCCAAATAAATCGAAGCGGTTAATCCGGCAATGCCGCCTCCAATGATAACAACATCCCATTTCGATTCCATACGATTCTGTGTCATGAATATCAATCCTTTCCGGTCTAATGCATTCATGACGATTAACGGAACTAATTTGTGACAATGCCGTCATTGAAGGCAACAATCGCCGCAGGATGCAGATGCCCGAGTTGGCTAAAGGAACGACAGCCTCCTTCCAATTTGGCGGATATGGTTGACGTCGGCCCACAGGATAAAATAATTGTAGGACGTTTCCCCAATCTGGACTGGGCGGGGATATCTCACAATAAGGGCGGCCTGTTTGTTCATCTCCGCCGGTTGGTCAGCCGACGGAAAAATGAAGCATGCCTCTTGGTTTTGTATCGTTGTCATAACAATGCGAGGAGATGAGCCATATGGCATCAATGGATGAAAAGCTTCGGAACGGCATACGTCGGCAATCCTGTCCCCCGCTGAGATCGCGGATACCTGAAAAAATCCGCTTGGCCCTTCATATCGCTCCTCGCCGACCCGACGCCAGCTTGCGGGATACGGAAAGGATACCCGGTACACGAAACTCGTGTAGACATTTTCCGGAATCTTTCTGACGCCAGGAGACCATTGCAGAGCGCTAATCCGGCCGCCTCTGAGGACGATTGCCGGAGCTTTCTCCTTGACTCCGACGATCCACAGCTCACTTGCGCTTTCTACACCCGAGCATCCCGATAAATACGCGATCCTGCTGCCGTCCGGCGACCAGCCGACAGTAGTGGCGAAACAGTCCGATACTGCTAACGTCCTTTGGCTCTGACCAGTACGGCTGTCGGTTTGGATGAGTGAATAATAATTCGGCTCCTGATAGACGGTTGCGCTGTAGGCGATGCTTCCGGAGTCCGGAGACCATGCAGGAAAATAGTTTTTGGCAAGTGGTCCGCCTTCCAGCGTGTAAATATTGCCGTTGGCTAGATCTACCGTTGAAATGATGGAGATGCTCGCACCGGGAAACGTATATAGCGCGAAGGTTCCGTCTGGGGAAAGCCGAACGTCATGGAGCGGTCCGTCCGTATTTTGAGTCATTTGTCTCCGGTCGATGCCATCGGTCCGGATGCGGAAGAGCTGGGTGATGCCCGTGGCATCCGGCGCCGCGAAGAGCAGCTCCATCCCCGAAGGGAACCACTGGACATCGCTGGCTCCCGGCTCCCGGATCGCATAGCTGCTATGTGAGATTGTATTATAAATGACGATATTCCCGTTTTTGACATACGCAAGAAAACGGCTGTCCGGGGACCAGTCCAGCAGCGTGAATGGTTCGATTTGGTCGATTCGGGCGACGGAAAGCGTAACGGGATCCAGCAGGTGGACCACGTTGCCGGTGCCGATAAAGGCAATCCTCCTGCTGTCTGGAGACCAATAGGGAACGGAAAATTCCGCACCAAGCCCCCGTGTAAGCTGCATCGTAAGACCGTCCTGCGGTCGGTACAGCCAAATGTCGAACGTTCCTCCGCGGTCCGACGTGTAAGCGATCCATCCTTGAACGAGATCATGAGGAACAGCCTGCATAGTTAACACCCTCTCCTGTTACATCTTATGCTTCAGATGTATTCATCGGAGGGCGGTTAGGCGACAATCATCCAGCCAGAATACCGCTAACAAATTCATTCACTAAAAAATGTTCGTTTTGCAGGCCGGTAATAACTTCGCCACTGTAATGCCTTAATAACATACGTATCCTGCAATGTTTTCAGATTGCCCCAATATTTTGGTTTGCTTGTCAATTTCGCTGTCCAGGATATACTTCACCTTTTTCAACATCGCGCTGCTTGCACGCTGAATTTCATATTCGACGATTTGCGTCGTTTGCATATATACGATTGCGCTTACAATAACCGGAATAAGCAAAATGACTGCATAAGAAATCATTCATTTATACGTGATGCTCCTGCTGAACTTGAATCGGTCGCGCAACATAACCCTCTCCTGATCGCCATTATTTAATACCGACGCTGAGAAAACAAGGAGTACGCCTTTAGGCATCGAAGTGTAGGAGGACGGATTAACTCTCGTAGAAAGGAATAGGAACCATGAGGATTACGATTCAAAATGTAATCGATCGACTACGCTCTTCCGTCCATCCGATTGAGAACACGGTCGATGGTTTGGAGCCGGGCAATCCCGGCATGGAAGTCCTTGGGATCGCGACGACGCAAATGGCCACGCAGCAGGTCATCGAGCAAGCAATTGCCTTGGGCGTGAATTTACTTATCTCCCATGAAGCTCCTTATTACAGCCATCGGATGACGAACGGGCTTCTGGACGGCGATCCGGTATTTCGAAACAAGGAAAAACTTATTCAGGAATCCGGCCTCGCTATCTATCGTCATCATGATTATTGCCATAGGATGGAGCCCGATACCATCATGGCCGGTTTGCTTCATAACCTGAAGTGGGAAACTTGCGTGGAGGAAATGCTGCCTGCGGCAGCAATGCTTCGTATACCTCAAATGCGCGCCATAGAAATTGCGGAATACGCCAAAACACAGCTTTCTATCCCTTATGTACGGATCGCTGGCGATTCGCACATGACATGCAGCCGCATCGGAATTCTTGTGGGCTACAGAGGCGGAGGCGTAAACGCCATTCCGCTATTCCGCGGGAAGAAGCTCGACTTGATTATCGCGGGCGAGGGACCTGAATGGGAAACGCCCGAATATGTGAGGGACTCTACGTATCAGGGCTTGCCGAAATCGCTGCTTGTACTGGGACATGCGGAGAGCGAAGAGCCCGGCATGCGTTATTTGGCAGAACGGCTGCAGGAATCGTATCCTAGCCTGCCCGTTCACTTTATACCGGTGAATCCGGTGTTTCGGGTGGTTTGAGCCAAAACCCGGAATCATGAAAATTTTATAATCCAAAGGAGCGAAAGCATATGAAGTCAGGCATGATGAATGCGGCAATTATGGACAAACCGTTGTCTATAGGGGTTAAGCAGGTGGCTATCCCCATCCCCGGGGATAACGAAGCATTGGTTAAAGTTCACTGCATAGGCGTGTGCGGTTCCGATATTCATTACTACGAGCATGGCCAAATCGGACGCTATATCGTGAAGGAACCGATTGTGCTTGGCCACGAGCTGGCGGGTGAGATCGTAGAGGTCGGTAAAGCGGTCACGCATTTAGCACCGGGCGACCGCGTCGCCGTGGAGCCTGGCGTGACATGCGGACGCTGCGAATATTGCAAATCGGGAAGGTACAATCTATGTCCCGATGTTATCTTTCTAGCGACTCCACCCGTGAACGGAGCTTGGGCGGAATATATCGTTATGCCGAGCGACTACCTGTTCAAGCTGCCAGATTCGATGAGCTTTGAGGCAGGCGCACTGCTCGAGCCGCTGTCGGTCGGATTCCATGCGATGCTGCGCGGTGAAGCCAAACCTTTCGATCGCCTGCTGATAACGGGACTGGGCCCGATTGGCCTTTTGGCTGGACAAGCTGCGAAGCTGTTCGGCATAACCGAAATCTATGGAACGGATACAGTAGCTTATAGGCGGGAGCTTGCGCTTGAGATGGGCTTCAAGGCGGTATTCGATCCATCCACGGAGCAGGTAGCGGAGAGACTGGATGAGTTGACCGGAGGTGCCGGCATCACGCTCGTCGTAGAATCGTCGGGCAATGCCAGAGCGATGGCTGATACGGTGAAGCTGGTCAAGCGTGGCGGACGGATTGTATTTGTCGGGCTCCCGGCTTCCGGCGAGGTGCCAATGGATATGGCCAGCCTAATCGATGGCGAAATCAACGCCTATGGCGTATTCCGGTATGCAAACACCTATCCGGCAGCTATCCAGGCCTTGCAGCATTCTTCCGTAGACATCGAGTCCATCATCACGCACCGGTACGGACTGGCGGATATCAAGGAAGCGGTAGAGACGGCGCGTACACGGAAGGACACCAGCATTAAAGTTATGATTTATCCCCATCTTCCTGCAGAGTAATTTAGGAGCTGGCTGCTACCTTTCTCCATTCCGGGCACAACAAATCAAGCAGAGTCACATGTGACTCTGCTTGATTTTATATGCTCATAGAATTGATACTGCACATCTGTTTTAAGTTAAGCCGGATTTTTGCAATAACTGCTGTACAATCTTAGCAACTTCGGCTCTTGTAATATAAGCTTTCGGCGCAAGCACTGCAGCGCTTCTTCCGGATACGATTTCCGCTTGAATGCTATCAGCGATTGCATTCTTCGCCCAGCTTGACGCATCTGCAGCATCTTTGTAAGGGCGCAATACAACATCAGCTGTCTGGTTCTCAAGATTTGCCTTCAGGCCGGTGATCGTCATTGCTTTGGCAATGATAACCATAGCCTGTTCTCTCGTAATCTTGTCTTGAGGACGGAAGGTGCCATCTTCGAAGCCATTGATCAGATTGTATGACTGTGCCGTCACTATGGCGCTGCTGTACCAATCCTCAGCTTTCACATCCGAGAATGGCGTTGCGCCGTTCTCCTGCTTCAAGCCTAATGCCCGTACGACAATTGCTGCGAACTCGGCACGCGTAATATCTGCGCTCGGATTAAACCGGTCATTCCCGATACCTGTGATGACCATCCGCGAGCCCAAATTATTTACAGCATCCTTCGCCCAATGCTGAGCGACATCCGAGAACTCTACCGGATGATAGATAACAGCGTAGGTGCTGTTCGTTAAGCTGTTCACCTTAGCATAAAGCTTGCCCTCAATAGTGACGATTTTTGTCGGCACATGGCGCACCGTTCCATCCTGTTCGACCACAACGACTGTAGTAAGCTTGTTTGGAGCGACGCTGTCCGGAATCGCAATAATACGCTCTACATACGCGTTGAACTTCGAAATTTCGATGGTCTTGTCACCGTATTGGGCCGTGACCGTGAAGTTAATTGGCGGCGCAACCAATGTAAATTCTCCTTTGATTGCCTCATTCTCAACCAATTCTGCCATTGCTGCCTCCGGTACGGCGATTTCAATCCGGATCGTCATGTCCTTCAAAGCGACCGATGCGCCGAACTGCTTAGAAATTGCGCTGCTATCGATTTGCTGGGCAGGAACGGTATACGTTGCCCGATTCGTTTGTATTTCCAGTACTGCTTTCTTCGCTTCCATCTCTTTGACCATTTGGGCATTCAACTGCAGTGCTACGATATCGGACTCGCTATTAACCGGAATGGTGATTCTTGCTTGATCTCCTTCCACTGCAAGCCATTGACCCAGTTTAATCTGGTCAATTGCAATCGTGGTTACCGTTTGGCCATTCCTTTCGGACTTCACAGCCGTACCCGCACTTTCGGCTTTGCCGTTGATAAGAATATCGACGACTGTATTGCCGGTAACAGGCGGAGCAGCCGGTGTACCGTCGCCGCCGTTATCCGAAGAGGTTACCGTGAATTCCATTTCGGCTTTCTTTTCCGAACCGCCGGCAGTGACCGTTAAAGTAAGCTTGCCGGTTCCCGCAGCAACTCCCTTGATGGCAACCGCAGCTTTGTTGCTGTCGCCAACGATGCTGATCTTTCCGCTAGATGACCACTGATAAGTTGGACTTGTTGCATGGGATGGATTAATCGTCGAGCCTACCGTTAATGTTTCACCCACCTTAACCTCTGTCGCCTCACTTGTGATACTAACGGATTGTACAGGAGTGACATTTGGTCCCGGATCAACAGCTGTAAACTTCCAATAATCCATATTAAATAAGTTACGAGTACCCGCTCCTTTAAACATAAAGAAGACATTGTGGATTCCTTTGACATGATCTACGTTTGTTTTCAGCAGCTGCCATACTTGCTCTCCGCCTGCGGGAGCGATGTCAAGAGTGCCAATCACTTCGCCAATCGGACTATCCAGGCGAATTTCGATTGTACCTCCTGCAGCCGCCGCAATATTGGCTTCGAATGATGCCGCTCCCTCTTCACCGAAGTCAGCGTTTGCTACGGCAAGCCAGTCTCCATTATCAATATCCGTGACATGAAGATTAATGCTTTCTACCAGACTGCCAGGCGCGCCTGATTTCTCGGTCAGAATGCCTGCATTCCAAGCGATCGTTTCAGACTCGGTTCTCTTAAATGGATCAAGATCCGCAATCTGAGAAATACCTTCCATATCACCTTTGATATCCTTGATTAATCCATTTTCGTAGAACTCAACCTTATTAATATGAGGAGAACGGTATCCCTTTCCGTCACCTAGAAGCGCTTTGCTGACGGTTTGGGCATGGTATACCGCATACCACTCGTTATTAAATTCAAAAATCGCATGATGGTTATTGCCTCCTACGCCAAAGAATTCATATGGATTTTTCAGAATAGGCGAGACATAAGTGAAAGGCCCCATCGGGTTATCGCTCACCATGTAAGCAATTTCACCTGGAGGAGGCGTCCCTTCCGGATGCGTACCGGCGAAATTCGAACAATAAGAGTAATAATATTTACCGTTATACTTGTGAATACCCGAGTCTTCAAATAAGAAAGGAGCATCAATTAAAGCCGCTTCACCAACAGTGGAGACCATATCATCGCCTAATGCAATGACTCTCCCCGTTCTAGGATTTGCAACTTGCGCTTGCGTCGGATTGTTACCGCCAGGAATTCCTCCGCCGAAATACAGATAACCTTTTCCATCATCGTCAACCAATACGGCCGGGTCAAAAAGCCATACAACGCCGGGAACGCCAGGAGTATTGCCCGTAATCAGTGCTTTTCCTAGCGGATCTGTCCAAGGTCCGATCGGACTATCCGCTGTGAGTACCCCAATACCTCCAGCTCCATTTGCAAAATAAAGGAAAAATTTATCCTTGCCGTCTATTTGCTTATGTGCGGCTGTCGGCGCCCAAGAGAACGTTGCCCATTTGGCTATGCCGGCAGGTCCCGCTACCGGAATTGCGCCATGGTCTGTCCAGTTGACCATATCATCAGAAGAAATGACGAAAACTCGATTCAGATTGCTGAATGAATTATCTTTCACGTTTCCGTTGCTGTCATATTCGTAATCATCGCTTGACATATAGATGTAAACCCTTCCATTATAAGCCAAGGCGTAGGGGTCTGCCCCTAATTTATGGTCCATAAGCGGATTGGAATACCCTGGAATTTTGGCAATGGCGCCTGTATCCAACTGCTTTAATCCTACGTTTGCCACTGCTTCATGGACATTGTAGCCAATATTCCCGCCCTCGACCTGAATATAATCGGTCTGGATGGCAGCCGTAAGATCCGTTGGAACGAAGCCTTCAACCTTCAGCTTAATCGTCGCAAACAAATCGGTAGATTGATGCGTGAAATTCACATTTTTGCCAGAAACCTTTATCTGCAGACGATTATCGGCATAAGTAAATGAAGGGTCTCCCACGATATTTTCAGAATTGAATTCCACTCCGGTTACAGATAGATACTTCGGAACGTTAAAGGAAGCCGAAATCGATGTGTATTGTCCTGACGGCAGCGCATCCATTTTCACAGGCACTTCTAGCTCCATGTTTTGGACACCGATCACATCGGTAACATCCCCTAATTCCGCATTTAGGATGGTTGCGGACGCATTAGATCCCGTCATTTTATCGTCGACTCTGAAATAATCAAAATCGACTGATCCGCCTGTCGTTTTTGTTGCATAATTGAACAATGCAAAACGATAGCCCATAAAATGCGGCAATGTATAATGCATTTGCAGCGTATTCCCTATCGCTGTCCAGTCAGCTCCATTAAGGCTGTAATAGAAATACGCCTTATCGGTCTGATTTTTATAATCCAATTCAATTTTAAAATATACCTTTTCCTCATTGACAGGAATGCTAGCCACTTCCACTGCCGTTCCGGAGCTGCCGTCTACCATAACAATGGATTTCGAAGTTCCGGACATTTTAACGCCGACATAGCCGTATTCTTTTTGCAATGCGGCAAGTCCGGCATAATCGCCATTTTTCATTTGGCTTATATCCACTGCAATGCTGCCAGAGCTTTCGGGTCCAAATGTTCTTTGCGTAAGCGTATTTCTGGCATCAAGAAGATTAGTGCTCTTTCTGCCGGTCGTTAGCCGTAAATAACCCGGACGCTCCGTAAGCGACCAATTCCTGTTGTCCGGGTTATGGTTCCACTGCCACACTAATGCAAGATTTGAACCATTGTAATCGTATTCACCGATATTCGCTTTGTCCAGCCCGCCGGCCGGCGTAACATCTTCAAGTGAAACATCATCGACATAGAAATTCATTAAATCTAAAGTCGGATCTTGTTGCGGTGTCCAAACGGTCTCCATAAAAATAAACGGTGCATGAAGCTCGGCATCATCCGGAATCGTATACGTTCCTTCAATGGTGCCCCATTCCCCTTTGTTTACCGTAACCGATCCAAGAACCTTGATTGTCGTCCAGTCGCCATCCTGGATATCGAAGTTAAATTGCTTGGCCGCAGGCAGCGCACCGTCTCCGTCATATTTCACTTTTGCGGAAAACTTATACACTCCGCCTGCTTTCACTTTTCCGGCAATCGATTGCTGCGGACCTCCGCCTGTAGATTGCCGGTTGCTGATGAACAAGCTGCTTGAGCCGCTGTACGCTTCGTCCGCCGTTACCGCAACCGCTGCATTCTCATGGCCCGTCCAAGGCTCTCGGCCATTCTCGAATCCGCCGTTTACAAGCAGGTTGGAATCTGGCGTCACGTCTCTAAGCGATACATCATCGACATAGAAATCCATTAAATCTAACGTCGGATCTTGTTGCGGTGTCCAAACCGTCTCAATAAAAATAAGCGGTTTATTAAGCTCGGCATCTTCCGGAATGGTGTAGGTTCCTTGAATGGTACCCCATTCTCCTTTGTTTACCGTTGCCGATCCAAGCACCTTAATCGTCGTCCAATCGCCATCTTGGATAGCAAAGTTAAATTGCTTGGTCGCAGGAAGCGTGTTGTCACCGTCATATTTCACTCTAGCAGAAAACTCATATATTCCGCCGGCTTTCACTTTGCCGGCAATCGCTTGCTGCGGACCTGCGCCAGTCGCCTGTCTGTTGCTGACATGCAAACTGCTTGAGCCGCTGTAAGCATCGTATGTTGATGCTGTAACCGTTGCATTCTCATGGCCTGTCCACGGCTCTTGGCCGGCTTCAAATCCGCCGTTTACAAGAAGTTCATTTCCTTCGCTTACCGCAGCGAATGATTGTGCTGCTGGAGCTGCCGCGGTTTGTATTTCAGAGAATGATGGATTAGAAACGATATTTGCTGTTTCCCCGAATACCGTATGTGAAGCTCCTACTCTCTCTGGTCTCTGATAAAATTCATCGGAATCGACAAAGAGGTTCTTCGATGTCACGCCATTAACAGGAATAGGCATACTTTGCGGAACCTTGCCGTCAACCCCGAATATCGGCCACCCGTTTTCCCATGTAACGGGAATTAGGTAGGGGATACGTCCAACGGATCCGCGGTCTCCAAATAACATTCCGTACCATTTCCCATCAACCGTATCCACAATTCCACCCTGCGCGATACCCGCATCCCTCAAGGCGACTTGTCCTGTGTATGTGCTGTCTATAGCGTCCGCTCGATGCACGATTTGAGTACGCATACCATCCTTCGGCCATGTGATGTTGAATACATAATAGCTGCCGTTAATTTTTTGAATATGTGTGCCTTCAGCATTCAGGCCAACGTTAGGTCCTGCAACCAGACTTGCATTAGGAATGATGATTTTATCAAGCCCGCCCGGTTTGATCGCCGTTGCATCCGAGGTGAGCTCAATGGCTTTAATATCGCCGCCGCCATAAACCATATACACACGTCCGTCATCATCGAACAGCAATGACATGTCATGATAAACGCCATCAAACGTGGAATGAGTCCATGGGCCATTCTCTATATCTTCCGTTTGGTAAATATAAGTTTTGCCGGTATCATAGGAAGGAAACGCCACATAAAATTTCCCGTTATGATACCGAAGGCTGCTGGCCCACGAGCCTTGACCATAATTGCTCTTTCCGTTCCTGAGCGCTTGTTCGTCATTATCTGCAAGGATATCGTAAACATAATTGACGATTTCCCAATTCACGAGATCATATGATTTCATGATCGGCACGCCGGGATTCATGTGCATGGTCGTGCTCGACATATAGTACGCGTCACCCACCCTAATGACATCGAGGTCCGGTACATCCGCCCATAGAAATGGGTTCTCAAAATTGCTCTCGCCTTGCTGCGCATAGACTGACGTGCTTGGTACTGACGTGCTTGGTACAAGGTTCAGAAATAATGTAAGCACTAATAAAAATGAAAACGACTTTTTAAACATTGATTTGTAACTCCTCCTCTTCATTGTATGTAATTCCAACAAAACATCTATTTCTGAGCTCATTTTATAGTAGTTAATACGTACAAACCATGTAATTTCTTGTTTGAAAAGTTTCATTTGATACGAAATTTCGACTTACATTCCCACGACAACAAGTGTGATTGTAAGCGGATACATTTTGTGTGTAAAATAACACCAGTGCCGCAAAATTAGGGCACTGATGATCATTCACCTAAACCAAATTCCATTATTTCCGAACCTTAATTCACCGTCTTCGCATACCGGAAATAATCAAAATCGGCATGCCCGCCTATATGCTTGGTTGCGTAATTAAACAACCCGATCCGATATCCCATAAAATGATCCAACGTATATTTCATCTCTAACGGGCGGCCGATTTGAATCCATTCGACTCCATCCGCAGCGTAATAGAAATTTGCTGTATCCATGCTGTTCGCAAAATTAAAATCAATCTTTAAAAAAATCTGACTGGCCTCGTATCGAATATTCTCGACCTCTTCTTCACCGCCATCGCCACGATTAACACACATCGCAACGAATCTGTCGCCGTTCTCCGCAACTTTAACGCCAACGGTGCCGAAGTGATTCTGCAGAGCGACCAAACCGGCATGATCGCCAGGTTTCATATGGGAAATGTCCATCAACGTCATCCCGATGCAGGCGGGTCCTTCCGTCCGCTGCGTTAACGTATTGCGCGCATATACTACGCTGTCGGTCAAATTGCCCGTTTCCAATCGCAGAAAATTTGGCCGCTCCGTCACCGACCAAAGTCGATTGTCCGGGTTATGATTCCACTGCCAGTTCAGCGCCAACTTGTTTTCCGTGTATTCAAACTCGTCGCTAATCACCAGCGGTTTAGGAGACGTGGCGGGCAACGGGATTTCAAATTTCTCTGGCGCCTTCCCCTCCACCCCGATGATAGGCCATTCATCTACCCAAGATACAGGCAGCACGCAGGGAATTCTGCCGACGGCATCGTGATCTTGAAACAGCACGGCATACCACTTGCCTCCCGGCGTTTCAACGATGCCGCCTTGCGCAACGCCTTTGTTCTGATAACCCATGTCGTCATCCAAAATCAATTTGCTTTCATAAGGGCCAAGAAGCTCTTCCGAGCGATAACAAATTTGCCTGCGACGTTGGTTTCCGGTCTTTGGCCACTCGATGAAAAACAGATAATAGCGGCCGTCTATCTTATACGCGTGGCACCCTTCGCATCGCAGCCCAATGCCGTCCCGTTCCGTTTCGAACAACAGCCGATTGACTCCGCCCGGCTTTACTGCCGTCGCGTCTTCCGTCAGCTCCGTAATGTAAATATCACCGTTGCCATAAATCACGTAGACGCGGCCTTCGTCAAACAATAAGCCCGGATCGTGAAAGAGCCCTTCAATCGTGGAGCGATCCCATTGACCGTTCTCGATATCATTCGTCCGGTATATATAAAAACGGTTCATATCATTGCTTGAGAAGCACACATAGAACAATCCGTTATGATAGCGCAAGCTTGCGGCCCATGACCCTTGTCCATAAATGCCTTTCCCGTCCAACAAATTGTGAGCATCGTTATCCTCGAATGTATCGTACACGTAGTTCACGATCTCCCAATTCATCAGGTTCTCCGACTTCATGATCGGGCACCCGGGCATCGTATGCATGCTCGTGCTGACCATATAATAAAAATCCCCTGCTCTTATGACATCTGCGTCCGGAACATCAGACCAGATGACCGGATTGGTTATTACCGCATGGCTCATCCCTATCTCTCCTTATTACCAATTTATAATACTAGTTATCTTATCTTACGTTTTACGCTTGCCCGGCCGCGGTCAATAACGTGATGCGTCCAAAATGTCCCAATAGGATGGCTTGGGCTTATGTGCCATATTAAAGACGAATGGCCAGTTTTTTCGGCCTTTCACCGGAAAGTTATCCAACCAAGTATAATCATCGGCCGCTCCCCAGAATGTTACGGACGTGATCCATTCACTGTACTCCTTAAACAGTTGGAAAAATTGCTTGTAACGTTCCGCTTGCTTCACGAGCATTTCTTTGGTCGGCGCCAATAGATCGGTTCGGCGGTCGTCATGCTGGAATACGGATACATCCAACTCCGTAATATGCAGCTTCAGGCCGAGGCTTGCATATCTTTCGATCGCATGGCGTATATCGTCAATGGACGGATGCTCCAAGTTCCAGTGCGCCTGAAGTCCGATCCCTTGGACCGGCACATCCTTCTCCTTCAACGACTTTAACAAGGCATAGATTTTTTCTCTCTTTTCGGGGATGGACTCGTTATAATCGTTATAAAACAACATGGCCTCCGGATCCGCCGCATGCGCATATTCGAACGCTTTGGCAATAAAATCCTCTCCGGCGATGTCTAGCCACTTGGACGAACGCAGCAGCTCCCCGCCGCTGTCGGAAACCGCTTCATTTACGACATCCCATGCATAGATGCATCCCTTATAACGCGCAACCACCGTTTCGATGTGGGATTTCATCCGCGCAAGCAGCGTTTCGCGGTTAACTGCGCCGCCGGTGTGATCCTCAAACATCCAATTAGGCGTTTGATTGTGCCATACCAGGGTATGGCCTCTAACCGCCATGCCATTCTCTTTGGCAAATGCAACCAATCGATCCGCATTCTCGAAGGTATATCGATCTTCAGCAGGATGCAGGCTCTCGAACTTCATTTCGTTCTCCGCCGTTATACTATTGAAATGCCGCACCAACAGCTCACGCTGCGTGACCAGCGTCTTTGGGTTTACTGCCGCCCCGATTAAAAACTGCTGACTGAACGCTTCATGCAGCTTTGGGGAATCATCCGTACGAGAATTGACCACTCTCAGTTCGCCTCCTCTTACCTATGTGATGCTTCAAACTCAAACGAGCCAAAGACAATTGTTTACCAAAAGTGTAGCGCTTGCATTCGTCAGCAACAACCTGTCTATTATTTGTTCATTAACCCGGCAAATAATAGATTCATGAATAAGGATCGATCGTCTGAATCGTCCCGTCCTCGTTATAATGCAGTTCCGTATACTTGACACACCGCTTATGGTTGACTCCTCCAGAGAGGGAACAGTCGTGATAAAACAGGTACCATTTGTCTTCAAACTGGACGATGGAATGATGGGTCGTCCAGCCGATTACTGGTGTAAGGATCGTTCCTTTAAAGGTATACGGGCCCAGCGGATTCCTGCTGATGGCGTAGACGAGCTTATGAGTCGTACCGGTCGAGTAGGACAAGTAGTACCATCCGTTATGCTTGTGCACCCACGGTCCTTCAAAGAAGCGCCGATCCTCGTCGCCGGCCGGAATCGGGCTGCCATCCTCATCGAGGATCGAAATTTCCTGCGGAGCTCCTTGAAAAGACAGCATGTCCTCACTCAATATCGCGACCTGCGGACCAAGAGCAGGAGCATTCGCATCCGGCCCCGCAGCTTCCGGCTCGAAGCTGGCGGTCTGCCATTTTTCCAGTTGGCCGCCCCAAAGACCGCCAAAGTAGATATAGGCCTGATTATCTTCGTCAATCAATACGGCCGGGTCGATGCTGAAGCTGCCTGCAATGTAATCCGGCTGCGGGATAAAAGGGCCGGCCGGAGACGCGCTTGTCGCCACACCGATCCGAAAAATCCCATCATGGTCCCGTGCGGGAAAAAACAAGTAATAGATGTCGTTCTTATAAGCGGCATCCGGCGCCCAAAGCTGCTTGGAGGCCCACGGAATATCTCTTAAATGAAGAACCTCGCCATGATCAACGACGAGAGATTCGAGATTGTCCATGGAAAGCACATGATAATCTTCCATTGCGTAATGATCCCCATTGTCATTATCAGGTCCATCGTGGTCGAGGTCATGCGACGGGTAAATATAAATTTTCCCCTCGAAGACATGCGCGGAAGGATCGGCCGTGAAAATATGAGTGACAAGCGGTTGATTTGGTTTTGGGATTTGATTCATGCGAATTCTCCTTTTTTATAACCTTAATGATCTGGCATACTTACACTTCGGCGAAGCCATCTTCAGTAGATGACGGATAGACCTCCTACTCAACGGCTTCATAATGGAACCAGTCAAAATGGGCCGGCGACTCGGATCGAGTGCCGTTGCCCGTCGCATACATGGCGAAGAACACGCCCGTAAACCCGCCGGATACTTCCGTGGCCAGCAAAGCGCACTCCCCTTGGCCAAACCAGAAGGGCTCCTCATGGCTGCTGCTTGAGAAACCGAAGGCATAATGCTCCTTATCCGATTTGACAGTCAGCACGACCTTATCAGCCGACCATGGCGCCTCATGTTCCACCTTCCACAAACTTCCAAGCCTTCTCCGAAAAATGATCTTGCGCTCGCCGGCAATTCTTGTCACTGCAATCTCGTAATGAAACCGCTCATTCATGAATACGGTTATTCCCGATTCTTCGCCGTCTCGCTGCGGCGCAAACGTTAAATATACGGAAACGCGGCATGCAAAGTGCTGCTGCCTCCGCCCGACAAACGCAGGCGCGTCAACAGCATTTAAGGTAGCCGGGGAGCCGTACAGCGTCAGGCAGCTGTCTTTCTCCGTCAACGACCAATGATCCGGGTTCGGCGAACGCAGAAAATTCCATTGCGGAGCGAGAGCGGAAGCGTTGAAGTCGTCTCTCACCATCTGCTCTTCGCTCACAGGCTGCAGAGTTAACCCAGCGGAAGGCATCGTCTCTCCGATGATGCCGTTCTCGCCGATCATCGGCCACCCCTCTTCTGTCCAGGTGACGGGCGCAAGGAACGTCTCTCTGCCGAGATGATGACGTTTCGGATAACCGATAGGACGTATGCCAAGGAATACGGCCCACCAGCTGCCATCCGGCGTCTGGACGAAGTCTGCATGTCCCGTCGCATGAATCGGCTTGAACAGGCTCCGATGAGACAGAATCGGATTGTTCGGACAGCTCTCAAACGGTCCGGTTGGCCTTTTGCTCCTTGCCACCGTTACCATATGGCCGTATTCCGTGCCTCCTTCGGATATGAGGAGGTAATACCAATCGCCAACCCGGTAGATATGCGGAGCCTCCGGATATTGCCCGCCGGTCCCCGTCCATAGGAACGCGCATTCCGAAACTTTTTTCCCGGTCTTCAAGTCGATTCGACTCTGGTATATACCCGGGCCCGTTATATCATTGCTCGCGGATGAAGTAATATAGACCGTCCCATCCTCGTCGAAGAAGAGATCAGGATCAATCCCGGGATGATCTAGATAAATCGGATCGGACCACTCCCCGCGCGGATCACTCGTATGCACATAAAAGTTGCCCCCGCTCGAGACGTTTGTGGTGATCATGTAGAATGTACCGTTATGAACACGAATAGTAGGCGCGAATATTCCACCAGAACTGCTCGCTTGCCGCAAATCCAATTGCTTTGGCCTGGTCAAACAATGTCCTATCTGCTGCCAATGCACAAGGTCTTTGCTGTGAAAGAGCGGTACTCCCGGAAAATACTCGAAAGAGCTGGTCACCAGGTAGTAGTCCTCGCCTTCTCTGCAGACGCTCGGGTCGGGATGGAAGCCGCTAATAATGGGATTTTGGTAAGTCATTTCGCAAGACACTCCTTTGTAGAAATAAGTAAGCGATCATTTACAGCACTTCTTCAAGCAATCTTCGGCTATGGGCGTCAAGCGCGTGCCAATCGGGAATTTCGCAGCGTTTGCCGCTCAGATCGGTCAGAATAATCCGGCCTCCGCCGGGATATTGGAGATGCTCATGCAGATTTCGCATCGCCATTCGGACGGGGCCAAGATGTGTCTGCAGCTCCCACAGCCACAGATCGGATTTGAATTTTACGCTGTCCACCCGCGTTACCCTGGGAAGGAAGTAGCGGAGCTGAAGCTCCTTCGTAAGCTCGGCGGTACTTTCTTCATTAAGCTCCGCGATATCGCGGATAATTCCGAGCTCATCGCCGCTCGCATTACAGATTGAGATATACTGCGAGTCGTATTGAAACGGGAACGCACGGTAGACGACAATCTCATCATATGGTTTGCCGTCAACGACGCCCTGGAGCACACCGCCTTTGCCTCGGCTGAAGCTCGCTTCGTCCTCTGATAATACCCGAATAGCTAAGCTATCCTCCATCAGCCCTCAACCCCCTTTATTTTGGACATCTCTTTCTGGGCGTCAACAAGCTTGCGGTAGACGCCCTTTTCTTTCTCGAGAAGCTGTTCGTGAGAGCCGACTTCGACGATTTTACCCCGTTCCAACACGACGAGACGGTCTGCGTTGCGGAGCGTGGACAAGCGATGGGCAATGGCAAAGGTCGTACGGCCCTGAACAAGCCGGGAAATCGCCTCCTGAATCTGCCGCTCCGTTTCGGTGTCCACTGAAGCGGTCGCCTCATCCAAAATAAGAATGCGGGGGTCATGGATGATAGCGCGGGCGATGGCTACCCGCTGCCGCTCCCCGCCGGACAGCTTGTGCCCACGTTCGCCAACCCGGGTATCATAGCCGTCCGGCAATCTGACGATGAAATCATGCGCGTTGGCAATCTTGGCTGCCCGCATAATTTCTTCAGGTGTCGCATCGGACTTGGAATACGCGATGTTCTCCGCGATCGAGCCATCAAAGAGAAACGTTTCCTGAAGGACAACACCAATCTGCTTTCTTAAATCCGATTGGCTGATATCGCGGATCGAAACACCGTCAATGAGGATGGAACCTTCATCCGCGTCATAAAACCGGCATATCAAATTGATAAATGTCGACTTTCCCGCTCCCGAATGTCCGACAAGGCCGATCATCTCGCCCGCTTTCACACTTAGGCTGATATTCCGAAGCACTGGATGATGCTTCTCATAGCCATAAGTGACCTGTTCGAAGACGACATCGCCCTTGATGGTACCGAGCGGAACCGGCTTGTGAACATCGGGCACTTCGGACGGCGTATCGATAATTTCAAACACCCGATGCGCGGCTGCCATCGCATTGCTTGCCCAGTTAATCATCTGACTGACCCACTGCAGAGGCCCGAATAACATGCCAAGATAAGCGACAAGCGCCATAAGCACCCCTAGCTGCAGCTCATCGTTCAACACCTTGCTTCCTCCGTAATACCAGATCAGAAGCGTGCCTATTCCCGCAATGAGGTTAAAGGCAGGAAATATGAACTGCCAAAGCCCTTCTGTCTTGACATTGTTCTTCACGACTTCCGCGTTCGCATCGGTATAGCGGGACAGCTCCTCGCGTTCACGGCCAAATGCCTTCACCACCCGAATACCCTGCAGCGAATCGCCGACCAGCATATTCAAACGAAAGATCGACCGCCACTGCTGGTACAGGCGGCGTCCGATTTTCGGCCATATGGTAACGGACGCCGCAACCATAACCGGAACAGGCAGCAGCGCGAACAGGGACAGCCTCCAATCCATGCTCATCATGATGATAAATATGATGACGACGCGAAGCGATTCTCCGCAGACGAAAATGACGCCGTCCGTCATGAATTGACGCATCGATTCTGCATCATTATTAACCCGGCCAATAAACTGGGAGGTCTGCCTGCGGTCGAAGAAGGCCAGCGAGAGCCTCATGAGTGACGCATAAACATCCTTGCGAACATCACCCATTAGCTTGGAGCCGACCCATATGCCGATATAACCGCGTACCGTCTGCATAACAGTAAGAAGCAGCATGGTAAGACCCAAGCCTGAAACAACGGCGAACAAAGCTGAGCCCATATTTTTGGGCTGAAGCACATCGTCGATGATGATTTTCGTCAGAAACGGCGGCAGCAGTTCGACCAAGGTGGTTAGAATCAGCAAACAGCCAGCCGCTGCCATTTGAAGCTTATAGGGCTTTGCGTAACCAAGCATCCGGGAGGCCAGCTTGCCGTTGTTCAAGCAAAGCTGGCAAACTTGCGTGCCTTCGCCGAGCGGATTGGCGCAGGTCGGGCAATAACGCGGTAGATCGCGCTCCGAAACGACCGGAAGCTCCTCTCCTTTTGCAATCGCGCTCAAGAGCTTTGCGGCAAAGCCGGCTACCGATGTCAGCTCAGCCGTATAGCGGGCAATGACTACCGGTCCGCCTTGCATGTCGGCTACGAGTGTGCCGCCTCCGACTGCGCCAACGGCTCTCGCATCCTTAAGCTCCGCAGCCGATAGCTGCATGACCGTCGGACCTTCCATCTGCATAATCATGATGTCGCGGCTAGTTACGGCGATCCATTGCTCGCCGAACCGGCCGTCAGGCAGCAGGTCTGTCTTGAAACTAAACAACAGCTTGCCTGTCAGCTGCTTCCGGAGATGCTCCGGAAGCATATCCTGCTTGGACATGGACATCATTCCCCCTTTCTTAATCTACAACTAAGCAACGATCCGATGACACTCGAAATAATCCGCTTCGGCTCCCTGTTGGCGCTGCGGTTAAGAGCTCCCCGCCTTACGGCAGCTTCGAAGGATCCACGACCGCCCAGAACGCCGGCTTCGCCTGAAGCTGCTTATCGAATAGGAACGGCGCCTCGGTACGCTTTACCGGGAACGAGCTCAGCCACGTATGGTCATCCGCAATGCCCCAAAATACGACGCCGCTGAGAATGTCTTTGTTCGCCTTGAACGCCTCGAACAGCTCACGGTACCGGTCTGCTTGCTTCTTCAACACGTCATCCGGAATATCCGCGCCGAAATCTCTGCGATCATTCCAAGCGTAGATACTCATATCGAGCTCGGTAACCAGATTGTCAAGGCCGAGCTCGCTGAATTTCCGCATCGAATCGATAATGGAATCGACCGTCGGCCCGTGTATGCCGATATGCGTCTGATGCCCGACGCCGTCGATCGGCACCCCTTTGTCCAGCAGTTCCTTCACCAATTCATACAACCTGTCGCGTTTCACCGGATTATCCGTTCCATAGTCGTTAATGTACAGCTTTGCGTCCGGTCCGCCTGCTTCGCGCGCCGCGCGGAAAGCAGTCTCGATATAATCGGTACCTGTAATCTTGTACCAGTCGCTGGCCCGCATGCCGCCCGGGTCCCCCGGCTCAATGACCTCGTTTACAACGTCCCATGATTGAATGTCGTCCTTATACCGTCCTACAATGGTACGAACATGCTTATCGAGCCGTTCAAGCAGCAATTTCTTGTTCGCATCGCGCTTCCCCGGATCCGTCTCATCGACCATCGGTTTGCCATCGGCATCCTTAAAAAACCAAGCTCCGACCTGGCTATGCCAGACAAGCGTGTGGAATCGAACTTCCATGCCGTTCTCTTTCGCAAATTTGACGATCCGGTCCGCATTTTCCCAATTGAAGCTGCCTTCTGCAGGTTGCATTGCATCCGGCTTCATCACGTTCTCCGCGACCAGCCAATTCACGTGCTTCTTGAGCAGCTCTGCCTTGAGCCCCGTTGTCTGTAACGGTTCGATGGCCGCTCCGATCGGGAAATAATCGGCGTACGTTTCCGCGAGCGATGGAATATCCGTCTGGACCGACGGCTCCGGAAGCGCTCCCTCCTTTTCTTTCTCCGGGGCCGAGGTCTGTTCAATCGGGTCCATGGCCTCTTCCGCCTTCGGACCATCCACCTGCTGAGCCGTCAGGCTTTCACCGGTACCTACAGCTTCTTTCTCGCTTGGATCAAACCGGTTGAACAGCAGCACGGTGACGATTATTGCGGCGGCTAACAAGGTAAGCAGCAAAGCGTTTCTTCGTTTGATTATTGGGCTGGACAAGCCTGAAACCACCTTCCTATGGATCATTTCAATGGATACCATAAAAGGGAACAGCCTTGCGGAAGTTTTCAGCTCCGCAAGGCTGTTCCCCTATACTTGTCAAAGCTAGCCTACTATGCCTGTTCGCTCGATACTTTCGACAAAATAGCGCTGAACGAACAAATAAATAATAATGAGCGGTAAAATCGCGAGCAGAATCCCCGTATCCTGCACCATGCTCATATAGAACGGATCTGCCTTTGACGCATCGCCGCCTTGAAGCTGAATCGCCAAATTGTACGGCAAGGACGACAATTGCGTTGACATGACTTTACTCGAGGTTAAATACGTCGTCGTAAAGAAACTGTCGTTCCATTGCCATACAAACGAGAAGAGCGTCGTAGTAATAATAGCCGGCACCGCATTAGGCAGCATGATCCGCGTAAACGTTGACCCTACCCCGGCGCCGTCGATGTACGCCGCTTCCTCGACTTCTTTGGGAATCCCCCTGAAAAATTGCCGGAAGATAAAAATATACAATCCCGCTTTGAGCGAATTCGCTGTAAGCGAAGTCAGAATAAACGGCCAATAGGAGTTGAGAAGATTAACCGATTTCCCGGCAATCAAAGGAATCAGCCCCATTAAGGTGAAATCCTTCAGATTTAAATAAATCGGGATGAGTATGGTTGTTGGCGGTACGAGTATGGTCAAAATGACGCCTGCAAAGAGCAAATTGCTTCCTTTGAATTTCAGGCGGGCAAACCCGTATCCGGCGAGCGCGCAGGAAATCGCGGTCAGAACCGTGGTCGTCGCCGATAGCGTAAAGGTATTGAGCAGCGTCTCCCAGTAGTCCATGATCCTTATCGCGTTCAAGAAATTGTCCAACGTATAGTGCTTGGGAATCCATACGACGATCGGCGAATAGAGATCCGTTTTGTCCTTAATCGCTGTCGAGATTTTCTGAAGGATCGGGTACAAGATAACGAATGATAACCCGGCGATCAGCGTTAACCGTATGATTGTCCAAAGCCAGCGCTTCCAGCTTTCTAACGATAACAATCGAGAAACGGGCATCTCATACACCTTCTTTCTATTCGTGGTAAAAGACTTTTTTGGATATAAAATATGAGCTGATCAATAAAATGACGGCAATCGCCAGAAAATAAATCCAGGCCATCGCCGAGCTGAGGCCAAAGTTGAATTTGACAAAGCCCGTATCACGAATCAAGTCCGTTAACGCATTACGCGAGAACGAATCAATAATCGTGTATATCATGTTGACCAGAATAAGCGGACTGACCATCGGAAACGTAATTTTCCAGAAGGCTTCATAGCCGGTAGCTCCCTCGATCTTTGAGGCTTCGTACAGCTGAGGGGATATCGTCTGAATACCGGCAAGAAAAATCAGAATCTGAACGCCCGACTGACTGACGATTTGGTAGATCCGGTCTACCGCACCCGTAAGATAGTTCACTATGGTCTCGCTTACGCCGGCTTGAAGCATCATTCTGGCAAGTTCGAAGCTTCCAAAAGCATTCATAACGCCGCCGGAGCCTGCATTTTGCTCGTTGACGGCTTGGATCAAGCTGGTGCTCTCAAGGGTCATAATAACCCCCGAGGCCAGGATGACCGGCAAGAAAAAGATGGACCTGGCCACAGATCGGCCAAAAAACTTCTGGTTCAGCAATACCGCGAGGAACAAGCTGAATATAACGATCAGCGGTACGTTTACCACCATATTTACGATCGCTTCCGTCAGAATCCGATTAAAGGTAGCATTGACGGTCAAGGCTTCCACGTAATTCTTCCAACCGGAAAACGTGACCGTTATGCCTTCCGCATTGGCCTTGATCGTGCTGAAGCTGTAACGCAAGGATGACAGCAAAGGAATAAAGAAGAAAAATACAAATCCAAGCAGCCAAGGCAAGACGTAGACAAAGCCCCAGAGCGCTTTCTGCTCCGCATACGTCCTTTGTTTCATGCCGAGCTTCGTTAAGGATTTCATGATTGCCCACCACCTGTAATATAGCTCTCGGCTTCGACCGTCCTGCCGCCCGCCGTTACTTGCGAACGGTTATAATTCACAATGACATAAGCGCCATTCTCATAGACCGTTTTGAACACGCCTTCACTCAGCTTCTCATGCCCGGTGATCCGCTCATGCCGGACATTTTTCAGAAACCCGTTTACCTCCTGATAAATCTCGGCGGCCTGGTCGATCCACAGCTCGTAATTAACGGCGTACAGATCGTTATATTCCGTATCTTTCACCTTATGATTCGGCTCATAGATCCACTCGAAGTAAACGCCCGCACCGTATTCCAGGCATTTGAGCACGTATTGCTTTACATCGGTGTAGGTAGAAAGATTATATGGCGCTCCCGTATAATCGATAAATCCGCGGACGACCATTTGATAAAAAGGAATCTCTTCATCCTCGATTTTAAAATTACTGTTCGACATAGGCGCATTTGTGATGTCGCTTAGGTAAGGAAGCGCATAGGCATTTCCTCCGTCCGCCATCATCGTGAGATTCGCTTCGCGGATCTTGTTCAGCGATTGGACGGATATCCCCTCAGACTCTGCCCGATCGACTTGATTGTTCTCGCGGTAATCGCTGTTCAATTGGTCCGCCAAATCCCGCAGCGAAATGCCTCCGGTCTTAAAGCCGCCAAAATCCTTCAGCATGGCATCCGTGAATTTCCCAACCCTCTTCGGCGAGACGACATAGGACGGCGACCGGTCCCGGTCGCGTCGGTTTAGCGCCTTGTCGAGCGGATAAAGCGCTGCCGGAACTCCTCTTAGCGTTCTGGAAGCTTCCTTCGTCTCATTGAATCCTGACCCTGAATGGGCAGTTAGAATCGCAACGTCCGGATAGAATGAAATTCCCTGATCCTCTGCAAACGATACAAAATCCTTCAAGCCTTTGCTCCCGCCGATCGTCCGGTCAACCGAGAGGTTATCCGGAACCTCGTGATCCAGGCCTTTGTTAAACCAGCCGGAGTACTTGAGCTTGATTTCGTGAATGTTACGCTGCTGCATTTGTGTAACAATGCTTTGCGCTTGTTCGAATGTCGTAAGCGGCTCCAGCGCTTGATACGGAATTCCTGCGATATGCTTCTTTTTGGATATGCTTCCGATCAGCTGCAGATAAAAAGGGATATCATCCTTTCCGTCAGCCGCCTCCAGATGAGGGAGACCGTTGTTCTGCATCAAATATTGCTGGTAGTACGCAGCCATTCCTTGATAAGAAGCATCTTCGCCGTCAAGAAACGCATATCGGACCGTCAGGTCGCTCATTACCGGATTTTCTTGAAACTTTGGCAGCGAGCGCTGTTGTCCATTCGCATCCAGGTTTAAATCGCCCTTGTTCAGAACGGAGAAGCTCGGGTAGACGTAGTTATAGCTGTTCAGCCTGCCGCTGATGTCGGCATTAATGGTCGCTACGGACTCGCCTTCTTCAATAATGCCGAGAAACGCGCCGCCCTCGCGGATCATTCCGAATACCGGCAGCCTGGCCTCTTGCGTTCTAACCGCATTTTCGATCGTATCCATCGTCTGGTCTGTTCCGTATATTTGCTGCTGGTAGGCTGGATAATTGGTTTTGCCGTTGTTAAAATGGATCAGCGCCCCTGCCCCGTCCGGAACAAGGATGGAGCCTTTCGACTCTGGTCCCCCTGCGCCAAAGAAGCTCAGGAGCGAAATCGTGTTCACCGGGTATTCCTCCGGATATTGGATGCTCGAAACCGGAACTTTGGCGACAAGACTATCCCCATCCAGGACATATTCAATCGATGCAAGGAAAATCCGCGGCTCCGGCTTCGTCTGATCCAGATGGTTCTCCGCGATGTCCGCTACCAGATCCTCCTCCGTATAACCCGCATCCTCGAACGCCTTGAGCGCCCGGTCAAGCTGAAGTCCTTTCAGCGCACCGTCGTTTCTTTCATATACCGAATTTTCTTTGTTTTCGGTATAGGCGATTTTCAATGCCCGCTTCCCCGTATTATCCAATTTACTTAACACTTTTTCTTCAAAACGGTCTTTGCTCATCTTCATAGGCATGTCGTCCATCGTTTTTTTGCTCGTTCCGAACTGATACGACACCCTTATGCCGCTTGGAATTTCTTCGAATTTGATCTGCTTGTAAACCACGCTGTCCGAAAAGGAATTGACTGCGCTCAGCTGTCCGAACAAATTATAAAAATCGATTTTCAATTGCGAAGACAATACTCCCTTATTAACCCCTGCGGCTAGCGGGTCCGATTCGCGTTCAGGCGGATTGCTGTGCCATATTTCGCCGCTTTGCTTATGAATGACCGCAACAGCGCCTGTCTTATCGTCCACAAACAATTTTAATAAATCATTTTCAGCTATTCCTTTCATGCCGGCCACGCGGGCATCCGTGAAGGAAACGCTCAGAGCCTTTCCTTGCGTAAATGCCTCGGCAAGCTGTGCGCTATCTTCCGCCTGATTAACCGTGCCCCCATCCGAGCAGCCGGAAACGAGCAGCCCTACCAATAAACATGAGGCAAGCAGTACGTACCTTGCAGCTTTGTTCATCTCTCCTCCTCCTTCCTTAGTTCCTCATAACCAATTCTTGATAGATAACGGATATGAAGGCGATGATCTGTTGGACCAAGCTGAAGAACAGTAAACCGATAAAGGCCATAAAGCCCATCGCTACGACCGTCAGAATGATGATCCCGATCGTTTTGGACGGCGTAAATTGATGCACCGTCATATTCGCGACAAATAATAGAAAAATAAACCAAATGACCGCAACGCTATTCGAAAAATAATAAAATGTCGTCTCTTGCAGCGAAATGACATTGCTTAGCCAGATCCACGGGAAGTTAATAACGACCAGCGGAATCATGGCAAAACAAGTTGAGGTAAAGATTTCGACAAACTTCCCTTCCCCGTCCAGCAAGGTTGTGAGCGACCAGTTGGCCACGCACCAGAACAATACCGGCACAACCACGTACATGATTTCCATGAAGCTGTTCATCTCGTTCGGATTGAATAAATGAACGAGGAAACCGCTGTATTGGCTGCTTAAAATATTCGTAACGGCCAGCAGGAACACAACCGCAAATGCAATGATTAAATTGAGCTTCTGACTGCGGTCATATTTCAGGTCCCAGTAGCCGTTAAAAGGATGAACGATGAGATTTAACGGATATTTAATCCACTCTTTACTCAATGGAGACACCCCTCTTTCTTACCGACGTTTTCCGATACTTTCTCGCTGCCAGTGCACCGGCTGCAAGTAGGACGATAACGGTCATGATCGTCGTGAAATGCTCTCTCAATACTTGTTTCCGGAAGAGCAGGAAAGCCTTCGAATAATTCTTTTGATCCATGCTCCGTTTAAAATACTTCATCGCCTCTTCGTAATCGCCTTGCCTTAGAAGCGACTTACCGATGCCGGCATAAGCGAATTCAAGGTTCGCATTCATGTTGATCGTTTGATTGAACAATTGATAGGCTTTCTCTTCATCGCCCCTATAATAGCTTCTAACGGCTTCATTGAGCGTCCGGCCGTACTCCGTCGTTTGGAATAACGTAATCTCCCCGAGCGCCTTATCCAAAACGAGGAAATCGTCTCCGATCCGTTCAATCGCCACCGGCGTATTGAATTCGCCCAATTGGTTGCCCATCCCCCCGAAAACGTACATAAAATGCCCGTCGCCGCTGTAGGTAAAAATCCGGCCCCGCTTGGCATCGAGGACGGAATACATCTCGCTGTCCGCGACATCGATATCCACAAGTCTGGAGGGGCCGATATCGCTAGAATAACGAATATCGCCTTGCGGATTGTAATACCCGGTTCTGCGCAATATATCGTTGCCCTGCGCATTCAGCTTTTTGATATTATCACCCCAAAGATCCCCATTGGTTGCATAAATGAACCCTTCGTTATCCATATCCAGGTTCGTAAATTCCGTCGGCGTAAACATGACCATCTGGCTCCGCTGCGCCTTTGTCGACATCCGCTTCCAGAAGTATTCAACCGGATCGACATAAACGCGGTTAGCGCCGATAAATGAAGTGAACGCCCCGTCCGCATTAAATTCCATGAAGCCGTCGAATACGCCGGTCGCCATCACATAAGTCCGCTGCGCCTTGTCCATAATGACCCTGACCGGTTGGAACTGGAAATTAGCTTGCAGCAGCTCGGATTCCGGCGCTTCGACAACCTTAACCAGCTTGAAATTCGAATCGAGATGAACGATGCGATTATGGCCCGTATCGGCAACAAGCACATGCTTCTGATCCGTTACGAAGAGGCCTTGCGGATTTTGGAAATGGTCGGCTTGCCCGTCCCTTTCAAAGGAATCGATCGTGGCTGCCGGCTTGAATTTCTCATCCAGAATGACAATCCGGTTATTGCCGGAATCCAGCACATAGATTTGTTTGTCCGGCGTGACGTAAAGATCGCTCGGATCTTTGAACGGCCCTACTCCAAGGCCTAGCCCGCTCAATAAAGTCGTTGCCTGGTAAGCGGCGGGCGAGGCAACGGTATCTCCCCAGAATGAGTAATTATAGGATGCGGCGGCTCCGTCTTCAGCCTGGACGAGCGCTCCTCCCATGCTAACGCCCAGTAAACAACAAAGAGCAATAAGGAGGTGTGCTCTCCCTTTTTGTATGCGTTTAAACATCGTGCACGGCTCCCTTCTAATCCTTCATCCCGGAAGTCGCCATCGTCTGAATGACGCTGCTCTGGGAAATAATAAAGAGCGAAATCGGAACAATCATCAAGAGCAGCGCGACTGCCGCTCCAACCCCTGCTCTGGCAATTCCCCCAAGCGTAATCTGCCCCAACGCAAAGTGAAGCGTCTTTAGATTCTCACTGTAGATAAAGCTGCCTCCATCGGTTCCCCACAGCATCGGAAATTGCAAAATCATGAGCGTTAGCCATGCAGGCTTAACATTAGGCATAACGATACTCCAGTAAATCCGGTACTCGTTAGCTCCGTCTATTTTGGCCGCTTCCAGCAGGGCATCCGGAATTTGTTCCATAAATTGCTTCATCAAGAAGAGCCCTAACGGGAAAGCCAATGACGGCACAATGATAGACGCATGCGTATTGATCCATCCCAGCCAGGACATCACCATATAGTTGGGAATGGCCGTTACATGCGGAGAAAACATCAAGGACAGCACGACGATGGAGAAAAGCGTTTTTGATCCCATGAATCGGTATTTGGCCAGCGGATAAGCCGCAGCGGATGCCAATAAGATATGCCCCACGGTGCCGACAACCGTAATCAGCAGCGTATTGGCGATATAGCGCGATAGCGGCACCCACGAATTCCCCATCAAGGACAGCAGATCATAAAAGTTATCCAATGTCGGATTGTTCACGAAAAACCGCGGCGGGAAAATGAACAATTCGTCAAGCGGCTTAAAGGCATTGTTCACCGCATAAATTAACGGCAGAGCCATAAAGGACCCGAATAAGGCAAGGAGAACGAACAGCAAAAAGCTGACGGTAAAGGAGCGATTGAGCTTTTTGGGCGTTCGAAAGGCCGCCATCATTTTCATGTCGTCACTCACCTATCTTTCTCAACATTTTTTGCGTCAGCATGTTGGTCCCGATCATAAGCCCGAAGAGAACCGTTGCGATCGCGGACGCGTAGCCCATCTCGAAACGGATGGTGCCATAATCCATCAGATGCGTTACGACGGTATGCGCCGCGTAATTGACGCTTGGAAATCCCGCAAGCGCGATCGATATGTCAGCAACGGCAAACGAACCGGTAATCTGCATGACCGCGCCGAACAGAAGCTGCGGCCTCATGGAAGGCAGCGTAATGAACCAAAGCTCCTGCCAGCGGTTCTTAATTCCGTCTACCGCCCCTGCTTCAACCAGCGTTTTATCGATCGTTTGCAGACCGGCGATAAAGGCCAAGAAGCTGGTTCCCAGACTGAGCCAAAGCTGAACGATCATGACAATGGTCAAAATATATTTCTCGTCCAGCAGCCATTGAATCGGTTCCAATATAAACCCGATCTTCATCAGGAAACCGTTCAAATAGCCGTAGCTGTCGCCGGAAAACACGATCAGCCAAATAAAGAACACATTTCCTGAAATCGCCGGCGCATAAAAAATCAACGTCATGAATGCGCGCACCTTGGGCGAAAGCTCGTTGATGATCCATGCAAACAAGAAGCATGCGATATAGCTGACCGGACCGGTAATGACCGCGAACATAAACGTGTTCTTCAAGGCGATCATAAAAACATCATCGTTTAGAAACAGCCTAGAATAGTTTTGCCAGCCCACAAAACGCGGAAATTCAAGCATATTAAAATAGAAGAAACTTAAGCCTAACGAGAAAACGACCGGAATAACGGTAAATAAGAAGAAAATAATCATGTAAGGACTCATCAATAAGTAGTAATGCTTGTTTCGTTTCAACTCATTCACGACATAAGCCAACTTGGATCTCTTCTTCGGACGAATGGAGCCCTTCATGGCTTGAGCGGTTGTTTCTGCTTGCACCCGGCTTCCTCCCCCTAACTAATACGGTAAATTAAATTCTTTCCGCTTAATCTCAATTTCATCGTTAATATAGAGGATATAATCCGAGAAGGCTTCGCGGGGATTCTCATTGGCATTCACGACTTTCCGGAAGGCATTGTCCAAATGCCTGCCCGTAAAGTAACCGCCCGGAACCTGCGGAATGCCTCTGACCCATTGCCACTGGCTCTCTAAGTTGTTGTAATCCTTGACCGGCCAAGGCAGCTCTTCAAGCGCCTCAATATTGGCCGTCGGATACCGGGCCGCCTCGCCCATAAGGCCCTCCATTTCACGTCCGTAAGCAATTTGGGTTTCCTTGTCCGTCCACCATTTCATAAATTGCCAAGACGACTCTTTATCATCCGAATTTTCCAGCATCATGACGCCGGTTGTGTGGCTGGCTACTTCATTGTTGGTCGTGCCGTCCGCAAGCTTCGTGCCCGGAACAACGGTGAAGTCCCATAAGCCTTTGATCTCCGGGGCCATGACCGTCAGCATGTTGTACGTCGTATAGTCTGCAATGCCAATCGGCATCTCGCCCGTTCTGAACCGGTTCGGGAAGTCAGCTTGCAACGGGAACTTATAGCTTGTATAAAATTGCGTCCACTTTTTAAAGGCGTTCATCGAAATTTCGGAATCGAGTGCGCTCTTCTTATCGTCACCACGATAAAATTCGCCGCCGTTCTGGTAAAGCAGCATAGAGAATGTCGCATTCGGAACCAAACTCGCATTCGTGGCCTCAAGCGGCAAATAAAACTCCATGTTATGCTTCTGAAGAACCGAAATCATGTTATAGATATCCTGCCAGGTTTTCGGCGGAGTCAAATTAAGCTCCTCGAGGATATCTTTGCGATAGAACAACATCGGGAATGTCTGCTGCTCCGGGAGGGCAAATACTCCCTCATCGTATTTGTACGGCGTAAGTCCGCTGTCGCGGAACCTTGAAGCGACTTCATCGTAATCCGCAAAGCGCGACAAATCGGCCGCAGCGCCCCTCATCGCATAGTTTACCGGAACATCCTCGCCGATCTGCATGGCCACGTCCGGCCCCTCGCCGGCAAGCGTAGCCGGTAGAAGGATGTTGCCCGGAACGAGCTTCAGCTGAACGGAAATATCCGTATCCGGCGTAAAGGAGTCGTCAATCAACCCCTTCAATACTTGCGCCTGATCGCGTCCGGTGGTAATCCACACCGTAACCGAACGATTTTTCTCTTCGGTATTTCCGATGTTGTCATAATCTTCTGTATAAGAGGCTGCATAGGCTCCGAGCTCATGTCCTACCTCTTCCAGCAATGTGGCTTCCGCTCTCGGAAGTTCGCGGCCTGGCGAAGAGATAACAAGATAATCAAGCGAAAGCGGCTGCTCCCGCACGGTCAGGATCCACGTTCCCAGACCGCCGACATTGACCTTGTATGCATCCAATCGCTTGGCAACCGTTTCAGGATATGCCGCCAAATCCTTTAGTTGGCGAACCATCGAGTGAAGGACGGCTACCTTGTCGCTTCGTTCACCTGTCGCCTGCTCGAGATAGTCCGCTACGCTTTGAATCGTTTCGGCTTGTTCCGTGAAAACCTCCACCATATCAGGAATCCGCTTCTCCAGTTGATAATCGCGAAACGGATCCGGCTTATTCGACGTAATCATTAAGATTTTCCGGTACATCTCATTCAACTGCAGCACGCTGGACTCGATCGTCTGAAGCAAAGGCGCGATTTCGCCGAGGGAGACCATCATTCGAATACGATGCGAGCCTTTGGTCAAATGGTAAGAGTAGGGCTCATCGCCGCCCAGCACATTCATCTGCCAATCCCTTTCAAAGTTAAAGCGAATTCGCTTCATTTCCTCAAACGAATATTTTCCGTCGATCATAAGACTGCGCGTGGCGTAGACGCCGCGAAGCTGGTCCTGCTTTTGTTTTAACGCAATTTGATACAAACCGTCCTCTTCTACCTCAAATTCCCACTCGATCCACTGCCCGGGCAGCTTCCAGTTCAGTCCTCCGATGGTGTTGATTCTGATTTTTGATACGTCATATGGAATAACCGTTGGACTAGACCTGTCGGACATCGGATATAAGGTCGGGGAAGACTTGAACGCTGCGTCCTCCGCTTGGATGAGGATATATTGATCCTTGACAGGCTTTATACCTCCGGCTGTATACTCGCTCTTCAGCTCTTCGTAAGTCTTCAACTCCTGATCTTGGTAAAGCTCAATATAATCAATCGCCATGGGCTCTCTTAACGCCGTCAAGGAAAGCCTTTGCATGCCTTTATCGAAATAGAAGGAATAAGGCTCATCATAATAACCGTATCTGTCGGTGAGCGCGGTGATTTGCCATACAGGCTTCTCAACCTGTCTCGGACGCAGGTCGTTTCCTCTGTCGTCTCTCTTGATCTCTTCGTTCCGATCTCCCCATACCCGGTCAAACAAAATAATATCAGCGCCCTTAAAGGGGACTTCCTGATTAATAGCAAATTGTCTTTCAATGGCAGAGCTCTTTCCCTCGATCGGATAATAATGAATTCTAACGTTGTACAAACCAGGCTGGTCCATTTGAACATCCCAACCAATAGATCCCGTCTCCGGCGTAATTACCGCTTTCCCGTCCAAACCATGAAGCTTCTCTGCGACTTCAAAACCGTCCCCGACGGTTTCGGCATAATTCTCCCCCTCGATTCGGATGACCCCTTCAGGCCGCTTCGCTGTCGAGTGGGAATTTATATATTCGTCATAACCTTCTTCTCCAGCCGATTCCGCTTCAAAATCAGACATGGCCCGAACCTGCCCGTTATTTGTCTGATTTGAAGGGTAGAAAGCCCAAATGGACAATACAAATACGGTAAGAACAAGGATGACGATTACATACTTCTTCTTTCTGATGTTCAATTTTTCTCCCCTCCTGCAGCATGAAGTATTTAATCCAATAACAGTCCCCATTATAGAAAATTTCTAAATGGGGACTGCAAGGCAATCGCTATGAATGGTTATGAGCCAAACACTTCGTCAATCGCCGCTTGGAATGTCGATTTATACTTTTCGACGACTGTGGATACCGAAACTCCGCTATTCAGTTCGCCGACGAAATCATAAAACTTCAGATTCGGGAACGTATTGTGGTCGAGGACGATCATATTCGGCGCAACCATTTTGGCGTTGTTGATGTCATCCTCATTTTTAAACAAAGTCTCATACCAGCCTTGATCCGGATAATCATACATGGAATCGATATCGTTAATCTTTTCCCAGATATACATTAGCTGCTCGGGATTCTTAACTGATTTTGGAATCGTCAGAGCTTGGAAGAGCGCTTCCGCGGAATGATAGGTCGTAGCATTCGGTCCCTTCGGAAACGGAATGAAACCGAGCTCATAATCAGGCATATCCGTCTGGAAGCCGCTTAGCTCCCACAAAGCGCCTGCATACATAAGTGTGTTGCCTTGACGGAAGAACTGACCAGGCTCCGTCCAATCGCCGCCTTCCGTCGGTCTCGCTATTTGCTCCGTAGCCAAGCGGGAAACGAAATTAAGCGCATCAAGCGTCGCAGGATCCTCTAGATTTTGCTTGTCTCCTTTGGTGAGTCCTGTATTGTTGGAATACAGAGCCTGGTCCATAAGCGAAGAATTCGCGAGACCCCAAGTATCCAGCTTGCCATCGTTATTCGTATCTTTATTGGCCTCTTTGGCAACTTGAATGAACGTTTCCCAATTCCAGTTATCCTCGTTCACATACTCTTGCAGCGCTTTCGCACCTAGCTGATTCATAAGCGTACGGTTGTAGAATATGCCCTGAACCAGATTAGCCTGACCCTCGCTGAAGCCGTAACCTTTGCCCTCATACGTGTAATACTCATTCGTGACCTTCTGATTGAACGCCCTAGGGTTCTTCGTGTACTCGTCGATTGGCCACAACAGATCTTGTTTCACAAGCGTCGGAACCGTGTACGTTTTGCCCAATCGGACGATATCGCCGATCGGTTCGCCCGCCAGCAAGGATGCGGTGACTTTCTGCTGGTACTCGCCGTAATCGATAGCGACATATTCCACTTTGAAGTTATGCTTCTCCATTAACGCATCCAGGTTTTTCTTGCGCTGAATATTGTCCGGATTGTCCTCCGGAATCGTCATATCCCACCACGATACGATTTTGATCGTTTTACCGCCCAAGTCGAAATCCATCTCCGGCGTGCTGTTCACTTCTTCCGCATTGTTCTCCGCCGCATTGTCAGGCGTCTCGGTCGCGACGCTGTTCGTGCCGGCGTTGGTTCCCTTGTTGTTACCGGTGTTGTTGCCGCTGTTGGAACCGCTGTTGCATGCTGCGAGAACCAGAACCATTGCGCATAACAGAACCATCATCTTGCGAATCTGCATACTTAATCCCCCTTAAGATTTGTGAGCACATTAAAAGTGTAGCGCTTACATTTTGCAGCAACAACCTGTCGAAAACGAGATATTCCACCCGTCAAATTATAGGTCTAGAACTGACATTTCGAATCCAATAACGCTAAGAAAGACAAGTAGTAAACAACGGCTAACGATATAAAGAAAAGCACATTGTTAATCATTCGTGTATTTTACATAATGAAAGCGTAATCTTTTGCAGGCATGAGGGAGTCAGGCGTGCCGCGAATACAATGGGAGGTAAACATTGTGTATAAGGTACTGTTTGTCGATCTGAATGATCATTCGGGAGATAAGACACTACATACGCTTGATTGGAACAGCATGGGTTTTGCCTTGGAAGGTTATGCCGACGCTTCCGCAGCCGCCATGACTTTATTCGCACAGCATCGTTTCTCGCTTATCGCGATCAATATGAAAGGCGCTCACGCAGAGGGTCTCGAGCTGTGCGACCAGATCCGCAGCAAAAGCCGCCTGCCGATAATGCTCATTGGCGGGGGCAATGACTTCCAGCTCGCAAGAAAGGCGATGTACTATCAAGTCAGCGACTATTTACCCGATCCCTTGTCAATTGATGAGTTAACGGCAAGCATGCAAAATTTGAAGCGGGAGCTCGACTCCGCCCTATCAACGAATGATAACGAGCATTGTTTGTCCTTATCCGAAAATGATTCTTCCCCGCAGGGCAACATTATCGATAAAGTGAAGGAATACGTGGGAGAAACGCTGCATCAGAACATCACCTTGAAAGAAATATCCAATATTTTGCACTTCAACTGCTCTTACCTGGGACAAAAATTCAAATATCAAGAGAACATGACCTTTAACGAATACCTGCTGCAACAGCGCATGGAGAAAGCCAAATCCCTACTCGAACATACCGACATGAAAGTTTATAAAATCGCTAACGAAGTCGGATACACCGAAATGGATTGGTTCTACAAAAAATTCAAATCGTACACCGGTGTAAGCGCTAACGAGTACAGGAAGATGATCTCGATTACGGCATGACCCGTAATGGATTGCGATATCGGCATAAGCTCATTTAATCGTGGAATCCTTAATCATCAGAAAAGAAAGCCGCTTGCTTTGTTTGTCAAAGCAAGCGGCTTTTTAGTTTGTTCCTGTATCGTTCAGCCCGTCTTCCTGGCCTCCGGCGGATAAAGAATGATGCGGCCGTCCTCCATCTCCACGCGCACTTTGTTGCTATCCTTGAAGCCCTCCAGGTCGAGGTAGCCGGCCGGAATCTGCAACCGGCCCGCCTTATCGACAACGGCATACTCAATATGGCTCTCTGTCCCGTGCCGGGCGCTCTCTGCGTCCAGCAGCGCCATTTCTTCCGCATACGATACCCGGCGAATCATCTCCGCCGACGTCTTGCCGTCACGGATTTGAACGACTCGATCCACCTTGCGCGCCAGCAGCGGATCATGCGTCACGATAACAATCGTAATGCCGATCGTCCGATTCAGCGTGCGGAACAGATCCAGCACCTGATTGGACGTTTTCGTGTCCAGTGAGCCTGTCGGTTCATCGGCTAACAGCAGCCTCGGCTCGTTCGCGAGGGCGATGGCAATCGCCACCCGCTGCTGTTCCCCGCCGGATAGCTCGCTCAGCCGATTCATCATACGGTGGCCGAGTCCAACGGCTTCGAGAAGCTCGATCGCCCGTGCCCGGCGGTGTTTGCCGCGCAGCAGCATCGGCAGCTCGACATTTTCCCTTGCGGTCAGGTACGGAATCAGGTTTCGCGCATTGTTCTGCCATACGAAACCGACCGTATCCCGCTTGTACTTCACCAGGTCCTTCTCGCCAAACGTCAACAGATCCTTCCCGTCCACAAGCAGCTTGCCGGCTGACGGCTTGTCCAATCCGCCGAGCATGTTGAGCAGCGTTGACTTGCCGCTGCCGGAATTGCCGATGATGGCCATCAGCTCGCCGTCTTCGATCTTCATATCGAGCCCTTGCAGGGCGACGACCTCAAGATCCGCGGTTTTATAAATTTTGACGAGTCCTTCACATTGAATCATAGGTTACTCCTCTCCCAGCTTCAGCGCTTGGGCAATCCGGGTCCTCGACAGGCGGTAGCCGAGAATCAGCAGGCCGATCGTTAGCATGACCCCGACAATGCTGTAAAGCTGCACGTAATCGCTGAGCTGATAAGTGATCTCGAACGGCGGCACCTGCTCGGCGGTCGAGAAAGACATTTCGAACAAGGGAACAAACATTTCGCTGACCAAGTTGCCGATAAACACGCCGATGATGACCGCCGCACCCGAGGTGAACAATTGTTCGCTGACCAGCATGCCAATAATCTGCCGGAATGGAATGCCCATGGCCCTCAGCACCCCGTATTGGAGCGTCCTTCCCGATAGGGTCAGCACCCAGAACAGCAAGAAGCCGAAGAAGCTGATCAGCATGGAGATCACAAAGCCCAGCGTCATGACGCCGTTGATTGCCAGCCGGAAAGGATCATTCTTTGACAAGATCAGCTCCTGTATCGCATCGCGAAGGCCGGCAACCGGCACTTTTTTCTCAGCCAGTTGGTCATAGATCACCTGGCTGGATACGCCGTCATTCAGCTTAAGCCAAACCTCATAGGGCTCGACCGCAAGCCGGTTCTGGATCGTGCCCAGATGTCCGACGATCAGATGAGACTCTGCTGCCTGACCGTCTTTCGCGTCTCCGCTTGCCGGAAGCGGATTCCAGCCCGGCCAGTAGTCGATAATCCCGTAAACGGTGAACTGTGCCTGGTCGAGTCCATCCCAGGAGACACGGATCGGATCGCCTGGCTTGATCGCTGCCGCATCGGCGAGCGACCTTGAGATCAGTACAGCCTTCGGATTCGGCGCTATCAGATTCAGATAACTGTTGATGGGATATTCAAGCAGCCCATTCTTCATCCAGGCCGTCTTGCCGAAATCCAACGTATCGATGCCGAATAGCACGGTCTTTCCGGTCGTGCCGTTGCTGCCTGCACTGAACCTGACCGCTTCCTTCTTGAACACTCTAGCGACCGCTTCTACCCCCACCAGCTCCTGGATTGGCTGGAACGGCGGCTCGGTATACTGGATCCGCCTCGTTTCCGCGATGCCCGTTTCGGTTTGCGGCTGCTGCGTAGAGCCTGATGACATCGGAGGAGGCGCGTCGCTCTTCCACCGCATGGTCAACGCCATGTCGGCGCCGACGGCGTACTGGATCTTGCTCTCCATATTGTCGTTGATCGTCCGGGCCGCATTCGCGCTGAAGAGGCCGGTCGCCACCGTCATGATCAGAAACACCTTGATGGTCAAATACTGCCCGGACGATCGGCTGATTTGAACCAGCGTATTGTATAACGCCGGCGACCACCATCTGCGGCCTGCCCAATAGATGAGACGGATGAACCACGGGTACACGCGCAGCACCAGCAGACCGCCTCCGAGCGCAAACAGCGCCGGCATTAGGAACAGCAGCGGATCAAGCTGCAGGGCGTCTGCATCAAGTGCCAGCCGCTTCAAATCCTCCTGCCGTTTGTTGAAATTGTACAGCAGATAGACCGCCAGACAGACGAGTATGACATCGAGACCGGTCTTATGCCAGAACGACATCTTGGTCAAGCGTGCCATTTGCTGCTTGTGACCCACGATGCTTGTCCTCGTCGCCAGGAAAGCCGGAATCAGAATAAGCACAATCGCCACGCCCACAGCAATCGCCGCGATCTTATAGGCGGTGCTGGTCAGACTGACTTCAAGCGCCGATCGCTGGACGAACTCCAGGAAACCGCTCGAGGCGCCCAGCACCTTCGTGAACGAGATGCCGAGGAAAGGTCCCACGGCCAGTGCGCTCAGCCCGAGGAACAGACTCTCCAGCGCATAGGCCATCATGATCTGCAATCGGCTGGCTCCACGGCTGCGGAGAACGGAAATTTCCGTCTTTTGCCGTTCGATGATGAGATTGGCAGCCATATACAAATAGAAGGCCAGCATCAGCATGACGGGGGAGTAAAGGGACAGCATCAATACGTCGAGCTTCGCTTGCTTTCCCCGATAAGATCCAACCGTCTCAATTGCCGGGATATTAATCTCTTCAACCCCGAGCCGTCCTCGGAAATAGCGGCGGATATCCGTGTTGGCTGCGATGAATTGATCGATATTGTCGACATTCAGCTGTTCATAATTCAGGGCGAAGCGCCATTCCAAGTCGGTTAACCTCGTCTTGCCGCCTTTCGTAAATTCGCGCTCGAACTGCTCGAACGGGATAATAAACCCGTCTTCGGCCTCGGTCGTCAAATACGGCAAATAGGGGTCGCCGGCAGGATCCGTCTCGATGATGCCGACCGGAATGACGCGAAAGCGGCTCCGGTCCCCTTCAGGCGATTCCGCAACCAGCTCCTCTCCGAGACCGCGCTTCGTTGCAAATAGAAATTTCTGGGTGACAAGCGCTTCGAAAACGCCGTCCGTTCGGTCAACCGGCATCCGTCCGTCTATCAGCCGCAAGCGCTTCTCCATACCGGACAGAGATTTAAAGCTGCCTGCCGTTTTCTGCGACTGCTTCTCTTGATCCGAGGCGTCGGCACCGTACACCTTCATTTTTTGCGTGAACCGCTGCTGGTAGAACGACATCGCCGCAAGCCCCGCCCTGTCCGGGATCGTCTGCACAAAACGGTCAGCCCGTACAAGCGCCTCAGAAGTCTCTTTATCCTTTGTTGATGAAGAAACGGTCGTACTAACCCTGACGAAGCCCGGGTAAACGGCGCTTTGACTCTGCACCTGCTGGAGTTCTTTCAACAATGTCTGCTGCAGGATGGCTTCGGAATAAAGCGGCATAGAGCTGAACAGGGCCACGCATACGGTAAGGCCAAACCACAGATTCAGCTGCAGCCATTTGTTATTTGCCATTTTGCGGAGAATCATCGTCCATAAGGCCATACGTATACCCCATTCTTGCGCCCGGTCAGTCCGGGCATTATTGTTCGACTCTAAAAATTAATATAGTTCAAATTTTATTTGCGCTTAGACTTCACCTTGAAACGTATGCTGAGCCTTCAAAATACGGCGTCAGCCATTTACGCCTTGCGTTTAATTGTTCAGGATGACCTTCTCGCCTTCCTCCAGCCCGCGAACGATCTCCACTTCGGTCGGTGTCGTTAATCCCACCTCAACGTCGACCTCCTTGCGCCGATCGCCCTCCGCGACCTGTACGTAGCTGCGGCCCATATAGGAGCGGATCGCCGATCGCGGAAGCAAGATGACGTTCTCGCGCTTCTGCAGCTCGATATTGAGCTCCGCGCTATGGCCAATCTGTACCCCCTCGGGCTTATCGTTCATGCCTATAATGATGGTCACCGAA
The DNA here is from genome assembly GCF_048572955.1 of Pristimantibacillus sp. PTI5. GTDB lineage: Bacteria > Bacillota > Bacilli > Paenibacillales > Paenibacillaceae > Pristimantibacillus. The sequence continues at coordinate 640,153 of NZ_CP183886.1, forward strand.
TTGCGTTCGGCCTTCGCATCGTCAGCGCCGAGGGGCACGTTAGAAGGAGATTGCAGCACTTTCCCTTTATAGTCCTTGCCCTTATACTTCAGGCTGACGGGCATACCCGCTTCTACCGGAAGCAGGTCCTTCGAATTTGCCGCTTTATAAGTCAGCTGCATCTTGGACGGATCCGCGATGGTTACGATGGCTTGATAGGCGTTAATAAAGTCGCCTGCATTGAGTGATTCAGCGAAGGTTACGATCCCTGCAATCGGCGCGTACAGCTGCGATTGGCCGAGTCGCTCCTCCATGGAATCCAGCATCAGCGATTCCCGTTCCAAATCGATCTCCCGCAGGCGCAGATCGGTTGCGTTCGCGCCGGAAGCCCGCGCCTGTTCATACTGCAGACGGGCGCGCTCCACGCTCAGCCTCTGCAGGCGGATCTGAAGTTCCAGGTCGCCCGTCTCCAGCTGGGCGATCATGTCGCCGGCTTTCACTTCTTGGCCGACCGTCACGTTGATGGATTTCAACCGCCCGCCGGATTCCTTGAAAGAGAGCGTATCCATGCTGGAGGACACGAAATTTGCCGTTCCTTTGAGAAACGTCTGAATGTTTCCTTTGGCTGCGTCCACGATGTCTAATTCTTCCTCGGCCGGCTGGACAAGCGGCGGCTGAAGCGACGCCTCCTCCAAGGGGAGCAGCGAGCAGCCCGTAAGCGCCAGCATTGCGGCGAGCATTACGGCAACGTGCTTGACGCGGGGGATCAGACTATACAACCGGTGTTTCATGAGTCGTCTGCGATACAATTTTTCCATCCTCCAATGCGATAACGTAATCGGCAAGCTCCATAATGCCCGGGTCGTGCGTCGTCAGAACGATCGTCATGCCTGACCTATTCACAAGATCCCGGAATACGCGGATGACCTGCAGTCCCATCTTGCTGTCCAGCTCCGCGGTTGGCTCGTCCGCGATCAGCAGCGAAGGCTCGTGCGCAATCGCACGGGCGATCGCCACGCGCTGCTGTTCGCCGCCGGACAGCTCCGTCGGCCGGTGCTTCATCCTCTCCCGCATGCCGACGCGATCCAGCGCACGCTCCGCAGCCTCGCGGTTGCCATTGACCGGGGTACCCGCGATACGCAGCCCGAACTCCACGTTCTCGTAAGCAGACATTAACGGAATCAGGCCGAACGACTGGAACACCAGGCCAATCTCCTTGCGCCGCAGCGCGCTGCGCTGCGCGCCGGAAAGTCCGCCAATCTCCCGTCCGCGAAGGAACACTTGGCCCTCCGTCGGCTCGTCAAGCGTGCTGAGAATATTCAGCAGGGTCGTCTTGCCGGAACCCGACCGGCCTTTGAGCGCTACCATAGACCCGGCCGGTATGGTCAGATGAATGTCCGCCAGCGCGGTGACGGCGGTATTGCCTCTGCCAAAGACTCGTTTAATGCCGGTTGCCTGCAGGATCGTTTCGCCACTTGCTTCTATCATTCTCTCTACCTTCGCAGACATCGCGATCCCCCTCCAGTTCATCTAATTGTTGATGCAGTAAAGTCATGTCACCATGGATTTAAAACCGATCCGATACTAACACTCATAATTTTAGCGCTTTCATTTAGCGAACAATACCCGTTCGTTTCTTGTTTATTCACCTTACAAATAATAGGTTTAATGAGCGATAAGCCGTCCTTTAGGAGCTCAACTCGTGAGCGCAATTGTCCGTTTGGCCAAATGGATGCTTACCGCCAGCAATTAAAAAGAACTGCGCCGTGTGAGCGCAGTCCCTCAAGCATATCGGTGGTTTTCGGTTTTCAATGCCATGCGTCCACGCTAGTCTTTCGATTGTTGCAGTCCGGCGCCAGTCGGATCATCCGACTGCCGCCTTCTACGCTCGCTATTGGTTCTGGCAGTTTATTTACTAAACTGCCAGGCGCCCATTTTAAATAACTCCATACCCGGCTTTCCATTAAACAAGAAATATAGATCGTGAATGCCCTCGGCAACCGAGACTTCCGTTTTTGCTTCGACCCATTGATCCCACCCGTTCGTCGAAGGCACGGCAAGCGTTCCGATCAGCTTGCCTTCGGGATCATCCAAGCGCAGCTCTATGCTGCCGCCGTCCTCCGCGCTCGCAACCCATGCCATAAACGAGGTTGCCCCGCTGCCGAAGTTTACTTTTGAAACCGCCGTCCACTCCCCGTTGCCAATATCGGAGACAGCCAGCTTAACGGGCGCTTGCTCCTTGTCATCCGTCAAGAGAGGCTGCATGTTAATCCCTGCGCTCCACGCTATCGTCCCCGCTTCAACGCGGACAAACGGATTAAAATCCTTGATTTGCTCTACGCCTTTCATATCTGCGGCGATTTCCCCAATGGAACCGTCTTCGCTAAAGAATACCTTGTTCAGATGAGTCGAACGGTAGCCCTTTGGAACACCCATTGCTTTGGATAAGGTCTGCGCATGGTAGGCAATGTACCAAGCGTCATGGAATTGGAAAATAACATGATGGTTATTGCCGCCAACCCCGAAGAAATGTCCCGGGTTCTTTAATATCGTTCCTTGGTACGACCATGGTCCCATTGGGCTGTCGCTCGTCATATAGGCAATCTCACCAGCTGGCGGGCTTCCTTCCGGACGGGCGCCAGTGTAGAAATTCGAACAATAGGTATAGTAATAAACGCCGTTGTATTTATTGATACCGGCATCCTCGAACATAAAGGGAGCCGGAATTGACGCCGCTTCGCCGACAACGCCGATCATATCGTCGCTGAGCTGCATGACGCGCGCGGTATTCGGCATTTCATCTTTCCCTTCCGGAACGCCCCCGCCGAAGTAGATATAGGCTTTGCCATCGTCGTCTACCATTACGGCAGGGTCAAAGAGCCAGGTCACATCCGCCGCGGCTGGCATGGATCTCGATATGAGAGGCTTCCCTATCGGGTCCACCCACGGTCCGATCGGACTGTCGCTTGATAATACGCCGATGCCGCTGGCATTATTGGCAAAGTATAAGAAAAACTTATCTTGTCCGTTAATTACTTTGTGTGCGGCTGCAGGCGCCCATGATTGCGTCGCCCATTTTGCCGCGCCTTCCGGGCCTGCAGTTTTGATCTCGCCGTGATCCGTCCAGTTTACCAAGTCATCGGATGAAATGACCGACAGCTTGTTAATGTTGCCGTAACTATTGTCTTTGACGTTGCCATCCCCGTCATATTCCAACACGTCGTTCGTATTGTACAGATACACGCGATCCTTGAATACCAATGCATACGGATCCGCGCCGAATTTATGGGAGACAACCGGGTTTCCATTCGGAGGGAGCTTCCCGATCGCCCCGGCAAGCGGAGCGAAGCTTACTTTGGAAACGGCGCCGCTAACGTCATACGAGTCCGTTTGGTTGTCGGAGTAACCGATCTCCATGCTATTCACTTTAATTTCTTCATTCATGACTACTGTCAACTCCCGATTAAGTTTTAATCTAATGGTTGCCTCTTGCCCTTCCTATATGTAAAAAGTGTAACGCTTACACATAGAAGCAACAACCTGACGATTGCTGATAAATTACCTGTCAATCTATAGGTTTTTAGGTATAAACATAAAGAAAACCTGTTGAGGTTTCTCAACAGGTTCTCATCTTGCCGGCCTTTTCAATCGCTCTTTCCAGCAGCGGTGAAGGCATTAAGACTACTCTAACTTTTATGTTTGGTACAGCTTTCGGGGGGCTGACCGGTTTGGCGGTTAGGTAAATAGGCTATCAGGAACGTAATAAACTTTCTGCGTGTTTGTTTTGTTTACTGGGTCTGTAACTATCGTAAAATAAACGTTACCGTTTTTTGTCTGTACACCCTCGATCTCATGGGTTCCCACGTTTGTAATATTCACAAGGGTTTTGTATGTTCCTATGTTTGACATCATAGCAATCTGCGGGGTATCTCCTTCCGCCCCGCCTGACGTATAGATTTCCGTATTATCGAGCATATCAGCACCCTGGAAAGACCCGTTCGGTCTGACTATAGCACTGCCCGACTGCGTAAAGCTGGTAACGCAGGCACCTACCGCCGCCGCACTGTCCATTCGCACCTGTTCATTGCTGTCAAGAAGCTCGTTCAATTTTACCGTGTCATAAATGGACCAAGTTACGGTTCCTTCTGCCGTTTGTATGCGGAAGACCGTATGGGTACTGTTGCCGCCGGCATCAACGCGGTATGTCTCGCCTAATCTTGTACCGGTCTTATTGGCGTAATTCATATAGGTAAACCGATGAAGATCCGTATAATCATATGTCGCGCCGGGCGAGTATTGAAGCCTTGCTGCCTGGAGCGACCAGTAATACGATGTTGAAGGATCCGACTTTGAACTGAAATAAAAGTAATTTATACCATTGTATGAGTACATGTCTAAGGTTTGGCAATGTCCGGCATTGGTGACGGTCATTTCATCAACGTATGTTGCGTCACTTCCGTTTATGAGCAGCCTTGAAAGATAGCAGGTCCCCCCAGACCGCTGAGTTACGTAAAGATACGTGGAAGCGATGTAAGCTTTCTGAACAGCTACATTGTGATTAAGTCCTTTGAGATTATAAGCGAGTGTTGCCGAAGCGTTAACCGTTTTCACAGGTGTTGCCGCATATATCGGCAAAACAGACATCCCCCAAATAAGAATGGAGAGAACAAGAGTGGTTAGTAATTTTAATTGCCTTTTAATAAGGTTCGATGCTTGAACTTGAAACATACGGATACCTCCATTAAAAATAATAATAAAATTGGACTACTGTCATTGGGCTGCCACCGAAAACTGTACAAAAATAAAGTTATAAGTTCAACCTCGACCCTCCTCGTTATCTCTTCCTATCTAAGTGTATAGGTTTGTTGTTAATTCGGGGTTAAGTTTGTCTAAAGGTTATATGAACTCGCACTACTATTAACAGAACTTACGAACCTATCACGAACTCATAGAAAAAAAGATTATTTTCCAATTTATCATTTTCTCGGCTCAAAAAAAATGACGCACTTCGGATTTCTCCTGAAGTTCGTCACTCAAAAAATTGAAAAGCTTTAATCATCCTATACCTAAACGCAAACTCACCATGAACGTAACTCATTCGATTACGGATAAACTGTCGCGGTATTCTTGGGGTGTCAATGCCGTTGCTTTTTTGAAAAAACGGGTAAAAGAGTGGGCTGCCTCGTAACCGACGAATGAAGCCACTTCCCGCACCTTCAAATCTCCGTCTCTAAGAAGATCCTTTGCTTTTCTTAATCGGCATTTATCGATATACTCGGATAAATTAATCCCGCGCTCCTGTTTGAAAAAGCGGGATAAGTATGACGGATTAAAATAGTGGATTTCCGCCAATCGAACCAAAGACAAGTCCTCGCTTAAATGCTCCTCGATGAATTGGCAAATCCGCTCGATGACGTGAGAAGCTCTGTCTCGTTCATCCTTGTGTTTGAATTTAAATATCTCGTCTGCGATCTGTTTAAGATATTGGAATCCCTCTTTCATGGAGGCATGGTCATCCAAGCGCATAAGCTTTCCGTTATCCTCGATTTGACTGTGCAGCCCCATTCGGTTGATGTAAGAGAGCAGGACAAGCGCGATTGAATAATACCCTTCGATCGTTCGCTGGACTTTTCCGTTGGCCAGAAGCATGGATCTCGACATTTCTTCTAAATCATTGAAAAATTCCGCCGCTCTGCCTGCCTCAAGATGCGCCTCCATGATCTCGGCTTTATGGCTCGGCACAAATCCTTCTTTAATAGATGAGCTATTGAATTGATCGGAACGGTCCATTAAGATCATGGAAATGCCGTCTCCGATTTTTAACTGCTGAAGCTGTCTAAGCCTCTCATACTGCGGGGTTACGTCTCCCCACTCACAGGAAGCGCCGCTTATCGTAAAACCTATCGTCAAACCAAGGGATGCAAGACAGGCTTCTTGGATCAGCTCCAGCGTTCCCTCCAAATAGCGCATGAAATGATTGTTGAACTTTTCCTCGGAGTGCATCGAAGTCTGAATGAACCATACGATGTCCCCGTACTTATCCATGATTCCAATGCTTCGTGTCTGATTCGTCATAAAGGAATTCCATATAATTCTAGAGGAAGCAAGGATTTGGCTTCTTTCGGTATAGGAAGCAGCAGTGGGATACGATAAGCGGCCAAGGGCCAGCATGACTGGCGATTTAGGATCCACACTAATATTTAATTTATTAAAATCTTGGACTAACGCTTCTTGATTTCCATAAAAACCATGGCTCTCTTGCAGGAAATGCCTAAAGTAATCCCCTTGCGCCATAAATTCAAGCGTATCCTTTTGTTCGCGGGATTGCTCCAATAATTCATTCAATTGAATGCCGTGATTTAATTCCTGCATGACTTCTTGCACGGTTTGGGTTACCTTCGCATACCCTTCCGTTTTCAACAAATACCTAACATTTGGCATTTGAATGGCTTTATAGGCATAGTCGAACTCACTGTATCCGGTTAGAAAAACAATTCTGCATCTTGGCCAATAAGTTTGAATTTCTTCGGTTAATTCCAAACCGCTCATCCCGGGCATGCGAATGTCGGTTAAGACAATATCGATTCTCGTGCGGGACATCCAATTTAACGCTTCTTTACCGGAATAGGCTTTGCAAATATCCAGCGTTTCCGGCATGAGTTGATTAAACACTTCGTATAGACCATCCGTAATAATTTCTTCATCATCGACGATTAACAGTCTATACATCCCAAATCTCCTCCTGCAGCTTGATTCGAATCACGACTTTCAGGCCGTTCAGCTCGCTCCTAGATAAAAACAAGCCGCTTCCTTCCCCGTAGGTTAAAACAAGGCGGCGATGAATGTTGATCACGCCCGTCATTTCATAGGATTCATCAGTAGGATCCAGCCTCCCCCTTAATGCTTCGATCTCGGAATCGCTGATGCTGTCTCCGTTATCCTCTACTATGATTCGAGCCTCGGCGTAATCCATCTCGAACGAAACGCGAAGCAAGCCTTCCTCTATCATTTTCTCGAGGCTATGCTCGTAAGCGTTCTCGATTATGGGCTGTATGATTAATCTGGGTACCTTGATTTGTTCCATTTCCTTCGGTAAGTCATCAAATTGTACACGAATGCGCCTTGAGAACCGGAGTTTTTGTATTTCCGTATACATTTGGGAGTGTCTCGTTTCTTCCGACAATAAAACATGGTCTTCCCCGTTTCGGGTAATAAACCTGAAATACTCGCCAAGCATGTTGGTAAACAGTTCGATGCGATCAATATCCCCGGTTTTGGCCAATGAGTTCAGAATGAAGAAGCTGTTATACAGAAAATGCGGATTAATTTGGGATTGCAGCTGCTTTAGCTCCGCCTTTTGCATCATCATTTTTTGTTTGAAATCCTGATCAATAAGGCTTTGCAATTTCGTAAGCATATGGTTGAATCTTGTATACAAATAACCAAATTCATCTTTCTTTTCGTGTTCGATTCGAATGTTTAATGCGCCTCCTTCCATCCTTTTAAAGCTCTGGACGAGAGACAGCAGCGGTTTATGGATAATCTTATAAGAAGAATAGGAAAAGATAACAACGGCAAAGAATGAAGTGATGGCGAACACCCAGGCCCATCTATAAAAAATGCTCAGAGGTCTTTTTACGGTTTCTTCAGGTAAATACGTCGCGACGGTAAGTCCCAGTTTCTCGGAATTGGCTTTATTAAAATGATACTTTTTTCCATTCATATTCAATAAAAAAGTGTTGCCGTTTGATGCATTCGCTGCTTTCACGTCGTCCTTGATAATAGGGTTAGTTTCCTTTTGGCTTATTAATGTAAATCCGGTCATATCCGAGAAAAGAAAAGAGCCGCTGTCCGGATAAATGTTGATCTGTTGCAAAGAATCCCTTAGCCTCTCCGTGTCCAATTCGATCTCGACAAGGAATAAAGGTTCCTCTCCCTTTTTCCCGCTTTGTTTAGAGGCACTGAGATGAAGCGTATTATTCCAATTCATAAGCCGGTTTTCATTTCCGCCGGCATTGGAACGAAAATAATCGAACCTTTCCGAGTCAAAATCATAAATCGCATTAACCGCCGAGACCGTTTTGTTAATCGTACGGATATGCACATAGATATCTTTAATGTACGGACTGTTATTTTGGAATGAAGTAAGCCGATGCAGCAAGTAGTTCAAACTTGACCTTCTTTCAGCGTTGTCCATCATCCCCCAAGTGGCAGCGAGCCTATTCAGCTCGCTATCCTCCAATATATCGAACTGCTGAAGCTCCATCCAAACGATTTCACGGTTTAAACCTTCTAAATAATAAGTCAGCTGCTTAACGGTAGCTCTCGATATATCTTGGCTTGCATTTTTGTAACTCCAGTTATACAGATACGCCCCTAGTAATATGATGGGGAGTATCACGATGAGATAAGTAAAGACCAGCCGGACGAAGATTGTATTTCGAATTGATATGGCGGGAAATTTAAGCAAGAAAACGCCTCCGTAGCCGCTTTAAAGTATGTTTAAAATGTTTAAGCTGTTTGCAGACAAAGCCAGAGGTTGTCCGCCTCATCTTCACTTGCCGTCTCTTCCTGCAAACCACTGGTTTACCTCTGTTGTCATCTTATCTCCGCCCAACTTATGCCATTCTTCAACAAATTGATCGAAATCGTCGATAGGCCTGCCAAGAATGATATTAACAAAAGTCTCGTATTGAAGATTATCCAGAATGGCTTGTTTCTCGATCATCGTTTCCGTGGGGGCTCCAACAAAACTTTCGTACAAAAGCTGGTTATTCTTTTCGTATTGGTCAAGGATCGCAAAGGCACCTGAAGGACCATATGTTCGTTCCCAGCCCCACCCTGACTCCTTATTCTCATTTCCGGACAGGTACATATCAATGCTCTTCTGTATGGCCCTGGCTTCGTCCTTTAACACGGAAGCATCCCCGGTCCTGCGGGCTACCTCCAGTTGTCGGAATGCCTCCAGGTTTTTCCTTGTCGGATAAGGGGTTACAGGGGAAAGCTGCCACACTGGGAGCGGTGAGCTATAGTAGGTTTCGTATTCAGACGTTTCTCCCCAATTCTTCTCAAGGTGTAAATTAAAAAGCTTTACGATAGCTTCGGGATGTTCATAATCTTTCCTTACGGCAAGGAACTGATAAGTGCTAAACCGCAGCGGAACCTTAGGCGCTTCTCCCGATACGGAAACGATTGGAAATGGTTGCCATTCCGCATCTGGATCGTTCTCGCGGCTCACTTGAACCAAAAACGACCCCCATTGCTCCCCGTACAGCATTCCGATCTTACCGGCAGCGACTTGCTTTTCCACTTTGACGCCGTCCTTTAAACCGAATTCGCTATCAATTTGACCCTCCCGATACATATCCTGCAGTGTTTTTAATGCCGTTTTCACTTCCGGTTGTATTCCTCCGTATACGAGTTTACCGGAATCATCCTTGATCCATATTTTTGGGAACGCATTATAGCCTGCCATGAATGCTGTCAATCCCATAACGGGATCCCACAAATATTGCGTAATCGCTAGACCAAACGTATCATTTTCTCTGTTCTGATCCGGATCTTTATCTGTAAACGCTTTCGAAATCGCCAAAACGTCATCCATGGTTTGGGGCGGTTTCATACCGAGCCGATCCAACCAGTCCGTTCGGATCCACAAAAACTGAGCTCCATCAATAGAAGAGTTTGTTTCGGGTATTCCCATCAGCTTTCCATCGATCGTGGCCGTATCGAAAGGGCCGGTTCCTTCTTGGCTAAGAGTTTGTTTGGTAAGCGGAGTGGCGTATTTCTCGTAAACATCGGATAAGTCTTGTATTAATCCCGAATTGCTGAGCAGTCTGAGCTGCTGCGCGTTGACCCTTACGACTTCAGGTATATCTCCCGAAGCAAGCGCAACACCTAGTTTCTGCTGATAGAGATCGCCCTTGGCGATCCAATCATATTTTATTTTAATGCCAAGCACCCGTTCGTAAAGGCGGCTCCAAGTATTGTCCTCCAACGTTTGTCCTGGCAATTCGTTTAATAAATTTTTCAGACCGGCGCCGTTTTCCCTCACGAAGGTGACTTCAATCGGCGGATCATACTTGCTTAATCCTAGGTCTTGATACTCGGTCACGTGATCGTTCCCATCAGGAATATGATTATTCGTACTGTCGCTTTGACTGCATGCCGATAAAATTTGAACAGACAATAATGCAGTAAGCATGAGCTTGGCCTTATTCATTATGGGTACCCGCAACAGACCTAACCCCATTTCACATATAATGATAGCGACAACCGTAACATTACAATTATCCAAATTGCATCCTGATCCTACAAGACACATATCTTTATTTCGTTACCCAATCTTTACTGATTTTTTTCAAAATAATATCCCACAAAGGCATTTTTTTCAGTAGTTGATCAATCGATCGTTTTTGATCTAATATAAATTGGGCTCTCTTCTTCACGGTGAAATCGAATGTGTACAATTTTATTTAAAAGTTGTATTTTTTATCGACAATTCCATTTCCTCCTCTCAACTCACTGGTTTTGATATATGATGTAATTGCAATATGAGTTAAGGCCTAATAGAAAGGAAAAAGAGTATGAAGCTCATACAACGCATTACATCGAGCCTGCGTGCAAAGCTGCTGGTGATGTTTATTATTTTGACATCAATCCCGCTGCTCGTGGTTGGTCTTGTATCCTATCAAAAGTCTTATCATACCGTATCCGATCACAGCAAGGCTTCCACCATACTTGTTGCGGATCAACTGGTCCGAAACATCGATGTGCTTTTTCAGGATACGCTAAAGCTGCTAGAGCTCGGAAATAATCCGAAGGTTCTTCATTTTCTGATCTCGCAATCCGAAACAAACGCGGAGGCCAAAGAGATCGTACGTACCTTTGAGATGTACCGTGATACATACAAATACGATAGCGTACTGAACATTCAAATGGTCAATCTCTACGGTAAAGGAATCAGCGAGCGTAGAGGTCTTTTTCAACTTGACCATAATCCTCTCAGAAATCCGCATTTCGTTCAATTGACGAATGATCCGGGTCTTGTACTAAAGGTACCTCCGTCCTCTTCCTCCGAGTTCGATAGGTTGGACGGCTTTACATACCCTGACAAAAGCGTCATTTCCATTATTGCACCAATCCAGCAGCGTATTACAAACGAAGTGATTGGTTTTATCGTCATCGACCTTGATGACTCTATTATCGAGCAATTTTGCGATAATGTCACCATTGGCAAAACAGGCTTCTTCTATGTGCTGGATCCGCAAGGAGTTCCGATTTTCAAGCCTTCCGCCGGTGAACAGAATAACATCCCTACGGGGAATGGAATGCCAAATACATTTACTAATACTTCTGGCAGCTTCGTCCAAACGATTGATGGAAATAAGAAACTCGTCGTTCATGTAAAATCGCAAACAACGGATTGGACCATCATTGGCATGGCACCTTTGCGGGAAATCATTTTCGAGGCGAATGAAATTAGGCTGCTAATCATTGCCAGCGTAATCCTTAGCGCCGTTTTTGCAATTGCCATTTATATATCTCTGACACAAAGGCTGACTCGGCCCATTCAGATCCTGAAAAATAAAATGAAGCAAGCCGCGAGCGGCTATCTGGAAGCAAAGGTAAAGCCTGCCGGCCATGATGAGATTACGGATCTTAGCAACAGCTTTAATATCATGCTGGAAAACATTAAGCTGCTTCTTGAAAAAAGCATTCGCGAGCAGGAACAAGTTCAGAAAGCAGAGCTGCGAACGCTGCAGGCGCAAATTAATCCTCATTTTTTATATAACACGCTGGAATCCATCATCTGGATGGCTGAATCCGGCAAAAATGAAAGCGTAATCAAACTAGTGAAAGCGCTGGCGCGGTTTTTTCGGCTTACGCTCAATAAAGGGAGAGAATGGATTTCGTTAAAGACGGAACTTGAGCATGTACAAAGTTATTTAACGATTCAGCAAATGCGGTATCGGGACATCCTCTCCTATGAAATTGACGTACCAGCGGAACTGCAGGTATATCCGATGCTTGGCATGACGCTGCAGCCTCTTGTGGAGAATGCTCTGTATCACGGCATCAAAAACAAAAGAGGCATGGGGCATATTCGAATAACCGGGTATGTCGAGAATGAGAGAAATATTATTTTGAACGTCGAGGATAACGGGATAGGCATAAATCCCGAACGGTTAGCCGAGCTAAGACGTCAGCTCGAACTGCCCAAAGAAGCCGAACTGCCCGATAAACCTGGCGAAGGCGGGTTTGGTTTAAATAATGTGCATCAAAGGCTTCGTCTTTATTTCGGCGATCATTACGGCCTGCAAATAGATAGCATCGAAGGAGAAGGAGCTCGTATCTCCCTCCGTATACCAAAGAAATAAGGAGGCAGCACCATGAAAAAAGTGATGTTGATTGATGATGAAATCTTAATTAGAGAAAGCATTAGAAATTGCGTGGATTGGGAGCAAGAGGGTTTTATCTACTGCGGCGATGCCCCCGATGGGGAAATGGCACTGCCTCTTATCGAAGAGTGGATGCCGGATATTTTAATTACCGATATTAAAATGCCTTTTATGAACGGACTCGAGCTTAGCACGATCGTTCGTCAGCGTATGCCGGATATCAAAATAGCTATTCTTACAGGACATGACGAATTCCATTATGCCCAGTCCGCTCTACGAATCGGCGTTGAGGATTATTGCCTCAAGCCTGTTGGCGCGTCGGATTTGATTGAAATGCTGCACAAAATTAGCAGAAGAATTGATAAGGAACGCCAAGACAAAAAGAAGTTAGCTTATACGAGTGATAAATTGCTTTCCGACCTGTGCGGCGGCCTGATCAGTACCTCAGATGCCATTGAAACCTCAGGCAATATTTCAATTAACTTAATTGCACGCTACTATGCCGTTGCCATCATTGACATTCGAGTTCATGAGTCCGAAGAATCGTTACGTACTGAGCAAGTGGAGCATGTCCTTAAAGGACGAATGGAAAGCTTGATTACCGGCTTTTCTTACAAACGCAACCGATCGGAAATGATTTGGATTATTAAAGAAAACGATAAAACCGCCATATCCGAAGCCATGAACATCATGGTCAATAAGCTCCGGTATGAGCTGCAGGAACTATTCAACTGCGATCTGTCCATAGGAGTAGGAAGCATTCAAGACCGTCTCCAAGGCATACACAGCTCATTCTTGGAAGCAGATGACGATAAAAACCTGCAACGGCTTTCCAATCAAAACAAATTGGCCTTTAAAGACTTTATTAAAGCCTCTTCTATCAGCAATATCTTATTGGATCGCAATCTCTTCGTTGATTTCATGAAAATAGGTAGTTCCGTAAAGGCTGAACCATTCGTAAATGAATTCGCAGCCGAGCTCAGGAGTCTGGATTGGCAATCATCCATGTATGGCTGCTATTTGCTAAACGATATTACACTGGAGGCTTTCCGTGTCGCAAAGCAAAGCTTCACGGCTTCAAATCATACTTCCGACACGATAAAAGAGCTCCAACAACAGATTAGAGAGATTTCATGCTGGGAAGATTGCGTGCGATATCTGCTTATTTTACTGGACCGTTTGTGGCTGTGGCGATCTAAAGGCTCCGACCAATACGGTGCGCTGATCGCCAGCGTCAAGCAATTCATTAATGAGCATTACAACGATGATCAATTGTCACTACATGTCGTATCTAAACATGTAGGGGTCAGTCCCAGTCACTTAAGCAAAGTGTTCAGTCAAGAAACGAGCCAAACGCTAACGGAGTATTTAACGCAATCCCGAATCCGCAAAGCGAAGGAGCTGCTTAAAACGACTCGCAGAAAAACGTTTGAAATCGCGTTTGAGGTCGGTTACCACGATCAGCATTACTTCTCTAATATTTTCAAAAAAGTAACGGGGATGACGCCGATGGAGTTTAGGCGTCAAGGCAGCACAAATGAGAAGCTGCATGTTACGGAAGACGGTGGAAAATAACATGCTGCTCCATAAACGACGCAGTTGGTTTTTTATACTCTTGCTCCTTGCACTGTTTACAGCGAGCTGCCAGCCGGCTCCTCCAACAAGCCAGGTGAACTCATCAGAGCCCAGCATCATACCTTCCGATAGGGATCGTGTATTCGGAATCATCTTCCCTATGGCCTTTCCAGCCTATGAGAAAATAACCGAGAATGCGGAGGAGACCGCAAAAGCGGCCAATATACGACTATTAGTATCTGCTCCCGATGAAGCCAACCTGGAGCAGCAAATTCGCATTATGGAGTCGATGATCAAACAGAAGGTTGACGGTATCGCTATCGCGCCCGTGAACCCCGAAGCACTTGCCCCCGTCATCAATAAAGCGGTAGAACAAGGCATACCCGTCATCTGCTTCGAGACAGACTCGCCTGGCAGCAAAAGGCTCAGCTATATCGGCTCCGACAACTACGAAACAGGCAGACAACTCGGTAAAGCAACGGATCTCTTGCTTAATGGAAAAGGGATGGTTTTGGTAGGAACGGGCATGCCGGAAATGGATAGTCTAAAGGAAAGGCTTGAAGGACTTCTAAACTATTTAAATGATGAGACGGAAATAGAAGTGTTGGAGGTCCGTTACAATGACGGCCGTGAAGATCTCGCCATAACGGAACAAGAGGAAATGATTAACGCACACCCGCATTTCAATGCCTTCCTCAGCCTTGATTTCGTGTCCAGCTCTGCTTCCATTTTAATCTGGAAAGCCTATGGGTTAAATAGGCATGTCCTCAGCATAGGAGCTACGCCGAAGATCGAAGAAGCACTGCTTAATGGCCAAGTGACCTCTATTATTTCGCAATACGAAAATCAATGGGGTCGAAAGATTATAGAAGCTCTTATGAAAGTAAGTGAGGGCGAAATCATTCCAGAGATGATTGATACCGGGATTTTAAAACTTGAAAAAGGACCCCAAGATGATCAAAGATGAACTTAGGTTCACCTTTTATCTTTTTGGGGTCTTCCTTTAGCTGTTATATGTTTATTTGCCGAAAGCTTATCTTTATCATCTTATCCAACATAAAGCTCTGCTGTTTCGGAAAGATTATTCTCGATCGCAATCTTCTGCATAAGTTCTTCCGAAAGCCAAGCATCCATAACACAGACTCCGGCTGGATTCCCTTCAAAAACGTTCTCGGCAAAGGCATCAACGACATAATATTTCATATTCATCTACCTTCCTTACTTCATACTCCTGATAAGAGAATTGTAACAACATTCATTGTTTGCCATCAAACATTGTATGACATTCAATTTTCTTATAAAAAAAATATAGGCGATCTTATCCTTTATCTGCATTTCTGCCCTCTCCAAGCCATTTCATTGTAAATAAGCCGACGGCTAGGCTCCAGACGGGAGCGGAAATGCCCATAAAACTAATATTCGATACCGCGATTGCAAAGGTAAACACAGTGGAATAGCGGTACTCTGGCTTTGAGAAGGCTGACTGTATGCTTTTCATGAATACAGCCATTAAAGAAAAGCCAGTAATCATCCAGATAAAAGAAATAGGTAGTGTCTTAATAAACGCAATCACTTTCCACGCCATCAACCCGAACAACGCTACAAGCAAGCCTGATACAATAGCTGAGAAATATTTCTTTTCTTTTGGGCCAGCCTCATCACTGCTGCAGAGCATCGTCATCATCCCGCCTATGTTAACGGAGTGGCCGCCGAACCAGCCAACGAGTGAAGCCGCTGCTCCTGTTATCGTTATCGTTCTCGCTGCGGAAGGCTCATATCCATTTTTCCTAAGCACCGCTAAAGCAACGAATATATCATTGCTAATGACCAGTAACGCTAGTGGCACCGAAAGCGACACAAAGCTGTTCCATGAAAATATCGGGGTAACTATATAAGGCAAAGAAAATGGGATATCTTCCATTTTAGGTAAATCATAACCAATGAATAAAGCCATCATCCCTAATCCGATCACGCCCAAAATCGGGGGGCATTTATTGATCAGCTTTGGAAACAAAAAAAAGCCTGCCAATGCAAACATTCCAATAAAAGGCGTCTCTTTAATGGCAGGGATAATTTGTACAATATGGTTAAAAATCAATCCCGCAAGCATGGCATCCATTAACGCCACCGGAAGGAAGGCTAAAAGCTTTTGCCCTAAACCCGAAATCCCGAAAAAAGCAATGACCGCACCCGACATAATGGCTGCACCAGCCAACTCTTCAATGGAGAAATAGACGATGGATGTGCTCAAAAAAGCTGCTGCCGTTATCGAATGCGCTCCGCCGAAAGGGATTTTATAGATGAAGGACAAACCAACATTAAGAAGTCCACCAAGAAAGTACACAGAAAACATCCAGGAAATGAGCTCTGGGTTAGTAAATCCTGCTTTCAAAGCGCTGTTAATGATGAGAACTGCGCCGCCGGTGCAAGCAAGCATCGCAGATAAAATTCCAGTCAGGAGATGTGCTTTATAAATCTTCATCTCGTTAAGCTCGTTTGATTCTTGTAGTAATGCGAAAGCTCGATAATCATGGCGCCCATTCGTTCACTTTCAGGCACGATGACCAGCCCTATTCCCTCTTCCTTCAATGCCTCGGCTGTTACTCTTCCCACCGCTGCCGCAACTACTCGACCATTGAAGAAATTATTTATGTCCGAATAACAACCAATTTTTTTGGCATAATGAAAAAAATAGCGTACTTGAACCGCGGTTGTAAAACAGACCGCATCTACGCTTCCCTCCATAATCTCCCTGCATAACTGACCCGATACCTCATCTTCTGGAGCAACATGCTTGTATGGCAAGATCTCTCTGACTACAGCCCCTTTCTTCTCGAAAAAGGTAACCAATGATGGCATTGATTCTCCATGCAGTTGGATTGTTACGCCTTGCCCTTCAAAATCAGAGGCTTGAAGTTCTCGAATAAGCCCCTGCGTCGTCCCATCATCATCAACGACAATCGGCTTAACACCTGATTTCTTCAGCAGCGCAAATGTTTTATACCCTCTTGCCGCGACTTTGGATTGCTTGATTATGTCGAGCACCCGAGAGTATAACCCGATTCGTTCTGCATGATGAAGCATGGCCTCAAGCCCGGTTCCCGTTGTGAAAATGATCCAATCCGTCCCGCTTTCAACTAGATGGTTCAGATCACGCTCAACTTCCTCTTCTGCGAGCAGCAGGGTACCTTGTTGGGGTCGAACAAGGGGAACTCCCCCCTGTCTCTCAATAATTTCACTGAGTTCGCTTAGTTTACGGGAACCCGTGATAACAATTCGTTTTCCCTCCAGCGCTTTGGCCATTACGGATACTCCTCTCTCATGTATCATGATATCCCTTACAATGTATCCACTATGATAAAAGAAAAAGCGTTAAAACAAACCATCCAAAAGTGGAGTATTTACACCCATCCAATCTGTATCACCGAAAAGACTCTCATAGGCAAAAACAACAAAAAACCGCTGAGTTTCAAATCAGCGGTTTCACTTGTATTCATAAAAGTCTAATATTTCCTATTCTTTACTTCTGTCGCAGCATTCTCCTGGGTATAGATATCTTCGGGCGGGATCATCCTTTTCGGAAGGGTTCTTCCCGCCATGATTTCCTTAGTAGCCTGCATGAGCAGGGGACCTAACAGCGGGTTACACTCCACAACCGCATTGATTTTTCCTTCTACCATCATTTCGAATGCTTGCCGTGTGCCATCTACCGATATGATAATAATATCCTCGCCAGCAATGAGTCCTGATTGTTCAATCGCCTCGATTGCGCCAATCGCCATGTCGTCATTATGTGAAAATAAAAGTTGAGGCCGTTCGCTTCCTGCTTCCTCTAGAAACTCCCTCATCACTCTGGTTCCTTCCTTTACGGTAAAATCCGCCGGACTGCTCCAGATAATATTCATGCCTTCTCTATCTGCAATGGCATCCCTAAAACCTCTCCCGCGGTCGATTGAAGGCGTGGACCCTACCGTACCTTCCAATTCGGCAATGCGGATAGGTCCCGGATGATTGCGCATTTTATCAATAGCATACTTGGCCGCCTTGATTCCTTCCTCGTAAAAATCCGGTCCGATAAATGTAACATAAAGGGATGTATCCTCTACATTAACAGATCGATCCAAGACGACGACCGGAATTCCAGCCTCCTTAACCTCTTTCAGAATAGCTTCCCAGCCGGATTGAACAACCGGAGCTATTGCAATGACATCCACTTTTTGCTTAATAAAGGCTCGAATGGACTCGAACTGTTTTTCCTGGGACTGCTCCGCGTTTTCCATCAATAGTGTGATTCCCGCTTCTTCAGCCGCTTCCGTGATTGAAGCCGTATTCGCCCTTCGCCAATCACTTTCGCTTCCGAGCTGAGAGAAACCAAGCTTAATTCTCTCCCCCAATCCGTCAGTGGGTGTAATCGGAGGTGTCCACAGGTCCGTTTCTGTGATCGATTCATCCGTCGATACCTTTTGTTCCGATTGGACTCCCCACCAGCAGCCGCTGATAAAAATAACAAGCATGGGGATACTCATCCATTTTAAGATACTACGCATAAGTCCCCCTCAATCATGGAAGATCATATAATATGTCTGCCCTATTTACACCCAAAACGATTAAGCTTTTATTGTGGAGCGCCTTGCGCTGAGAACCTTCTGTAGAAGAATGAAAACGCAAAGCAGCAGACCGATAACGATCTTCGTCCACCAAGAGCTCAACGTTCCTTCGAAGCTAATTATAGTTTGGATAACCCCCTGAATCAATACGCCAAAGAAGGTTCCTGCAATATAACCGACACCTCCAGAAAGCAGTGTTCCCCCGATTACAACCGCAGCGATCGTGTCGAGCTCAAGTCCTACTGCGTGCAGCCCGTAACCCGAAAGCATATAGAATGTAAAGACAACACCGGCAAGGGCGGAACAGAATCCGCTTAACGTATACACCATTATTTTTGTTTTGGCTACGGGCAAGCCCATGAGCAAGGAAGATTGCTCGCTGCCGCCGACTGCATAAACATTGCGTCCGAAGCGGGTATAATGCGCGACGTAGATAGCAGCGATAACAACGACGATGGCAATGATTACGCTAATCGATACAAAACTGCCGCCGGGCAATGGGATTTTGGTTTGCGCGACTGCGGTGTAGAAAGGATTATCAATCGTAATGGTATTAATGCTTATCATATAACAAAGACCTCTGGCCAAAAACATCCCAGCCAACGTTACGATAAAGGGCTGGATTTTGAAATAATGAATAATGGCGCCCATCGCATAACCGAATAGGGAACCGATAATTAAGACAAGAGGAATGACCACTGCAGGCGGCCATCCCTGCTGCTGGATCAGACTTGCGGAAATCATGGTCGTTAAAGCGATGACCGAACCGACGGACAAATCAATGCCCCCCGATAAGATAACGAATGACATCCCTACTGCCACAATAAGAAGAAATGAGTTATCGATGAGAAGATTCAGCAGCACCTGAAGAGAAAAAAAGCCCGTATATCTAAAGGATCCAGCCGCAAACATAATAATGAACAAACCAAACGTAACTAAAATAGGGATGTATCTACGGTTAAGAAGCATGGCGTACGATCTCCTTTTCTGCGGGGTAATGCCTCGTTTTCCATCTCTTGACGATCGTCTGCCGGAACGTTTCCGATTGAATCAAGCAAACAGCGAGTACAACAAAGGCTTTAACGACGAGTGTAATTTCTGGCGGTACTCCGATCATGTATATCGTTGTCGTCAGCGTCTGGATAATCAATGCGCCGATGATTGTACCCGTCAGGTAATAACGTCCGCCATTCAGTGAGGTTCCTCCGATAACGACGGCTAGGATCGCATCCAACTCATACCAGAGACCTGCATTGTTGCCGTCGGCGCTAGAAACGTTGGAGCTGAGCAGCAAACCCGCAATACCCGCGCATAAACCGCAAAACACATAAACTGAAATGATAACGAAATTGGAACGGATACCGGCTAAACGACTTGCATTCGGATTAGAGCCGACTGACTCAATAAATATGCCTAACGCCGTTTTTCTTGTTAACAAGGCAGCTATAACGAATATAAATAGGACTACAAATATAGAAAATGGAAGAGAAGCTAACGCACCTGTTCCTACATAGGCATATGTCGGACTGGAAACCGTAATAATTTGGCCGCTTGTAATCAACTGTGCGATCCCCCGGCCGGCAACCATTAGGATAAGAGTTGCAATAATTGGCTGTATGCCCGCTCCGGCAACGAGGATGCCGTTCCAAACTCCTAATACTAAAGACAGGATGAGAGACATTCCAATTCCTGTTAACACAAGCGAAAGCGCATTTTGATCAGCCCCCTTGCTTATTGTCATACAGGTAACTGCTCCTGCGATGGCCACAATGGAGCCAACGGACAAGTCTATGCCCTTCGTTGCAATGACAATGGTCATTCCAATGGAAACGAGCATCAAAGGAGCTCCGAAATTTAATATATCGATTAAGCTGCCGTACAAATGTCCGTCTCTCATGACAATTGAAAAAAAGTCCGGAGAATATAATAAATTAAATAATAGCAATCCGCCTAAAACACTCAAAGGCCAAAATAGATGGTGTTTGAACATCCGTTTCATCATGTTTATCCTCCTGCGATGGTCTGCATAATTTCTTGCTGGCTGAATTTTTCGTCTGTAATTTCCTTTACCTTGCGTCTGTCCCGCAGTACGGCTATGCGATTGCTAACCCGCAGCACTTCCTCCAGTTCAGAGGAAATAAAAAGAACCGACATTCCCTTCTTGGCGAGCGATAGCACAAGCTTCTGAATTTCCGCCTTAGCGCCTACATCGATTCCCCTTGTCGGTTCGTCCAATATCAGCAATTTAGGATCCGTCAGCAGCCATCTTGCCAGCAGCACCTTTTGTTGATTGCCACCGCTTAGGTTTTTAATGAGATGCTCCGGATTAGGAGGATTAATATTCAAAAGCTTAATATATTCGTTGGCGATTTCATCCTGTCGCTTGCGGGAAATTGGCTTATGCCAGCCGCGAGTCGCTTGGAGAGCCAAAATAATGTTCTCTCTAATCGTTAAATCATCGATTATACCCTCGGTCTTGCGGTTTTCCGAACAAAATGCTATCCCCTGATCGATTGCTTTCCTAGGGGAATGAACCGCTTGCTTCGTCCCCGAGACAACGACCGATCCCACGTCAGGTCTGTCAGCTCCGAAAAATAAACGCGCAGCTTCCGTACGGCCTGACCCTAGCAAACCCGCGAGTCCAACAACTTCTCCTTTATGGAGTTTCAAATCAAAGGGCTCTATCGCTCCCTTTCTCCCTGCCCCAGTTGCTTCTACTACTAATTCATTCCTAAGGTACTCTACCTCAATAGATAATTTCGGAAGGTCCTCGAGCAAATTAAGTTCTTTGCCAATCATCTTTGAAACGAGTTCGATTCGAGGCAGTTTATTAGCCGGATACTCTCCAATGAACTCGCCGTTACGAAGGATCGTTATCCGATCTGAAATTTCATAGACCTGGTCTAGAAAGTGCGTGACGAAAAGGATGGCTAGACCTTCGTTTTTCAGCTTTCTCATGATGGTGAACAACTGCTTTACTTCATTGCTGTCCAAGCTTGAGGTTGGCTCGTCGAGAATGAGCACCTTAGCCGATATGTTGAGTGCCCGCGCAATGGCTATTAACTGCTGAATAGCAACCGAATAAGCATTTAGAGGCTGTGTCACATCGATTTGCAAATGAAGACGGTCGCGCAGAAGTGCTTCTGCCCTTCGGTTCATTTCCTTCCAAAGAATACGGCCGAATCTTCTTGGTTCCCTTCCAATAAAGATGTTTTCCGCCACCGTGAGATTCGTGCATAAATTAACCTCTTGGTATACGGTGCTGATACCGGCTTCTTGTGATTCATGCGGGTTTTGAACCGAAATTTGTTTATGGTTCAAAAGAACCGTTCCCTTATCGATGGAATAAACGCCCGTCAGCACTTTAATCAGCGTTGATTTACCTGCTCCGTTTTCCCCCATCAAAGCGTGAACCTCGCCCGGGAATAAACGAAAGTTCACGTCTGATAATGCACGAACGCCAGGAAACCCTTTATGAATGCCCGTCATTTGCAGAACAGGTTGAAGCTCACTCACTGGATATCTCTCCTTTTCAAATGAGAAAGCCACTCTGGAGGCAGCATTCGGCTGGATCGAGTGACTTTCTCGCTTGATTTAAAATAAGTTTGAATTAATAAGCCCGTGTCGGCAAAGCCTCTTTCGCTTGCTCGGACGTAAATGTCGACTCTTCCGTCACAATGCGAGCCGGAATCTCTTTACCGTCCATAATATTTTGTACGGCTTCCATCAATTGAGGCCCTAGCAGAGGATTACACTCCACGATAAAATTGATTTTCCCTTCGCTCGCTGCCTGCATACCGTCCTTAACCGCATCTACAGAAATAATCTTAATATCTACGCCTGGCTTTAGACCCGCAGCTTCGATTGCCTGTATGGCTCCAAGTGCCATGTCGTCATTGTGCGCATAAAGAACATCGATATCTTTATGTGCTTTCAAAAAGGCTTGCATAACTTCTTTGCCTTTCGCACGAGTGAAATCACCCGTTTGCGATGCGATAACCTTTAAGTTAGGATTTGACTTAATCAATTCCTCGAAGCCCGCTTTGCGGTCATTCGCCGGCGCGGAGCCAGTCGTACCTTGAAGTTCAACGATATTGACCGGTTCCTGTGCATCCTTGTACTGATCAACCAACCATTGTCCGGCTTTACGGCCTTCTTCCACGAAATCGGAGCCAATAAAGGTAACATAAAGCGATTTATCCGCAGAATCAACGGCGCGATCGGTCAAGACGACCGGGATGCCCGCGTCTTTCGCTTCTTTAAGAACCGTGTCCCAGCCCGATTCAACGACGGGGGAGAAGCCGATTACATCCACTTTTTGTTGGATAAACGAACGAATGGCTTTTATTTGGTTTTCCTGTTTTTGCTGCGCATCGGAAAATTTCAGATCATAGCCCACTTCACCTGCAGACTCTTGTATCGATTTGGTGTTTGCCGAGCGCCAACCGCTTTCAGCACCTACTTGCGAGAAACCAAGTGTAATTTTTTTGTCTCCGCTTGCTTTTACGGCATTATCGTTAGCAGCAGCTCCAGCCGCTGCATTCGTACCCGCGTTCTCCCCGCCTGAATTACCGTTATTTGCATTACTCCCGCAAGCAGCGCTAAAAATCATCATGAGTGATAGAGCGACAGTCGCTCCTAATTTTCTGTACCTTTTCATTTCTTCTTTCATCCCCTTTCGTTATCACCATCTCTGGTGTAGGGCAATTATAAACCGCTTTCATATCGTCGATATACGGAGGCTCTTTCGGTTTCCCTTTAAATTTTTTGGCTCTTTAAGCATGCGCATCTAAACAGTGTACTTTTTTATTCAAAACTTGCGTTTTTCGATTACGGTTGCGGAAAATAAAAAAAGAGCTGGCAAAGACGCGGTAAAATCGCGTCTTTGCCAGCCCTAATTCATTGGCGTTAAGTAATTTTTTTATTCATACACTTGCATTAACCCTCCTATTTTACTTGCCTAATAAAATGTTAGAATGGAGTAATCGGTTCAAAATATATATTAGGAGCAGCACAAGTGCGATCACATCCAATCTACATTTTACGTATAGCAGGCCTTTTTGATGGTATTTCATTACTGGTATTACTAAGCATTGCTATGCCCTTGAAATATATTTGGGGGATAGAAGTAGCCGTAACGATTGTAGGCAGCATTCACGGCGGGATTTTCAGTTTATATGCATTAGCCATCCTTTATGCGGCAATTCGAGTGAAATGGAGTCCTCTTTGGGCTGCTGCCGCATTAATTGCAGCGTTTGTGCCATTAGGGAACTTTTTATTGGACTGGCAGTTGAAGAAGGCTCAGGCCAAATACAGCGTAAAGCCTTTTAACTATGCCCTGCTCGTTTACAGCATCGTGTTTTTTTCTTTTTTTGATTTATTCTCACAGCTGCCGGTCATGAGCACATTTGCGACTTCCGTCGGTGCCAGCTCGTTTATTGTAGGTTTTGTCATCGGGCTATATTCATTAGCCAATACGCTTGGCAATATTTTATCCGGTATTATGACCGATAAGGTCGGGCCTTTCAAAATACTAATGATCGGATTGCTGTTATCAAGCAGCGCTCTGCTGCTTTATCATTTTGTCGATCAACCCTCATTCTTGATCATCGTACGGATCATACATGGTTTTGTCGCCGGATTAATTGTTCCAGCCGCGTTTACCTTCTCTGCGAATACGACGATAAATGATCAGCAGGGGAAAAAGGTCGCCTTCACCGGTACATTTGTTGGACTAGCCGCTATTATAGGCCCTGCTTTCAGCGGCATTATGGCGAGCAAAACCTCCGTGCCTTTTGTTTTTACGTGGGTATCTATTATGGGTTTTACACTTGCCATTCTGTCCGCCATTTTTCTCAGCAAGTACAAAATATCGAAGAAAGAGAAAAACGAAACTACCGTTCCGTCATCGGGCTCGATTTTTAATGCTGGTGTAATAAAGGCTTACGGCGGCGCCTTTTTCTTAATGTTCTCACAAGGCGTGATCGCTTATTTGTTACCCTTGCATATTCAAATGCTTGGCTATGATTCGAAATTAAGCGGAACCTTAATGAGCACTTTTGGGATCATCGCCGTCCTCATATTCGCACTTCCTACGAATCGTATCTTCGATCGTGTTGCCTCATCAAAAACGATGGCCATAGGAATCGGTTTAATGGGATTGAGTCAGCTGCTTATTAGCCAATCAACGACGACATTCGCACTATACTCCGTGTTAGGCCTTTATGGAGTAGGCTTTGCCTTCTTGTTTCCATCTATTAATACGATGCTCATTAACGCCACGCCGGCGGAGCTGCGCGGGAAAGCTTATGGTTACTTCTATGCCTTCTTCTCTCTTGGTGTTGTTGCCGGCTCTTCTGTGTTAGGCTGGCTGCCGTTCACCATAATTGAAGGATTTACGTTCACAGGAGTCATCCTGCTGCTATTTGCCGTTTTGGTCTCCTTCAACAAGCAAAGAACTGGAGCATTGAATCGCTAGCGTAAGGCTCAAAATTATAAGAGAGAAATCATCGCTTTCCAACAACAAGAAGAGGCCGCCGATATAATCGGCGGCCTCTCTTCATCTATTCAGGATCTTCATACGCTCGCTTGTGCTATGTTAACCTGCTTCATGATCGGACATAACCAAACTTTTCTAGCCATATAGCCGGCTGCCGTCTCTTTCAGTTTTTGATCACACGTCTTCGTTACAGAGCCGCTTCCGCATTCTCGAACTGGCTGTTGTACAAATCGGCGTAGAAGCCGTTTGCCGCAAGCAGGTCCCGGTGATTGCCGCTCTCGATAATATCTCCGTCCTTCATAACGAGAATGATGTCGGCATTCTTGATCGTAGACAGCCTGTGTGCGATAACAAATGAGGTCCGTCCCGCCATCAGCCGGTCCATCGCTTCCTGTATTAGCAGCTCCGTTCTTGTATCTACGGAGCTCGTCGCCTCGTCGAGGATGAGAAGCGGGGCGTTCGCGATCAAAGCCCTGGCAATTGTAATCAACTGCTTCTGCCCTGCGGATAAGTTTACTTGCTCGTTCAATACCGTGTCATAGCCGTGCGTCAACGTCCGGATAAAATGGTCAATGCCGACAGCCTTGCAGACGTCCTTCACCATGGCATCGGTAACCCCTAGTTTGTTGAAGACGATATTTTCTTTGATCGTTCCCTCAAACAGCCACGTATCCTGCAGCACCATACAGAACTGCTCATGCACGTTTTCCCGAGGAAGCTCATGAATCGGAACGCCGTCGATGGCGATTTCTCCGCCGTTCAACTCATAGAACCGCATGAGCAGGTTGACGATCGTCGTCTTCCCCGCACCCGTTGGGCCAACGATGGCAATCTTCTGGCCGGGCAGTGCCCGCGCGGAGAAATCATGGATGATCAGCTTTTCGGGATCATACCCGAAGGCCACGTTCCGGAACTCGACTTGTCCCTTAACATCCTTAAGCACCTTCGATTTGCTGCTTTCGTCCTCGAGCTCTTTCTCCTCCAGGAATTCGAATACGCGCGCGGATGCTGCAGCAGTCGATTGCATTGTTGTTGCTGCCTGCGCGATCTGTCCTAGAGGCTGCGAGAACAGCCGGACATAAAGCATGAAGGCGACGATGACACCGAACGAAATGTGATCGTTCATCGCTAATGCGCCACCGACAATACAAACCGCCACATAGCTGAAGTTGCCGACGAACATCATGAGCGGCATCGTCAAGCCGGATAGAAATTGCGATTTCCAAGAGCTTTCATATAATTTATCGTTAATTTCGTTAAAGGTTTTCTTCGCCTTCCGCTCCCCATTATAGACCTTAACGACATTGTAACCCGAGAAGATTTCCTCGACGTGGCCGTTCATCGCTCCCAAGTTCGCTTGTTGGTGGACGAAATGCGCTTGCGATTTTTTGATCATCACGGTCATGAAGGCAAATCCCAGGAAGGTCGACAAGATCGCCGTGATCGTCATCCATACATTCGTGTAGAACATCATAACCAAGGAGCCGACCAGCATCGTAACAGATGTTACAAGCATCCCGACGCTCTGATTCATCGTTTGCCCAATCGTATCGATGTCGTTCGTCACGCGGCTCAGCACGTCGCCGTTGCTATTGGAGTCGAAATACTTGAGCGGAAGCTTATTGATCTTCTGCGAAATGCGAGTACGCAACCCTCTCGATACCTTCTGCGTTACCGTAGCCATGATGTAGCCTTGGAAGTACGAGAAGACAACGCTTAATCCGTACAGGACGGAGAGCAGAATGCCGATGCGGGCAATCGCGTCCATGTCGATCTCGCCCATTAAGCCCGCGGTGATGTGATCGGTCATAGCTTCCAGCTGACTTGGTCCGATAATCGTAAATATCGTGCCCACGACGGACAGCAGTAAAGCTACGGCAATAAGAGGAAGATACGGCCTGCAATACGCGACCAGCTTGCCCATTGTGCCTTTGAAATCAATGTTTGGTTTGGATGCAGTCTGTTGTTTAGCCAATTTCGAG
The DNA here is from genome assembly GCF_048572955.1 of Pristimantibacillus sp. PTI5. GTDB lineage: Bacteria > Bacillota > Bacilli > Paenibacillales > Paenibacillaceae > Pristimantibacillus. The sequence goes on from NZ_CP183886.1 coordinate 667,196, forward strand.
CTCCTCCTTCGACAACTGAGAGTTAGCGATTTGACGATAGACCTCGCAGGTCTGCAGCAGCTCTTGATGCGTACCTCTTCCTACGATCCTGCCTTCGTCGAGAACGAGGATAAGATCGGCATCCTTGATCGTTCCGATTCGCTGTCCCACAATCAGGTTGGTAGCGTCTGATGTTTCTTGCTTCAGCATGGAGCGCAGCTGACGGTCTGTCTTGTAATCAAGCGCAGAGAAGGAATCGTCGAAAATGTAAATGTCGGGTTTGCGGAACACCGCCCTGGCGATGGATAGCCTCTGCTTCTGACCGCCAGACAAGTTCGTTCCGCCTTGCGAGACGCTGCCCTCGTATCCACCCTCGAGCTTCTCGACGAACTCTGTGCCCTTGGCGATCGCTACCGCTTTCTTCACATCGTCCGCCGAGCCTGCCGCTTGCCCGTTATCGCCATAAGCGACGTTGGATGTCACGGTTCCCGTGAACAATACCGCTTTCTGAGGAACGTAGCCCAGCTTGTTGTGCAGATCCCGGAGCGAGTAATCCTTGACATTCATGCCCCCTACGAGCACCTCTCCGTCCGTCACGTCGTAAAATCTTGGAATCAAGTTCATGAGCGTACTCTTGCCGCTCCCCGTCGAGCCGATGAACGCAACCGTCTGGCCCCTACGCGCAACGAAACTGATGTCTTGAAGCACATATTCATCCGAATCCGCATACTTGAAGCTGACATTTCGGAATTCTATCTCTCCTGCCTTGGCACTGTTTGAAGATTTCGATTTCGAGCTGCCGTCCTTGATGCTAGGTTCCGTATTCAATACTTCCATGACACGCTTGGCGGATACCGACGCCCGCGGCAGCATGAAGAATACCATCGACAGCATCATGAAAGCCATGACGATCTGCATCGCATAGGAAGAGAAGATGACCATGTCGCTGAACAAGCCGAGCCTTGCAGCCGTATCCGCCCCATTGATCAGATAAGCGCCGATCCAATAGATCGCCAAGCTTAATCCGCTCATGATGAGACTCATAACCGGCATCATTAAAGCCATTAAACGGCTCGTGAACAGATTCGCATCGGTCAGTTCTTTGTTCGCGTGTTCGAACTTCGCTTCCTGGCTCGGAGCTGCATTATAGGCGCGGATAACGCGCAGGCCAGTCAAGCTTTCTCTCGTTACCCGGTTCAATTGATCCGTTAATCCTTGAATCGCTCTGAACTTCGGCATGGCGAACAAAATGACGATCGCGATCATGAGCAGAAGCAGCGCAACCGAAACGCCGGATGAGAGCGTCCATTGCCAGCTCTTGCTGGAGATCTTCACAACCGCCCAGACTGCCAAAATAGGCGCCTTGATCATAACCTGAAGACCCATCGCCACGATCGTTTGCACTTGCGTAATATCGTTCGTGGAGCGCGTAATGAGACTCGCCGTCGAGAATTTGTTCATCTCGGCCATCGAGAACGATTCGACCTTGTCGAAGAGCAGGCCCCTTAGTCTCTTAGCAAGCGACGCGGCGCTCTGCGCGACGAGATAGACGACGATGAAGGAAGCGAGCAAGCTCCCGATCGCGCACATCATCATATAAGCGCCGGGCTCCCACACCTCACTCAAGGAATTGCCTTCGGTCTGTACCAGCTTCGTAATTTCCGCCAAATAATCGGGAAGCTTCAAGTCGAGCCATACCTGGAGCACGATAAACGCAGTACTGATGATAATAAACCACACATTTTTCGGATTAAAATACTTCAAAATCTTAAGCATCTACCGAACGCCCCTTCTCCCTGTTGTTAGCTATAGAACTGTAAGCCTACTAACAATATTACTTTAATGAAAGCCGTCCCGACAACTCTGACGACTGCTACTCCAAATTGCTTTTGATTTTATCCAAGACGGCGAAAAACGTATCCAGCTCCTCTCGCGACAAGCCCTTCTTCAACTCACGCTCCAATTCGACGTACTTCCCGAAAATGGCTTCACAGTACTCAATGGCCATCGGTGTAAGAATAATCTGCTTCAACCTTGCGTCGTAAGGAACGGATTGTCTTGTGATGAGGTTATTCTTCTCCATTAGCTGCAAAATCTTGCTCGCGGTCGAACGCCTGATCGAGAAATGATTCTCGAAGTCGCGTTGGAAAATCTCCTTATCCTTGTTATCGACAAAGAACTTCAGCGCCCATCCGTGCATGCCTGTCAACTGATCCGCGTATTTTTGATTAATAAACCCGTCAATCTGTCTTTTTAACATATTTCTTAGCGTTCTGAGCTCCAGCGCAACCGATCTTTCTGCTTCCATTCTCGACCTCCCTTATGGAACTAAGCTGCACGCAGCATCAACTTCCAAGTTCAATTCAAGCAAATCTTTCTTAATTATATTGCATCTCGCACACGGTTGACTATACCTATGTCGACTATTTGATTAACACTTTTACGACTTTTTTTGATGAGGCGCCGAATCCCCTGCAAGCATTCTGCGAATGCAAAGCCTAAATAAAAGACTCTCCCCAGTCATCGTGAATGACTGAGGAGAGTCCCCGTTTCATATTCCAATAGCCTGCTAGTTAGGGTAGGAAGGATTGATGACTGCTTGTCCACGAGTTGCTGCGCGGTTGGTTGGAACATTAGGGTCTAAGATGCCCCGAACTTGTTCTATGCTCAACTTGTCGGATGGCTTGAAATCCTCTGAGGCGGCATAGTTCAGCAAGCTATGGAGCAGCTGCCGCACCTCCGGTTTATCCTGCTGCCCTAAGAGATCGCTTGCGCATACAAGCAGGCTCCCTTCACCGACTTTAGCTTCAAAAATAAGAGCCAGCTTATGGTTTCGCTCAAAGTTGTCAATGACTTGCACGATCGGACGGAAGCTCTCCGGCAAGTCGTCAAGAATAAGCGAATGCGAGTTCATGACTATTGGCCACCACTGCCAATTGCTGTGAAACTCTGTCGGAAACGAGTGGAAAGCCGGATGCTGTTCATCGCAAAGAATCCCAAGCGTCCCCGGCGCAGGCTCTGCTTGTTTGCCTTCACAGATGGAGCGGAACATCGGATAACACCAGAAATCCGAAGCGAATGCTCCCTTAATATGTGTGGACAGCTCCTCCTGTTTAGGAAGCAAGAGCACGCGGCCGCCAGCGTCCAATAGGCCGGATACCTCTTGATCGATCGATTGGCGCACATAAACGCGATTTGATGGCTGCGTCTCAACCCTTTCCGGATACACCCAAATCGGATAATGATTTACGGTTTCATTACCCTTCCATTTCACTTCTAACATCAGCTTATCAGGAACCTTGGCCCCCGATAGATCAAGCTCGATCGTCCCTATGATTTTGAGAACCCCTTGCCCGACATCCTTTGACTCGGTTTCCCCGGCTCCGATTACAAGGTCGCCCTGCTTGATCGACCAAACAAGCGTTACAGCGGAAAGCGCACAGGGTCCAAAATTAGCGATCTCCAATTGCGCTTTAAATCTTTCATTTGAAGCATACGTATACCGGGGAAAACGGGCCAGCAATACAATCTCTGAGCAAAACTCGCGCCATTGTTCAGGCTCGATAAAACCCTTTGATTCCATAAATGCGTCCAGCATTCCAACTAGGGCCGTACCTTGGCCAGGGAAGTCCTGCAAATCAAGAAGCTGAAAACCGCCAAAGCCCGGCGTCCGCAAGGCAGCCTCGATTTCTTCGCGGTAGCAAATAACGGCGAGCTGACCGGATGCCCGGAAGAAACCATCCGCTTGCTCAAGCATTCCCTTGCCGCGAAGCCTTTCGCGAAACACTTCGAAATTCCGTGCTTCCAAGACACCGGTATACTTGTCTATCTCTCGGAAGTTAGGAAATGATTGATATTGTCCGATTTCATGGCTTACCGTTGGCACGTTAATTTCCGGCAGGTTATCCCTGTAATCGGTTAGCGTTGACGGATAGTTCGCCTGCACATGCCCAAGAGGCAAGTCGGCATGAGAGAAAGAAGCGCGTACAATCGAGTCGCCATGGCCTGTCCGCATCGTTACCCAAAAATCAGAATCATCGGAGAATGACGGTGCCCAGAAATAGTTGTTTGCCCCTTCGGCGTATAAGCGCCTATTATCCTGTTCCCTATACTCTTTCAGGAGGCTGGACATGGCTTTGCGGCTTCCGTGCAGTTCATTGCCAAGCGTAAACAAGGCAAAAGAAGGGTGATTTCCGTAAGCGTTTAATATGCGTAATCCTTCATTCCGTAAGTATTCGGCCATCGCCTCATCGTAGCTTTCATCCTCCGGGTCTTGAAACGCCCCCCAATAGGGCAGCTCCGGTTCAAAATATATGCCTAACAGGTCAGCTGCCATAAATCCCGCTTCGGGCGGGCAGCAGGTATGGAAGCGGTAATGATTAATCCCATAGGACTTCGCAACCTCTAACACCTTCACCCACTCATCCACCGTCATCGGTGAATAGCCTGTCAGAGGAAAGGCCAACGCATCGTGTTTTCCCCTCAAAAAAACTTTGCGCCCATTGTTCGTAAACTGCGTTCCTTCGGTTCCGAATTCACGCATGCCGAAGTTGACCGCCTGATCGTCCCGGTATCCCGTTCCGCCATTGCTTGCCTCAAGAGTCAGCTGCAAATGATACAGGATAGGCGTGAATTCATCCCATAATGCAACATCTTCACCCATGGCATAATCAAGCTCTGCCTTTTGACTGCCCGGTTTCACACGGATCTGATACGTTTTATCATCAAACGGTATTTCTGCCTTGCCTGGCTTTGCATGCTCCGCCTGCGAAATGGTAACTTTGGCATCCGCATCATCGGCTGTATCATTAAACAACTGAAACGTTAGACGAACGGATTTATTGGCGATGTCTGGATAGGCCTGGATGTTCTCCATGCGGATTGGCTCAACGACCTGAATTTCAAGTCTACCAAGCAAACCGTTCCAGTTCGTTTGCGTGTCTGGCGATGTCATATGCCCGCCTTTTACCGGCAACCCGCTGTTGTCAACCAAAACCGTAAGCGTATAGGTTCCGGCATTCATGGGACCAAGCTCATAAACATGAGGGGCGCTTACGCTATTCTGGGTTCCTTTCCACTCCTCGCCGATCCAAACCTGCGATACTCTTGTCCGTTCCATATACAGCCGGATTTGTTTACCGCTCCATTCTCCTTTGATCTCAATCTCTCTTTGATACCAGGCATAACCGAGCAGAGGGTAGGTTTCCGTTAGATGGGCAATCTCCCTTGCCGTGTTATAAAGGCCTTTTTTGTTCTCTGCGGTCGTCCCCGGCAGCTGAATCTCATCCGATAGCTTTCTGTTAAAAAATTCATTTTTAATTCCTTGCTTGGCGTCGTCCAAACTAAATCTCCATGTACCTGCGATGGACTCTTTAATCATATCTGTTAACCTCCGTTATTAAATTGCCTAGCGGCGTTAATAATAGTCCCTAAATTCTTGCGGGGTATATCCCGTTGTTTTCTTGAACAAGTAAGCAAAATAAGCTGGCGTTTGAAATCCGACTTGCTCGGATACCTCATAAACCTTGATACTCGGATCGCGCAGGAGCTCCTTCGCTTTATTCATCCGCGTTTCCTGTAAAAAATCCGAGATGGTTTTGCCCGTCTCTTTTTTGAAAAGCACGCTTAGGTAACTGGCATTCAAATGGTAGATTCCTGCAATTTGCTTGACGGTCACATGCTCCTGGAAATGCTTCTCCATATACTCGATAACCTTGCCGATTAAATTATGCCGCTGGCTCGCCTCGCCTTTTGTTTCAATAGCCATATAGCGGTGAATGTAATCGAGAACCGTGTCTCGTATTTGCGTTTCGTTTCGGCAATGGATCAGACTTTGCCACATTTGCAGATTCATTTCTCCGCCCAGATCGTTGTTCCATTTCCGCTTGCGGGCCAGCTCGCTCAGGATTGCCATGCCAAACGCTTGGATATAGGTAAAATGCATCGATGGCTGCGATAACAGCAAATCAAATACATTGTTTACGTATGCGACAACCTTATGGGAATCCGCTGAGGTTTCCGTCAGCTGAATAATTTCGGGTATTACCTCTTCGCGCAGTCGAAATTGTTGAAAGTCTGACTCATCCAGATGGTCGTAGTGCGAGATTTGACCGCCTTCGACCAGCCGGGATCTGGCAATCATGAATTTAACTTCCTTATAAAGAGACGGAACCTCTCCCCATGATTCGCATACCCTGCTGATTCCGATGGTGACCGTTGTCCCATACTGCTCCTGCATGACGCTTTGTACGAAGGCCAGCTGCTTGTCGATCGCGGCACGTTCTCTTGGATTTAAATCATTATGCAAAGCCGCGACCTCATCCGCACCGATCTTGGCAACAAATACTTGTTTATATTCATGAAGTCCAATATGAACCGCTTTCAAAAGCCCGGCTCCAATGACGACACGCTCTCTCGCTTCCTGTCCTGAAGAATGGTAATCATCGAAGCCGAACACAATTAGTCCGATCTTTGGATGGTGCATCGGAAGCTCGAGCAGGCGGCCCCAGGAATGCAGCATCTCAGGATTAACGCCGCCTTCTTCGATCACATCTGTAACAAAACGTTCTCTCACAACGTCCAGGCTGCCGGTTACTTTCTTCTGAAGCTCGAGGGTTTGATTTTTCATCTGCCCCAGTTTTTCGAGCGTCATGCGAAACTCGGTTAATTTACTCTCTACTTCTTCTACTTTTATAGGCTTCAGTACGTAGGCCTGAGCCCCGACATTCATCGCTTCCTGAACAAATTCAAATTCGTTATAACCGCTAATCATAAGAACCTGAAGCTGAGGATGGGATGCTTTGCACTTTGCAACAAGATCAATCCCGTTCATGACGGGCATCGAAACATCGGAAATAAGCACGTCAACCTCGGATTTTCCGAGCAAATCCAGTGCCTCTTGTCCCGACTCTGCCGTGAAAGGAGCATCAAATCCAAGCTCCTTCCATTTAATGTAACGAACCAGCCCTTGAATATGAGAGGGTTCGTCATCAACGATCAATGCTTTTAACAACGTCACACATCCTTCCTGATCTGTGGCCTTTGTGCATATGCCGGGATAGTGATACTAACCGCCGTCCATTCATTTTCTTTGCTTTCCATTGTAAATTCATGTTGATCCTCGAAGTACAGCTGGAGCCGCTCCCGAATGTTCGCGGTGCCAAATCCGTTTCCGTTCCCCACCCGTTGTCCTGACCGTAGTTGTTCCAGCACCTCGGCTGGTATGCCTCTGCCGTTGTCATATACCTCGAACCGAACGTTTCCGTGTTTCCTTTCAACCGTTATTCGAATGAAAGCTTCTTTCCTGCCCGTTATGTTGCCATGCATATAACAATTCTCTACAATGGGCTGCAGAAGCAGCTTAATCGTATAGAAATGCAATAATTCCTGATCGATATTCCACTCCAGCCTTACCCTCCCCGGATAACGCATCTCTTGTATTTCCAGATATGCTTTTACATGCTCAAGCTCGCCTTGAATTTGCGTCACATTAATTTTATTATCTAACGCCAATCGGTAAAAAGCGGTTAATGCATCGATCGTCTTAAGCTGCGTCTCATCCTGCAGGTCGAGCGCCCGCCATCTAAGCAAGCTTAATGAATTGTAAATGAAATGCGGATTGATCTGCGCCTGCAAAGCTTTGAAGGATTGCTCACGTTCCTTGAGGTTCGCTTGCGTGATATCCTCAACAAGCCTACCTAAGCGCCCGGACATCGAATTAAATAAAATCTCGAGCTCGCCAAGCTCATCCTTTTCCGTATTCCGTATACTGACATCGAACTGGCCTTGACTGACATCATACATTCGGGTGCCGAGCTTGTGAATGCGCCATACGACATTTTTGAGAACGGTCATCATTAAAAAGGTTGAAAATAACAGAAAAAAGAACACAACTAAAATGATGCCGTATAAAATCGTCTTGGACTGCTTTTCCAGCTGGTCCATATGAATCACCGCGGCAACCTGCCATTTCGAATCAATGGGCTTCACCATAAACAGATTTCCATTTACCGTAAGACCGCCGGCCACGCTTGCCTCTTCATAATTCTCCGATAACGAGGTATTTTGAAGCTTTAAACCAATCTTCTGAGGATCCGAAGAAACGATAATGTTTCTGCTCTCGTCAATAATCGATAATTCGCCGGAACCGCTGAATGGACGGTCGAATAAATTCCCAAAAACCGTCTTATAATCGAGCAGCATATAGACGATTCCTAGTAAATGGCCTGATGGAGCATTGATTTTATGGGAAATAATAAGCTTGTCTTTGTTAACGTTGCTCCAAATATACGAACTTGAGGCCTGCTTTGCTTTCGCAAACCATTCCGTTTCGCTTAAGCCCGGCAGCAAAACACGCCCTTCGGATTTCCAAAGCAGCCGTCCGTCCTGCACAAGCATTGGATTTGTGTGATAGATTCGAAAATCGTCAATGCCCGGCAAATATTTACTCGTGAACACAAAAGACCGGTCAACGTACTCTACCGTATTTAATTGCTCAAACATATCCGCATAATCCCGGCTTAACCTGGATATCAGTTCTCCGTCTGTTGCCGTCCTGATAGCAAGCACATCATAGCTCTGTTTGCGAAATTCTATATTCTGCACCGTTTGGCGCATCGCTTCGTTAATCGTGACCAAATAATTCACGCGGAAGCTTTCCAGCGCTAGATAACCAGCAACAATTCCAAGCAGGATCGTAGGAATGAAAATAATGGCGACGTAAAGAATCAAGACCTTTCGTCGGAGGTTCATGCTGCTTGTAAAACGGATAACGATTCTTTCAATGCTGCGGCGTAAGCGCATTATAATCCCCCCTTCCCATCATTCTACTCATTATACGTCCAATGGAAAAGGGAGCAACCTTATTGCAAGGTTGCTCCAACGGCATTTATCATTCGCCTTGTTCTTTGATCAAAGCCTCATATTGCGCAAGCCATTCTTGCTTGACCTCGCTCCAGTGGCTTCGTTTTTCCAGCGCATCGCGGAATGCCAGCCAAGTGTCTTCAAACTGCTCTTCGCTTTTTGACATGATAAGCTTCGCGCGGTATTCCTTACGGATATTTTCCAACTCAGGCAAGTATTTCTCCAGCAGTCCGCCTGTTTTAGCCTTCACGAGATCATGGGGTTGCGAGCTGCGAACGCCGCCCATCTGGCCAACCGCTTCGGTGAATTCCGCTGTTTTCTTGCTGCCGGCCTTATCGCTTTGGCCGTAGTTCCACCACGGATACCAGTCGTTGTTATAGGAAGAAATCATATAGAGTTCAGGCGTTACTTTTGCTTTTTGTGCAGGCTCGCCCGAATTGCGTGCTTTTTCGTATTCTGCGTCAATGTATTTCCATTGTCCGAGCGGCTGGTCAATCCAACCCCAGAACTTGCCTTCCGGACCTTCATTGATGACATTTTGTTGTTCTGCTTTTGGCTGCAGGGTGTAATCTAGAAACTTCAGAATCGACTCTATGTTTTTGGAGCCCTTGCTGATGTATACATCATAACCCGGGTAAGGATTAATCACGGTATTCGCTCCAAGCTTTTCCACGCCTTGTACTTTAGGGAACGGCACGACTTGATAGAACCAGCCCGGTTCAGTCGGTCCGTCCAGTTGTTCCCATAGGGACGCATCTACATTAAAGAAGCTTCCTACATTCATCGCTACCCGTCCAGCTTTGTTCTTCTCCTTGTAGCGTTCCTTCTTGTCGGTTACAACCTCGGGATCAACCAGATTCTCACGATACATCTTGTTCATCCATTGATAGGCAGCTTTATATTGCGGATCATCGTACAAGAGGACCAGCTCGTCGCCTTTTTTCTCGGCCGGAATGATTCCGCCGCCTGTTGTAACTCCGAACGTGCTCAGAATTGCGTTTTCATCGTTCCAGGTTGCTGTGTCATTAGGGTCCATCAAGAAACTAAGCGGCAGCAACGGCTTGCCGGAATCGTCTTTCTGCTCTGCCGCTTTCTTCAGATACGCTTCTACCCCTTCTATGGAAGCCAAATCCGCGACGGTCATGCCTGCTTTCTCCAGCACATCCGTACGAACGAGCCATGTCTGCGACGCCCAGCCCGGCCATGGGTTATCCGGATTTTGATCAAACCATGTGGGTATCGACCAAATATGGCCATCGGCATCCTTCATCTCTTCCAAATATTCTTTTGGAATGGCAGCTAGGCTGGGATACTTATCCGGCATATCAAAATATTGCTCGACCGGAAGGACCTTATTGGAGCGGATCATTGCTGCTTTTACGATTTCGCTGCGGCCAAATACGGCTGCATCTTCAAAGCCGCCGGTGTTCAGCTTCAGGTTAAGCGCTGTTACCGCGTCGCCCTGCGTAGCTTCAAGTTCTACTTCGATGCCCGGCTCTTCTTCTTTCCAATATTTTTGTACAAGGCTGTCATTGTTGATTGTCGCTGACCATCCCAGCCATAAATTAAACTTTTGCGAGCCCGCTGCCGCTTCTTCATTCTCTTTCTCTTCTACGGCGTTCCTTGTATTGTTGTTCGAAGAATTCGAATCCGAACATCCAACGGCAGCCGTAAGCAGCAGGCAGATTGCCATCGCTCCAAGTCCGCTATTTCTGAGCCACTTACCCTTGTTCATTCATTTTTCTCCCCTTTTTCGTTTCATTAATCCTGGTATATGGTTAATCCTGATACCCTCACATTGTTGGCTGTTACCCTTTGACCGAGCCAATGAGCACACCTTTTACAAAATACTTCTGGAGAAATGGATACACGCATAGGATCGGAATCGCGCTTACCATAACGGTTGCCATTTTGATTGACATCAAAGTCACGTTTTGCATTTGCGACCCTCTTGCCAATGCTTCCTGATTCGAATTCGATCCTAATATAGCCGACATATCCTGCGCTGAAAGCAGCTGCTGAAGAAAGGTTTGGACAGGGATTAGATTCTGCTCGGTGACGTAGAATGCTCCCGCGAACCAATCATTCCAGTGCCCGACTGCCGTGAATAAACCAATCGCCGCCAGCATCGGCTTCGATAATGGGACGATAATCTGAATAAGAATTCGAAAAGGTCCCGCACCGTCTAGCTCAGCCGACTCTATAAGCGCCTCCGGAATGCCTTGAATAAACTTCAGCATAACGAACATGTTCCATGCAGAGAATAGGCCCGGAATAATATAGACCATAAAATTGTTTATAAGACCCAGGTTATATAACTGGATATACAGGGGTACAAGTCCGCCGCTAAATAGCATGGTTATAAGAATATAGCTTAAAATCGATTTCCGGAACGGAATCCGTTGATAAGATAAGCCGAAAGCAACCATCAGCGTGACCAGAAGTCCGGCGATCGTACCGAGAACTGTCCGTGCAATCGTAATAAGATAAGCATGCTGGATGACTTCATTGCCTAACACGATTTCATAATTTATAAGTGTAAATGCTCTAGGCCATAAATACACCCCACCCTTCGCCGCATCGGTTCCCTCGTTCAACGAAATCGACAGCATGTAGGCGAACGGATAGAGCACGGATAAGCAAAGCAGCAGCATTAAAATGACGATAATACTTTGAGAGAGTATTTCTCCGGTTGAACGTTTCTTCAATTACCATAACCCCTCGCCATTCAATTTTCTGGATATCTGGTTGGTGAGAACGACCAGCACAAGGCTAATAAGCGAAGACAGCAGTCCAATAGCGGTAGCCATTCCAAAATAACCCTGCTGCAGCCCGCTTCGAAGGACATACGTATCCAGAACATCCGCCACCTGCATATTTGCCGGATTCATAAGCGGATAAATCTGATCCATGCCTACGGCGATTAAACTCGGGATGCTGAGAATAAGAACAATGGAGACGGTCGGCATAATGCCAGGCAGCGTTACATGCCGAATTTGAGCCCACTTCCCCGCGCCTTCCACTTTGGCTGCTTCATAGAGCTGCGGATCAATTGCCGAAATGGCTGCAAGATACAAAATCGTATTCCAGCCTACTTCCTTCCACAGACCGCTGGAAACAACCATTGGCCGGAACCATGCCTCCGATCCAAGGAAAAATATCGGCTCTCCGCCCATTTTGGTAATCAAGTCGTTAGCCAAACCGCCGTCTAACGTTAGAAAGGATTGCAAAATGTAAGCTACGACAATCCAAGAGAAGAAATGCGGCAAATAGCTCACGGACTGCACGAATCTTTTGAAGCCGGAATGAACCAGTTCATTAATCATGATGGCCAATACAATAGGGGCCGGAAAACCGAATACAAATTTCAATACCGAAATAAACAGCGTATTTTTCACAACGATCCAAAATTGCGATTCCTGCAAAAATGAAAAATTGTCCAGACCTACCCATGTGCTGTCCCAAATCGATGACCCGATCTGAAAATCCCGAAATGCGATTTGGATCCCTGCCATAGGAACATAATTGAACAAAAACAAAAGCAAAACGGCCGGCAAAATCATTACGTATTGCCAACGATATTTGTATAGGCTTGCTAACATGATGTTTCGTCCCTCCTTCTACTATTCATTGTAAGGGGATTCAAAAGCGTTAACTATATAACGATGATTGGATTTTCATCGTAATGATTTGCATTTGGTCTCCGCGAAGCACAAAAAAACACGCCTGTTTCAGCGTGTTTAACATTTGTATACGGTGGTGCCTAGGGAGAGGATCAATCATTAGCCTCGTCTGCGATTGCGAATGCGGTCCAGCAGCACGGCCGCAACGATAACGCAGCCCATGATAACCTTTTGCCAATAGGAATCCACGTTTAAGAGAGTCAAACCGTTGTTTAACACAGCAATAATTAAAACGCCGATGATTGTACCCTGGATGCGGCCGAAGCCTCCTACAAAGCTGGTTCCTCCGAGAATAACCGCTGCTATGGCGTCTAATTCCGCCATATTCCCTGCAGTAGGCTGCCCTGAGAAAAGCCTGCCGGCAAGGACGACACCTGCAATTCCGGCTAACAGCCCGCTGATGGAATAAACCTTGATAAGCGTTCGCTCAACCTTGATCCCCGTTAGCCTAGCAGCCTCTTCATTGCCTCCCACCGCATAGACATGACGGCCGAACATCGTGTATTTCAATACGAAAAACATAATGATGTAAACCAGCGTCATAATGTAGATCGGCGTTGGAATGCCGAGTATTTTACCTGCTCCGATAAATTTGAACGTCTCGTTCGTCAGTACAAGCGGGTATCCTCCGCTTATCACAAGCGCCAAGCCTCTTAAATAGGTCATGCTGCCCAGCGTGACGATAAAAGACGGCAGTTTGGGAACGGCAGTTAAATATCCGTTGATTGCGCCCGCGGCAAGCCCGATTGCCGCTCCAGCCAGCATGGAGATAATGGGATTGACGCCGGCGTTCGTAATCATGACCGAGATGACGCCCGACAAGGCAACCGTAGAACCGACGGAAAGATCGATGCCGCCCGTCAAAATGACAAGCGTCATCCCTGCCGCGAGAATTGCCGTAATCGATACCTGTTTAAAGATGTTCAGCATATTGCTCATTTCCAGAAAGTGGGGTGCGAAGACCGCCATTCCCGCGGTCAGCAGCAGCAGTATGATGACCATGCCCAATTGATTAAAGACATGGCTGAATTTTTTATTGATCATTTGGTCTTTGCCTACAGAAGGTTGAAGGTTAGTCTGCATTTAATTAATCTCCCCTGTTGCGTAATACATGATTTTTTCCTGCGTCGCTTCCTGCCTAGGCAGCTCCGCCTTGATCTTTCCTTCATGCATGACCAAAATGCGGTCGCTAATGCCTAATATCTCCGGCAGCTCGGAGGAAACGACCAGCACAGCAAGACCTTGCTCTGCAAGCTTGCTAATAATTTTATGAATTTCCGTTTTGGCCCCAATGTCTACGCCCCTGGTCGGTTCATCAAGCAGGAGTACCTTGGGCAAGGTTGACAGCCATCTTGCAATGACGACCTTTTGCTGGTTCCCGCCGCTGAGCCCCATTACGTTCTGGTTCTTGGATGCGGCTTTTACCCCTAAGTCCTGAATAAATTGTTCGGCATCCTTATTCATTCGCTCATACTGCAAGATGCCGCTATTGCGGTAGCTATGCATTTGGGCCATCAAAATATTTTCCTGAACAGACAGATTCGGAAATAAACCCTGCTCCTTCCTGCTTTCCGGAACATGGGCAATACCGTAACGGATGGCGTCGGAGGGCGACTGGATGTTCACAGGCTTCCCTTCGATGATGACTTGGCCGCCGCTAAGCGCCGATATACCGAATATAGCCCGCAGGAGCTCCGTCCTGCCCGCTCCCACCAAACCGGCCAAGCCGACGATTTCACCCGGATACAAGCAAAGCGAAATACCCTTTACCGTTTTTTTATCGGAAATATCGCGTAATTCCAGAACGGGCTCCCGCTTTGCCGTTACAGCAGTCTCCGAATATTTTCTTTGAAAAAGGTCCTTAATTTCCCTGCCGACCATAAGCTTTACCAGGTTATCCGGATTCGTATCCGATATCGGGCCGCTTGCAATCCATTTCCCGTCGCGCAGTACAGTGAACCGGTCGGAAATACGGAATATTTCATCCATGCGATGGGATATATAAACGATCGCGACGCCTTTGCGCTTAAGACCGTCTATAATAACGAACAGCTTTTCGATTTCTTTATCGGTTAATGACGCCGTAGGTTCGTCCATAATCAAAATTTCAGACTGAAAGGACAAGGCTCTGGCGATTTCCACCATTTGCTGCTGAGCAATGCTAAGCGAGGATACCTTTGCCTTTGGATCCAGAGTCGAGCCGATCGATCTTAAAATCGCTTCCGCTTTCTCATAAATGAGACTCCATTGAATAAGTCCCAGCTTGTTTCTCGGAAATTTCGTACCCATCAAAATATTTTCGCCGATCGACAGGTTGGGGGACAGACTGATTTCCTGATGGATGACGCTAATACCCTCATCTCTCGCCGCCATCGGACTCGGCCAGTCCGCCGATTCATTTTTATACAGAATATGGCCGGAATCCGGACGGTACACGCCGGCCATGATTTTCATCAAAGTTGATTTCCCTGCCCCATTCTCCCCCATGAGGGCATGAACCTCTCCCTTATACAACTCGATATTGACATTATGAAGAACTTGGACACCTGAAAAGGATTTATTTACGGACTCCATCTTCATGACAGGCTTCAACCCGGCATTCGGTTCCGCAGCGCGTTTTGTTGCTAGTACAGTCTCCATTTGGCCACTCCTTACTCCTTGTTACCTGATTACAACACGCGGTCAAAATTTGGACGAGATGCGTTGTCTGAATCAGATCACGCATCTCGCCCCCTAGATATTACCAGCCTTTGTAGGCATCTACATTATCCTGCGTAATCAATTCCGTCGGAATGAGCACTTGCGGCTCTACTGTCTCGCCGCCCAGAACCTTTATCGCCAACTCGATCCCTTGAATAGCCATTTGGTTCGGGAATTGAGCGGAAGTTGCCGCATAACTTTTCTTTTCTTTCAGAGCGTCTGCCGCGCTTGGCGCGCCGTCGACGCCTACAATGAAAAATTCATCCGAACGTCCAGCCTGCTCTTGAGCGATCTTGACGCCAACGCCTTCTTCGTCATTGATACAGAATACGGCATCGATCTGTTTATTCGCCTGAAGAATGCCTTCCATCAGCGTCAGCGCTTTTTCACGGTTACCTTCGCCGTTCTGATTAGCCACTACTTTAATGTCCGGGTATTTGGCCAATACTTCTTCGAAACCTTTGATCCGGTCGGTAACGGCAGATACCGGAGGTCCGTCGATAATGACGATGTTTCCTTTACCTTCCAAACGGTCAGCCAAATATTGACCGGCAAGGCGTCCTGCTTGCACATTATCGGACATGACGACGGTATCGATACCGCCTTCTGCGCTTCCGTCCAGCGCAACGACCGGAATGCCCGCAGCTTTCGCTTGCTGTACCGCGCCGGCAATTCCTTTGGAATCAAACGGGCTGAGCAGAATCAGATCCACCTTTTGCGTAATAAAATCTTCAAATTGCTGGGTTTGCTTCGCCAGATCGTGATCCGCCGATACGACGATGACTTCCGCGTTGTGCTTGGCAGCCACTTCTTGAGCACCCTTTGACATGGCAACAAAGAAAGGGTTACCCAGCGTTGGAACTGTCAATCCGATTTTCATTTTTTTCTGTTCCGGCTGGTCATCCGTTTTACCCGAATCCGTTTCTTTATTCGCCGCTTCATTGGTCGCAGCCGACGTATTATTTGAGCCTGTTTTGCTGCCTCCGTTACTGCCTGAGCAGCCGGAAAGGACGAACACCAGAGCCAATATGATTAGACCAAACGTTTTATATGATTTCATTGAGTACCCTCCAATATTTTTTGAGAAAATATACGCACCGGCTGCACTTGATTTATTCCGTCAAATTTAAGACAATACAAATAGACTTGCTTTTTAAATCTTCACGATTTTTTAAGCATGTTCAAATACGGGTGTGAACAACTGGGCTGCAACCATTCGCCGTGGACTAAGCCGTTGTTTACACTCGTTCTTTTATGATTTTTGTTCTGACTGAGATCAACTCCTTTTGGCTCCAATCGGTTATGCGAGCCGCATACTGAAACAAACTCCCCTTGAAGCGCCTGCTATGGTATTATCCTATCTCCTCTAAAGCATCACCTCCTTAACATTTCGACTATAAGAAATCGCTTACAAAGCATCGGAATAAAGATTAGCTGTTCCCCGCCTCATCTTTCCTGGCACTGCAAGGTACCACGTGGAGCATTAATCCATTGCGTTTGAATACGCCTATGCTTTCTTCCGATATACCGTCATCCGTCACGAATAATTGAATGTCAGACAACTTGGCAAACTTCACATGTTTAATTTCATCAATCTTGGATGAATCGGCCAGCAGGATCACTTCCTTCGCGCTCGCAATCATTTTGCGCTTGATACTCGCCTCGTCTATGTTCGGCGTACTGATGCCTTCAACCGGATGAATGCCATTTGTCGCGATGAATGCTTTATCTACGTGAATCATGCTGAGAATATGTTCAGCGAACGGACCGACAAGAGACATAACCTCTTTGCGCAATGTACCGCCCAAAAATATCAGCTCGATGCCGTTATAAGCCTGGAGCTCTTGTGCCAAAGGCACTGCGTTCGTTACGATCGTCAGCTTTTTGAATCGCTTCAATTCCTTGGCCAGATATAGCATTGTTGTGCCGGAATCGAGCAAAATAACGTCACCGTCCTCTATGTACTGCACGGCACCTTCCGCAATCGCTTTCTTTTGTTCGCAGTTGCTGATTTCCTTTTCAATAAAAGAAGGCTCAAAATGGACGTTGTACAAAGGAATGGCTCCGCCATGCGTCCGCTTGAGATGATTGCTCTCTTCCAATTCCTTCAGATCGCGGCGAATCGTAGATTCCGAAACCTGGAGCTCCTGTATCAGTCCTTGCACGTCTACGCGATAACATTCGTTTAATATGTCCAGTATTCTTCTCTTCCGCTCTAATTCGTACATAAGCACAGCCTCCAGCTTCACTTACCCAAATGATTGATTTTGACTACATCTATGACCGTTTACATTCATATTTGACCGTTTGTGATTTGGTTTGATTATAGTTTGGACTTCCATTCTATGTCAATCCTCTTTTTTTTGAACGGATTATAGCAACAACAATTTATAGAAAAACGATTACGTAATGCATTGACAGATAAAAAGAAAACGTTTACCATATTCTTAAATATCGATTTTGCATTTTTTCCGTCACATGGATTACCTTGTAAAAGAAAAAAGATCCGCCGTCGCGGACCCTTTTATGATTGCTGCTCCAGACGATCCACGCGCCTGCGAAGACGCTCAAATTCATTGGACAAACGTTCCACTTGACGTTCCAAGCGCGTTACCCTGCGCTCTAGGTTATCCGGTGCGGGCGGGCTAGGCGGAAACGGCGGCCCGGGTATAGGGATGTATATCGTTAACCCGACATAAATATAGTTGGGGTTTGTCAGGCCGTTCGCCTGCATGATGGCTTGAACGGAAGTTCCAAACCTCGAAGCGATCGACCAAAGCGTATCGCCGGGCTGCACCACGTAATTCATGAAATATTCCTCCCGATAATTAAATCCTTACCGAGATAGTGTATGTGCCCATGGCTTTTATTGATTGAGGCTAATGCCTATTTCGCAGCCTATTCCAGTTCTAGCTCTTCTTGATTAGGATAGCCCTGCTGTTATCGCTGAAAACCGTTGTGATATTGCTCATCCATTACGGGCTCCAACCATTCGGTATCGCCCTTTTGGACATTCGTGCTTATCGCAATATGCGCAAACCAGCTGTCCGGCGTTGCCCCATGCCAATGTTTCACATCCGGATCGATCTTGACGACATCCCCTTCACGAAGGATCTCGACCGGTTTGCCTTCCTCCTGATAATAACCTATACCGCCAGTAACAAGCAGAATCTGTCCGCCAGGGTGCTTATGCCAATTATTTCTTGCGCCTGGTTCGAATGTTACATTGCCAATCGGGCAATTAAATGTAGCATCGAAAGGAACAATCATTTCGAGCCACGCTGTACCGATGAAATAGTTATTCGTAATTTTATCGCCTTTCGGGAAGATGACGCCTTCAGTCAAATGATTGGATGGATTCATTTTCGATTCTCCTCATCGTACTCATTTTCGAGCCTTGTTAGTGTTTTTTCTTTTTCACGTACAGTCTGTTCATATCTAGTAATTTTATCATTAAGCCGTTCCAGCGTAGACTTCATGTCTTCCATTCTTATGATCAGCTGTTCACGCTGCTCAATTAACAGCTCTTTTCTTGCCTCAAGCGTTTCATCGCCTTGTTGGAACATCCCGACATAATCGATCAAGGCTTCAATTGGAAGACCGGCGTTTCGCATACATTTAATGAATTCAACCCATCGAAGGTTTTCTTCCGTATACTCCCTAATACCGCTTTTATTGCGATTCACAGGAGGAAGCAATCCAATCCGTTCATAGTAGCGGAGCGTATCCTGTGAAAGTTCAAATTTGGTACTGACTTCTGCCATCCTCATGCGTTTACCCTCCTAATTCCGACATTGTCCTTAATCTAACACAAATAGGAATGAAAAAGGATCAATTACATCTCAGCGATCCATCTTACGATGATTAAAAGCCGGAAATCGGATGCGGTACATACGCCTCTTCCAAGCTCGCAATTTCGTTTTCATCCAGCTTCACCGATACAGCAGCCACTGCATCCTCCAAATGATGCGGCTTAGTTGCACCGACGATCGGCGCCGTTACCGGCTCCTTCTGCAGCACCCACGCCAGCGCGACTTGCGCGCGAGGGATGCCGCGGTTCGCCGCAACCTCAGCAACTCTTTCCACGACTTTACGATCAGCGTCTGCCGTTTTCGAATAGAACGCTTTTGCGACTTGGTCATTCGAGGAACGGGCTGTTTGCTCATTCCAATCCCGGGTCAATAGGCCTTTCGCAAGCGGACTCCATGGGATAACACCGATTCCATCTTCACGGCAGAGCGGCAGCATCTCCCTCTCTTCTTCCCTATACAGGAGATTCAAGTGATTCTGCATGGAAATAAACTTTGTCCACCCGTTCCGTTCCGCGGCATGCTGCGCCTTCAAAAACTGCCAAGCGTACATGGAGGAAGCCCCTATATATCTTGCCTTTCCTGCTTTCACGACGTCATGCAGCGCTTCCATCGTTTCTTCTATCGGAGTACCGTAGTCCCAACGGTGGATCTGGTATAAATCCACGTAATCCGTACCCAGCCGCCGCAGGCTGTTGTCGATTTCATTCATGATCGCCTTACGGGACAGTCCTTCGCCATTCGGGCCCGGGTGCATACGGAAACGAACTTTGGTCGCAAGCACGATTTCCTCTCGACGGGCGAAGCTCTTAAGTGCGCGTCCGACAAACTCCTCGCTTGTACCATCCGAATACATATTCGCCGTATCAAAAAAGTTAATTCCGAGCTCCAGCGCTTGTTTAATAAACGATCTGCTTTCCTCTTCATTCAGCGACCACGGGGCGTTTCCGCGTTCGGGCATTCCATAGCTCATACAACCAAGGCAAATACGCGAAACATCCAAGCCGGTACGTCCAAGTTTGACATAATCCATTCGTCATTCGCTCCTTTGTCTTTAATTAGGAAAAGCACTGCTTAGATAAGCTTACAGCCTGGAGTTAACTCCAAGTCAATACGGATTACGGATCTATTATAAATATATCCAAAATCATTGAAAAATCGGATCATTATTAAACCTTGATATAATAATGAACAGTTGTATATAATTATAAAATATTACAGAACGAAGGTGACCTCTATGACTAAAGTGGATCGAAGAATTCTCAAAACACAGGAAGCATTAAAAAAAGCCGTTATCGAACTCATGTCAGAAAAAAAATTCGATGACATTACGATACAAGAGCTATCTGACAAGGCTAATGTAAGCCGAGGAACGATCTATCTTCATTACTTGGATAAATACGACTTGCTCGATAAGCTTATCGAGACCCATATCAATGAACTCCGCGAAATGTGCAAAGCGGCAGCCGATATGGATTTCATAGACGGGTCACTGATTTGGACCGAGTACTTCGATCAGAATTACACGTTCTTTTCGATGATGCTAACGAGTAAAGGCGCTCCATATTTTCGCAATCGTTTTCTCGACTTTCTTGTCGAAGAGTTCCAGGATGAGGTTGATATAACCAAAGGCATAAACGAAGGATTAAATAAAGATGTTGTCGTTCGGTTCGTTGCATCGGCTTACGTCGGCGTAGTAGAGTACTGGTTCACGAACGACAGGCCGTTCCCCCATCATGTTTTGGCCGAACAGCTAGGAACATTACTGGAAAGAATCTGTAATTAGGCCTCGGAAACCCAACATGTTTAGAATTTACTGTTTTGTTTCATTTCAATCGATGGAAGCTAAAACCTTATTTCTTGAGCTTAGCTTTTGCCCGATACGACATACGACTTTGTGTCTCCAGCTTCTACTTAATAATAAACGGACCACCGAATCCTCAGTGGTCCGTTTATTAATCTTACAAAGTAGACATGTCAATGACGAAGCGATATCGCACATCGCTGCGCAGCACGCGCTGATATGCCTCGTCGACTTGGTCGGCACGAATTAACTCAATTTTAGGAACGATACCGTGTTGAGCGGAGAAATTAAGCATCTCTTGGGTTTCCCGAATCCCGCCAACGAGCGAACCGGCAAGGTTGCGTCGTTTCATGATCAAGGAAAAGACATGGTACTTGTCCGATTCAGCCGGCGCACCGACATTCACAAGCGTTCCGTCTACGCGAAGCAAGGATAGGTACGCATCGACGTCAAGATTTGCGGCAACGGTGTTTAAAATGAGGTCGAAACGATTGGCAAGCTCTGTGAACACAGCGGGATCGCTCGTTGCAAAATAATGGTCCGCTCCCAATTCGAAAGCTTCGCTTTTCTTATTCATGGACTGACTCAAAACCGTTACTTCCGCACCTAACGCATGCGCGTATTGTACCGCCAGGTGGCCAAGCCCGCCCATTCCCACAATGGCAACTTTCTTGCCCGGGCCGGCGTTCCAGTGCTTCAACGGAGAATATGTTGTGATGCCAGCACATAAAAGGGGGCTAGCAGCATCCAACTCCAGGCTGTCGGGAATGCGGACAACAAATCTTTCGGTGACGACGATTTTTTGGCTATATCCGCCGTAAGTTGGATTGCCATCGTAGTCTAACGAATTATAGGTTCCGACATAACCCTTCGTACAAAATTGCTCTTCACCCTTGAGGCAGTATTCGCATTCTCCGCAGGAATCAATAAAACAACCTACGCCAACGCGATCGCCAATGGCAAATTCCGTAACAGCCGGTCCTACTGCTGTGGCCGGGAACCATTGGAAAGATCCCGCCTCCCCATTCACCGAATGCATTGTGGATGTCGGAATGGCAAATCCCGCTAAACTTAATATCGATCAAGATATCGTTCGGTCGTAGTTCTCTCCGCTCAATCGTGGTCTTTTTAAATGGCGCTTTCGCACTTGCAACACTTAAAACATGCGTTTTACACATATCTTCACTCTACTCCTTTAATGAACGAAGAAGCAGCAATTGTTCAGTAAAATTAAGACCGTTAGTAATCCACCACCTTGATTTAATCTTGCATGGTTAGAAGCTCGAATGGAGTATACTACTAGGAGTTAACTCCAGGTCAACAAGAAATATTGTGTGAAAGCTTATTGAATGACCGATCCGGTCAATCCCCGCAACAAAAACAGCGACTTCCAGGGACTTTAATCGTCCTAGGCGTCGCTGTTTTTCCAAACATTTTTATGTAGACATTTCACGATATCATTCCTGCTGCAGCCTTAAACCTACAAAACGTTTCGTTAATTAATTCCCCAACATAGGGACTAGTTCACCCATAACCATTAAATAAATTAGCAGAACGACCGCCATACAACCGGCATATTTATAATTCGATCCGGCCATCTCAAACACCGGCTTCTTAAAGAGACCAGCCAGCAAGTTGTTCACGGCCGAGGCCGGCGATATAGGATTGGACAATGCCCAGCTTCCGAGCAGCAACACTGCGAAATAAGTCGGGCTAATCTGCACGCTCAAAGGATCAATGCCGCCCGCAAGGATAGTCACCGGCACGATTGGATGAAGACCGATCAAGGATGATCCCCCAATTAAAGCCACCGTCAAAACGGAAAATGTTAAGAATTCAGGCAGCGGGATATGCTCCAGCAGAACGGGAACAGCGGAACCGAACTTCGTTGCGCCAATTGACCCGCTGAAGAAGCCTGCGGCCAGAAACAGCGTTATCTCCTTCTGCAAAGCAGGTAAAGTGACCGTAACATGATTCTTAACTCCTTGCTTGTATACGGCCATCGCCCCCTTTGCCAAGCACCAGATCAGAGGAAATAATACAGCCGCCATACAGATTAACATGACCATTGGCAGCTCGATCAGCTGCTCCATCGCTAAGATGACAATAATCGCAGCTATTAAATATAGCCCGAGTCCGAACGGAAAAGCGGCTCTCTCCTTGTTTTCCACGGGTAGTTGAGGCGCTTCTATTTCGGCGTGACGCAATTTACGCAGATCGACCGCCCAGCTTACGGCGAGACTTAGAATTGCCAATCCGAGCAAATAAGGCAGAATGGACGTCCAGGGCAGCCCAAGTGCCGAGGTCACGAGCGCCATCGCGGCGAAATATGGCGACCAAAGGATCGCTCCTGCAAATCCCCGGTTTAGCGCATTGCCAAGCAGCAGCGCCATACCGGGCTGAGGCTTTACAAAGACCATTTGATAGACGACAGGGATCGAACCAACGTTGATGAATACACCCATGATTTGGGTCAGCAACTGCGTTCCCACGAATAAAGCTGCATTACTGCGAAGATTCGCTTCGTAAAACCGCTTCAAGGCTTCAATATACTCGGGAAGCCGAACAGGAATCCCAAACAAAGGCGCGAATAGGAACAGCGTAACGATCGTCACGTTTATTTCGGCCGCCTCGAACCAAACCGCGGTATCCGCTTTCTGCAGCAGCAAAAGGATCGCCCCGGCTGCCATAAAAAATGCGGTAAGCCAACGCGTCATCCCCTTAAGCTTTGGAAGCAGCAAGGCGATTGCAATAAAGACCAAGCTTCCCAGCAAAGGGGAAAGCATCTTCAGCTGCGTCAACTGCTGTACAATATAAACTACGGCAATGGAGAATATAATCGTCCTCTCCATTGCCGTCTTCACCGCGGATATCATCCGATCCGCCCTCTTTCACTTATCATGATTAATTAAATTGCCAGCAGCTTAAGCTTAGATTACCGTACTGATAGCTGCGATGAATCAGCTTCGCCTCACGGTTAGCATCGCCGGTTCCCATCGCAAGAAGAAGAGGAATAAAATGTTCATTCGTTGGTACGGCCTCTTCGGCATGAGGAGCCAGCTCGCGATATTGAAAAAGCGACTGCGTATCCCATGACTCGAGCTTACTCTGGAGCCAGTTGTCGAACTTCTCCGCCCACTCATCAGCGCGATCGGACTGCCATTTTAATCCTCTTAAATTATGAACGGTTCCACCGCTTCCAATGATAAGAATATCCTGCTCCCTAAGCTCCGTCAATGCCTTGCCAATCTGATACTGCTGCGCATTGGACAAGTTTCGGTTCACGGAAAGAGCGATAACCGGAATATCCGCATCCGGATATAACAGCTTCAGAACCGCCCAAGCCCCATGGTCCAGTCCTCTTCTCTCATTCAGAACGCTCTGAATGTCTTGCTTCGCAAACATCGATTGAATCTGCTCAATTAGCTGGCGATCGCTTTGGGCCGGATAGGTCATCTCGTAAAGCTCATCCTGAAACCCGCCAAAATCATAAATCGTTTCATACTTTTCAGCAGCGCTGACTGTCTGGACCGCCTCCTCCCAATGAGCCGAAAAGAGCACGATCGCTTTCGGTTTAGGCGTATGATCCTTAAAGGTCTTTAGCAGTTGTGTATATTCGTTATCCTCAAGCACGATCGACGGGGCGCCGTGCGCGAAAAAATAGGAAGGCATCATTCGGCTTCTCACTCCTTATTTATCATCAATCCGGCATCCTGCTTCAGCCAATTCAGAGCATCAAGCTGGTTCTCCTCCGATACGCCGTGGTCGTTCGGATATATTTTGAATGTCAAGCGCTGCGTCTGATCCTCGAAATAAGCCGCAGTCTCGCGACCGATCCGAACCGGGAATACCGAATCATACTCTCCATGCGTAATAAATACCGAAACATCCTTTACGCTTCGAAGCGGATACTCCGTCTTTACAAAGTCAGGAACATACCCGTTCAGCGCAACGATTCCCTTTAATTGATCGCCCATCGTAAGCGCCAGCGTCATGGACAGAATGGCGCCTTGGCTAAAGCCGAGCAAATAACGTTTGCCTGGATCGATCGGATACTTTTCCGTCGCATAATGAATGAATGCTTCGAGCTGGTTAGCCGCTTTGTCAAACATTTCTCGGATTGGATTGCCCAGGCTTTTTAAATCATAATACTGGTAACCGGCGCCAAGCGGCAAATTGCCGCGGATTCCGACGATGATGAAATCATCGGCCAACGATGCGACCAAACCGAACATATTACTTTCATTCGAGCCTTTGCCGTGCAGCGTAAAGAGGGTCGGATATTTTTTGTCCGGATCCAGATTGATCGGCAAATGAATGTCATATTGATAAACCGGGTTCATAATAATCCTCCATCCTTGAAAGTTATGCAGTGCGTTTTTTCATAATAAGACGGTCAACCGAGAGACTCGATTGCTCCGCAACTGCCAGATATAACGAAACTAACATAAATCCTAGATCCAACTCATAACCGGGCGATTGTGCATTGCCAAGAAGTCCGGCCGAAAGCTTCGTCGTGAAAATTGCGCCGATGAGCATGACGACAAACAATCCCGATACGGAACGTGTAAACAATCCCACAATCAGCATGATGCCGCCGACAAGCTCAAGCAGGGCCACGAAATAGGCCAATAATCCCGGAATACCGATTGAACTGAACCACGCATCTACATTGCTTAGTCCCATTTGAAACTTGGCAATCCCGTGAAATACAAATATGATTCCCATCACCACGCGCATAATAGTCGTTACAGCTGCTGTCTTTGTCATTCTAATTCTCTCCTCCACAAAATATAAGTTATAATAAAATAAATTTTATATGAGTAATTTATAGTAAATCACATTGACTTGTCAACTGGAAAATTGCTAATATGAAATTATGTTTCGTATTACAAATATTCTAGAGGTGTAATCAGATGGATATCGGCTCTACCATACGGGCGATACGGAAGCGAAAGAATATCACCATCGCTCAAATTTGCGAAGAAACAGGCCTGTCCCAAGGCTTTATGAGTCAGGTTGAAACCAATAAAACCTCCCCCTCCATAGCGACGCTGGAAAACATCGCGCAGGCTTTGAAGGTTCCTTTAGCTTATTTGCTCTTAAAGAAAGAGGAGCGGATGAATGTTGTTCGGAGGGAAGAACGAAGAATTACGACAAGCGGTTTCGAGAAATTAAAGGTGGAGCACCTGAGCTCCACCAAGAACGTAAAGATGATGCTCGTAGAGTTCCCTCCCGGTGCTTCAACGGGGAACGTGCCACATGCGCATGAAGGCGAGGAGGTCCATGTTGTCATTAAAGGGAGGATCTACGCAGAGCAGGGGGAAGATGCGGCTGAATTTGCAGAGGGCGATTCCTTCAGTTGGAACGCGTGCACGCCCCATCTCGTGAGAAACATTGGGGAGAACACGGCTATGGTGCTTATCTCCATCTACACAGAGAACGAGCAAGGACAGGATCTTATCTAAACAAGTATAGGGCAGACCGGAAGCCGCTCCTTCGGTTCTGCCCGAATGAGCGGAGGGCTCCATTGAATAAATCTCAGCGGTTATTAAACATACTCATGACGATCAGTTCCAAGAAGAAATTTAATATAAAAGATCTAACCGAGGAGTTTCACGTTTCCAAAAGAACGATTCTTAGAGATTTGCAGGAACTCTCTGAGCTGGGGGTCCCTTTATACTCCGAATTAGGCATCAATGGAGGATATCATATCCTTAAAGATCACACCTTGCCTGCGGTCCGTTTTACTGAGAACGAAGCTATAGCCTTATTTTTTATCGCTGAGTCATTAAAATACTATAACCAGCTGCCTTTCGAATCAGAAATACAAGCTGCTTTGAAGAAATTTTACCATCACCTGCCTTCTGGCATTAAGGTTAAAATAGATCAGATGCGTTCAAAAATCCTTTTCTGGGTTCCCAACCGCCCATTGAAAACCCCCTTTTTATCTGATTTGCTTGAAGCCGCGCTCCATCAGAGCAGGATCTCCGTCTCCTATGAATCACAGAATGGCGTTTCAAGCAGGGATATCCAGGTGATCGGGGTATATACCATGAACGGCTTCTGGTATTGTCCGGCTTATTGTTATAAATCGCAGGATTATAGAACTTTCCGCGTAGACCGTATCCTCTCCTTTGCTGTATCAACAGAAACCATCGAAAAGCTGGACTTAAGCAACCATCATGTAACCGACTGGGTATTTCCTGATAAAGCGGAATCAGAATTAGAACAAGGCCTGACGCTAAAGGTCGAATTGAACAAACGCGGAGTATGGCAATGTAAATCCGATTTTTGGATGTCCCAAGGAATGACCATCCATGATGATGAGACTGGAACGATAATAAAAACAATACAGGCTTCCGATGTGCCTTGCGTAGTCGATACAATTATGCAATGGGGGACGGATGCCGTTGTGATGGAGCCGCCAATGATTAGAGAGCTCATCATCAAACGCACGAAAGAGATATTACATCTTTACAACGCTTCTCTCTAAATTTTTTAGAATCATCTAGACATTTGATAAATTTGAGTTTCAAAGACATTAATAAATAGATCATGTTTGTCCATGTGGGTACTGATTTCTTCTTCCCCGGATCGATAGATCATATTTTTATTTTTTCCGAAATATTTCATCGCATCTATACTCTCTTCCAAGCTTACAGTGAGCGGATTGCCGGATAAATTAACGACGATCAGCAATTCCTCTTTCTCGTTTCTTCGAATATAAGACAAAACCATCTCTTCGGAATGAGGAATAAATTGCAGCTCTCCATTCCAAAAAGCAGCATGGTTCGTTCTAAGATGGATAAGGGATTTATAATGGCGAAACATCTTTTCGTCAAAATGAGTCCAGTCCAACTGGTAATCTTCAAATAAAGAGGTCCAGGTATTTAAAGTTCGCTCGTTAAATTCTTGCCCCATCATGATAAAAGGAACGCCTTCAACCGTCATCAATATAGAGGCTGCGGGCATCGCTACTTCTTCCCCCAGGAAGGCCCATATTCTTGTGCATTCCTTTTCTTCCAGCCATCTCATGCGTAAAGCGCCTTTTGGAAAGCTGTATTTATAGGAGTTATACATCCGAATAAAATCGATCCTTGTTATCTTGCGGTCTGCCAAATCTTTAATCGCTAATCTTAGGCTGCCATCATAAGTTAAATTACATGATTCCAGATGATGATATTCATCGTAGGATTGTGAAATCAGGACGATATCGTCTTTCACTTTATGGAGCTCCTGTCTTATTTCCGATAAAAAATCAAAAGGAGTGATATCCGAATCATCTAATCGAAAGCCATCAAAATCAAATTCGGCGATCCAATAAGCCATCGCTTTCATAACGTATGCTCTCATTTCCCTACTATTAAAGTTTAATCCGGCGAAATAGTCCCGATTCGGAACTTCATAATAAACTTCGTTACTCTCATTTCGTGTAAAATATTCCGGATGGTATTTGGTCAGGATGTGATCTACGCTTCCGCGATTCATCACCCAATCCATAATGACCTTCATTCCATTAGCATGCGCCTTAGCAATCAATGCCTTTAATTCTTCAGCTTTGCCATAACTGCCGTCAATGGAATAATAGTCTTTCACCGCATAGGGATCGCCGTATTCCCCTATTCTCTTTTCCTCCCCAACCTCATGAAACGGCATAATCCACAGCGTATTCACTCCGAGCTCTTTCAAATAATCCATTTTATCCGCAAGGCCATTAAAGCCGTTATCATTAAAAGCTCTCAGATGCAGCTCATAAATAACAGCCTTCTTTAACCATTCCGGGCTTTCTATTGCTTGAAAATTTTCATACATGTATCCGGGGCTGTGTTCAGTAATATCAGTCGTTCTAATGAGTACATCTCCATTTTCGGTTACCGTTATGGCCGAATTATTCTGCCCATCCTCCGAAATATTCGGGTTCAGAGGATCGGTTATCCACTCTTTATCGTCTACAACGATTTTGTAAAGATGCCTTCCTTTCGGTAAGCTCAGTTCAAGCTCCCAGCGATTGCTCCCCTTTTGGTCCATTTTATGTTTGGTATGATCCCAGGAATTAAAGGTCCCTGCTACTGAAATAACCTTAGCCTGATGGTCGGCTTGATAAAAAAACCTTACTCCTTGCTGTCCTTTTGCCGGGAAGCCATGTCTCATATTATTCTCCTTCGTGGAGGTTACTGTTAGAATGCCATTCCTCCTAAACTAAAAATAACATGGAAAGGAGACAGAATCTGTCACCTTTCCGATGGTTGTATAGGTTCTTTTTTAACCCCCCATGCCTAAATGCCAGGATGAACAAAAAATAACAATTGTTTACAGATCAAACCAAAGATGTTATGCTCATTTTGAATAAATAGTTCTAGTAGACATGTCTATTAGATATTAATTAATGATGAGGGGAATGCAGCTTGCAGGACAAAATCATACTTGGCTTATTGCTGGACGGGGATAAGTCATCCTACGATATGAAGAAGAGCATGGAATCAAGTACCGGGTTCTTTTATAATTCCAGTCAAGGCAGCATACAACCAGCCTTAAAAAAGCTCATCCAGAATGGCCATGTCCTGGTAACGGAGGAGCGTCGGGGGGCAATCATCAAGAAGATTTTCTCGATCACGGAGAAGGGAGAAAAGGAGTTCCTGAGCTGGGCTAGTGATCCGATCGCGTTGGAAAAACCGAGAGATCCCGCGCTCGTCAAAATGTTTTTCTTTAACTATGTCGACGATCACAGAAAACTTGAACTCGTTGAAGCATACTTGCGAGAAATCGAGACGGTCGAGGCCACCTTGAAAATGATTCAGCAAATGAATCGCGAAAAGATCGGGAATAACAGAGAGCTTTTGAATAATCCGAAATGGAAAAGCAGGCTGGATACATTGGAATTTGGAGCGGAATATTATGCGTTCTTGAAGGATTGGTACGGGAGGTACTTAAAAAACATAAAAGAGGAGCTGGAGCGGTGAAGGTAAAGAAAAACAAAACGCTTAGGAACGTGATTATTTTTTCGCTCATTGCGTTAAGCTGCGGGTGGATCGGACGTCTGGTGGACTTGCAAGCAGGAACGGATGAGAACGGGAGCCTCGGACAGCTGATGTGGATCGTGTCACCGCTCCTTTGTATGGTGGTTTTGCGCAGTTGGATGGGAGACGGCTGGAAGGATTTCGGCGCCAAGCTTCGTATTAAGGGAAACGTGCTTCCGTATTTGCTCAGTATCCTATTCTTTCCCTTGATGACAACGGTGATCGTCGGTGTCGGTATCGGATTCGGGTGGACGGATAGGCTCCAGCCGTCTACTCCCTATCTGGCGGCATTCGGCATGGCTCTCCTGCCGAGCTTGTTCAAAAACATTTTCGAGGAATTTGCATGGAGGGGCTATCTCGCTCCGAAGCTATTCTCGCTCGGGTATAACCGCTTTTTCGTCCACATTGCCGTCGGGATCATTTGGGGGGCCTGGCATTTTCCCTATATGTTTTTATTCGTGGACACCACGGAAAGCATGATCACCTATATCCCCCGCATGATGATCGGCGTGATCGCCATGTCCATATTGTATGGCGAGATTCTGTTGATAACCAAAAGCGTCTGGCCGGCCGTCGTTATGCATACGATGGGAAATGCCTTCGTCGATACGCTGATTTTGAAAAAATTCATTCATGTACATGAAAAGTTCGGCTATATGGCCATGCCGAGTCCTGAAGGAATCCTCGCCATCGCTTTGACCGGTCTAACCGGTCTGTGGATTTATAGGAGAAGAAAAAGAACCGCGTCAGATTTCCCTGCCCAGCATCAACCGTTTGAAAGAATGTAGAAAAGCTACCTGCCGTTAATGGAACGAGGCTGCCACTAGATCCTATGGCAGCCTCGTTGTGAAGATTATTTATTCTTTCGATCTCCATTAGAACGACGATACGCTTTTTCATGGAATTGAATAATGCTGCGGAACAGCAACTTCCCATCGTCCGGCAACCGATTACTCTCTTCGAGGTTAAAATACATCGCCTGATAGGGTTCCGTCACCCAAATGTACTGATGAACATAAGCAGTGAGACGGAATTCGTTTGTTTCCCAGAAATGGATTCGCCGGCTATTTTCCTCCGTTGGTTCGGATTCCACTTCGACGATGATCCCTTTGCAGTTCGCGACTGTACGCGCCCAGTTTTTGATACGGTCAAGCAATAGTCGGCCGTATCCCTTGCCGCGAAGCTCCTTGCGAACCGCTATATAATCAATTAGCAGAGCTCCCGCTCTCTGATCGATTCCAGTTAACGCCATCCCAAAAATTTCTTTGCCCTGAGCAATTGTGTGTAGTTGGCACATACGTTTTTCAAACATGCGGTGAACGATATCGCGGCTTTTCTTGCCTTCTAGGGGAAAAGCTTGCTCGTAGATTTGCTCTGCTGCGCTCCACTGAGCTTCATTCCATTCGTCGGTGATGCGGTATTCCAAAGCCTCCATTGATGTCACCACTTTCGGAATCTTAATCCATAAATAATCGTATCTGCTTCTACATTCTTAAGTTACATTGATTCTCAATAGTCTGGTTTTCGTAACCATCCCCGCACTCTCCAGAGTCCTCTTAGAAGCTTCATTATAGTACCAGCATCCACTTACAGGCTTAATGCCCTGCTTATGACACCATTTCCTTAATTCTAAAATGATAACTCTCCCAATTCCTTGTTTTCTATATGCCTCATTAGTAAACATGCCAATGCTTGCTAATCCTTTGAACAACTTAGACTTTCCAACTATTCCGATTCCAAGCAACTCAGCACCCCTATAATAGGCGAAGAGTTCTCCACTTTCAATCCGCCGTTCATAATGGTCAAGAAAATCTCCACAGATTTGTTGTATTTGTTGCAGGTCTTCTAAATTAGCAGGTCGAAATGATTCATCACCTGTAACATTACTCTCTATTATTTCTGCTTGATTGTCTTGGAAAAAGTAAGCTTGTTTGTTAATCGTAAAATCCTTATCTAAAGCTAGGCTTACAAATAGTTCATCGCAGGTCGGAACGAAAAGTGAGTTCACTGTATGATGTTCAAGCACATAGCTAAACATCTTCTGCGAGTGCATTTGGTAGGGACGACTGATATAGAACTGGGTAAGAAGTTCGTTATTATGAATTGCATAGTATCCTACTGCTTTTGATCCCTCTTGAAGCATGTAAAAAGCCGATGCTAAAATATGCTCCTCCAAGAAAGAATCAAAAGGTGAAGATAGCCCTTGGATGTATTCTTCAAATAGATATTGAATTTCACTGAAAAGACATTTTTTCGCTATCATCCCAAGCCATCCTTTCATGAGAGATTATTATTAATTCTATAGTAAATGATGCTTTTCATAAATTAAAGGGAAAGTAAAGTAAATAGTTAAACTAACCTGCCGGTTAGTTGTTTATCTCATAAAAAAATCCGCTTTAAAAAAAAGCGGAATTCAAGATTTTTTCTTAGGTACCTTTGGAGCGTTTTATTCGTACACATGCTTCATTATCACTTTTTAATGTCATTATCTTTATTTTGCAGAACCTGTTTCACCAAATTTTCTGACGCTTCTTCGTTAATGGAATTCACCGCCGGTACATGCTCTATCGCATTCTGCGCATAGCTTGTTCCCGAGTGATTTAAATTGGTAAAGGCAACCGGCTGCTTCTCAATTTTGGAGTTGCTTAGCTGATCTTGTTTCATAAGGTTTCAACCTCCATTCTTTTTAAATTCAAGTTATTTTGGATGTATTCGTTAAATAATATGCATTTTAGGGTGATTTCGTTGGAAAAAGTTTCTTATTCTATTGTCCCCGTTCATTTGCGTTCCCCAAAGAAAAGCCGACTCACCCGTTTAGAGAAGTCCTCTATTCCAAAATTCGACTTATCGATCCTGTTATACCAGTTCGTTATCGTTTCCAAGATCCATAAAGGTACCTGTACCTCGCTTATCAGAGGATAAAAATGTTTGTATGTCCATACCAAGTGTTCCCAACGACTATCGTTTCCTTCCTTGATATATTCCGATACATCTAGAACTTTTCCTCTTCCCTCTTGCAAAAGAATATTTTTTAGATGAATATCCCTCGGGTTCAGCCCCTGACTTCGTACAAACTCGCGGGCCTCCTCTACGTCTTGGATCACTTGCTCTGGAACACGGACACCTTGTAGAAGACAATCGTATAAGGTAACTCCTTGTTCAAAACTTAAAACTAAATAGTTAGATCCTGCTCCATAACATTGGGCGAAATACTGCGATCCTTTTAAGCGTTTGTATATACCTTCTTCCACTTCTTTTTTCTCTAATGCCTGAGCGGAATACACTTTATATGCGTAATTAGGGGTGTCCGGGGAATAAAAGACCGCGGCATCCGTTCCGATGCCGATGCAACGCAAATCTTCTGAAAAACCGATGACGGAGACAGGTTTATTGTTTTCATGACCAACGACCTCAATAGACCTCAATGCTTCCTCAGCTTGTTTCCAATCTGGAATCATAACCATCTTCTCCTTGTTGTTTTGGCATTATTTTCGCCGACGGACCCATTTCCTATTTTAATCTGGTTTTGGACTAACATTTATGTTTATTGAGCTGCCGGAGTTTGAATCTATTGAAACAGCATTAATAGAAGAGTACTTATCAGTAACAAGTTTTGAATAATTAGTATACAGACAGTTTATCTCTTCCTCATTATTAGTAATATTCTTTCCTAGATATATCCCATTCTTCTTTCTATTTTTTTCGATCCATTTCTGAATGTTTCCATCTGCGGATTTCACGTCTGAATACGTAATTGAAAAGTTTTGAGAGTTAGAGCAACCTGTAACAATTATAAAAATTAATAACAGCAGAATTTTTAATTTTTTCAAAGTGAATACTCCATCCTGGTTAGTATGGATTCAATTTACCCTCACAATAGTTTGACCGAACTAAAGTCGTTCGCCTTTATTAGAATTCCAAAAGAACCGTCCGATAAACAGTTTTTCCTTAATCCAGTCCCTCTGCTCCGCCGTTAAATTGGGATCACTCTCCATCTTGGCAAGTATATCCTCTTTCCTTAAATATTCGGGAGACATCTCAATGCTTTCCTGCTTGGCATCCGCATCTAGTTTAAGGGTTCGCTTAACATCGCTTTCAGCCGTCCACTCTTTCCAGGCAACGGAACCTTCGCCATTCGGGTTCCCAGTGTAAAGAAACAGTCTTATGTACTCCCGAAGGGCGGAGCTCAGCGCTTTACGTCCCGGTTCGTTCTCATCCGTAATATATCCGCTAGGGTAATTCTGCATCGCTGTCGTATAGTCTCCAGTATAAAACATCATATCCGCCCCGTGCGGAGCCCCTAAAAGCGCACGCAAACCGGGATCAATGACGCCATCTCTCGTTCCCCAACTGAATCGATATGCATAGACAGGGGGCTGATCCGGGTGTATAGTTAATGCTTTTGCAACCTCTTCGACGTTAAAACCTGCATATAGATCGCTTCCATATTTCGCCGCTGCCGTATACAACTTCATTTTATCTAGGTCCGTAAGCAAGCTGCCGTTCATGACAGAAGGAATAAACTCAGGATCAGAGAGCGCGAACCCCGAGAATTCAGTGGATGTGCTTCCCAGGATGGTTGGAAATTTGTGATAGCTTCCATCCTTGATGCTTTGGAACCCGCCTTCAGGGATTACTGTGCCGTCCTCGAACAAATGCGGAAACGGTTCCATTTGAATAGCGACTTGATCGTACGTCTGCGTGTAAAGCTTGGCATCCTGATTTCGCAAGAATGCAGCGATCGTTTCTGGGTTTTGAGAAGCGACCCACATCCTAGCTTCCTCTTCTGTACCCACCTTTCCCGTTCTGACGAGCAACCTTCGCAATACCACCTCCGACTTTGCGTCGCCTGCCGCTGAGCCGGCTGTCGTCATGCCTCCGCTTAATATGATCGCTTTATGAAACAACCCTTCCGCAAGGGGCGAAATTAATGCTGCCAACACATTTCTAGCGCCTGCCGATTGTCCTGACAAAGTCACATTTTCCGGATCTCCGCCGAATTGATCTATATTTCCCTGTACCCATTGTAAGGAATACAAAATGTCAAGTAAGCCGTAGTTACCAGAATCGTCGATCGCATCTCCGGTTCGCAGGGTTGGGTGGCGAAAGAAGCCCATCGCTCCTAATCGGTAATTTACTGTAATGACGATGCTGTTCGTCTCCTTAGATAACTGATCTCCTTTAAAGTCCTGGCCCGAGCCAGTCAAATTGCCACCCCCGTGCGCAAACACGAGAACTGGAAGCTTGGAGCTCGTGCTGTCCGGTCGCCAGATATTTATATACAGGCAATCCTCGTTGCCGACCATCGAGCCATTTGCTAATTGTACGCAACTGTTCCCGTATTGTGTGGTCTCCACGATACTATCCCATGCCTCCAATTCGCGAGGTGCTCTCCAACGCAGCTCCCCGATCGGCGCTTTGGCATAAGGTACGCCCAACCATTGGATAACGCCGACAGCTGTGTTCCTAATCCCGTTGAGTTTTCCATACTTAGTGGAAACCAAAGGTTTCGCCAGAAATGCAGGACGTTCCTGATTAGCCGCATGCTGTTCCGTGAGCGTTCCGCCATCTTTATTAACACTCATTATCAAAGCCTCGTTCGAGGTGTCCATTGTACGCTTGTTGTTCATATATCCTCCCTGGCAGATTGAGTTCAATCCCTTTTCTTTTACATTTGACCGTTATTTAAGCTGCTGTTCCGATTCATTCGTTTCCCATAACGAATCCTGTGACAAATTAATGTATTTCAGCTGCTTCATACCATAGAGGAAATCAGGCTTCCGTTTGATCATACATATTCCCATGTCCAAGATTCGCAGGTGCTTCAGCTTCTCTAGCTCGAGCGGCAGCTCATGGATCGAGGTGTATTGAATCGTAAGCTGCTCCAGTTGTTCCAGCTCTCCAATCTCAGGCGGGATGCAGTTTAAGCTGATTTCTTCCTTCGGCTTGGCCCGATACCCGGGAGTCGGGCGATCTGAGCTCGCACATTGGATGCAAAGCATTTTCAAGTTCTTCAGCCTGGCTATGGATGCGGGAATACTCTCCAAATCAGCCGTCCGGATTTGCAACCGTTCAAGCTTGCTTAACTCAAACAGCCCTTCGGGCAGCCGATAAAGATCCTGCTCAAAAATTTCCAGATCACGCAGCTCTGTAAGTTCCCTGATTCTCTCAGGCAGCTCTATCAGACCATGTCCACTTATGTACAGCCATTCGGTTTTATGCTTGATGGCATCATCTAGCAGACGATCCAGGTTCCGATGAGCATTTAATTTCAAAAAAAGGCCTGTCATTCGATCCATCAGTTCGACTGCTTCTTCCTCAGTCACATCTATACCATACATATGTTCATGCACAACCGAGTAAAGATAGTCTCCGCCACCTTCTTTCAAAAAACACAAGTCTTCCGGCAGGTTAGGATAAATCCAATCCGACAGGCGGTTTGCCATTTGCTTCAGCAGATTTCCGCTTTCTTCGCAGCATCTATAAAAATAGTAAGTTCCCGCGGTATAAAAGGCATGACTGCGATAGGTATTTCTTATTTGGGTAACTTCATCAATATTATCGCCTTGGATTACGATTGTCTTCATTAGGTAAGGCTCCAGCGCTTCCAATACGTTTATGTAATGGCCCCCCCGTACCACATCAGCCGGAATTTTCTCCCCAAGCACAAAACATTCCGAGTTCCGTATCGCCAAATCTATTACCCGCTCGTAAGCTTCACCTTTAGGGTCAGTATACATTCTCATCCCATAAGTCTCCATTCCCATTCAAAGTACATCATATTCCTATTGGCATAATACCACATATTGGAACTTTTCTGGCCGTTCCTTAATAAAAAGAGCAGGCCACCACTGCTCCTGCTCATCCATGTGTTATTCAACAATCGTTCCCATTAGTTCTTATAGGTTTAACTTCATAGTCCAGGAAGTTCCCGACAGGGATCATTAACCGTGTGACGCTTCTTTCAGCCTGACCGCCGACCAATCTGTCCGGTAAAACCGGAGCATGATCGACAGCCCCATGACCATAAGGAACGTGTATAATGCCAGCCATGCGCCCACACTTCCCCAATCCAGCACGTTGATGAAGATATAAGCAAGCGGCACGAACAGCAACCAGCTGGCGGCCAGCGATATTTTGAGCAAAAATGTCGTATCCCCGAGTCCACGTAATCCGCCCGCGTAGAAATTCAGCAGTCCGTCAAAAATTTGCAGATACGCCGATATCATAATGAGAAACGCTGCCACTTCATAGACGGCGGGATCGGAGGAATATAACCGCGCAATCGGTTCGGCCAGGAATGTCTCTACCGTACCGAGTATGACCAGGAAAATCGTTCCCAGGATCGCCGTATCCGTTCCGGCCCTCCTGCCTAGGTGGGCTTTGCCCTGCCCGACGTATTGGCCGACTAGAATCGTCGCGGTTGCACCGAAGGCGAATGCCGGCATGAAGCCGAACGCCATGACGCTGAGCGCAACCTCGTTCGCCGCCAACGCCGTATCGCCCAGCCGGGCTACAAAAGCGGTAAAGATGAACATCGATAGGCTGAGCGAGAACTCCTGCGCGCCCAGCTTGCCGCTTTCCTGCAGCAGCAGCTTCATTTCCGGCCAGTTAAACTTCACAAGTTGCCTTGTGTTGAACGGCTTATGCAGTACGAAATAAAAGACGATCACACACACCAGCAGTTGAACCGCTTCACCGACCAGCACTGCTGCTCCTGCCCCGGTCAGACCAAGTTCAGGAAAACCCCAATTCCCGAATGTTAGCGTGTACGTCAGAAAGATCATCATCAAATTGCTGATCAGTGCGATGACCATAGACAGCCTAGTCGCGCCGATCCCTCTCAGAAATCCGTGAAATACAAAGTTAATGATACCGAAGGACATCGCAAAGAAACGGAGTTCAAGATAATCAGCGCCTTCCCTGACTAGATCTGATGAGCCTCCGGTCAACCGTAGGATATCATCGGAGAGAAATAAGCCCACGACGGCAGTCAAAACCGCAAAGATAATGCACAAATAAAAAGCGAGATACGTCCGCTGGATTCCTTTTTGCATATCGTTCGAACCGTAATTCTGGGCAACCAGATAATTCACCGTATGTCCGATCCCCGAGAAGATTGCAAAAGCGTTATACATAATAATGTTGGATACGCCGACGATGGCGATAATCAGGAAACCGAGATCACCTACCAGAATCAGATTGATCGTCCCCGTCACGGTAGCGGTGGCGAAGGACACCAGTGACGGAATGGCTAGAAGTAATATTTTTTTCCAATTTTGCAGCATACGTGTTGTTAGCCTCTTTTCAGCAGATTGTATACCCTTTCATTCGACATTGAAGAACCACTTCCTTTTTTTAATGGAACAACGATAATCATGTTCAAGTTTCTAACTTAACAATAAAAAAACCACTTCCGATGAAGTGGCTTAAATGATTGTTTCAGTAGAGTCTGGGGGATCGAACCCCTGACCACATCGCTGCGCTCTCCCACCATTGAGTATTTCACTACCATAGATATGAACTTACCCAAAAAGATGCGGCAGTTCGTCTGCATATAAGATTACTACAGCAGTAGCTATCAAGAGATTCAATAAGGCCGGTATCACTTTTCCGATCGGATGTTTGACTCTGAAATGCGAGAGGCACGCCAATAGCATCATTATGCCTATCAATATTCCGGTCCATGCGGCAACACCTGGATACCAGTATCCGATAACTAGTCCTATGCATCCAACAATTTGAACGTAGCCAGTAATGACGCGGAACCATTGAGGAAGCTTAATCGAATCAAACAGTTCGACCTGATGCTTGGCTCCTGCAATCTTGCTTCCGCCAAAGAAGGCCATGGAGAAAAGCAACCAACTTTGAAGAACGATGGTTAGTATATGCATTTGAATCCACTTCCTTATTCATTTATTATTATCCGACACCAATCGGTGTCCTAATTTATAATATAACACCATTACGTGTCCTGTAAAGCAATTATTTTGATGTAATTGATGGCAACCTTCTCCAATGGGCGGTTTGGATTCTTAATAAGCGACATGCCAATCCCTTCTAAAATATGACGCAAAATATTTTCATCCCCCTTTTCAAAACTAATACCATTAGTTTTATGTGAGGGGGAACAAAGTTGATCATATTCTTATTGGTCTATTTGATGAATATATGAAATGCGATGGAAGAATATGAAGACAAGGAATCGAGGTCGGTGAGGATGAAAATCGTCGTCGTATCTGATACGCAAAAACCCATAATGAACAAGAAACGATGCTCAAAAAAATCGCGAAGCCGGCCGCTTCGCGATTTTTCATACCTATAACCGCTTCAGGAACGATACGATCGTCAGAAGCCCTTTGTCGAAATTGTACAGATTAAAATGTTCGTTCGGCGCATGCAGATTCTCATCCGGAAGACCAAAACCCATCATAACGACAGGAGCCGCCAGCTCGCGGGAGAAGGTTGCGACGATCGGAATCGATCCTCCGTCTTTCGTGAACAGCGCGCGCGTGCCGTAGACGTCTTCGTAAGCATCCGCAGCCAACTGCAGCATCCGGTCGGAAGGATCGATGTTGAAAGCGCGGGCCTTCTCGCCGTCTTTGACTTGCAGCTTCGCGCCGGGCTGAACATGCTTCTGCAAATGCCGTTTGATCTTGTCCAGAATGTCCTGCGGGTCCTGGTCTCCAACTAAGCGGCAGGTGATCTTGGCATGCGCCTCCTTCGGAATGACCGTCTTGGTGCCTTCGCCCTGAAATCCGCCGTAAACGCCGTTCAGTTCAAGCGTCGGCCTCGCTCCGACGCGTTCCACAAAAGAGAACCCTTCTTCGCCGTACAACGCGTCAAGACCAAGACTTGCCTTCAGTTGATCTTCATCCAGCATCTGCTTGGCGAACTCTTCTCTCATGAGCGGCGAAAGCTCCGGCACGCCTTCATAGAATCCGTCGACGCTTACGCGGCCCCGATCATCATGCAAAGTCGCAAGCAATGAGACGAGGGCATGAAGCGCGTTGGGAACGCCCCCACCGTATGTTCCGGAGTGCAAATCGGTATTCGAGGTGTTCACGGTGACCTCAAGCGAACACAATCCCCGAAGTCCCGTACTAATGGCAGGCTTGCCCGGCTCGAGCAGCGATGTGTCCGAAATCAGGACGACGTCAGAGGCCAGCTTGTCCCGATTCGCCGTCAAGAAAGGGGGGAGGCTCCGGCTGGAAACTTCTTCTTCGCCCTCGATGCACAGCTTGATATTGACCGGAAGCCGCTCTTCCTGCTTCAATATGGCTTCTATCGCTTTGATATGCAGAAACACCTGGCCTTTATCGTCCGTCGCACCCCGCGCGTACAGCTTACCGTCCCGGATGTCCGGCTCGAAGGGAGGCGTCGTCCACAAATGCAGCGGATCGACTGGCTGCACGTCGTAATGACCGTAAACAAGCACGGTAGGTTTGCCAGGAGCATGAAGATGATCGGCATATACGATCGGATGACCATCGGTTTGATGCACTTCCACGTTCTCGAGGCCAGCACGGGTGAGCGCATCCGCAAGCCATTCGGCCGCTTTGTTCATATCCGCTTTATGCGCGGACAGGGCAGATACGCTCGGGATGGACAACCATTGCTTCAGCTCGTCCAACTGCTGTTCCCTTAGGTTTTGAAAATAGGTTTCATAACTCATCGGTGATTTCATCCTCCCTTTCAATTTATATCCATATCATATACCTCCGCCAGACAAAAATGCCAGAGACCCGGTGTAAATGGATGGCGTGAACGGAAAAACGGTATATTCCGCGAGTTTTTAAAGGATCATCCTTAATCATTCCCTCAATCTCCATCTTGGATTCCGAGCGCGATTATTACATTTGATCTTCTGTGTTAGGTATTTTAGCCAGATAATTAGTTAATGATTTGATCTTCCACTCCTCTAAGACCGTATCATTCATTAAATCGGCAGCAGCTGTAAAATCCTCAAGCTGGAATGTTTTCAACTCATCGAGTGTATAAGTGAAATCATCCCTCTCCTGAGAAGCATGGCATGATATGCAGCTTGCTACATCCCTTTTGGTATTCAATGTTTGGTCTGCATTGTAAGCCTGGAATCGCCAATCTCCATTTTGCTCTTCGGTTGGTTGATCGCCCCAGTCTAAGCGTTTTTCCATGACAAAAATATCCGATAAAATTTCATCTCTATAGATTTCAAGAGTTAATACCGTTCCTTGTGGAATTGGCTCTCCGCTTTGAACCGCTTTAATGGTTTCCGGACTTGCGTATAGCTTTTCATGTGCATTCCCACGATCAACAGTCGTATAAATGATTTGATCGGTATAATTATCTGGTAGATCAACGATT
This sequence comes from Pristimantibacillus sp. PTI5, assembly GCF_048572955.1. Taxonomy (GTDB): domain Bacteria; phylum Bacillota; class Bacilli; order Paenibacillales; family Paenibacillaceae; genus Pristimantibacillus. Next base: position 708,399 of record NZ_CP183886.1, read on the forward strand.
GCAGTACCATTTTCAACAGTTTGTTCTGGTTCTTCTGGTTGTGTTGGTTGTTCTTGTTGTGCTGGTTGTTCTGTTTGTTCAGTTTGTTCACCGGTCATGTTATCAACTTGGTTGTTGCTTCCTTCTCCGCATCCAGACAAGATAACTGTAGTTAAGAAAGTCAATAATACAAATACTTTTTTCATTGGTAATTCCTCCTTTAATAATATATCCATCCTTATATACGTTGTTTTTGCTTTTGTATAAACTTCACAGCATAATGTGTTCCACAGATATAGATTCCCATAATCGCAAGGTAATCCATAATAAAGGTAATGGCGGATTCATCGAAACCAAAGGATCCGAATGGATCATATACAACGAGTTTTGTACCTAGGTTTCTTTCAAATGAAGTCTGAACTCCAAAAATAACAATAAATACCGCCAATATGCGTAATAAAAAAGTTCGGACTACGCTTGAACCCGTTATTCCGGTCATTCTTCGCATGGCATTAATTATAGTCCCCCACGACATTCCAATATGAACAGCCATGATCACAAAACCCCAATAAGAAGTCATGACATGGATTTGCATGAAGATCATGTCATTTTTGATCGGAATCCAAGTAAGAACTTCACGGGAAATTGGTATTGAACTGATTAACACTGCAGCCATTGAAACTAAGAATAACAAATTAACCATGATGCTGAGTATACGTCGAAGATCGAACTTCCCCTTTAAAAGAGTCTTATACCACCTACGGTTTAAAATGTTATGGGCAACAAATAAAACCAACAGGATGACACCAACAACTTCGTGGATTAGAATCCCAGTCATTTGGTAAGCCATAGCCACTAACATAAGAACAGTCATCGTCATGTCAATGAACAATCTGATGATCATTTTAGGATTCAATCCGGCTCCCTCTTTCCCAATTCAATTCATTTTCATCCATTTGCTTTTCCCCTGCTGTATTAGGCTCCTCGATTTTTCAGTAGAACGGAGTTCACATCAAAAACGTTATGATGTCTAAGGAATACGCACAAGAGAAAGTGCTCTTTTAATTATGTCCGATGTCATGGTTGAATCGTTATCTCAATCGTCTCGAATGTTTGCCTAATCCTCTCCCAGTTACTTACGAATAAAGAATAAATGCGGTATACTTTGAAAAAAATAAATTATCGTTGAGGGGGGAGCCTGTGACTGAAGATACTGAGAATAAACGCAGCGAGCTCACAAGCCTGATTGAGCGTCACACCAGTAATGACGGAGTCATCCAAACGGCAATTTCATCATTGTTTTTTATTCGATACTCCTATTCGTCAGAGAAGGGTTACAGAGTTTACAATCCTTCATATTGCTTTATAGCACAAGGATTGAAAGAAGTTTGGCTAGCCAAAGAGCGCTTTGAGTATGGTCCAGCGGATTTTCTGGTTTCATCGATGAATCTGCCTGTCATCGGACAAATTATAAAAGCATCAAAGGCTGAACCTTATCTAAGTTTAAAACTTGAATTCACACAGAATCAGATTTTAGAAGTATTAAATGAATCAGAATTTCAAATGACAGCGTCGGAGGATGCAAGAAGAGCTCTGTTCGTAGGAGAGATTGAGCTCTCATTGTTAGATGCAACTCTCCGTTTAGCTCGATTATTAGACAACCCCAAGGACATACCCTATTTGGCTCCGATCTATCTAAAAGAGGTGCTGTATAGACTTCTCCAAAGTCAGTATGGTTCCACTCTTGCCCAAATCGCTTTGGAAGGAAGCAGCTCGTTTCGTATTCAGGAAAGCATTGAAGAAATTATTAATAATTTTGATAAGCCTCTACGAATTGAAGAGCTTGCAGATGCGGCTAAAATGGGTATATCAACATTCCATCGCGTGTTCAAGGATGTTACTGCGATGAGTCCGATTCAATTTCAAAAACAAATTCGATTGCAAGAAGCACGACGATTATTATTATCAGAATCCGCGGATGCCGCTGATGCAGCATTCCGCGTCGGTTATGAGAGTGCTTCACAATTTAGTCGTGAATATGCCCGCATGTTTGGTTCTCCTCCAAAAACAGACATCAAACAATTAAGAGACAAATTTGAAGACAAAACGCCGTCAACTGAACCAGTTCGATCATAATGTTAAGAAAGGCAGCGGACTTAAGTCGGCTGCCTTTCTTATGTCAACTGTCCTAACTTTAGATCCTTTTCTTCATACGACAGCCAATTCCAAATAATAAAGGGTCATAGGAGGAATAGGCAATAATTTGAGACAATTTTGATATCGGTTCATTATTAAAAAATTGCATAATGAATTCATAGCCCAGAAGTATCTTAGTTGGCAGAGCAACAGATCAATTACTATTAGGAGGAATATAGATGCAAAACGTGATTTTAAACAACGGGGTAAAAATGCCAATCCTTGGTTTCGGTGTGTTCCAAATTGCTGATGCAAATCAATGCGAACAAAGTGTTTATGATGCGATTTCTGTAGGCTATCGGCTGATTGATACCGCTGCTTCTTATCTAAACGAAGAAGCGGTTGGCAGAGCGATTAAACGTAGTGGCGTGGCAAGAGAGGAGTTATTTATCACTACGAAACTATGGGTTCAGGATACTGGATATGAGCGCACAAAAATGGCATTTGAAAAATCACTGGAACGATTGCAATTGGATTATTTGGATTTGTATTTAATTCATCAGCCATATGGCGACGTGTTTGGTTCTTGGCGTGCTATGGAGGAATTGTATCGTGAAGGAAAGGTCCGGGCAATCGGCGTTAGTAACTTCCACGAGGATCGACTGATCGATTTGATTATTCATAATGAAGTCGTTCCTGCCGTAAACCAGGTTGAAACGCACCCCTTCAATCAGCAAATCGAAAATGCAAAATTCATGAAAGAGAATAATGTTCAGATCGAATCCTGGGCGCCTTTTGCTGAAGGGAAAAATAATTTGTTCCAGAATGAGGTATTGGTATCCATCGCTCAAAAATATAATAAATCCGTTGCTCAAGTGGTTTTACGTTGGTTGTCACAAAGAGAAGTTGTTGTGATTCCAAAGTCTGTTCGTAAAGAAAGAATGATCGAAAACTTCAATATCTTTGACTTTGAGTTAAGCCAAGAGGATGTGGAGTCGATTACTGCGCTAGATACGAAACAGAGCCTGTTCTTTTCCCATCGCGATCCTGATATGGTGAAATGGCTCGGTACCCGTAAACTCGATATTTAAATATCTTGGGTAGGGTCGATCAAATAAGGCAAAGTAATGAAGCGGATAAAAGGAGGAATAGCGGTTGCACGCGAGAATGAAAAAGATGTTCGAGATCAAAGGGTACCGTATATTCGTCCTCTGCATGCTGATGATCGGGATCGGAATATCGATTACAATGCCGTATCTACCCCTTTATTTTACCGAAGAATTAGGGATGAGCACGGGAGCGTTCGGCGTGTTCATGGCGGTAAGTTCGTTAAGCGGCGTGGCAGTGAACTCTCTCCTTGCCAAACGCTCGGATAGCGGACTGGACCGGAAATGGCTGTTGATTGCAGCGATGCTTTCATCCGCTTTGGGGTATGCTGCGTATTTGGCATTCGATAGTTTCTTTATTCTGCTGATTGTGGTCAGTATTTTGAGTGGGCTTGGAGCCGCCGCCATACCGCAAATTTATGCTTACGCACAAGAATCTGCCAATGCAAGCCAATCCGACGACAAAACGTTTGCGATGTCTTCATTGCGTTCTCTGATCTCTCTTGGATTCTTAATTGGACCATTGGCAGGGACTCTCCTTTTGGCGGCCGCCGGGTATAGAGGTCTCTTTCTGGTGACGTCCGCCATTTATCTAACAACTGCATCGCTAGTATTCTTGTTTCTCGCAAGTCGGAAAGCAAATCCGAGAAATCCTGGGAAGAGCAACGCAGCGGGTACTTCGTCGCTCAGGAACATGCAGATCAGGCAGCCGTTTATCGCCTTTATCCTTTTGTTCATGGTTAACGCGATGAACTTAGTCAACACGCCGCTCTTTATTGTGAACGAGCTTCAAGGCACGCATACGGATGTCGGGTTAGTAGTAGGTATTTGTGCCGGCCTTGAAATCCCCATTATGCTGGTGCTGGGTGCGTTTGGCAGAAGGATTTCAAATCACACTCTCTTGATGATAGGCAGTATTATCGCGGTCTTTTATTTCGTCATCTTGAGTGTATCGAATGATCCGATACAGTTGATCATAGCACAGCTTCTGCAGGCAACGTTCGTGGCGATCGTGATGGGCAATGGACTCAGCTATTTCACGAATATGCTGCCGGAATCACCTGGTGTAGCCACAACCCTCTATTCCAACGCATCCACTATCGGTAGGCTGGCAGGAATGCTCGGCTGTGGTATCATTGCCCAGTTTATAGGATATCGATTGGTTTATTGGATGTGTCTGGTGATTGTGATTCTTTCATTAGTCTTGTTATGGAGAACAAGACCGCAAGCGGGAAAGGAAGTACCGTTACCAATATGAGACCTGCAGCATGCGTCGTTTTAACTTTGCATGGTCCAAGGTCTGAGAGGCAGCTTCCGCCCCGCTCTGCAGCCAGTTGACGCACTCCAATGGTAGTTTCAAGATTGAATCTCGTATTATCGTGCACATCTGATCATTTCATATAGAATTGATCAGAAAAAGGTCAATCCTCTAAGAGGAATGACCTTTTTCTCTGTTCCTTGATTTAGGCAACTTCGCGTTTGCGCCAGATCCTCTCCCCTTTAACCGTTCTTCTGGATCGCCTCCAGATGCTCAACCAGTCTGTTCCAGGTATCCGTAATGCCCTCCAGCATGCCCATATCCATCACCTGCTTCAAGCCTTCAGCCGTTGCATATTCGGCGGTGTTGATGACTTTGGTTCCGCCTTCGACCTCGATAAAGGTCAGCGTGCTGATAGTGGCCGGCATCGTTTCCGCAATATTACCCTCCGCATCGGAGAAATAGTCCGTATACACAATCTTCTCCGGCGCCTGGATTTCGCTGTATACACCCTTGCCCCAAGATTCCATGCCGTAGAAATCGCCTTGATTCTTGTCCTCGCATTTCATGCAATAATGCCACACGCCGCCGACTCGGAAATCGATGTTGCAAACCGGAAGCGTCCAGCCTCTCGGCCCCCACCAATGCTTCAGATGTTCGGCTTGCGAGAATGCCTGGAATACCAGCTCGCGAGGGGCTTTGAATTCGCGCTCCAGAATAAGCACCTTTTCCTCTACTTTGGATACCATTTGATTTGTCATTTTAACTTCCTCCTCGATTTCATTTTTTGGTCAAAATAGTTCACCACAGCGTTCAAGCAACTCATTCATTATCCCAAGCTCAGTCTTGCTGCTCTTTCCGTATTTCCTTTCCCTGCAACTTCTGCAAATAGTCATCCAGGCGGTCGAACCGATCCTCCCAGATGACGCGGTAGCTCCCCAGCCAATCGTCCAGCTCCCGGAAAGGATCTGGCCGCAGCCTGTAGATCCGGCGATTCGCGTCAACCTGGGCCTCCACGATGCCCGCCTCACTTAGAACACGTAAATGCTTGGATGCTTGAGGCTGGCGCAGTTGGAGCCGTTCAGCGATTTCCCCTACAGTGAGCGGACGTTCGCGCAAAAGATCAACAATCTGCATGCGGTTAGGCTCTGCCAAGGCACTCATGACGTTAGTATTCATAGTCATCATCCGTTCTCTTGCTGTAGTCGTACGCGTCCTTCGTTAGTGTTAGGAGTTTGTATTTTCCTCTGAAATCAACATCAATATACCATATCAGGAATATTCCTGTAAAGGAATATTTAAAACGGATTACGTTTTATCACTTTTCTGCTTTGTCATTCGGCTTTTTAAAGAAAGTGAGCAGAGAGCCCTATATACCTTAATGGAAAGATCTGCACTGCTCGGGCTTGGCCTTGTCACATTAATTAATTTTCGCAAAAAAGTATTAGACTGGCTCCAACAACAAAAATAGCGGTAGTCTTGGATGAGAAAATAAAATCCTAGACTGCCGCTGTTTTTTTGAACTAACGTGTCCCGTCAGCTCAATAGCAAATGAATGACAACTCGTTATTTCTCCCAAAGCTCGACCAGCCGACCTTCAGGATCTTCAATCCAAATAAACTTTCCAAATTCACTAATCTCTTTTTTCTTTGCAAGAGGTACACCAATATGTTCAAGATGCTTAATCGTCTCGTTTAAATTATGTACTTGGAAATTTAACATCACTTGTTGTTCTGTTGGAAAACAACTGTCATTCTGGGTAAAGAAAGAAAAGATAGTCTCATTTCCTAATTGGGGTTTTATCACAGTCCCATTCCAATTTTCTATTTCAATCTTCAAAACTTCACTGTACCATTTTTTTATAACTTCTAGATTCTTAGTCCTCCAAAATATTCCTCCGAAACCTTTTATCATCGTATCTAACTCCTGTCTTTCATCAAATTTTTAGCGATCCGATCACATTAGATATTCGAGATTTAAATTTAAGTTCCTTTTTCAAGTATACTGCCCGTTAGCGTAATGCCGCTACCGCCGCGCGCCTCTCCTCCTCCACTTTACCATGTATCTCCTTTTTCTTGCGATAAAACAAAACCCGCGGTGATTCTAAATCACCACGGATCGCCACTTCCAGAACACCACCGCCTCCGCAACTACCTGCCTTGAGGTCTGTCCGTGTTAGGTTCACTAAAGAATTTTATTTTCTTTCACCAACAGATAATTTGCATATCCCTGCCCCATGCGTTACAATCTTTATATCGACAAATTTGCAGGTCTATATAAGGAGGTTCACGCACCCATGTGCCCCCGTACCAAAGAACAAAATGAGCTCATCCGCATGCAGCGCAGAGAACAGATCCTGGACGCCGCCGCGCGCGCCTACTTCCGCACGGGCGGCGGCTTTGATATTCGCGACGTCGCCCGCGAGGCCGAGCTCGGTTACGGCACGGTGTACCATTATTACCCCAACCGGCATTTATTGATAGAAGATGTACTGGGCAGCGGCTTCGAGCGATGCGAGCAAGCCCTGGCAGAATGGGCGAACATCCGCGGCGGCAGCCCGGATGACAGACAGCTGTTTACGTATTGCAAGGCGCTGCTCCGGCTGTGGCAGTCGGACGCCCGCGCATATCTCGTCTACAAGATGGCGGCGGAGCATTATGCAGGCTTGCCTGCGAACGATCGGCACACCGCCAAGAGACGATTCATGGAACGGCTGTACGGTCCGCTCCAATCGATCGCCCAACGCGAAGACGACAGCGTCGACCATATGCTTGCCGTGCTGGTCGGCTGCTGCGGGCTTCACTACTATGCAGGCACTTCCGAGCTGGACGTCGATCGAATCGCCCAGCTCGCGATAAAAGCCATTACGAAGGAGTCCTGATACGAACATGGTCATCTTAAAAAGCATGCATGAAATCGAGGCCATCCGCAAGGCATGCCAAGTGGTGGCCGAATGCCATCGCACGATCGCCCCGCTCATCCAACCGGGCATCACGACGAACGAGATTGAGCGCATCTTCGAGGACATTATCTTGAAGAACGGCGCCAAGCCCTACACGAAGGGCTATAACGGCTATCAATATGCGACTTGCGCCTCCGTCAACGACGTGATCGCGCATGGCTTCCCTAGCGATAAGCCTCTTGAGGAAGGCGATATCGTGACGATCGACACGGTCGCGGAGCTCGACGGCTGGCTCGGCGATTCGGCCTGGAGCTATGCGGTCGGGAAGATCTCGCCGACGGCCGAGAAGCTGATGCGCGTCACGAAGGAATGCCTTGACCTCGGCATCGCGCAGGCGCAGCCCGGCAATCGGCTCGGCGACGTGACGAGCGCAATCCAACGGCATGCCGAATCGAACGGCTACGGCGTCGTGCGCGACCTTCTCGCGCATGGCATCGGCCGGGACCTGCACGAAGCCCCGAACTATATGCATGTCGGCAAGCCCGGCAAAGGCCTCCGCATCAAGGAAGGCATGGTGTTCACGATCGAGCCCATGATCACCGAAGGCACCTACTACATGACAATCGATGCGGACGGCTGGACCGCGCGGACGCTGGACCGCAAGCTCGCCGCCCAATACGAGCATACGATCGCCATCACCGCTGAAGGTCCACAGATCCTGACCGCGCAATAGAAATATTAGAGGCCGACCAACGAGATGGTCGACTTCTTTTTTATGTATTCGGCATAGCATCTTTCTTCATCCGATACATGCGTTCATCCGCTCTCTTATAGAGCTCATCGGCATTTGCTCCGTCTTCCGGATAATGGCTGGCTCCGATACTTACGGTAAGCGTTGCTTAACAGTGTGTACTGACACATAATTGCAATTCAAAGTTGCGTTAACTTCCCGTTAGATTAACGCCCACCAGTACATCTAGAAGCCCACCATTCTTAAAACGCCTTCGCGTGATTGGCGGACACTTCCATACGCAAACCGCGACGCGCAATGTCAGCGATAAACGCGCACTCGTGACGCCTTTGCATATCCAGTCAGGATCAGTGAACAAATCCTCGAGTTCGAGGAAGTTATCAACTAGACGTGCCGACGTCGGATCAACACAGAGAAATGACTCTCACCCTCTCCATCAACTGATGTTTTCTCTAAGGCTTTAATCTCGATTGAAATGATAAATCGCTTAAGCTCAGCCATATTCAGAATGATCCCGTCCTCTCCGTCCGACGGTTAGACCGTTACAGTATACAGGTTATATATAATCAATGTGCAAGTCTTAGTCTATCGAGATGTATCGAACAGGCAGCCGATTGTCTAGCCGGCTGCCACTTTTAATTTTTGTGCTATAGTTTCCCGTTAGATACCTGCCAAACTAATATTCTGGCGTTTGAACAAAAACGAGCGCCTCAATTAATGAAAATATCGAAACAAATTGGAGTTTTTGGAGTATATATTTGAGCCACATTTATTATAATTCGCATCATATTCTGGAGGTTCAACATGAAAAACAAAATTATATCTGGAATTTTATTAATCGGACTACTCTTGAGCCCGATTGCTGCTCATGCTGCTATCATACCGTTAGATGGAGGAAAGTTGGTTGATGGGAGAGTTTTCGTTCCTATTCGTGAAGCTGGGGTAAAGTTGGGAGCTAACATCAGTTGGAATTCTAAAACAAAGACCGCTTCTCTTGAGAAAGATGGAAATAAGTTAATTGCAAAAGTTGGTCCATTCGTTAAAATCTTTGACGGAAGAGTTTATGTTCAACTTCGTGAAGTGAGCGACACATTCTTTGATAATGATCCGATTGGATGGGACTCAGCAACTCTTACAGCAGGAAACAGCAACCTGATTACTTCGGTTGCTCCATTGAAAACGAGTGATGCAATAAAAATTACTTCAAATGCAATTTCTAAGAAAAAAGAGTGGATTAAGCTTCTTGAAAAAGCGAATAGAGAGGAACTTTCCGGAAGCTTAACTTGGGAAGGATTTGATAAATTCAAAGTTGTTTATTCTGTTGAATGGCATGTTTATGAAGCATATACTACGGGAAAAATTGAGGTCAAAATGAAGAAGTCTGGAAGCAAATGGATTCCTTCTTCGTTCAATTACAGAGAGTCTTGGGGAGTTATAATGCCTTAATCGAAATGTTTGGATTGATAAGAGCCCTTTATGGGCTCTTTTTTTGTAAGATATTATACTAAACTGCCCGTTAGTTTAGCGACGAATTAACTAATGAAAGATTGTATGGGTATTGTCCAATAGCAAATACTCCTTCTTGAGTTCCTTCTACTGTAATCTCAGTTTTAAAAATATCTGCTTTCTTTTCTGATCCAAGCCACACTCTTCTATATTCAGACAAAATGAATAATCCATCTTCATCACCTACCGCAGCAAATGTTTCTTTGCTATCCTTATATCCGGTGATTAAATGATTTATGCTCAATAAGTCTTTAATACTTTTTACATCATTAACCACAAGACCGATTTCACTGATATTTAATAGTTCCTTACCTGTAAATGGAGTAAGTATTGCGTTATCAAGAGTGTGTCTAGCGATAAATTCAACTATATTCCCTGCAGGGTCGTAAAAATAAATCGATGTTGCGTTCCATGTTTTCGAATAAGCTTTATATGAGTTGTCTGGTAATACATTTAGTGTAACCCCGACCGAGTTTAGCCAAGCTATTGATTCATCAATTTTGTTCTCAGGGATGTCAAAGGCGAAATGGTAAAATGGGCTTTTCTCGACACTATCCGTTTGCTCGAAAATTAAGTCTGAATTCCCCACTTTTAAAGTAAACGTATCGTTAGAACTCTCCACCAGTGGGACTCCGAGATGGTAAATGTAGTACTTTTTGAGTTGTTCTAATTGCTTAGTAAGTAATTTAATACTATGTATCCGCAAGAATCTTCACTCCTCAGAATATTTTTGGTTAGATGAATATGTCCGGCATTATAGTACCATAATTTGGAATGATTGTATTGCGCTGATCTGCCCGTTAGTTTAATCAATAGGCATTAATTTTCAACCCTTAGTAGCCTCATACTGTTCAATATGACAATCAATGCTGCCCCCGTATCACTAATCACTGCAATCCATAATGTGAGCCGTTCTGGAAAGATAAGAATCAAGACATATCGTATACTGACGCATTCCGAAATCGAATTCGGGTGTAAGCCAAAAAAATGTTAAAACGCTACTGACATACTGTTGTCAGTAGCGTTTTTTTATAATCGGAGTAAGTAAACATAAAGGAGTGGGAGATAAATGCGAAGTATTTTGGCCCAAAATGATATGATACGGTATGGTATCATTTATTATAGGAAGGATGGTATCTCGTGAATTTTGCTTCTGTACGCATCATTACCGACGACGTGGATCGTCTCGTCGAGTTCTATGAGAAAGTCATGGGTGTTTCGGCGGAACGCCCCGCGCCCGTCTTTGCCGAACTCGTTGTGCCATCGTGCACCCTGGCGATCGGCCACTCCCAGACGGTACAACTGTTCGGCGCTGGTTCCGCAGTGGCGGCCGACAATCACAGTGTCATCATCGAGTTCCGCGTCCACGATGTCGATGCCGAATACGAGCGTTTGAAGCCGCTTGTCGACGAGTGGGTAAAGGAACCAACCACGATGCCGTGGGGGAACCGTGCTGTGCTGTTTCGCGATCCCGACGGCAATCTGGTTAACCTCTTCGCGCCGGTGACCGAGGAAGCGATTAAACGGTTCAGCAGTAGGCGTTGACGGACAGTTGAAGTGAGTGAGGAGAATTTCGTAGTTAGTCATTTTACTGACCGCTTCATAGAAAGAGACCAGAGACCATAGCAACGAGCTATGGTCTCTTCATTTTATCTAGGTTCTTCATTATTTATTGAGAAATGGATCTATTTCGTGACCCACTTTGTCTAAATATAGTTTGTTATCGCCTTCCGCATAGCTCCAAAAAATATTTCTTTTAATCTCAAATAGCCTTCCCAGCCGGTAATGAAAGTGGTTATTGGAATTACTACGAACGTCCTCCTGGAGTTCTCTTTTTGGAGACTTATCCTCTATGCTAAACGCCTCCTTTTTTGGGCGAATACCTCCAACCATTTTATGCTGCCCGTTAGTTCAACGAGGCTGCCGTTTCATGCCAGCAACCTCGTCCTTGTGATTGTTAAGTTATAGTTTCCCATTAGCTCAATATTGAAATATATGGTATTATGTACCAACTCAATAATATGTTAGAATATTTTGTTGATTAGGAAGAATCTTGATGAGATGATCAAATTTTGATATTAAAGATTCAACAAACTACCTATCCTGCTTTTACAGCATTGAAGAAGATGGAAGAACTTGAGCGGGAAATTGAAGAAGAGATTGGAAAAAGCTTTTTCGATTCCATCGGAATTACCTTCTTTTATTGGCCCGAGGATGACAATGCTGAATACCCTGAAGAGAACATGCCCTCGATATGGTACTCCTCGCGATGACAACAATTCCAGATTGTTACTTTGGCTTTATAACTGAGTTTAGTACGATTAATGTAATATGCTCCCCTTACGGTGGACAGGTTAAAAAATAAAACCTTTTACTGTAAGGGGAGCTTTTTCATGGTCGGGGGAAAATATAATGCGCTATTATTCGGCATTTTGGCGGGCGTTCATCGAATTTTACAAAAAAAGATGTTAATCATTTAACCCCTTTCCATCCAGAATATGCGGCAAATATTTTTCAACCCTTGACTCTCGAGTTTTGGATTGCTTGGGTTCAGAAAAATGAAAAATGTACGCTCTTTGCCGTCCCGGCGTCAATGCTTCAAAAGCCGTTTTCAAATCAGGGATTTCAACGAATTTATTTTGTAATTCTTCAGGGATGATGTATTCTGTATGCTCTTTAAAGTCCACTTGCAAGCCGGCTTTTTCAACTTCAATGGCTTCATCAATATAAGCTTTCAAGATCAGCTGCATCTCATCTATTTCTTGAACACTGGTGAACCGAATTTGGCGAGCCGCCTGCACATTTTCCGTTTGTTGGACTAGAATCCCATGGGGATCTTTTAACAAGGCGCCTTTGTGAAACAGAAGCGCGCAGTAATTTTTAAACCCATGTATTAAAACGATGTTTTTACCTTGAAACGTGTAACAAGGATGCATCCACTTAAAATCTTCAGTCAGCTCACAGTCAAGAACGATTTTTCTCAACTCCTCGAATTCTTCCTTCCAATTTTTAGCCTTTCTTAAAAATCCGTCAACCTTAGGATTCATTTTACTTGTCGTCATAAAGGAACACTCCTCATTGGCTAATAGTCAAGTATGATCATTTTCAATTGCATCAATTCTTTCTGTAACGGCCAATTTGCCGAATGCGGTTATTGTTCCAACACCGTTTCAAGCTCGCCGCACCATTTACTCCATCCATACTTAGCTCCATTAAGAGCTTGAGCATTTGAGAGTCCGGTTTGTTCGAGATGAAGGTTAACCTTTCCGTCGCCTAAATCCTGCAGCTTCCAGGTGACCGTGTGCTTCTCTCCTCCGCTGACCCAAGTATAAGACACCTGGTTTGGCGCATCAACAAAAAGCACTTCGCCGTCAATAATTCCATCCCACCATTCGGTCGGCTGCGTGCGAAACTGAAACCGATGTCCTACGACAGGCTTAAAATCATTTTCCATCGCTTGACCAGTGTGGATATTGGCCACCCACTTGGATAGCTTATTTGAATCGGTTAACGCGGACCAAAGCTTCTCGATCGATGTCGTATACTGAAAATCCAAGGATAATGTTAAGTTCATTCTTCTTCCTCCTCTAATAGTTGGTTCAAGCGCAACATATTCATACTCCAGAACTTGCTATAGAAAGCCACCCAATCTTGAATTTCTCTGAGCGGCGAGGCATTTAGCCTAAATCGCGTTTCTCTGCCGACTTTTCGGTCAAGTACCAGTCCGGCCTCTTTAAGGATTGTCAAATGCTTGGATACCGCTGTACGGCCCATTTGAAACTGTTCCGTTAATTCATGAAGCGGTACTTCCTCTGCCTCTGCTAACAGACGAATTAATCGGCGCCTAGTTGGATCTGCAATCGCGTCAAACACATCCCGCAACTGGTTGTTCTCACTCATAGCATTCTCCCTCCAAAATTATTGTTTTCTGGAGTAGATTAAACGAAGGGAATCCATTAATTCCCCCAACTCCTTAAAGCTTACGGCTCTTAGGTCGTAGCGCCCACGAGGCAATATTTAGTGCAGCATATGAAAACGGAAGGATAATATTAAACCCGCTATCACCATAATCATTAGCAAACGCATGAGATAAAGCCGCACCAGTCATTAAAAAGAAGATGCCAGCGTGAACCCATTCTTTAAGCCGAGGAAAACCTGGCATGACGAGAGCGATGGCTCCAAGCACTTTCCAAATCCCGAGAATGGTCATGACGTATAATGGGTAACCAAGATTCGTCACTAACTCGACGTTTCCCCCATATTGCATCAATTGCCCGATACCACTTAACATAACAGCTGCTGCAAGTAGTAATGTGACTGTCCAATAAGCAATCATTTTTCCTCGGGCTGGGTTTCGACTTTCGCGGTTGTTTCCGCACCGATAATCATACTCATTCCTCCTCATAATTGTTTCAAGTGAACTTATTTAGATTCCAAGCTTTTCAAATGGCTGCCACCAATCCGACACCATTTAGTGTCATTTTTATTATAGGACACCTTTTAGTGTCATGTCAACCATATTTTTATACTTACATGTTAAAAACCTCCGTATGAAAATTACCGAAGCTTATGATCCTATTTAAGTTTTGTCTGACGTCAGGTCTGCATGATCCGCACTGTGACTATGGCATTATTTTCTGCAAATCAATGCTATATAAAAAACCTTGTGGCAACGGGATTTCTCGATGCCACAAGGTTTTTGTTTGGTTGGAACTTAGGGGAAGAGACCTGAAATAAGCTCGCCTTTCCATTAATGGCAGACTGAATCATGATTATATTGCTGACGTAGCTTACTCGGTAAGGAGTTTTAGCGATTGATTCAGACGCCGTGCTCCTTCTCATTCGCTCTGTCCGCGCGGACTGAACCCCTGACTTCTTCACTGCAATTGATTTACTGCCAAAGGCTTTTACTTGACGTATTCAGCCATTACAAAATTTCGATATACCCTTCTGTTCCATGCACGCGAATACGTTGCCCATCTTTTATCAGTTTGGTAGCATTCTCCACTCCGACAACTGCCGGCAAGCCATATTCACGAGCGATAACGGCTCCATGGGTCATCAGTCCGCCAACTTCGGTAACCAGGCCTTTAATGGATACAAACAATGATGTCCAGCCAGGGTCAGTAAAGGCGGTGACTAATATATCTCCATCTTCCAGATCAGCATCTTCCATGTTTAAGATGACACGTGCCCGTCCCTCTATAACTCCGGTAGAAACAGGTAGACCTACAATTGCTTTGTCTGGCAGATTTTCTCGTTTGTACTCACCCGTAATGATTTCACCATCAGACGTGATTACACGTGGGGGAGTTAGTTTTTCAAAAAATTTGTAATCGTCTTTTCGTTTACTGATGATCTGATAATCCAGTTTATTTGTGCGTACGACTTCGTGAAGTTCTTCAAAAGTAAGATAGTATATATCTTCGTTTTCATGAATAACGCTAGCTTGTACGAGTCGTTCGGCTTCTTTCAGCAAAGCCTGCTTATAAACGAAGTAGCGATTAATCATGCCGTATTTTGGATATTCACGATAACCGATGAAATTCCGGATTAGGTCGATCATTCGTTTTGTTTCATAGGCTTTTTGTTCACCATCCGGTAATTGCTTCAATCGTTCTAATAATTCTTGTTCTTTTTCTAAAGCTTCCTGTCGCCCTTGCTCAAATTTCCGATTGCCAGCATTCGGCTCAAAGTTTTTGATATTACTGAGAATCATGGGGACAAGCGTAATTGGTTTTTCACGCCAACGAGTTCTCGAAATATCGATTTCACCGGCACATCGCATTCCGTATTTGTTGAGATAAGCATAGATAGCGTCTTGAGTTTCCTGTCCACCATCAAACTTAACCAGTTCATCCAAAAAATTATCATCTTTTACATGTTTTAAATAATCAATGACTTCCGGATAAGGACGAATCACATCTGCGACATCCAATAGCGCCAGACCCATTTCCGAAGTAATGTTGTTTTGTACAGATTGAGAAAGCATATCTGCTGCGTTTTTTTCACCTAACCACTCGTACATTTTTTCATTGATCCATGACGAAGCATTCATAGCCGTCATAAAAACTTTTGAACTTTGTGGGTCAAATAAGATCTTCTTTAATTCCTGGAGATCTTCCAGAATAAAATCAAATAAATCTGCTCCTGATTTCGTTTGGATGTTTTGTTTTAATTCTTCTATCGATGTTTGACTGTTCTTAATCAAATCAGAAACGATTGCCGGATCGTTTTCGATTTGTGCTTGAAAACCTGCAGACGACCAACCTTTACTGCTATTACCGGGACTCAGTTCTTTTCTATCATCTGGTAACGATTTTATAAAATCTCGCTCTATTAGGGTCATAAATGCGTCTTTTATGAGCGGATCGGATTTTCCCAGGGTATTTAAGAAAGTTTCTCTGCTGACAGGTGAAGCCAGCATATGTGTAACATCAACAAACAACCTTCCACCAGCTTTACGCATGGGTGCAGGAGTGGTTAACAGGTAAAAAGACAGTCCCAATGGTTTCATGGGGTCGGTCATCATTTGTTGATGACCGACCGATACATAGACGTGATTTTCTTGATCATTCGCTTCAGGGATCGGGTATAAAGTAGTGATTGGCCGACTCTGGACAATATAAAATGTATCATCAACCAAACACCATTCGATGTCCTGGGGGCGGCCGAAATAAGCTTCGATCTGTCTTCCGATGCGTGCCAGTTGTAAAATTTTCGGTTCAGTAAGTGTTTGAGTCTTTTGCTGATCAGGATCGATCTCCTGTGTCTCTGTTCCGCCTTCTTTTAGTCCATAGATAGCCAATTTTTTGGTTGCAATCATCTTATCGACGATTTCCTCTTCCTGTACTTTATAACAATCGGCAGATACCAAGCCAGAGACCAGCGCTTCTCCAAGTCCAAAACTGGCATCGATTGATAGCATCTTTCGGTTAGAAGTAATCGGATCAGCGGTAAATAAAATCCCGGAAGCTTGTGGGAAAACCATCCTTTGAACGATAACGGATAAATATACTTGACTGTGGTCAAATCCATTATGCATACGGTAGATTACCGCGCGATCCGTAAATAAGGAAGCCCAACATTTGCTGATATGCTGCATGATTGCTTCTTTGCCGATGATATTTAAATAGGTTTCTTGTTGACCAGCAAAAGAGGCATGTGGTAAATCTTCAGCGGTCGCACTAGAACGCACTGCATATGCATGTTCATCACCAAACCGGGAGAGATAGTGAGTAACTGCTTTCACAACATCGGAAGGAATTTCTACTTCCAAAATGATTTGTCGAATCTTCCTGCAGATTTCACCAATTTGATCTCGATCTTCTGCTTTTAGCATGGTTAGTCGATCCAACAAAGTATGATACATTTCGTTTTGTTCGATGGCTTTTTGATAACCCACTGTTGTAACACAAAATCCTTCTGGTACTTGTATTCCATCAATTTTTGATAATTCCCCTAGATTTAACCCTTTTCCGCCAACGAGCAAAAGCTGCGTTTTTTCCATTTCCTGAAAACCGAGAACCAAAGAACTCATTCAATATCACTCCTAACCATTAAATTGAGAAAAATATTTGACAAGAGTTCACCGGCATGGTACACTTTAAATGTAAGATGAAACAATTATGTCATTTTAACCTATAAAGTCCTGATCTGATTATATCATCGTGTCTGTTTATATGCAATCTACAAGAACCTGATAAAGCTACCAGGTTCTTTTTTGATTTCCCGCTATCATTAATCTCATTAAAAACCATGGTTCGAGCCGAACTCCGTCACTGCAAAGTTCCCTAGCGATCCTATTCAGCCTAAGTAAATCCTGAAGTTGCGTCGGGTTCTTACTGAGCTAACTTGCCCGTTAGCTTAATAAAGAAAAGAAGCAGCTGCCACGGCAAACTGCTCCTTATATCCCATTAATAAATCAAGTAGGAGGAGGCGGCCAGCCTCCTTTCTCTCATACCACCGTACATGCGGGGCCGTATACGCTTCTGATTTTAATATTCTAAGTCCCTCCGTATGAGTTAGGTATTTGTTTCCACGTTGTTGTGTCTACCCCTTACGGTCTTCACCTTCCTAATGAGGACGATATAGGAAACGATAGCCAGTAGACTGGTTGTAAAAATAACGATTCCGAAAGGAATGGCCGAATTCTCGCCCGCAATTCCCACAAGCGGAGAAGTAACTGCGCCTAATGCAAATTGAAAAGTGCCGAGCACGGCAGACGCACTCCCCGCAATTTGTCCATGCGGCTCCATCGCTAAGGTAAAAGAAACAGGTCCAATGATTCCGATGGATACAGCGAATAAGAAGGTAGAAACAAATATTGCCGATAATGAGCCATTAAAAAGAACTGTAATCAGGATAGCGGAAGTAGAAACAAAGGACAACGATAATCCAATCCGAAATATACTTTGTTCCGTCAGCCGACCAGCCACTCGTTTGACAACTTGCGATCCAATCATAATAGCGAGACCGTTCATTGCAAACAGGATCGAAAATAGATGCGGCGACACACCAAAAATGTTCTGATAGATAAAGGGAGTGCCGGCAACAAAGGCAAATACACCAGCGAACAAAATACCATTTACAAGGGCATATCCCATAAACGTTCGATCACGAAACAAACGATTGTAGTTCCTCATTAATGCCTTGAAGTTACTTGGGACACGATGCTCTATAGGCAAGCTTTCCTCTAACCCCCATGTTGTGATCCCCGTTAATAGTATTCCTAACAGCCCCAAAAAAACAAACACGCCAACCCAAGAGCTGTACGATGTGACGGCACTTCCGGCATTCGGGGAAACTAATGGAGCTGCATTGCTGATCATAGTAAGCAGAGCGATAAATTTCGTCATTTCGACTCCGCTATATCTGTCGCGAGCAATAGCACGGGAAATCACGAGTCCGGCCGATGCGGCAACCCCTTGGATGAAGCGTAAAACGATGAAGGATTCAATATTTGGTACAAAAGCACAACCGAGCGATGAAACGATATACAGAATCATGGAGATCAGCAATGGCGTACGTCTTCCATAACTATCGCTTAAAGGTCCCATAACCATCTGGCCTAAGCCTAATCCTAATAGGCTGGCGGTTAAACTCGCTTGAATCATGGATGCGTTTGTTCCGAAAAAATCCATGATCTGCGGAAGCGACGCGAGATACATATCAACAGTAAATGGCCCCAATGCGGAAAATGCGGCCAATATCAGAGCCAATCGGAGTGAATGATTTTTAATTTTATCGTCCATTCGGGTCTATAAAGTGGATATGTCGATAACGAAACGGTACCGTACGTCACTGCGCAGAATTCGTTCATAGGCTTCGTCTACTTGATCGGCACGAATGACCTCGATTTGAGGAGTAATGCCATGGGCGGCAGCAAAATTAAGCATCTCTTGCGTTTCCGGAAGTCCGCCAACCAAGGACCCCGCAATACTGCGGCGACTCATGATTAGAGAGAACACGTTGTATTGACTTGGTTCCGCCGGCGCGCCCACATTAACAAGCGTTCCGTCTACGCGAAGTAGCGATAAATACGAATCTACGTCGATATTGGCGGACACGGTGTTTAGAATCAGGTCGAAACGGCCGGCTAACGTGTTGAAAGTTCCAGGATCAAGAGTTGAAAAGTAATGATCCGCGCCAAAGCTCAACGCTTCGTTTTCCTTATCTTTCGCCCGGCTTAAGACTGTAACTTCAGCCCCCATCGCATGCGCGAACTGTATCCCAACGTGGCCAAGACCACCCATTCCCAGAATCGCTACCTTTTTTCCTGGACCGGCATTCCAGCGTTTCAAGGGGGAGTAAGTGGTAATACCGGCGCACAAAAGCGGACTGGCTAAATCTAACTCCAGGCGATCCGGGATATGCACAACAAATCTTTCGGTAACTACGATTTTTTGGCTGTAACCGCCATAGGTTGGATTGCCGTCGTAGTCCAAGGAGTTATAGGTAGCTACAAAGCCTTTTGAACAATGCTGTTCTTCTCCTCGGATGCAATATTCGCACTCGCCGCAAGAGTCCACATAACAGCCTACGCCAACTCGATCACCTACAGCAAATTTCGTGACCTTCTTCCCTACTGCCGTTACAACCCCGGTGATTTCATGACCAGGCACCATAGGAAAAATTCCGCCTTTCCAGTCCCCGTAGGCACTATGAATATCGGAATGGCAAATGCCGCTAAACTTAATATCGATCGAGACGTCATCCGATCGTAATTGTCTCCTTTCAATTGTGCTCTTTTCAAATGCCGCTTTGGCAGATGGAACACTTAGAACGTGAGTTTTGCACATGGGCCTTGTCTCCTTTTCCATATATCAATATCTGTTATCTAATCAAATTGAATTGATTAATCAACTTATGTCTATTATTATTTAATTAAGTACGTAAACTCAATGGTTAAAGACACGTGATTTGTTGATATCTCAACATAACTCTCGATAATGTCAATTATCCAAGAAAGTCTGGTGGATCTTTAAGATGGCAAAAGTGGATCGGAGAATTCTTAAATCGCAGGAATCCATGAAAAAAGCGGTTATTGAGCTGATGACGGAAAAGAATTTCGATGACATTACAATTCAGGATATTGCCGATCGGGCAAATATAAATCGAGGAACCATTTATCTTCATTACCAAGATAAATTTGATTTATTGGATAAACTCATTGAGGCACATATCAATGAATTAAGAGAGATGGGTGATTGGGCATGCAAGCTGGATTGGAGCAACGCTCTATTACCCTTTTTTGAATACTTCGAGAACAATTATTTGTTTTTTTCGACCATGCTAGCGAGCAAAGGAGCACCGTCATTCAGAAATCGGCTTATTGATTTTGTCATGATAGGATTCAAAGAGGAGATCGATAAAGAAAGCGGCAGAAATACCGATCTAAATGAAGATGTAATGCTGCAATATGCCGGAACGGCTTATGTAGGGGTAATCGAATGGTGGATCAGGAATGGAATGCCTTATTCGCCTAAAGTCATGGCCAAACAAGTCGGGGCTTTGTTAGATAGAAGTCTATAGTCATCGTTGTATATGTCATCCTACATTTTTGTCGGATGTCAAGAACTTGGTCCTATAAATCTTGTAGCATAAATCAAGTGTAACTATAAATGCAGA